>JBBAON010000010.1:0-68414 GCA_040401435.1 Candidatus Methylopumilus sp.
TGGTATCCAAGACGCCTATAACTGGTTCTTGCAGCATGTGGCGCCGACTTTAAAGTAAACATTTCCCCCGATACTTGAGGTTAAGCTAAGCTAGTTACATATAAGCTCAATGTATTAATGATTTTCTAGCTGCCACCTCTCTTGAATTGCACTTTGAACACATAATGAAATTTTTTGATAGCCCTTTGAATTTGGATGCCCATCCAGGGCAAAAAAATCTTCCTTTTTCAAATTACATTTACTAAATCCATCGTAAATTTCACCTCCACTTTTCTCAATTACGCCTCTAGCAACAATCCCAAGAGGTGAAATTTCTCCACGAACTACCTCATCTTTTTGAGGCAAATTTATAAATAGTAGATTTTGACCATACGAGGCAATTAATTTCTGAATTCCTAGCGTATTGGCAGGAAAATCATTGCTAATCTCAATTTTATTTTTTTGTGAAAAAGATTGCCATACCTTGTAGGTGTTAGAGAAATAGTATTTCAAATCTTTTACCGGCACATTAGCTTTATCAAGCTCTTGTTTACGATATCCACGCATCTTCTCCAAGAACTCTAGTAATCCATTCTTATCTGGCATCCCATAGAAATTTTCATTTCCCTCGCAAGCGTGATAGTTATTAATGCAACTTAAAGTATTGGGAGTGAAGTTCCATGCCGATCTTCGATAATCATCGGATATATAAATAACTACTACTTTAGATACATGAATATTGTTTTTTTTAAGATATTCTAATAAAAGTAACCATTGCTCAAAACCAGTTCCTAATAATCCTCCGTTAATTAATTGCAGTGATTCGTCAGGAAAGTTGGAAGAAAAATTTTCAAACCATGGAGAAGAGCCCTGTCCTTCAGTATAGGAATCCCCAAGCAGAATCAAGCTGGGATAATCCTGCCTTAGATTTTTCTTTTGAACTAAACCGTAGTTATTTGTCAAAAAATGATAATCGTACTCTAGGGTCCAGTCTGACTTAACAGCATAATAAGTAGTGCTATGAATATTAGCATTAGGAATGTATAAGAAAAATTTTTCTACATTTTTAAAGACAGGCCCCAGGGGTTCACCTTTAAACAACATGTAGCGATTTTCCCACTGGTAAATATCCTCTCCAATCTTATTTTTTTTGGCAAGGTACTCAAACACTAATATACCAGTAAAAGTAGCAAAAATTACAATTGAAAAGCCAGTGAATAATTTTTTTAACGCGGTAGTAAGAAAACTACTTAAGGAGAAATTTATCATTTTTAATGCTAGGGGCTTTCACAACACATATAACTGCGTCGGTTTTCGCTAGAAAACTAGTACTCTCCCCAGGTTGCAAAACGATAATATCTGATTCGCCCCAGGTTTTATTACACATCACTACTGTTCCAGAGACTACGACAGAAATTTCAATTGCAACTTTATGATAATGTTCTGGCTCGAAATCGCCCTGAAGATATCGCTTTACTGCTACCTCAATCTCTTTGCACTCAAGCAAACTTGGTTTAAAGTCACCGACTAACCACCCCTTAATGAACTCATTTAAATTATGAGATTTCATTACAAGTTTCTTTCTACGGACCTGGAAGAAGCGGATTTTAGAGGTATGTACTGGTTTTGTGATATTTCATAGGATCCAACAGATAGACCGCTCAATATAATTTGATTAAAAGCTGGACATACATAGAAAAAGCTATTGATTGAATCATTTTTTCTAATCATTTCCATAATTGCCTGAGTAAGATATTTTCCCTTTTTAAACCAATAAAAACCAGCTGTTGCATGATTACTTATTTGAAATTTTTCTGCAACTTCTGTTACCAATCCTTCATCATTAATATCTGCGTAAGAGTATCTAGGGTGAAGCGATTCAAAATATACAAGTCCTGCATCGAATTTTTTATTCCTAAAATGATTAATAACATCGGTAAAAGTTGCATTTAAAATTTCATTTGTATTAACTACAAGGAGCTCATCTTCAGGATCAATTTTTTCAATCGCTAAAAGCACCGAACAAGCTGCACCTTTAGTTGATCCGCTTATTTCCAAAATATCAGTATTCTCGTATATTTTTTTTATCAAATTCTTAAGGGGAAAGGAGCGACACTGCTCTTCATTTACAACTAGTTTCATTTCAATATTTGGAATTTCAACAAGATTATTGATTAATTGTTGTAATAATAAATTACCATTAAATTCAAACATAGTTAGAAAATTCCAATCTTTGGTATCCATTGGATGATTTTGTGCAGCCATCATTAAAGCAATCATGCTACAACCTCACATAGTGAAATTTTTTGTATAATATTCTTTAAATTTACCTCTTCCACGGAGTTAATCTTCAATACATGCGCACCAGACAATTTTGCAGCTTCAAGGCCGTAAGCATTGTCCTCAAGAATCAAACACTCATTTGGTCTTAGCCCAAAAAAATTGATGATTTTTATATAAATTTCTGGATTTGGCTTTGGATGTATAACGTCCTCATTAGAGAGTGCAATATCAAAATAATGATTGATGGCTGACTTTCTCAACATAAGATCCTTGGTGTAGCTAATTGAATTAGTACCAAGACCCAATAGATAACCTTGCTTTTTTAGCTCAGAAAGTGCATATTCAACCCTAAATACTGGTCGGCAGTGTTCAAAAATTTCTTGCTCTGTGTATTTTTGTTTCATCTCCCCTACAAATAAATGCAATTGCTCTGGGAATTGATTTTGTTCAGTAAGCATTTTAAGCTTACGACTGGTAGGAAGACCATCGAAGATGGAAAGGTGATCACCTCTGGTAATCTCATACCCAAATAATTGAAGAGCTCTATTTAATGCTAAGAAGTGCCACTCTCTAGCATCAACAAGCACACCATCCATGTCAAAGATAATTGCTTTAATCATAGATTGAAAAAGTTATTTGCTTCAAATGGAATATCCGTACAAATAGCAATTGAATTGCGCTTGCTATACTTCTTAATAAGATGCCAATACTCATAGGGTGAATATCCATGGAGCTCAGGGGAAACAAAGCACAACTCTTTCTTGTGATCTAGCAATTCCCTTATCTTTAAATCAGTCATATAAATTTCATTGAAGCAATCTACCCATACTCCTTGAGAAATACTCAGAAAAGAAGGCTCTTCATAACAACTCCAACGACTAAATATTTTCAAACCCATTTGCGATAATTTGTAGGACTCAGGCCCTGACATATCAAAAATAAAATAGTTTTTAATAGAATACAGTTCAAGTAAATCAAATATTTTTCTCCCCATTCCGTCAGATTTAATATTAATAGCGATGCAGATGTCATGAATGGATGGGATTTTTAAAACATCACTAAACAAACTCTCTCCACCGATTGGCAAATCATGAGCAATCACTATCTCACTCATTGAATCTCGTATATCAATTTCAATACCAAATCCCGCAGAAATTGCTTCCTGAAAAGCCTTAACTGAATTTCCTTCTGAATTGTCATTGAATAGTCCTCGATGCGCAATAATATTCAATAGATCAACCCCTTACTTTTAAATAAAGCCTTAAATCTGATGGAGTACCCAAACCATAAACCCGATCCTCAACATTTCCAACATTATAAGAATCTACTGCAAGACCAGCTCTAATTAAGTAGTTATAAACCATCGCAACGTAGTATTCACCTAAAGTCTTATCTTTAATTTCGATCATATTTTTTGCATATCGAAAGAAATCTCTACCGTGCTTAAAAAAATAAATGCCCACAGTTGCTTCGGTAGAAATTTCTTTTTTTTCAGCCACCTCAGAAACAAGCTGACCTTTTTTTTTGATAAAAGACCATTTCTCTCCAGTAGCATTCATCGTCATAATATTGGCATCGGATAGCGACGCTTCGAGAAAGTTGATGTAATGATTAATGTCAAAATTGAGATATTGATCGCTATTAGCAATCAATAGTGGCATATTTTGATCTACCGACTGTGAAGCAAGCATTGCAGTCTCTGCAGCACCCCCCGTCACTTGATTGACTAATACAATTTTCGCAGTAGGTTCAATGGACAATAAAAATTTATCAATATTGTGCTTACTTACATGATCCTCCAGACAAATAAAAATAAAATGATGTGGAATCTTTGGCTTAATATTCTCAATCACTAATTGAATCATTGGAATACCATTTACGTCAATTAATGGCTTTGGAAGATCATAGCCCTCAACAGCAAAGCGCGAACCTTTACCTGCCATTGGTATCAATATATTAAGTATTGTCATCTTATTTTCGCAGCAAGTTATTCAATACTTGCGTGTATTCAGTTTTAGCAAATGTATACATATTAACTCTTGGTAATATCCCAAAGTTAATTAGTACATTTGCAATTTCTATATCCTCAGCCTCAATGTGGAGCAGTAGTGGATTAAAGTTACAAAATTGATGAAGGTATTTTTTTAAAATAATGAATCCGCCATTAATATATCCATTTGGGTGGTATTGATAGCTATTTTCGTAATAAAACATTTGAATTTTTTTATATGAAAATTCATCAAATCCTAAGATCGGAGAAAATTTTTCCCCACTATCAAAATATTGCTCGACAGTTAAATAATCAAAATCGTAACCCCAGGCGTCGAAGTTATTAAAGAAATTTGGATCCAATGAAAATCTATCATGCAATAGACAAACATTTGGGTTTCTAGCCATAGATAGGCCAAAGTTCTTTTTAGCTCCAATTCTAGCTATGCCATCTTTAGGGGCGATAAATTCATCAAAATACCTTACCGGAAGATTTGTTACTCCATCTAAACGCGGTCCCAGGACCAATATTTCTACGTCTATCTCAGATTTATTGAGAGTTTCAAAACTTTCTTTCGCCCCATAGATTTGACTAATTGTTGATTTAATTCTTTCTGCTTTTTTTCCATTTGATAGAAAGACAAAAGACCAATTCTTGCTAGGATTTATATCGAAACCTATCTTTTCAATCCTGATTACGCTAATTATGAGTCCATTTTGAGTATTGAATTGATCAATTAATTCAACTTTCCTTAAAGGATGTCTATATATAAGATTCTTCAGCCCAAAAAGAGCTCCATTTTCATTATCCCTTGTAGCTGTAACCAGATAACCAACCTCCCCAAGCAAAGTAATAGCCTCGTTTAATAGAATTGGCCATTCAATCTTTTCAAATAAATTACTCTCAATATTCCAAAAAATTGAAAATTTCCCATGAAATTCTGCCTTAGATCGATTATTTCTATGGGGCTCAATATCAATTATTTGTAGCAAAGGATTTAATAGTGGAGCATCATAAAATGTACACTGCAAATATTCTTTAGGCAAGGTTGGGATACCAGCCAAGACTCTAGATAGGAGGTCCAAGCCCATTATCTGAGAGTCCATGGATGAATGTTCATCCATCACGATTTGCTAAACCTTTTAGGAAGTTCATATACTGCTGAGTACAAATCAAGCATCTGCTGAGCACTTTTCTCCCAACTAAAATGATCCTTTTGGATAAGGGCTGCCCTCCTAAGGCTCTCCCTATGGGATTCATTCGTTGATAATCTATATAGAACTTCAGCTAAATCATCTACGTCATATGGATCAACAAGTATTGAAGCACCATCACAAATTTCTGGAATCGATGAAGCGTTAGATGCAATTGTTGCAGCACCAAACTGCATACCCTCTAATACGGGAAGTCCAAATCCCTCAAAAAAAGAGGTGTAGATATTTGCAAAACAATTCTTATAGAGCCAACACAGCTCATCATCAGACACATAGCCCAGTCTTATTACTTTTGCATCTATTCCGAGCTGCTTAATTCTATCCTCAAAGCTTGACATTAGCCACCCCTCACCACCAGCCATCACCAATGGCATAGGCTTTCCACCCCTCTTGAGATAGCTAGCATATGCTTCCACTAAATTGAGTTGATTTTTTCTTGGCTCAATTGTCCCGACGCTAAGCCAAAACTCGCCTGCAATTAAGCCATCAACCTTCGCCCCAACAAAAGTATTAATACTTCCTTGCGCATCATACCTAGTGCAAGGATATATAACCTTGATCCTATCCTCTGGAAAATGAGAAAATACTTTAAGGAAATGAGATTTTGAATTTTCAGAAATAGCAGCAATCCAGTCCGCATAGCATGCGGCACGAACAACACCCTCAAAGCATCCGATTCTATTTCTTTCTGTAGTCCAGTTTGGATTTTCAATAAAACTTAAATCATATAAGGTATAAACCAATTTTGTTTTTTTCAGCTGTGTTGGACACCAAAAATTATTTGAATGAATAATATCTGGCTCTCCAAGCAATATCTCAAGATTACTATCATTCCAAAATTTAGTTATCTCAGAAAAATTACTTAGCATTGGAAAGTAATTTTTCGCAATCCCATTAGGTAAATTATTTTGCAGGTCAGAATCGTAATAAAAGTCGCCAAAGTTAGGATATGACCAAATCTCAAGCTCGGAGGGCATTCTTTCTATTGAATTTGCAATGGAGTAAGCATAATAGCCACATCCGGCTTTATTTTTTCCAGTCTGGGATATGTCAAATCCTATTTTCATAATATAAAATGATCAAGTATTAAAAGAATTAATAATACCCTGAATCTAATTTGAATTTAAAAAAATCTTAACTTTTTGAATAATTAATGAATATATTATTTGTACTATACGGTGATTTTTCTACCAATACATCAAATCCAATAATTTCATTTACGGAAGAATTAAAAAAACTCGGGCATGATTGTGTCATAGCAATTCCAGATGACTCGATCCATCGGATTCCCGAAACTTCAAGCTCTTTTCGCGCATGCTCCTTCTCCGAGATACTAAAATCCCCACTTAATATTTACCAGAATAATGAACCTGCTAGCATTATTCATGCATGCACACCTAGACAAGTAGTTTTTGGCTTTGTTGAAAAATATATGTCAATTTTACCGACACCTTTAGCCATATATTTAGAAGACAACGAATTTTGGATAACGGATCATTACCTTAATTCTATTGGTGAGAATTTAAAAGAATTAACATTTAAAGAGCTATCTACTCTAATACCCCCCAGCCTGTCACATCCAAATGATTACAAAACTTTCTTAGGCTATGCCGACGTAATTATCTTGATACAGGAAAAGCTTGAAATAGAAGTGCCGCCCTCGATACCCTGTGAAGTGATTCCCTGGGGAATTGATTTAACTTTTTTTCGTCCGCTTGAAAAAGATCATTTACTGAGGAAAACTTTCGGCATATCTGATGCCGCCAAGATTATCGTCTATCCCGGAGGATTAAATGGCTTTACTCTACCTGCAATAAAAGATTTATGTATAGCAACCCTATTAATTAATAATGCTGGAATAGATTGTGTCCTCATAAGAACGGGCCCAAACCCCTTGTTTTTTATTGATGAGTTGGGGCCTGACGCAAGAAAATACATTATTGATGTTGGTGTAATAGATAGATCACAGCTTCCTAACGTCATGGGATTAGCTGATATTTTTGTTCAGCCGGGAAGAATTGATCCATTTGAAGATTTAAGGCTTCCATCTAAATTACCTGAATTCTTGGGAATGGGAAAGCCAATCTTAATACCAAACGTCAATATTGCTAACAAGTTTATTGATGGTCAAGATTTAAAAATATTAAATTTTGGCACACCGGATGAAATAGCTAATGAATGCATTAGTATTTTTTCTAACCCTAAAATAGCTATTGAATATGGTCATTGCGCCAGGAAGTTCGCTATTAATAATTTTGATATAGTCAAACAGACAAAAAAACTTGAGGAATGCTATAAAAGAACTATTGAGAATTTCAACTTTAGAGCCAGTGAAGCCGCCTGGAGGGCCTGCACAAATAAAAATTTATTAGAAGGAATGCTTACTAAGTTTTCTTACATGCCATTTTTTCAAAATTCAAGCAATATAAAAGTTCTAGATTATTTTGGATCGATAATTACCTGTCTTAAAGATCAGTGTACGCTACTTGGAATAACACCACCAATTGCAAAACCGAAAGTTATTTTAAATTCAAGCTCTATGTATAAATCACTTTTATTAACCCTATCTGCTTCCAGTTCAAAACTAAGGTCTTTATTTAAAAGGCTGCCGCACCTTTAAATTGGCGATATTTAAACCAAGCTGCAATCGTGAAAGTATCCTGTATTTCAGAGGAAAGAATCATTCTTTCAAACTCTGAAAAATCAAAAAACTTGAATTTAGTCAAACCTAGTTCGCTAACTACTGGTACTGAAAAACTTTTGCCTTCGGCTGTAAATAATTGAACTCTCCCAGCCAATACCCCAGAGTCAGGAGTGATATATCCCAGAGAGATAAATTGCGAAATATCAACTTTTAAACCAGTTTCTTCAAGCAACTCTCTTTGAGCGGATGATTCCTGGGTCTCCCCTGGATCGATAAATCCATGGGGTATTTCCCAAGAAAAATTTCGAATGGCGGGACGTTCAATATAAATTAAGCCAACTTGATTATTAAAAATGGGCAATATTGCGCAGCCAGTAACCATATTAGGCTCTGAATTTTTCGGAGAAACAACTAAGTACTCCTTAACTTCATTACCAAGATCATCTTGTACATGATCAAAAAAGATATTAAAGAGTAAATTCTGCGCTACTAATTTCCTACTATGTACCTTCATTAGCTAATTTAGACATTTCCATAACGGGTATTTTTAATCATCGTATAACCTTTGATTAACTCCGCTATTCCTGCCTCCAATGACATTGAAGTCTTATAGCCTGTTTTTTCTAATTTTTCATTAGAAACAATATAATTGCGCTGATCTGGATCCTTGCCAACTGGCGCTTCTAGAAAGATAAATTCAGGAATAAGTCTTTGGATAGCCTCACATAGCTCCTTTTTTGAGACGTTTGCTTCTGATAATCCAACGTTAAAAATTTGCCCTTTCATAGTTTCAAAATTATTGATTGCATGTTGAAATGCACGAGAAACATCCCTAACATGTACATAATTTCTTTTAAATGAACTTTCGAAAAGAACTACAAAACGATCCTTAACGGCACGATAAGTAAAGTCATTTACCAATAAGTCAATCCGCATACGAGGAGACATTCCAAAAACAGTAGCCAATCTAAAGCTAATGGCATTTTCTCGCTGCATTAATTCTTTTTCTATTGCCACCTTTTCAATTGCATACTGCGATATAGGCCGCAACGGAGATTCTTCAGTACAAAAATTATTTGCATCCCCCGTACCATAAGCGCTATTGGTAGTGGGCATTAAAACTATTTGATCCTTAGAAAGTAATTTGATCATCAAAGTAATGGCATCATGATTAATAGTAGTGGCACCTACTGGATCTAAATTACACAAAGGAGCACCAACTAATGCCGCCAAGGGAATTACAACATCTGCTTTTTTCAGTAATGGAGCCATTATACTTTCGATGCGAATATCGCCTTTAGTAATATTAAAGTTAGGATTATTACAAACGTGGTTTAAGCTAGCCTGATCAAACATAAAATTATCCAGAACAGTTACCTTATGACCCGCAGACAATAAATCTGGAACCATAGTAGACCCAAGATAGCCAGCACCGCCAGTAACTAAAATATTTTTACTCATTTTCTTTTCCTTTGAACATCTCAATTTCCAAAAATAGATTCCTCCACACATTCACATAGAGTGTGGGCAAGGACAATATGAAGCTCTTGGATAGTACTTGTAGCAGTACCAGGGGCGATAACCGTACAGTCTGCTTTATCAATTGCTAATCCGCCGTCTCCTCCGCAAAATACTATACTAGGAATTCCAATATTTCTACATGATTCAAGAGCTCTCAGAATATTTAACGACTTACCAGACGTAGTAATTCCCAAGAAGATATCCTTGCGGGTTGCCTTGCCTTCTAGTTGGCGTGAAAAAACTAATTCATACCCATAATCGTTACCTATTGCGGTTAAGATCGAACTATCAACTGTTAGAGCCTCAGCGGCGAGAGGTGCGCGCTCCCGTGCAAGCTTACTTACAAATTCGGCTGCTAAATGCTGAGCATCAGCAGCCGATCCTCCATTTCCTGCAATGTAAAGCCTACCACCAGATTTATAACAGTTGATAACCATTCTTACTGCTCTTTCAAATTGATCTAAAACTTCAGTATTGACCATTAATTGCTGCTTAGCCTCTATCGAAGCTAGTAAGTTTTTTTGAAGACAGTTTATAGGATTGGATTTCAACCTAAATCTCCGCTTTTAATCGAGGTAAGATTGTCGCCGCGCGAGCATAGTCTTGTGGAATTCCAATATCAATAAACTGGCCATCCCCCTCTAATGCAATCATTTTTCCTTTCGACCGCAGTAACTCAGGAAAAATATCGTCTTCTAATGAGAATGGTAATGAATTCTGTTGTGAAAAAGAACTGAGGCTATCAGTCTTTACCCAATATACCCCACCATTAGCTAAAGAACCAATCTCTTTTGTACCATTTTGCATGCTCAATATATTCCCGCTAGTACCAATTTCCATTCCCATATAGCGATCGGCCTCATGAGTTCGAAAAACAGAAAATACCCAGCTTGCATCTTGCAAGGTTGAAACTTTTTGAAGATCAGTTAACTGAACCTCGAAGTAAGTATCTCCATTTAGTAGCAAAAAATTAACACTATCCTGACATAGTTTTACGGCATTCAATAAACCACCGCCTGTGCCCAAGGGAACTTTTTCTACTGCATACTCCAATGGAACCCCCTCAAATTGAGACCCAAAATAGTTTTGGATAACATCATGCTTGTATCCAACTGATAAAGTAAATCTGGTGATTCCTTGAGTAATCCAGTATTGCATTTGATAGGCCAAGAAGGGTAATCCCCGAATTGGGGCCATCGGTTTAGGGAGCTCGGGCACTACCGATCGTAGGCGAGTTCCAAAGCCTCCAGCCAATATAATTGCATTTGGCATCTTATAAAATTTTATTCAACCGAATTCAAAATTGAACAAATCTCATCGACCTCTTCATTGGTTAAGTCTGGAAAATTTCCAATATAAAAACCATAAAAATGAACATGTTCTGTTTGAGGAAAATCTAAATGATGATTTATTGGCAGTAGGCCCTTAAGATAGGGTTGACGAATTTGATTGCCACCGCCCGCACTCCCGCGGCGGAATTCAACACCAGACTCTCGCATCTTGGCCATTAATTTTTTTACAAAGACATCATCAGGTTTTTTTAGAATTAAATTAAAGGCGTAATTGCTTGACCCCTCTAATTTAAAGTCAGTCCGATATTTTGAGGCATCAATTTTTTGTAAAAAACGATAGAGATTTTCTGTACGACGTTTAACTATTTGATCAAGCCGCTTCAATTGGCTTCTGCCCATGATGCCGCCAATTTCAGTATTTCGAGCATTGTATGCAGCGTATGCAAAAATGAAGTCCGGATTTAATTCTGGATTATCTGTTTGATACTGCGCTTTAGTTGTTGGATCGCTTGCCTCACGAACCATTCCATGGGATCGAAGCATTCGCGCCTGTTCATAGACTAGGGGATCATTCGTACAAATCATACCCCCTTCGATAGTACTCATGTGATGGGCGTAATAATAAGAAAAATTGGAAATCCAACCTAAGCTCCCCAAACGCTGATCATCATGTGTTGCCCCGTGAGATTCACATACGTCTTCAATTAATGGAATCTTTAAGCTCTCTAGCTCATTTAAAAGCTTATCTGTAATTCCATCAAATCCTTGAACGTGTGTCAAAAAAACTGCGCGTGTTTTATTGGTGATCTTCGAGAGAATTTGCTCTGTATCCATTGCTAAAGTCCTGGGATCAATGTCAGCAAAGACTGGGATAAACCCATTTTGCAAAACAGAGGCAACATCTGAGACCCATGCCAATGGGGGAACTATTACCTCCCCGCCTTCCGGATGACGAATTTTTAAAATTGCCATGGTGAGTAAATTTGCTGAGGCGCCTGAATTAACAAAAACACTATATTTAACTCCTAGCCATTGAGACCATTCTTTTTCAAATTCACGAACATTTGGTCCATTTGTCAATATAGGATCAGCCTGCTTCAAATGCTCAATTACTGCATCCAAATCGGCGCGTAAAATATTGTTACGCATTAAAGGAAATTTCATGTTGTTCTCAATCTAAGGGATTGTGTTTTAGGCTGCCTAAAGTCATAGCCTTCCCATCTTCTGTAAAATTAATTCTTTAATTTCCATCTTAGATGGCGGCAAATTGTCTACGGCAGAAATAAAACCTGCGCTGCGGTTTTTCAATCCTAATACATCAAGCTGCTTGTGAGCTAGTGCAGATAAATCATAAGCAATATTTTTTGCAACTCCATCCACATAATCATCATCAAGTACACAGCCTCCATATTTAGAGTTACGTATTGTCTTTATAAATGTTTCAGGCATTAAGAATGGCTTCAATCTGAATATGTGATGGACGGCTACTTTAATGGAATACTCATCCCATAATTCCCTAGATGCCTGCTCAGCTGCAAAACGTGTTATCGAAATTGGAAAAAGTGCGTAATCGGGGGACTCATACAAAATATCTGGTAATTCCTTTTTATTCGGAAATGCTCCCCGATGCTCAGATATATAATAGACTTCACTGTCATCCATAAATTCTTTGTAAGCTGTTCGGTATTCACCAGGGGTCATGGGTGACAAGATTTTCACGCCCGGCATCCTGTAATACAAAGCATGATGAGAAGATCCTGCAACAGGGCCTATGCCGCCCTCCATTGCTATTGATCTGACAAACATTGGGCATGGCCTGCCCCATATTTCCTTAGACTTACAGGCATAGTTAATAATAATCGGGGCATTAAACCAATTAAAACCCTGATACCTGATTACGTACATTGGCCTTCTTCCGGACAAGGCCGCACCAACTGCAAAACCGCCACCGGCAACATCAGCCATTGACAACTCTACCATTCCATTTTCTTCATATAGCTCTGGCAAAGTTCCGCCAACCCAACCTACCGCTGTTAAGCATTGCCCCATCGCCAAACCATTTTCTTTTAATAAATGGTGCTCGATGACCTCCTTGATAACTTCTCTTAGCTCTTTAGATGGGTTTTCCAAGTATCCCTCACTTTATTCCTTGCTTGATCGTTAATCTGCTCGGCCCAATTAGGCTCAAACTTATTCGAAAAATCCTTATGACGATCAAATATTTCTGTTGAGTCTATGCCAGCCCCTGCATGCCAAAAAAGGCGATTTGTATTTATATTTAATAAAAGAGGTGTATCAAAATTTTCTGGCAAGCTCTTCAATATTTCTTCCGGATCATCTGTGATATTGCATGCGCGCATTTTAAAAGCATTAGCTACATCCGACATCTCCCAATTTCGCCGAACCTTCTTTTCAGTTAATATTGAAAAATTATTATCCTCAACAACATACCAAATTGGAAGATTTTTGGTTGATGCCCAGCCTATGGAAGCTAGAAAATAATCCTCCTCTGCTGCGGCATCACCTGCAAAACACAATGTTGGCATTTTATTACCGTAGCACATACCAGTGGCTATTGGACCATGACTCCCCATTAAACCATCATGCCCATAAATATTTGCAGCCTTAGATTGTATTGAGGCTGAACCCCCCATACCATTAGCGCACCCCGATGGGTCTCCTAATATTTCTAAAACCAAGCTATCTAAATCTCCTCCAAAACTAAGGTAAGTTGAATGCCCACGATGTTGAATAAAAATTTGACGCTCTACTACACCCATCTCCTCCAAAGCTACCGATAAAGTTGCAGCAATGTATTCTTGGCCAGCCGAAAGGTAAACTGGAATTTTAATATTTCCAAGTTTAACCTGACGAAATAACTCTTCCTCAAAAGCTCTGCATAATGCAGCTCTCTCAAAAATTTTTTTTTCAATACTCTTATTTAGGTCCATTTTTAACCGTATTAATCGCAGCGCTCATCCATTCCCCCATCCAATTATAGTGAGGGGATGAAACTATATTGCCGTCTTGTACTACCGGACTGTTTACATAAGTTGCTCCAGCATTACTAATATCATCTGCGATACTGTAATATCCGCTGATTTTTCTTCCCGATACCACTTTCGCAGAAATTAATAATTGTGCACCATGACAGGTGCTTGCAATTACTTTACCCAAATCGTTCCAAGCAGAAATAAAATCTATGACTTGTTTTTCCTGTCTTAGCTTTTCTAGTGCCTTAACACCGCCTGGAATTACCAATAGATCATATTCAGACAAATATTTTTTAACCAGTTTAGGATCGCTCAAATCTGAGACTAATGCATGAGATTCCATATTGGAACCCATTATTCCGAAAAATTTTCCTATCACGTTAGACATTACCAAAACTTCCTCTGGCTTGGCTGCCTCTTCCCGAAGTCGATAGTACGGATAGACCAACTCCTGATCTTGAAAATTTTCCCATGTAATGATAAGTGTCTTCATTCAATCCCCCAATAATCTTCTTTTTAAATTAATTTTCAAAGTATCCTCTAAATCTAATCTTGCAGGCATTCCAAACTTACTCTCTAACAAATCAAGATAAGCAGGATTAGAGTGATATTTGGTCCATGCGTAATCTCTAAACTCTAAAATTTCAGCAGCTGATAAATTTGGATTTGACATATTTTGAGTTTCATAGCTGTGCTGGCTGTAGCCAGCGTAGCTATCTGGAAGCTTCATCCCACTATCTCTCGCAGATAAGAACAAAGGGCTTCCCGGATATGCCATGGCGGAATACATGTTAGCCATATCAGTCAAATTTTCCATAGCAAAATCTAAGGTGTCCTGCATGGACTGCCTTGTATCCTGTGGAAGACCAAATATATAATTGCCACCCACATTAATTCCGGCCTCACGAATCATTCTTATTAAATCAACAATCTTAATGTCTTTGTAACCATCTTTATGGATTTCACTTCGCAAAGTGCTATTAGGATTCTCTATTCCCAGCCCCAGCCATTTAACCCCTGCCTTGCTTAAAATATCAAGATACTGAGGTTTGCAAGTATCAACTCTTGAGTAAGCCCATATATTGAAGTCGTAGCCTCGAGCAATTATTAACTCACATATTTTTACAAAATGGTTTGGATTTAGGACAAAAAGTTCATCTGCAATCTTTATATTTTTTACGCCCTGGTTGGCCAGATAATCGAACTGTTTAATAATAAACTCTGGTGACCACCACCTAAAAACATTACTATCCGCACTTGATATATTGTGCCCTGTCTTTGTTTTATTAATAATATTAATCATACAAAAAGAACAGCGATACGGGCAGCCCAAACTAGTATAAAGAGCAGCAAAAGGGGTCTTTTCGGAATTGTTTGACCAGGAGTGCCACCCAGCTGTCCTGTACTTATCCAAAGATAGGAGTAAATCCCACGCCATACCAGGCAGATCAACCTCTAAATTCTCTTTGGCAACTATTGTAGAAGGTGCATTAATAACTATTTCCCCCTCAGCATTTCGAAACACTAAACCATCTATCTTTTCCAGTAGATTGTCATCACAAAGATTTGAAATGCTTAATAAGGAGCGAATAGTATAAACACCCTCATTCTGGCATACAGCCGTTATAGAGGGCTCTTGAGCTAATGTCTCCGCCGGTAACGCAGCAACATGTCCACCTACAAATAATATAAAACAATCTTCGTCAAGTTTACGAAGCTCATCAGCACAAGCACAGGCACCTGTCATGTTCTGCGAAGAGGCACTTGGTTGCTGGCCGTAGACTACAAAGCAAACAACCCGTGCTTTGTAGTCTACAATTTTTTTTGCTGCACTTTTAAAGTCTAATCGCTCTACTTCAGCGTCTAGTATTTCACAAGAAAAACCCTTGACTCGTACGCTATTGGCCAACATTGCGGCCCAAATAGGCGGCTCAATTGCTGAATGTTTATCTGCTAAACCTTGATAAATTTTGGTCGAAGCATTTGGATGTACAAATAAAATATCAATCATTTTTTAAAAGATGTCTCCAATCTGAAATTTTACTAGCGTCAATAATATGTAAATTACTCAATTGCTTTAGATCTTGTATGACATTGGCATCATCATCATAAAATGTAATTTTTTCAGTTTCCGCCAGTAAATATTGACTTTTTTTATTGGTCTTATAACCCAAGATCTGCACATAATTAAAATATTCTTGTAAGCCGAACAAGTTAATCAAGGCAAGTGACGGCTGGTGCTCATCCCCAAGACTCCAGTGCCTTCCAACTGAAAGATAACCTATTTGACAGTCTCGAGCCTTTAATGATTTCAAATATTCTCTTGCACCAGGCTTTAATTTGCACCTAGATCCAACATCATCCAAAACTAAATCTTCATTCTCGAGTTTAATTGGAAAAATGAGTTGTTTGGCCCATATTGAATTTCCATGCTTATCAAAGGTTTCCCATAAAGTTTTATCAAGATCAAATATATGGATCATGTGGTGACCTTGATAAAGGTAGTACCTACAACCAGCTCAAATGGTTTTAATAATTTTTCAAGCGATACACCGTCAATCACGTCCCCTGGCCAAATTATTTTTTGATAACTTGAAGTAACAATCCCGCCTCTGGCAACAATAAAACAATCTTTTTCACTTGCGCCGTATAGCTCCTCCTTAGACTTTGGACTTATATGACTCACTCTGCATTCACCAATGTTGATTGCTGAAGAATTATTGATAGGCTCAGGAATCCAAATGCAGTCTCCATGTTTTGGGATTTCGAAGTTACTTCCCTCATACTCCTTCCCTTGACGACCATATTCATCATGCAATCGAACCAAATCAGTTTTATCCTCAGGCGTTTCAATCTCCAAAACTATTGCACCATTTTTAGACAGGGCTTGGGTCGAGTGAAATCTAGCCCTAAATATATGAATTTTGTCTAGGGTAGACATTCTCAATGAATGGCGCATAAAAGATAGCTCCACCTCCCCTTTTAAGACAATAAATCCTGTATTTTTGTTCGGGTGGCAATGAAAGGAAGTCTTTTCATCTTGATCTATTTGCAAAATCCAGATCGCCAACTCCTCATTTTGGTAACAAAGATATTCGTTACCCCAAGGTTTCTTAACAATTACATCTTTATAATGTCTTACAGTCATTAAAATATTTCTGTTGGCTGATAAATTGTCACTGTACTGCCCTCTTCTTCAAATCTAAATGGCACCTCTAGATAGTCTCCTAGAGAATGTTTAACACTTTCGCGCTTATCTGGTGGCACAAAAAGAAGCATAAAACCACCGCCTCCCGCCCCTAAAATTTTTCCACCAATTGCGCCATGAGATTTAGCTTGCACATAAAGATCATCAATTAATGAATTTGACACCTGACCAGACAAAGTTTTTTTTAACTCCCACATATCGCTCATCAAATATCCTAATTGCTGAATATCCAAACTGTCATCCAAAAGAATATCACTTGCTAGATCCACTGATTTATAGATTTTTCCTAGAGCCGTAGAATTATGTGAAATATTATCAATTTGAGATTTTGCTATCTTGGCAGCGATTCTACTTTGGCCAGTATAAATAAGCATTAGATGACTATGAAATTCTTTTTTTCTTTGGCTTGAAATAATTAATGGGGTTACTTTAAAATCACCACTCCGGTTAAAGTCAATCCTATTAAATCCTCCATAGGCAACTGCGATCTGATCTTGGGCCCCCACCGATTCACATATGACCTCTTGCTCTACATGAATAGCATCTGACGCCAACTGAAGTTTAGAACATCTTTTGCCATTCATCGCAAATAGCGTATTAATCAAGCCAACTGTAAATGCAGAGCTTGAACCTAACCCGGATCTAGCTGGAAGATCCCCATCGTGATGAAGTTCGATCCCCCCCCCCCGCCCAAATCCCACTTCATCCAGTCTAAAACTCCCTTAATTGCTGGATGCTTTATATCCTCAATATCAGTAACACTTTCAATTTCGGAATAAACAAACCGATGTTTATGATCAAAAAATTTTGGTAGATATCTGCAAGTTATATAGCAGTACTTATCTATTGATGTCGACAAAACGCTACCACCATTATCTTTAAACCAACCATAATAATCAGTACCTCCCCCAAAAAAAGAGATTCGATAAGGTGTTTTAGTTAGGATCATTATTTAAGATAAGTTATTATTTTTCAAAAGTTGATTATGCCTGAATAACAAATTCATCACTCCTCTAATCCAATGAGAGGTTCTGTAGCACATATTTAGCCTGCCTATCATCAGAGCGGGATATTTTAGTTGCCTCTCCATCAGCTACAAAGTGGATCTCAATGGGGCCATCAAATAGCTCCAATGGCAGGCTTTCATATTCACCCCAGCCCTTGCCCAAGTGAATTTCATCCGAAAAAACCTTGCTTCTGTTATTTACGTTATATATAACAATTTTTAAATTTTTTTCTTCACCATTTATTAAATATTGGAATCTTAATTTATATTTTTTCATCTCTTTGTTATGATGGAAATAATTAAATTTAAAAACAGTATCGCCCTTAATCCAATTCCATCGTCCAGTGAGATCGCTCCCTTCTGTAGCATATGCACCCGAAATACTGGATAAATCATAAAACGCAAAAGGGGTTCTATACAAGTAAAAAGGGCCGACCCTAGCAAGAGGATCTTCGCCTTTGCTAACTAGTGGCTTATATCTTAAGAACCACTTAGACCCAGAAATTGGCATATCCCTCTGACCCTCCGGAATGGACCCCCTTATGTAGCCATCTTCGTATTTTCCCGCTAATTTTCGATCCGACAAAACGTACATAACCATTTGTGAAAGCTTATGGTGCTCATGAGGCATTCCCAGATAGATAATGTCATCCTTTGGAATAGCCTCCACCCTACTTCTTAGATTTAAAAAGGTATCAAAGCCCGAGCTCTTACGCATTACCTCTGCCATAAATGGCGATGTTATGTAAAGCGAAGATAGATAAACGTTTATATAGGCCCCAAACAAAACAAATAATCCAAATGTAACTTGCCCAGCGAATTTGATACGGCCATTCCTTTGAAGCATCTTACTTATCAATGCTGCAAGCAGCACCAAATTAAAAGGAGCCAACCATTTTGATAGCTTCCATTGAAGAAATGTATTCCCAATTTCGCCAGGGGAAAAACCATTTGAAAAATAACGAAATTTAATAAATAACAATATATATATCAAGTTAGCTGCAATTATTAAAAGATATATTTCATTAATTTTTTTATTATTTTTTTTGGACTTAAAAAAATATAAAAATAATCCAAAAATAATAACAATAAATACTATATGTGAAATAAAGAAATCAATCCAAAAAAGGATAGGTTGACCCGATAAGTCTAATGCAGACTTAAAACCAAATGAATGAGCATAAAATTCAATAGGACTCCATAAAACAGGCCATCCTGCTTGAGCCTCTCCCTTGGCCAAGGAAAACGCTCCACCAATAATTGATTTATAAAATCTTATAAATTCGACATTTACAAAAATTAATAGCTGAATGCTTACGAGGAAAATTAATTTAATAACACCTCTAATTGAGGAAATTGTTTTTGAACAACAAAATATTATATAAAAACCAGCAACGGCTGATACCACTAAAAACATATCGTTATAGCAATATATAAAAGCACTCAATATCAACGAGAATGGAATCAAGAACTTAAATAAATTTACAAAATTATTTTCTCTATTATCGTATGAAATATGCCAAACAATTTTTGGAAATAAGTAAATAAACCCCGTTAGGAAACATAGCCCGAAGGTTTGAGGGAAAAAACCAAATTGAGCACCAAAAATAAACCCATTTAGCGTAAAGGATACTAATGCACCTAATGCAAGAGATAGATTAATTCCACTAGAAGTAATTTCTCGAATAATCCCCGAAAGTGTCATTGAAGCTACAGTTATTACAAAAGCCAATACTGGTAAATATGCATAATAAGACCACTGTAAAGCAAACAAAGATTGAGTAAACGCCAGAAAAAAAGATGCTCCCATCCTTGAGCCCTGAGTTTGATACAGATAAATTTGTGATTCAACAGGGTAATTTCCTGACCCCACAACATTTTGTGAAAATGAATGGGTCTGGAGCCATTGAGACTGGGCTAAATATGTAAAAGTATCATTGAATGTATTGTATGAATCAAATAAAAATAAGGGCGCAATTACTGGAAGAGCAACAACAAAACCTAGTAAAAAAGTAATCAGGCTATTTTTTACTAACTCCTTATAGTTTTTTTCAAAAATTAAACTTAATAATATTAAAGCTAATGTTATATAAATTGATAATTTAAAGTTGAAAGCCCAGTAGGAACCATAAATTTTTGACAGTACTATTAGTAGAGAAAATCCGAGGATTGGAGAAATAAATAAAATTGCATTTTCTCTTAAAAGTCGTTCTGGAAGAAATCTAAATAGCTGTCGACCAATAATCACTGATATTAATACAAGAAAAAATAATATCGTAACCGAGGATAGAAATAACATAACTTGATACTCTTTTCTTGATTATTTTAATTTATGATTAATAACATCTTTTATTATATATTTTGGCCTGCCTTTAATTTCGTTGTAAATTTTGGCAATATATAAACCTATAATACCGTTAGTAATAAGAATAATTCCACTGAAGAAAGCCACTGCGACCAAAATCCCAGATGACCCTGGGGCAGCAAGCCCCATAGCTTTTACAATTAAGGACCAAAATATTAAAGCGATAGAAATCAAAAAAACAAATACTCCAATAAAAAGTGAAATTAATAATGGCGCGGCCGAATAAGCAGTAAGACCTCTAGCGAATTCTTTGAGGGGGCCGGTTCCAAATAAGGGGAATTTAGGCTCGCCGCCAAAGCGAGGCTCTCTTATGTAGGTTACAAAGTCCTGTCTAAAACCAATCCAAACAGATAAACCTCTAAGGTAAGGGTCATATTCCTTTAAATTGAGAATTTCTTTAATGGCCCTAGCAGACAGCAACTTAAAATCCCCCGTATCCACGGGAAGATCAATTTCAGAGAAATAATTAATGATTCTGTAGGCTGCTTTTGTAATAAGCATTTTTGATGTCTTTTCTCCCTCCCTTTTTTCACGTGTTGTATGGACAACCTCCGCTCCATTTCTAAACCTTTGTACCAATTCAGGTATTAATTCTGGCGGATCCTGAAGGTCAGAATCCATATAAATAACAGCCTCACCTTTTGCTTGAGCAAAACCAGCAATAAAGCAATGAGGTCCACCAAATCTCCGAGACATATTTAAAATTGTTATGGGAAATTGGGACTGAAGATCCTTCAAAATATTTAGAGAATCATCCGTTGAATCATCATTTACAAAAATAAGTTCATAGCTAGCATCGGATATGTTGGAGCATGCCGCGTCAATCCTCTTAACCAGTTCGGGAATATTTTCAGCCTCATTTCTAAATGAGAGTACGACGCTAAGTAGCATTTGTAATTACCTTAATGTAATCTTTAGAGGATGTATGTGCGGGAGGGGCTAAGATTAAACTTAAATTCCAACTTAAGTTAGTTGTTAGTTATCGACCAAATAACCATTGCTTTAGGGTTGCTGTCATCTCGGGTGTAATCTTTTTGTTCCATTTAAGTGCAGCAAAAGCTGTCACCATAGCGACCCTTATCTCAAACATTCTTGTGCGAACCTTATTTTGTCTCAAAGGGTCAACCACAGCATGCGCATAGTTATATAACCATCGATCTGGAACGCTTCCAAAATTACTCAAAAACATGTCATTAATTTCGCCATGAACCAAAATACTTGATCCCGAGGTTTTTGTATTAGGATAAAAGCGTGAGCCGGCAAGTTTGGTATTTAAGAGGGAAAATTTTGCGTCTGCCTTTCCAAGTCTTAACCAATACTCATAATCCATACAAAACTTTAATTTATCATTTAATAATCCGTATCTTTCAAACACTCTTCTCCTAAAAAAAAGTGCAGGCTGACAAATAATGCAGGTAAATTTTAGTCGCTCATAATCCCATTCTTCAACAGGATATGCTTCAAATACAAGATCAGCCTCATCGATATGATCTGCTAAACCGTAAACTAGATCCACCTCTGGATTTTTTTCAAAAAACTCTACTACTGATTTCACCGCACCTGGGTAATAAATATCATCAGAATTTAACCATCCAACAATATCCCCTTTTGCAACTTTAAATCCTTTATTAACAGCTTCAGCTTGGCCACCATCCTTTTGCGATTCCCACTTAACTAGTTCAGAATACCTATTCAATACCTCAAGCGTATTATCAGTACTGCCTCCGTCGAAAATAAAATACTCAATGTCAATATTTGGTGTTGATTGATTTAATACGCTCTGGATAGTTCTTTCAATAAACTGTCCCTGATTAAAGGATGGGATAATTATACTTACTAGCGTCATATAAAGTATTGGGGTTATTTAACTTTGTTTGTCATAGATCTTATGTAGGGCAGTCATGTAACCCTTTGCTGCCTTGTCAATATTGGTATAGGAGTTTGCTTGCTGGCAACCAGATTGAATCAGATCTTCTCTCAATCTGATATTCGTAGAAAGCTCAATAATACAATCTGAAATTTGTTGCGGCAATCTTGGATCAAAATAAAGGGCCGCTTTTCCACACATTTCGACTAAAGAGGTATTTTTACTACAAGATACCGGCACACCTAGCGACATGGCCTCTATTGGTGGCATCCCAAATCCCTCATATAACGAGGGAAAAATCATTCCTAAACTATTTTTTAAAAGTACAGCCAAATCAGTCTCAGGCACAAAGCCCGTGAAGGTCACTCTGTTACTTAAGCCCATTCTTATTGATAAGTCTCGTATCTCTTCGGCCCTTTCTGAAAGTTGCCCCGTCAGAACAAGATTAACATCGCTGGGAAGCCCTGAACTAATTGCAATTCCGTAGGCGGTCAATAGCATCTCATGATTTTTATGCAACCAAAAATTTGCCGGATAAATTAGATATTTTTTAGAAATTAAAGAATAATTTTTCAAGCAATCTTCATTTGATTGATTCTTTAAATGGAGATGCTTAGTTGTTTGAATATGTATTGATTCAATCTTGCTTACTGAATTAGGAAATAATGCAATAATTCTATTTTTTGTATAGTCTGATATAGCGATTAGATGATCACAACATTGAATTGTTTTATCTAAGAGTTTTTCCCTTAAATTCAAATCATTCTCAGAAAAGAAAAAGGGGTAAGTCTTATGTTGCAGATCAACAATCACAGATAAAACTGGAATATTTGGCTCTACAAACTGGAACCTTCCAAAAGGATCTAATACAGCCTGTATGCCATTTAACCTCATAAAATATTGGGGAGCATCATCAGTTTTAATAAATTTAAATTTTTTTATAAAAAAATTAAATTTATTAAAACTAGTAATTCCTAAATTTGCATAACAATCATTTCCATTTTTATCTTTTTCGATTACATTAATGATGGATATATTTTTTGATACTAAAGATTTCAACTCATCATGATTCTGATAAGTCGTGAGCAAAATAAATTCAACTTCCGGATTAGAAAGAGCTAACTGGGGTATTAAATCAATTAAAAATACTTTAATTCCCCCATTTGAGCCGCCTGATAAAATAGGAAACAAATCAATAGCAACCTTGGATAGCGTTTCTTTTTGACGCACTCGAGCTAGCTGTAATCGTGAAAAATACTTTTTGAGCATGAGATACTTATTTAATTGATTTAATAATCATTATATTATGAATAATATATGATTATAAAAACTTACTGCCTATAGCTTACTTTTTAATTCATTTTAAACATCAACATACCTACTCTAGAATTCTACATGAACAATTTAAAAATTAAGATCGATCGCCCAATATCTATACATGAAGGTATTGACGAGCCATTAAGCGCAGGAAGAGCCGCCTCCAGATTGCTGTTCGATTTCGGGGCCATGATATCTCTATTTAACCCATCTTTTTTGCACCTACCAATACTAGACTTTGGCGCAGGCACGGGTTGGATAACTGAATTTTGCTGCAGGATGGGCTTTCGAACAGTCGCGTTTGATATACATGAAAATTTAGAGGATTACTTAAAAAAAAGGGCAAATGCTGATAATCGAATTGATGCAAACTTAATGGAGTATATGCAGGGCGACGGTCATAGCATGCCCTTTGGAGAGGGTGAATTTGGACACATTCTTTGTTACGACACTCTGCATCATATGCATGACTATCCTCAAGTATTCAAAGAAATGTTCCGTGTTTTAAGCCCTGGCGGCAGAGCAATTTTTGTAGAGCCAGGAGCGCATCATAGCACCTCTGATAATACAGTAGCATTTCTAAAGGAATATAAAGATGTACTAGGGCCAGGCTGGATTGAGCGCGATGTCATTCTAGATGAAATTGACCCTATCGTTATTGAAGCAGGCTTTCACGAGGGTTTAAAAATTGTACCTATGCCTCACCCTTTAGCGCTCAAATACTATAGCCTAGAGAATTGGCAAAAATTCAGAAATGGTGACGAGATGGAAAAGTTAAAGCTAACTGATCACCTTGCCACTGTTAATTACTGGGATAGGGTAATTTTTTATATAGACAAACCAGTTGAGAAGATTAACAACTCCAAGACAAATCAACCCGTCAAGGAAAGCACCTCCTTGAAAAAATATTTGAGATGGATAAAAAATATCTTAAAATGAAGCCATTCTGAGAATCACTTTTTTTAACAAAAAATATAGTATTAAGCCTAAAAAGATCTCCTTCGAAGATTAAATTTTCGAAGAAATAACCCAGCCTTAATTGCTAATGAATTTAGTCAATCGTATCTCCGGCCAAGAGCACCTTGCCTAACCCTAAGAGTCTTTAGTTGATTTTATTTTATGCTCAACTACACCTTGGATTAAAAGATAAGTCAAGAAAAAATTCTCAACCAAGTCCACTAATTCATTTAATAAGCACTAGCGCAATAAAAAGTGAGCCAACTCAATTAGCTAATTGCAAATTGTTGGGTAATTTGCTTAGCCGCATTGGCCACCGAAAACAGATTGTGACCAAAGTCTTTTGCGCAATCTTTGATCTCAGGGTCTAGACTATCTTTCATTATTGCTTGCGCCGCCTCTATTGAATTACCGGTATTGTTAGCAGCAGTTCCGCCAATGCAAACTCTACCAATACCAGCATCAGGAATGAGCGTCTCCAAATCATTGCCTGCATTGACATAAGCCAGTACTGGTAAGCCAGCCTTTAAGTAAGAGATGAGTTTGCCCGGAATATTGTGAGTTTGATGGCGGGCATCTAAAAAGATTAGACCGATATGGCATTGACTCAATATGCCACCCATTTCATCAGGGGCTACTTCATCTAATAGCAATACATGGCTCCACGCTTTAGTGCGAATCTTTTCCTCAATTTTTCCTACTTCACTGCCGCGCCCGACTAACAAAAATCCCACTTTTGGGTCTGATGAAAAATGCTCTAGGAGTGCATCGACCGAATCCATACCTTGGGCAACGCCCATATTGCCCGCGTACACATATACCGTGCGCCCTACCAATGGCGAAGCTGCTAAAGCAAATCGGGAGTTGGCTTGTGGGGCGCTTTGTTGGTTGGTATCTTGCGCTTGGCGATGAGCATCAGTAAAACCCCAATTCCATAGCACTTCTAAGCGACTTTTGACCTGTGGGTAATGGCGCTCAAAGTATTGCAAATTATTAGGCGATTGAATACCTATTGTGTCAGCCTGGCGATATTGGTAGAGCTCCATTTTTTTTAAGAACCAAAATGGCAAACCGCGAGGTGATAGCAACCCTAAGTGGGCAGCCCAATCAGGGAAAAAATCGCGCAAGACTAAATAGGAGGGGCAGCCAAATTGCTTTTTGATAAAAGCAATTAAGGGGCCCCAAAAAATCGTAGGGGAATACCACGCCACGCCATCAACTTTTGCTTTCATAAAGACGTCATTTTTTCGCAGGCGATGGGCAATTAATAACGGATTGACTACTTCAGCAACAGTGCGCGCCAGATAGTTGGTATCTTTGGTTTTGAGGGTTCGCACTTTGATCAGCGTATAAAAGCGCTCGCCCATGGCGCATTGTTGTGTTTCCAATTTGCTCGCTAAATGGGGGCTTGGAACAATCACAGTAACCTGATGACCTAGGTGAGTGAGCTCTTCGGCTAAGGCATACATGTGCTCAGCGCCTGAAGTGCGCAGTGGCGGAAACGTATCAGTAACTAAGAGAATGTTCACAAAGCGTATTCACGTAAGATATTCACGCACGATAGTCACGCAAGATCTTCACAACAAAAAATTAGAATGCTTTCCAAGTTCTTTGCTGGATAAAATCAACGTAACTCAGAATTATGCGCGCTACTTTCTCAGAGACATTGTCAATCGCGTAATCTTGCACTAGATGTAAAGAGCGTTTTTCTCCCCGCGCTTGGGCCTCTAGGATCGGCAATGCTTGCAGCACACGCTCATTATTAAGACCAACTAACATCACGGCGCCCTCTTCAAAGCCCTCGGGCCGCTCATGCGCCTGACGAATATTCAGTGCTGGGAAATTAAGAATCGAAGACTCTTCGCTAATCGTGCCACTATCAGATAGTACGCAGCGGGCATTTTGTTGCAGGCAAACGTAATCAAAAAATCCAAAGGGCTTCATAAGTACTACTAAAGGATCTAATGGCAGATTTAAAGCCTCAAGCCGTGCGCGGGTTCTGGGATGAGTGGAAACCACCACCGGCTGAGCAAAGGTTTTGGCAAGCGTATTGAATAAGATCACCAATTGCGTCAAGCTTTGCGGTAAATCCACGTTTTCTTCACGATGAGCGCTCACTAAAAAATAGGCTTCTTTCGTAAGACCTAAGGTTTTGAGCGCATTGGACTGGGCAATTTGCGGGGCATAAAAATCGAGTACCTCACGCATGGGACTGCCGGTTTTGATCACTTGATCGGCTGGCAAACCTTCAGCAATTAAATAATCGCGCGCAATAGTGCTGTACGGCATATTAATGTCCGCAATGTGATCAACAATGCGTCGATTCATTTCTTCAGGAACGCGAAAATCAAAACAGCGATTCCCGGCCTCCATATGAAAAATGGGAATCTTGCGACGCTTAGCCCCAATGGCACATAAGGCGCTATTGGTATCACCCAAAATGAGCAGCGCATCGGGTTGATATTGCTCAAACACTGTATCGGTCTTGGCGATCACTTGGCCAATGGTCTCAGCCCCAGTTTTGCCCGCTACATCTAAAACCACATCGGGTTTACGTAGCCCCAACTCATCAAAAAAGATGGCATTGAGTTCATAGTCATAGTTTTGACCTGTGTGCACTAAGGTGTGCTCAAAATACTGATCAAGTGTTGGCAATACACGTGCAAGGCGAATCACTTCCGGGCGAGTGCCCACCACAGTCATCACTTTTAAGGCTTTTTTAGATGGCACTATTAATCCAATCTTGTTTTTGCAATAAGGCTTTGACTTGCTCCACATTTAGTAGCTGGGTGTTATGCGAGGTGTAATCCTCAATTTGTGAAACAGCGATCTCGCCTTGGCTATAGTACTGAGCGTAATTGAGATCTCGCCCATCGGCAGGAATACGGTAGTAGCCATCTAACTCTTGCGCACGTGCCATTTCTTCGCGCGAAACCAAGGTCTCATAGAGCTTTTCTCCATGGCGCGTTCCAATGATTTTTGGCTCACTAGGTGATTTGAATAATTGCGCCAACGCTTTGGCTAGATTCTCAATGGTGGCTGCTGGCGCCTTTTGCACAAAAATATCACCCGGCTTGGCATGGGTAAAGGCATAGAGCACGAGCTCCACAGATTCTTCTAGTGACATTAAAAATCGCGTCATCTTGGGGTCTGTAATGGTCAGTGGCTTGCCTGCGCGAAGTTGCTCGATAAATAAGGGAATGACTGAGCCGCGCGAACCCATCACATTGCCATAACGTGTTGCGCAGAGCACTGTTTTACTGGCATCGGCTAAGCGTGCATGAGCCACCATGACTTTTTCCATCATCGCCTTAGAGATGCCCATCGCATTAATGGGGTAAACCGCTTTGTCGGTACTGAGCACCACACATTTTTTTACTTCATTAGCTAGTGCAGCGCGAATCACATTTTCTGCGCCCAAAATATTGGTTTGCACAGCCTCCATTGGGTAGAACTCACAGGAAGGCACTTGCTTGAGAGCAGCGGCATGAAACACATAATCCACACCGCGCATCACATCAGATACGGCGCGATAGTCGCGCACATCGCCGATATAAAACTTCACCTTGTCATTATTTAAAGCTAAGCGCATATCGTCTTGCTTTTTTTCATCGCGACTGAAAATGCGAATTTGCGCCAAATCCGAATCGATAAAGCGCTGGAGCACTGCATTACCAAATGAACCTGTGCCACCGGTAATGAGAAGTGTTTTATTTTTAAACATATGCGCTCTTATTTAACTCAATCAAATTGATCAGTTTGTCCTATCCGTACAAGTATCAAATCACCAAAACCAAAATAGCCGACAAAAAGGCTGTATCTGCGCCTTGGGTAGTAAGTATAAAGGGTCAATTTAAATCAAAAAGCCTATTTTGGGGTATAAACAAGAGCCAAAAACCACCATATGCCTTGGGTTCGCTAAAAGCTTGATTTGTCGATTTATCTTTTTCAATGAATAACACCCACAATCAGCACCCGCGCGACCACACGGCAGCATATTCTGTAGGGGGTCATACCCATCCCCAATATCGTCCCGACATCGACGGCTTAAGAGCTTTGGCGGTTTTACTGGTAGTGCTCTTTCATGCTTTTCCTAAAGCCTTACCAGGCGGCTTTGTTGGGGTCGATATCTTTTTTGTCATCTCTGGATTTCTGATCACAAGCATCTTGCTCGCTAGCTTAGATGCGCAGCGTTTTTCGTTTCTCGATTTTTATGCTCGGCGCATTCGGCGTATTTTTCCAGCCCTCATCCTGGATCTCGCATTTGCCTTGACCCTTGGCTGGTTCGCCTTTTTTCCGGATGAGTATCGATTCTTAGGTCAGCATACCGTAGCATCCGCGAGCTTTTTACAAAACTTCAATTTACTATCAGAGATTGGCTACTTTGATGAAGCGGCAGATACCAAACCATTTTTGCATTTATGGTCTCTTGCGATCGAAGAGCAGTTTTATCTGCTATGGCCATTGCTGCTGTGGTTAACTTATAAAGTCAAAGTCAAACCGATTTGGTGTATTGCACTAGTAGGACTTGGCTCCTTTGGTCTATGTCTTTATTTCACGATCAATGATCCGACCTGGGCATTTTTCTCTCCAATCACGCGCTTTTGGGAGCTCTTGATAGGTGGGGCGCTGGCCTATTACGCCCCTGCTATTACTAAGCGCCAAGAGCGCGCCCAAAATGATTTTTCCTGGTTATCCGCCATGGGCTTACTCCTCATTGTTGGCGGCGCAGGGTCCTTGGAGGCAAGCTCAGCATTTCCCGGTTATTTAGCGTTACTGCCAACTTTTGGCGCTGGGCTGATCATCGCCTCTTCCGCTCACTCACCGATCAATCGCACCCTCTTTTCCAATCGTGCAATGGTCGTGCTTGGAAAAATTAGCTATCCACTCTATCTTTGGCACTGGGTTTTACTCTCTTTCATTCGCATCACTGAAAGTGGTGAAGTTTCCCCACTCATTCGCTGGCTAGCAATTGGCGCATCGCTGATTTTGGCAACGCTCACCTACCGTTTACTTGAAAAACCCATTCAAGCGCCAAGATATGCCAAAGCCAAAACCATTGCACTGATCTTGTGCATGCTCATTATTGCTGGCATAGGACACAACATTTATCAGCGCGATGGCTTAGCGTTTCGCTCCAATGCCTTTGCAAAGTACGAGAGCACCTTTAAAGATCCTCTGTTAGGAGATCAATCAACACTACAAAATGGAGTCATCAAAGGTTTTACCTGTGATCACCATAGTCCTAGTTGCGAGCCATTAGATAAAGGGCAGTCTCAGCTTTTGCTGTGGGGAGACTCTCACGCCTCAATGCTCTATGAAGGTTTAAAAAAATCCCTGCCCGTAGGTTGGCATCTCCTTCTCATTAGTTCACCGGGCTGCAAGCCTGCATTGGTAACGCAATTACAAGATAACCCCAGTAACTGCAACATCAGTAATGCGTTTGCCACTGAGCAATTACAAAAATTCCCGCTCCATACAGTATTGTTGGCGCAGCGTGATGAGTGGGATCCCTCCGTGAGCAATCCACTGTATGAACAATTGATCGCCATGGGCGTTAAAAAAGTGCTGTATCTAGGAAAAACACCAGAGTGGAACGCTAAACTTCCCAAAATTGTGGCTAGGCAATCATGGCATCACATTCCTAAATACAGCCAAGCTGGATTAAATCTCAAGGCCTTGCAACTTAATACCATTGCCAAGCAGCAATTTGAATCTACGCCTCAAAAACAATATATCGATCTGATTGATTTTTTATGCAATACCGATGGCTGCCTGGTCTATTTTGGAGATGATCTCAAAACCGGTATAAGCTCGTATGACACCAATCATCTCTCACCAAAAGCTGCAGAAATCGTAGCGAAGCAATTACTCATTCCTTATCTGCAGTAAAAGATGATGATCTGAATTCCAAATCAGTGGTGCTACTTAGCGTGGTAGTTCTGGCAGACTTGGCGCAAAAAATGCGTTGTTTTATTGGCGCAGGCTTTCCAGGAGTACTGCGCAGCTAAGTCATGGGATAGCAATTGCTTTTCTTCTCGCAACTGCGGCGAGAGAAGATACTGCTCAATGGTGCTCGCAATACTACTGACATCATTAGGATCAAAATATAAACCGCCACGACCCAAGATTTCACTCATCGAACTTTGATTGGAACAAGCCAGTGGCAAGCCAGCAGCCATTTTCTCTAAAACGATCATGCCAAAGGTCTCACAAGTGGAGGCAAAAATTCCCAAGTTCGCTTTTTGGTATTGAATACTCAATTGCTCATACGCAATGGGTCCTAGATAATGTAACCAGGTACCCTGTGGGTCAATTCGTCTTGTCAGCACTTGTAATTGAGCTAGCGCTGAAGGCTCGCTAGGCCCCACTAAAGTCAGCGATAAGAGGTAACCTTTGGTTCGCAGGGAATCGACCGCTAAAACGACTTGGGGCTGATTTTTATACACATCAATCATGGATACATAGAGCAACTCAAAAGGCTTTTGCTCGTTATAAGCGTTCATGGGCAGCTGAGTTTTGGCTTGGTATTGAAAGCGTGGATTTAAGCCATGACTGATGACCTCGCAGGTACCTTTGAGCGGCCCCGTGATCTTGAGCACTACATCCTTGGCATATTGCGTCAGAAAAATGACCCCATCGGAGCGACGAAAGCTACTCGATTGCACCAGTCTTAATATTAAAAATTTGAGCGCCCTAAGTGACCAGCCGTTTTTTGCAATAGCTGACCACTCAAAAGGAAATAGGTTTTGACTCATAGTGACTACTGGATGAAAGCTACCTACATAACTTCCACCGGGCACCAATAAGACATCGCATTGGGCCTTTTTAGCAGCGCCACTTAAAGACCACACCTGCCACCAGATACGACGCCAAATACTTCCATCTAAGCTGGGAGGATTTATTTTGATCAGCCAATCACGCTCTGGCATTTGCGCAAGGGTTTGCTTACCTGCCCAAAGATAGATTTTGTCAACTTGCATCTGCTGCGCATCAATTGCAGAAAGTAATTCTAGTAAATGGGTCACGCCACCACCCAAGCGAATATTCGCGCCATCAATCCCAATATGAATGGGACGATCAATAGAAGTAGGGTGGAGATGACTCAATTGCATGGCCCTTAAAAATGCATCACGATTTTAGCTAACGCTAAGCCAATGGCTTTTAGACTAGCATGGCGTGCAACGCGAAAGACTAAGGGTGATTTGGTTTGCAAAAAAACCAAATAGGCGGCTAAGAATAAAAATGTAGCATCACGGGTGCTCAGTTGTTTTGCCCAAGGGGCAAGATGCCCAATCGCTGTTTGCACCGCTTGCAGATTGTCGCGAACATATTGACGTCGTAATAGGCTCGTATGCTGGCCAACGACCTTGGCATGCACTTTAGATAAGGACTGCCGTAAATAACGGTATTGAAATACAAATTGCTCGATGTTTCCAAAGCGCGCGCCTAGGTGATAGGCTTTGCACCAAAATTGGTAATCTTCTGCAACTGCACCTGCTTGGTATTGCAATTGGTGGGTTTGTAAAAAGCCTTTGCGCATCATGACTGAACCATGAGCAAACGGCACAGTGCAGGCCAGGGTGATGGTAATTAAATCTGGTGTGATCGGCATAGGCACTTCTTGTATTGCGCGCGATTGCTCATCGATCATCAACATTTGAGTGCCACAAAAATCGAACCCTTTTTCCTGCATGAGCGCTAATTGCAATGCAAAACGGGTAGGCAAACTAATATCATCAGCGTCCATACGCGCAATAAACTGCCCACGCGCTGTTGCAATGCCCAGATTTAAAGCGCCTACCAAGCGCTTTTGCTCACCATAAACCAAATGCACGCGGGAGTCTTTGGCCACATACTGCTCAATGACTTCTAATGTGTTGTCAGTAGAATGGTCATAGACCACCAGCAATTCAAAATCAGTCTGCGTTTGCGCCAAAATACTATCAATGGCTTGCGGCAAAAAAGAGGCGCAGTTATACGCAGGTAAAACGACCGAAATGTTAGGATTCTGTGTTGTCATGCAGTGTTTGTCATACCAAGATATGCCAGTGCATCAAGACAAACACAATTTTAGTGCGCGCCCGCGCACAAACGTTGCATCACAATATGGCCAAAAATAAAATGCACATCTTCTGATAATTGCATGTCATCGGCATCTACCCAAATCACCTGCTGCGCACGCTCTTTGAGCCGGCCACCGCGATAACCACATAAGCCCAGGGTGATTGCCCCATGCGCATTGGCATAATCGACAGCGCGAATCACATTCTCAGAATTTCCACTGCCAGATAAAGCGATCACCAAATCGCCTGGCATCAAAATATTTTTGAGCTGCTCAGCAAAGATATCCTCAAATGCTAAATCATTAGCGTAAGACATAATGAGGCCTACGTTATCTACCAAAGTACGGCCGCGAAATGGAATGCCACTACTGAGAAAAATACTTTTATTCCAGTCATTGACCAAATGTAGCGCCGTCAAAGAGCTTCCGCCATTGCCAAGCACAATAATTTGCTTGCCATCGCGCCAGGCTTTTTCCACCACATCAACGCCAGCATCGAGCGCCGCAAAATCAAGCCGCCCGAGCAACTGTGCTAATTTTTGGGTGTAACTTTGTGCGCTACCAGTTTTTGGGTTCATACCGATCCTATTTCTAAATTCTCATGCCTGCTTACAAGCAGCTAACTGCTTAATGGGGCTATTTTCTCATTGAAAATGATTTGGCTGCCAAGCGTATCAAAGGCCACCGCTACCGGCTTTAAATGGGCAAGTGCGCGTTTAATGGCCTCATGACGCTCTACTGGCGCATAAAAAAGCAAAAAGCCCCCAGCGCCAGCGCCTAAAATCTTACCGCCCAAGGCCCCAGCCGATAAGGCCAATGCGTAATGGCGATCAATCTCCTGCTCACTTATACCGCTGACCAAACTCTTTTTGAGCACCCAGCCTTCATGCAATATTTCTCCAATCGCATCTGGGTGATTGGACTCAAGTGCCTCACGTAAATTGCGAGCCAATTGCACCATTTGATGCATGGTTTGTTGCTTTAGAGTATCGCGCCCCAACAGCTGCGATTGCTCCAACAGTAACTCCGAAGCACTGCGTGTTTTACCCGTGTAAAACATGAGTAGATTTTCTTGCAAGCGCTGCACTGTTTGAGCCGAGCAAGTAATGGGGCTTACCTTCACTACCCCGCTAGGCAAAAACTCCATAAAGTTCAATCCACCAAATGCAGCGGCATATTGATCTTGTTTGCCAATGGGCTCGCCACATAGATCGATTTCAATATGACAGGCTTGCTCCGCTAGAGTGGGTGCATCAACTTTTCTACCCAAGTATTCCTGCAGGGCATGCAATAAGCCGACAGTAAAAGTACTCGATGAGCCAAGACCAGTGCCGCTTGAGGGAATGTCAGCAATCGTGGTAATTTCTATACCGCCAGCAATCTTCAAAAACTGGAGCGCATTGCGAACCAATGGATGAGCAATCTGCGCGGTGTGAGCTACTTCTTCATTTTTTGAATATCCAACCCGAGTGCCCTCATCAAACTTTTGATTTACATTCACATAAACGTATTTATTAATCGCTGCGCTCACTACAGCTCCACCAAACTCTTGGTAGTAAGCTGGCAAATCGCTACCGCCTCCAGCAAAGCTCATTCTTAAGGGAGTTCGACTAATAATCATGGCGCCACTATTGATAAAGTGCTATCTGAGGTTAAAGGAGAAAGACTAATGCAAAAAGGAGGATCTAATATCAAACTAGCCTGTTTTTTTGTTGCTTCCAACAATAAATCTTCATCTTGCTGACGAGATTCATAAATGGCGCCAGCTTCCTGTAGTGACTTTCCTCGCAATGCATATTGCACAAGCACGCGTGATCGTCGTAGCGATTCATCAAACTGAACAAACCAACGATGCATCTTCGCTGTAGTGTGCTCTTGTGCCAAATAAAGCGCGATCGTACCATCCACAATCACTACATCAGTAGGCTTCACAGCACCTTGAATAAAGCCATGGGCTTGTTGCTTTAGCTTGTTGTAAATCGGCTGCTCTAGGGTCATCTCTTGCTTACGCGCAGTTAACTGCTCAATGAGTTTGCTCAGTACTGGCACATCGTAGCGCTCTAAGACCGTCTTGCCGCGCTGATCCACGGGCTTTAACCAACCGTCGGCACTGAAGATAACCGCACCAATATTATTTTCCTGCAAAGCCGCTTTCAAGCAAGAGGCCAGCGTACTTTTTCCACTTCGAGCCAAGCCTCCTAAAAAAATCAAGTCGCCTGGCTCAATCTGGGAAATGAGTGTTTGGCAGTAAGAGAGCATGGCTTGATAATCTTGCAAAATAAAACGCACTGCCATTGGCAGATTAGGAGCGATGAAATCGGGTAGCGCAGGATACTTTCCATCTAAGCCCGCATTGCCAGTTTCTACTAAAATAGATCGCACACCAGCACGCTGCGCAGCAAGCAAATCAGCAGTGCTATCACCAATCATCCAAGATTCTGATAAGTTAGCATTGAGCTCTTGCTGCGCTGTTTTGAGCATGCCCATCGCAGGCTTGCGGCAATCACACATTTTTTTTAGCGATAGCACTTCGCCAGGAAAGCCCCTATCCGGATGATGTGGGCAGTAGTAGATTCGATCTACATAAGCGCCTTCTTGGCCTAAGAGCGTCTCCATCTTGTGATGAACTAGGTCCACCTGTTCTGAGGTGCACTCCCCACGTGCAATTACAGGCTGATTGGTCACTACCACGGTGCGATAGCTGGATTTATTGAGCGCGCCAATCGCACCGGCAGCACCTGGAAGTAATGCAAATTGCTCGGCGTGAGCTAGCTGATCTACTGGCACATTGATCGTGCCATCGCGATCTAAAAATACAATCTTTTGCTGATAGCGCAAATTCGATTCTGCAATTTTTCCAGATTCAAGATCTGCGCAGACTTTATCTAAACGCTTAGGTGTGCCGCAATCTTTAATGTACTCAGGACTGTTATAGCCGCGTAGCAATATCCCTTTAGCAATGAGTGCCGGGAAAAGATCTTTCCCAAAATCTAGCAGCGCGGTGTTACCTTGCCAATCCAATAATGCTGATTTTCGGAAAAAATACATCCCTGCATTCACCAGATTGGATAAATATTGATTAGGGTTGTGTGGGTAAGGATAAAACCCAGTAATTTGATTTTGCTCGTCCATTTGCACTAAATCTGAATCATGCGGATGATCGTTTGGGTGCAAGAATAATGTTGCCCCAGAGCTTGTATTTTGGGCATGAAACGCAGCAAAGCGATCTAAATCAATATCAAACATCGTATCGCCATAAACCACTAAAAAATTCTCTGCTAATTTTGGCAAAATTTGAATCGTCGATCCCGCCGTGCCTAAAGGCTTGCCATCATCGATGCATTCGATCGCAATACCAAAGTTTTGTTTGTCATTACAAAACGTAATAATCTGATCAGCTCCGTGATTAACCAAAATCAAAATCTGCTCAAAGCCATATTGCTTTAAGAGTTCAATTTGGCGCTCTAGCAATGGCTTGCCGCCTATATCAATTAAGGGCTTAGGCAGGCCTAGCAGACGCTCCGCAAGGCGCGTACCTTTGCCACCAGCCAAAATAATGGCTTGCTTCATGCGCGCGAAAGATCGGCCGCAATTTGCTCGATGGCCAATTGCACCGCCTGTACAGAACCCAGTTTAGGGCGCCATCCAAGCTTGCGAAGTTTTTCAATAGAGTAGGAAAAACGGGGCACATCGCCAACCCAACCTTTATCACCCTCACCATAGGCAATAGTCGCATGCGGAGAGACTGCAGCGACAACAAGCTGAGCAATGTCGCGCACAAAAATACCCTCATCACCAGCGCCGATATTAAAGTAATTTAACGGTGCGCGCGCCTGGCTTTGAATGAACAGCATGGCATCAATTAACTCATCAACATGTAAATAGGTTTTGCGTTGCGAACCATTACCCAATACTTCCAAATGATCTGGGGTCTTTTTGAGTTTTTCGATGAAATCCAAAATGACGCCATGGGTTGCCGGTGTACCAATCACATTGGGAAATCGAAAAATGTAAGCACTCTTTAAAAAGCTTTCTACGCTGGCGCTAATGAGAGCTTCTGAAGCTAACTTCATCGCTCCATAGTTCGAGATCGGAAATAAGGGGCCAATATCCTCTTGTAATAATCGTTCACCTAAATCACCATACACCGCTGAGGTCGAAGCAAAACAAAGAGAAGGAATAACAAGCCGCTTCATCACCTCCAAGGTGTTATAGGTGCTCATGAAGGTATCGCGTAGATCAATTGCTGCATCACTAATGCCAGCAGGAATATCCGAATTTGCCGCTAAGTGCCACACCTCAGAAATAGGTTGTTTAAGAGCATATTGGCTCACGCACGCTTGATAAGAAGCTAAATCGGCTAAATCAATCTCATGAAAGACAAATTGAGGGTGCTGTGCAAAATCGGCCATATTGGCCATTGATCCACGACATAAATTATCCAAGCCAATGACGGCTTTTCCCTCCAATAGGAGTTTTCGCGCTAGATTAGAGCCAATGAAACCCGCAACACCTGTGATGAGAATGGCCATATAGAAAAAGAAAGTCTAGAAATCAATAAGGGTCAATTTTATCACTGAACGTATGGCCCAAAATAGCCCAAAACAATCCTTAAGCCTTGAAATCATTCGCTTTTTACCAATGTCTAGAACTCTTTTTTTCTCCCACCCGTTATAATCAGCTCTATCAAACCACCCACTCTTGATAAAGGGACACGCAACAAGAATGCACATCATTGAAGCGGGCGCATTAAAGCAGCATTATTGGAAAAGCTTGTGGGCTAAACGATCACTGCTCTATTACCTTAGTCGCAAAGACCTGACTGTTCGCTATAAGCAAACTTTTGTAGGGGTTGCCTGGGTACTTATCAGACCATTTTTAACCATGGTGGTATTTACAATCATTTTTGGCTCAATTGCCAATCTTGATTCCAATGGTCTGCCGTATGGTTTCATCGTCTTTGCGGGGGTTGTTCCATGGACTCTCTTTGCTAATCTTTTTGCCGAAACCAGTGGCAGTCTTCTAGCTAATGGCGCATTGCTGCGTAAAGTACATTGCCCAAGATTAATCTTTCCAGCGGCCAGTCTATTGGTGGCTCTAGCTGATTGCGCAGTCTCCTTTTCGCTTCTCATTGTCATGATGATTTGTTATCAGATTGCCCCCAGCTGGCAAATTATCTTTTTCCCATTTTTCATTTTGATGGCAGCCACTACTGCAGTCGGCTTAGGCCTCATTGCGGCTACCTTAAATGCCAAGTTTCGGGACTTTCAGCAGCTCATTCCGTTTTTACTACAAATGGGCATGTATCTCTCGCCAGTAGGCTACTTAAATCAATTGATTTCTAAAAAATGGGAGTTTGCTTACTCCCTAAACCCCCTTGCAGGAATCATTAATGGCTTTCGCTGGTCACTCGTTCCGCAATCGATTCCGATTTACGTTCCCGGACTTTTATATTCCATTGGTTTTAGCGTTGTCATCTTACTAATAGGCATCAAAGTATTCCGCTCAGCAGAAGCAAATTTTGCTGATACCGTTTGAGAACCAATATATCTTATGCCCTTCGCCATCAAAGTTGAAAATCTCTCTAAGCGCTACTTTATTAAGCATGGCTCTTCTGCTGGCTCTTTAAAAGAAGTAGCCGAGCATTACCGCCGTAAGTTTTTCTCTAAACTTTGGCCCAAGAAAAATGATCACATTCCTGACCCATATGAAATTACCAAGGAAGAGTTTTGGGCTTTAAAAGATATTTCTTTTGAGATTCCTAAAGGCATAAGACTAGGTGTGCTGGGACGTAATGGAGCCGGAAAATCAACGCTATTAAAAATACTATCGCAAATTACTGAGCCGACCGAAGGAAAAATTATGATTAATGGTGAGATCTCCAGTTTACTGGAGATGGGCACCGGCTTTCACCCGGAATTATCAGGCCGTGAGAATGTGTTTCTTAATGGCGCCATTTTGGGCATGGGTCGCACGGAGATTTTGCGTAAATTTGATGAGATCATCGCCTTTTCAGAAATTGAAAAATTTATCGATACTCCTTATAAGCATTACTCCTCCGGCATGCAGGCACGCTTAGCTTTTTCTGTGGCGGCCCACTTGGATCCGGACATTATTATCTTGGATGAAGTGCTTGCAGTTGGCGATATGGCATTTCAAAAGAAATGCTTGAAAAAAATGGAAGCTATTAGCAACAGTGGCGCTACTATTATTTTTGTTAATCACGGCGTAGAAGCCATAAAACAATTTTGCAACCAAGCCATTGTGCTCGATCATGGCAGGTTAGTCCTTGATACCAAAGATATTGACAAAGCGATTGCGCTTTATCTTGGCGATAGTTAAGTTAGCTAAGGCACCCAATGATTGTGATGCGTCTTAAAGGTGGTCTTGGAAATCAAATGTTCCAATATGCACTTGGGCGCCGCCTTTCAATGGATCGCCATACTGGCTTAGCACTAGAAACGAGTAGCTTTAAAACCGATCATCTGCGGGTTTATCGTCTTGATACTTTTCAAATTAGTGCAACTGCATCAGATCAACTACCCTTTTTTCCAACTACCGGGCCAAAACGTCGCATCAATGCGTTTTTGCAGTTCTTTAGAAAATTAATCGGTCAACCCTTTGATATTCTCAAAGAGCGCAGCTTTGACTTTGACCCTTTAGTGTTGCATTGCTCTACCAATGCTTTTTTAGATGGCTTTTGGCAAAGTGAGCAGTATTTTTCAACCATTCGCCAAACTTTAATCAATGACTTTCAGCCAACTCAACCCTTAACAGGGGAGCTTGCGCATATTGCTAAAGCAATTACCCAATGTAATGCGGTCGCCATCCATGTGCGCCGCGGCGATTACGTCTCTGACCCTACGACTACGAATTACCATGGAGTTTGCTCAAAGCAATGGTACGAACAAGCTGCCCAGTATATGAAGGCCAAGGTACCTGAGCTCCAGTTCTTTGTATTTAGTGATGATTTTGAATGGGCAAAAACTAACCTTTCCTTTGATGCGCCTACTACTTTTATAAAACCTAGTCCTGATGGTCTTGAATGCCATGACTTGTATGCCATGTCCCTTTGCAAACATAATATTATTGCCAACAGCTCTTTTAGTTGGTGGGCTGCATGGCTTAATCAACATCCCAATAAAATTGTGATTGCTCCTAAGCAATGGTTTATTGCTGGTCCACAAACGACTGATGACTTAATTCCCAAATCTTGGATTCGGATGTAATCACTACTAATAACCTTTGATGAAAACTATTCTTCGACCAATACACCGTCTCATTCAAAAAGGCCTAGGCTTATTTGGATTAACTTTAGTTCGCGTTAGTCCAGTAGAGAATCGCAAGATCATCAATCGCAGCACGATGCGAGGAGCGATTCGGGCCTTAGCGCAGCGTGGTTATCAAATTAATACCATCATCGATATTGGGGCATCCGATGGTCGCTGGAGCGAGGATGCGATGGAGTTTTTCCCTAAGGCCCAGTATCTTTTAGTAGAAGCACAAGGCTTTCATGAGGCCAACTTACAAGCGTTCACTAATCAACATACCAATGCCAACTATGTATTAGCCGCCGCTGGCGATACAGTCGGAAAAATTTACTTTGATGCTGGGGATCCATTTGGCGGACAGGCCTCCCACACTCCATTTGCGATCAATAACGTGGAATTACCTGTCACCACTCTTGATGCTGAGGTATTAAATAAGCAATTGGGCGGTCCCTTTTTAATCAAATTTGATACCCATGGCTTTGAGTTACCAATCTTAAAGGGCGCTCAAGAGACCTTAAGGCAAACTGAAGTCATCGTCATGGAATGCTATGCTCAGCGCCTCATGCCTGACAGCCTGACCTTTTCAGAAATCTGCCAACAATTAGATTCTTTAGGCTTTCGCTGTATTGATGTTGTTGACCCAGTATGGCGGGCATACGATGATAGTTTTTGGCAAATGGATTTGGTCTTTGTCCGTAAAGAGCGCCCAGAGTTTGCTTATACCGCTTACGAGTAAGCCCGCATTTATTGATGTTAGCTAGAGCGCTATTGCTTTGCTCGCTAAAATTTCTTGATACCAATCTAGGTAGCGTTGCGCCTGAAGCGTCAAAGAAAACTCCTTTTGTGCTTTGATTGCCGCTGCTTTACCCATATCTGCCCTGAGTTGAGAGTTATTAAATAGGTCCTCAATCCCTTGAGCCATTGCAACACTCGCCCCTGCTGGCACCAATACGCCAGTGACGCCATGATCAATTTGCTCAGGAATGCCGCCTACTGCTGTTGCCACCACAGGCAAACCACAGGCCATAGCCTCTAAGATAGTAGTGGGGAAGGTATCAACATGAGAGGCATGAATATAAATATCAGCCGCTTGATAATAGGTCGCTACCGTTTGACGATTACTTTCCGGAGCAACGTAACGAATAGTGATGCTACCAAATACTTCTTCTTCCCCTTCTTCACCTAAAGCTATCACTAAGATGGGGGTACTAGTAATTTTAGAGAGTAATTCTAGAGCGCTGCGAATCGTTGCATAGTCTTTGAACTTATTTCGTTTAATCCCATTGGCAGCAAAAAGCAAAACCTGGGCATTAGGTGCAATAGTTAATTGAGATCTAGCTATAGCTTGGCTTGCAGGATGAAATATATTTAAATCCACACCATTAGGTATCACTTTGCTTTGCGTAATCGCTGGGAGCAGCATAGACTCTTGCGCTTTATTCATCAGCCATTGCGAAGGAGTGGCAAGGTAAAGATGGCTATGCGTATAAATACCTTGCTTGCGCTTCCAATTCAGTGCAGTGGTATCGCGTGATAAACCAGGATATATGGAAATATCAGGGCAAGCGCCACACCCAGTTTTCCATTTATCGCAAGCAAAAGAATGGGCGCAATTTCCACTCAGCAACCATGCATCATGCATCGTTATCACCACAGGTACTTTCTGACTGGGATCAGATAGGCTGCGAAGGTCAAAGTAATGTCCGTGCAAATTGTGAAGATGTACAACATCGATCGACCTAGGCGCTAACTCTAAAATTGTTTTGGAGCCCGGATAATGAAACTCCTCCATTCCAATCCAACGTGGGATGACATCTGACCCAATAGATAAATCCAATAAATTCTTACGCAATCTTGCAATGCCTCTGATGTGAGCATGAAGTGGCGCTAACCATTCGCGCAGTGACAAACATAACTTGGCCCATAGCCCCTGATCACCGATCAGCGGAATGGCTAGAACTTCCGGATTAGAACTACGCTTTTCACCCACAGCCAACCAAGCCTCGTGACCAGATGCCTGGTAATTTTTCAATAAATTATCGGCAATCTGCTCAGCCCCACCACCCAAATCGAGCGTATTCACCTGCAGGATAGATAATTTTTTATTCATTCATTGTGACAATCTAAATTGGTAGCCAAGCTCATTCAGAGCTAAACCATTTTAGAGCTGAGGCGAAATGGGCCGAAAGGGGACGATTTTGTAAAATATACTTAATTCGCTGCCACTTAAACTGCTGACCGGCGTAGGTGTAATACTGATAATCCAGAGTTGCTAAGCGCTGCGCTGCCAATTTAGCAATGGCTGGATCACGAAAGCGAATATTTAAATTGGTTGCTGCTTTTTCCACCAAATTGCGAATAAGCAAATAATTTGGTGTACCGACGATACCTTTGAAATACCAATGACTAATCGCCCCAAAGTTTATTACGTCGTCACTAAGGTCTTTCAACTGATTAGCAAAAGCCAAGTTCTCTGCGGAAAATAAAGATACCCTTGAGACAACTAAATCACTGGTGCCAATCTGGTTGGGGCGAATAGAACTAGATTCGCTATTGGGCACCTCTCGGTAGACCACTAAGCGCTCCGGCAAATTAGCCATTTCATAATGGCGTCCGACGCGAGAGACAAACTCATAGTCTTCCATGGGAGTGCGCGCCTGATCAGTCGAAAATAAACCTACTTTATCGAGCACTTCACGCCGAAACATACAAGAACTGAGTACAAAGGGTGAGTCAAAAATCAGATCAAAAGCAATTGCTCCTGGGTTAGTTGGCAAATCCCGAAAGCGGCCCGTGGGCCCTTTTGGAGTCCAAACTTCTGCAGCAGTTCCGAGTAATGCACATTGTGGAGAATTTTCTAAAAATTGAATCTGCTTGGCAAAACGCGTTGGCATCGACAAGTCATCATGGTCATGGCGCACAATATATTTACCACGGGCTAGTGATAAGCCTCGATTGGATGCTCGAGAAACCCCTTGGTTTTCTTGCGAAATGAGCGTGATCCTAGGGTCATTAAATCGACTAATGGTCGCTACCGTATCATCGGTTGAACCATCATTAATGATGATGAGCTCAAAGTCAGAAAATGTCTGATCTAATATGGATTGAATTGCATCGGCGATCAATAGGCCACCATTTTTCACAGCCATGACAACCGACAGCATAGGGTTTATGTCATTCTTGGTGGGTAAAAAATCAGGCATATCGGACATTTAGGCGCCAGAAGTAAGGATTAGGGCTATTTTAATGTATGCACCCCATTTATGAATAGATACACGAAGTCTTGATTATAATTTGGCATATGTCGCTAGAGCTCATAAAAACGAACCTCATCACTAAATCTCCTTCGCCTAAAAGCAATTTGTCATGATTCACGCCTTTATTCTGACAGCGTATCGCGACCCCAAGTCACTAAAAACCCTGATTAGGCAATTGGTTGCCATTAACGGCAGTCAAATTTATTGCAGCATTGACCATAAAAGTAAGCAAATGGCTCAAGAGATGCGTAGGTGGGTTTCTGAGCAGGAACAATCTGATCCGCGCTATGCTCAAATTCAAATATTGAATGATCAAGTGATTCGGTATGCCAGCACCGACCATCTCAAGGTACAGCTTGACCTGATAAAGCAAGCACTACTAAGTGGCGCTAACTATTGCCATACCCTCACAGGACAATGCCGTCTTGTAGTTAGCCCCGAACAATTTACTGCATTTTTTAATGCACATGCGGGTCAAAATTTTATTGAGTACTTTAGCCTGCCCGCTAAACATTGGTCAGGCGATGGTGGACTGTCTCGCATTCAATATTTTCAACTTTACGATGTGATGGATATTAAAAAATGGCGTGGGATATTTGATATTAGTAATCGCACTTTACTACTATGCCAGCGCCTACTGAAAATAGATCGCCGAAAATCATATCCGATCAATTCTGACCAATTTTGGGGCGGTTTAGGGTACTGGTCACTACATAAAGATGCGCTCTCTGCAATTCTCGATCACCCAATCCTACAATCAAATAACACTAATCCAATTTACAAAAACTCTCACTGCGCCGAAGAATTTGTATTGCACACAGCTTTAATGAATAGCGCCTATGGTAAAGCGCATAAACATAAAATTATTTCCAACCATCTACGTTTTATGGATTGGGGAATCGGCCATGGTGAGTCACCTGCGATTTTGGATGAGAAGCATCTTAATCAAATAGAACAAGGCGCCAAGAATGAGTACCCCTATTTATTTGCTAGAAAGTTTGACTCACGTTTCTCTGAGAATCTAGAAAAACACCTGCAAAAACTAATGTAGCTCACAGCCTGCATTTTAATTACGAGACAAAATCGCTCTAGCGCGCCCTATTTGAGTTTCTTTTTATAAAATGCTAAGTACTCACGCAGCTTGTGCCACCAGTAATTCTTTTGTACTAAACGCGCCTCTAATCGCTGGCACTTTTCATGCGAAATGAGATACAGCTTTTTATAAAGCTCTAACTGTAGATTTGCATCTGCACTTAATATCGACTGGGTATTGAGAAATTCCTCATCAATTTGACGAATTTGATTATGGGGTTTTTCTAAATGCAATACATATGGCCGATTTCCCGCCAAGTCATCACCCTGTGGCCAAGCATAAGTAGGCGGCAAAGAATGGAAATTTCGAGTGGCCATATAGAAATTTAAATATGATTCATCGTGCCAAACGGGAATGGCAGCTTTTTTTAGATCCTGCTCTACTTGAGCAGCCAAAGATTGAATCAATTGGCCAAAGGATTGCGTATTACCACCCCAAAAACATCCTTGATAGTAGGTCTTACGCAATTGAGGCGCTAGGTAACTACTCTCTTGGCGATCAACCTCAAAAGCGGGGGAAGCTCTGAGATAGCCTGGATGTTGGACAGCAATCAAATCATGTAAAAAAATCTCTCTTGGCATGGCTTGCACAACCTTCATGTCGGCATCCATGTAGAGCAAAAAGTCATTTTTCAGGAGAGAATCAAAATGCTGCTGAATCCAATAAAAACGCATGAGCGTACTAAAAGGCCATGCTAAATGCGTAATTGGGATGCGAATGATATCGCCCCTTACTTGCGGAACATCCGTAAAGCAGTAAAACTGCACTTGAAACTGGGATGTATCAAAATACTGGTCAATACTATCTTTGAGGGTCGGAATGAACTGATCGTAATACCTGCCTGTGGCAATGGTGATGATGCCCAGATTCAGTTTTGACGTGGTATGGTTCATATGGCTCAAATGCTCTGTTTGGCTTATTGTATCGTTAATGCCTAATATAATGACTTATTCTCATAGCCTTCTATGCCGCCATTCATGGGCCTCGCATCAATGACCAACCCTCTCGTTAGCGTTCTACTTCCAGTCTATAACGCACAAGACTATCTTCGAGAGTCTATCGACAGTATCTTAGGTCAAACTTTTAACGATTTTGAGCTCATCATTATTAATGATGGTTCTACAGATGGGTCTAAAGCCATTATGGATTCTTATGCTGACCCTAGGATTATTATCATTGATCAAGAAAATGCAGGATTACCAGTCTCTTTGAATCGAGCTATAGCCAAAGCCAAAGGCAAGTATTTAGCTAGGCAAGATGCTGATGATGTAAGCCTACCAACTCGATTGTCTGAGCAAGCGGCTTATTTAGAGTCCCACGCAAATTGCGCTTTGTTAGGTACTTGGGCGCAGATTATTGAAAAAGACAATTTAACCAATCGCACACTAACCCACCCCTGCGAAAATGGTGAGATACAAATCAAACTCTTGTTTTATAACTGCTTTGTACACAGCTCAGTGATGATACGTAAGGCCACTTTAAATCAGTGCGGTATTTATCCCGAAGACCCAGAGAAATTTCCACCCGAAGACTATGATTTGTGGCTTCGTATTGCTCAAGTTGCCCAAGTAGCCAATCTACCTAAAATGCTTTTGCAATATCGTGAATTACCAGGTAGTATTTCTCGTCAAAAACTTGAGATCATGCAGGCACGTGCACGTAATATGTCTTCGCACGCCTTGATTACCATCCTTGGTGACACTGCTTTGCCAAACAAGATCATCCAACTTGTTGATGCGATGTGTTCGATTCCAGTAGTGCTAACAAATAAAAGTTATCAAGAGCTTCAAGCATTATTAGAGCGCGTAGGTCAATATCAGTTGGCGTGTTGGCCAAGTGATAGCGCTGATATTGCAAAAGGCTTACATGACTGCAGAGCCTACTTAAAATTGGCATACGACAAATCTCGAGTGCGCGTTATCAATCGATACTTGCCTTTTGATTTATATAGTCTACTAAAGAAACTGCGTCGATGAACCTGGCTAGCAAAAACCAAGGTCTAGTCGATGTTGTCATCCCCGCATATAACGCTGCGCGGTATATCGAAGAAACACTACTTTCAGTAGCTAAGCAAGGTGACGCGCTTGCCAAAGTCATTGTAGTTAACGATGGGTCAAGCGATAGCACTACTGAAATAGTCTCTCGTTTTGCTGCAAGCCATCCCACAATTGCCATTCAAATTATTAACCAAGAAAATGCAGGGCTTTCTGCTGCGCGTAATGCGGGAATTAAGGCTGCCACGGCACCTTATATCGCGTTCTTAGACGCAGATGATCTATGGCTTCAGGAAAAGCTCAAGATGCAGCTTGCTGTTTTTAATCGGTCTAAAGATGAAAAATTGGGATTGGTATATTGCGCATACGGGGTAATCTCAGAAACTTCAGCTAGATTACCTACAGTAGCACTTATTTACCCCAAACTACGTGGCAATATAGCCCGCAAACTAATGCTGGGTAATTTTATTTCCGGAAGTGGTAGCGCTGTTCTCATTAAAAAGTCGGCGTTCGATATAGTCGGTTTATTTGATGAACAACTACGTGCCGGCGAAGACTGGGATATGTGGCTGCGGATTGCTCAATCCTTTCATGCAGAATATTGTGCAGAAGAATTGGTGCTTATACGCCTTCATGACGCTAATATGCAAAAGGATACCTTGCGTATGCTCTCGGCTGATTTAATGATTTTAAATAAGTTTGAAGCATTGCAGCAAAGCAACTTCTTTTTACTTTGGAAGATTCGCACTATCCTTTTTAATCAGCACATGACAGCCGATGCTATTCCCGGGTTTGGTCAATGTGCACCCAGCTTACAAGAGAAACTGTCCGGCCTCAGACTAAAAATCGCTTTTATAGCAATTGCGCCCTTAGCCATCATTGCAAAAGCTTATCTCAGCCTGAAATCCTAGATGATTTCTTCATGAGAATTATTTCTCTAGGCTCTTTTGGTGAATTGATCTAGCAGCAACTCTACCCCATAGTTTGGCGGGGACCTTAAGAAGCAACATCGCCATATTGCTGTAAATCCCATTTTCCTTGCAAGCACGCACGATCTCGGTATTTAGAATCCAGTTACGTGAAAGGCCTGCAGTACTAGCACCCCCAGCTCTCATGCGGACTATCGGTCTTGGCAAATAGGTATAAGGAGCCTTTTTTACTGCCAAAATACGAATCAGCATTTCGTAGTCAGCCGCAATTTGATAATCCGTTTTAAATAGACCTACTTCATCATAAATGCGCTTCTTTACAAAAACTGTGGGGTGAGCCGGCATCCAGCCATACCGAAAGCGACTTGGATGAAACTGACCTGAGTCGTAATAACGAAAAATATGAGCCGGATTATTCTCATCTACCAAAATCAAATCGGCAAACGCAACATCAACGTGCGTCTTTTGCATTTGCGCCATTAAGTCAGTCACGACTTGGGAATTCATATAAACATCATCTGAGTTCAGAATGCCAATCACATCACCTGTGGCCATTGCAATGCCCTTATTCATGGCATCGTACATTCCCCGATCAGGCTCTGAAATAGTTTTAGCAATCGATGACTGATATTTTTTGATAATGTCTTGGGTGCCATCTTTAGAGGCGCCATCAATAACAATGTATTCAATCTGTGGGTAATCTTGACTTAAAACTGATTGGATTGTTTGCTCCAAAGTATCAGCACTGTTATAGCAAACCGTAATGATGGACACTTTCACAAAGAGATTCCTAAAACCTTTTGAATAGCGACCGTAGGGTCTACTTTGTGATTAGTCATGTAACGCTCAACTTCTGCAACTTTGGCGTCAACTAATGATCGGTACCAAAGTGCCTGCAAAAAGTGAAACTGGGCACCTTTTGCCCCATCCAAAAAGCCCATCATGAAGATATAGCGCCAGACATAGTAAGTCCAAGCGCGAAGCCCGCCCGGTAGCTTGGCATAGATATTTTCCTTAATCCAACGCTTAGTACCAATGGAAGTGCTGGACTTTAATGATGCTACAGAGTTGGTACCGGAAAATCTATATTTCAAATTGAGTAAATCTACTGCTTCCCGGCTTGAATAGTTATTGTGCTTTTCAATCCACCAACTCAGAGGCCTAAGATTATCGTCTATTAAGACGCCTGAAAGGTTCACTGATCTGCCGCCTATCTTAATATGCTCATCCATCCAGCGCGCCTCAGACTGCCCTTTGCCATAGCGAAATATTCGCATGACACGGTTAGCCCCAACACCACCATGCTCAATTAATTTGCCCTGAAATACCATTTTACGAATACAACTAACGCCCTCTACATCAGAAGCTAAAGTAGGTAGCACTTCCTTAATTTGTGTAATCAGATCCGGCGTTAAGTATTCATCGGCATCGATCCGCATGATCCACTCGGTATCGGCTGGTAATTGGGTTAAGGCCCAATTCACTTGAGTCGAATGATTATTTTCCCAAGCGCGCTCAAGCACCCTAGCTCCATATTGCTTAGCAATCGCAATAGTTTGATCTTGAGAAAAACAATCGACCACCACAATATCATTCGTTAAGGGCAAGATACTTTGCAAGCACCTAGCTAAGTGCAGCTCTTCATTAAAAGTGAGAACCAAAACGGTTAACTTCATCTTTTAAGCGCCCATTCCAAATAATGTGTTTTTAACCAAAATACTGCCTGAGCCCACCACCGAGGATAGCCGTTTTTAATTAAAGCATCACGATATTCTGCCAATAATTTTGGCAAATGAGCGTCGCTACCATAGGGCTCATTCACAATTAAGGCTTGCTGCCTTGAGTCAATTACGAGCTGATGCTTATTAATTCTCAAATAATGCTCAAAATCTGCAGCGAATCGATATTGCTCATCATATGGCTCTTGCAATAAGAGATTGCGCGAATAAATGATGGCTTGATGTGAGGTAGGCATAGACCAATATCGCCAGTTATTACTTCTTGGCATCCGCAAACGGTCGCGAATCCAAAAACCAAATAGGGTTAGATCAGCCAAAGGATTTAATTTCAAACTAGCAATTGAGATGACATTTCTTCCTAGCGTATCACCGCTATTTAAAAATAAAACCTTCCCTTTTGAAGCTTGCCCTATACCCTTATTCATAGCGTTGTAGATACCAGTATCTGGCTCTGATATAACAACATCACCTGATTTTGCAAAACCCTTAGCCAACTCTACAGACCCATCAGAAGAGGCAGAGTCGATAAAGACCCATTGGTACGATCCATCTTGCAGATGCGCCATTGATTCAATCGTTCTTTCCAAGCCCAAGCGATTATCTTTATTGATGGTGATGATACTGAGCATAGGATTAATTGCTAGCGGCACTCTTGTAAATCAGAGTAGGATTTTTAAACTGTTGATACGCATATACCGAGAGCAAAACTCCCCAAAAGGCCAGACCATTAGAAAAGCCCCCTACTGACGTTGCAACACAAGTAATGGGAGTTAACACCAAAACTGCTATCCTCCAACCAGTCTCACGCTTAACCAATAAAAAAAACAAAATTGGAATTAACAAGGTGACATATATGCCTAACTGATAGAGAGATCGGGTATAGAAGGCTTGCAACATCAAGGGATCACAGTTATGACTATTGCCGGTAAACCATTCTGCAAAATCAGGAAGACGAGTACAGATATATCCTGGAACTTTTTGGTAAACGCCATAACCAAAAGGCTCATTGAGGACCTCAATAAAGCTATCACCATAGTGATTAAAAATTGCCTGAAAGGACTGTACTCGATCAATAGATCCTAATGGAGCGCTAATATTTCTACCTTTACCAATGTAGGCAGCAGCAGCAGAGGCCAAGACGACAACTATCACTTTATATCGCCACCCAACTGATAAAAAGTAAAAGAAGCAAACTACAGCGAAAGAAAGTAAACCAGAGCGACTACCGGCAAGAATGATGGTAATAACTAACAATACAAAATCAAGTAAACGGCGTTCGCCATAAATAAAGAACACAATAATGAAGCAATTGAGATAGAAAGTAATTTCAAAATTATTCTCAAAGATAAAAAATGGTCTAGTTATCATGAGCTGCGAAATATTAGCGCCCTCATTTAGATGAACTAAAAAAAGATTCCACAATAAAACTAATGGGTAGGCTATCAAGAACATGCGTATCCATTTGGATAGATTAACCTGAGGGATATTCTGAGAATACAGGGCCAATATACAAATATAGACAAAGGGTTTTAAGGTAACAATATAGTTGTTTGGAAAACTGGTATCAGGCGGAGTTGGGGATAAGAAGTAATAGCCCAACAACAGTGCAAGTCCAAGCCAAAAAATAGAGGAAACAGCTTGATCTAGGTCGCGAAACTTGTAGATCAGGTAAACCATTAAAACTAGATCTGGTAAAAAATAAACAGGGTAGTGCTTGATAAATAAGATCGTATGTATTGCAAAGCAAGCTAGGATAATCCCAATAAATTCCAGCGACTTATTGAGAAAACTAGGCACGATACTTAGCCCTTAAGCTAACAGCAAAGATTGCCATAAAAATACCAAGAATGAGAGCAGCATAAATTACCTTACTAACTTGTGGCTTTATATAGCTATCACTAATCCGCAATGAATCAGTGGTTGATGCCTTCTCATAGGTAATTACTGTACTGAAGTTTTCCTTATTTTTTTGTGCTTGGGCTTCATAAACCCCATTGAGATCATCTAGAACACGTACTTGCAAAAGGTTAGCGCAACGAATCACATTCTCACGCCCCTCAATTCTTAAAGAGAAGTGAATAACATCTGCGTGATTTAATAATCTAATCTGTGTTGAATTGATAAATTTTCTGCGATTGGCATTGGAGTCCTCACCAAGACATTCCTGAATAAATGCATTGGAAAATGTCAGAGGATTTTGCATCCCCCGCATAAATTCCAGTCCAGAAAGCATCAACCTCCACTCTAATTTGCTGGGATCAAGAGCGCTGACTACCTGCATCTTTGGAAGACGCACTGAAAAATTAGCCTCATAGATTCTGGGGGCAAATCCCACATAGATACCAGCCAAGGCCGAACAAAGCAGCTCGAAGGCCACTAAAACCTTCCAATTTCGCCCCAACCAAGAGGTAACAGAGTGATAGCTAATTTTCATAATGATATTTTGGCTCGGCAACATGAGGCGTATTTCGCAAGATACATAGCCATTTAAATGCCTAAATTGAATCTAATGGCAGATTTTACTTCTAAACTTGATGGTATTAAGCGCTTTAGCCTTCTATACCCACCAAGTGGTAAAGTCAGCCCTACTAGCACACTCTTAGCCATCATAGAACTTATCTGCAGCCTCAATGTCATCGACCTTAATTGCCCTTTTTATATCCCTAATAGGCTGCCTTTTTATTGTTCGTTTCCAGCATCTCCACAGCCATGTCACGGGAGATACGGATCTAAAGGGTATCCAGAAATTTCATATTCAAGCCGTTCCCCGGGTTGGGGGTCTTGCAATTTTTATTGGTATTGCTTGTGCCCTTATCCCTCGGTGGACTAACGACATAACGGTCGCCTCGTTTGCTACTCTCTTATTGGCTTCGGCTCTTCCTTGTTTTTTAATGGGTTTACTAGAAGACCTTACTAAAAAGATAGGCGCTAAGGAGCGCTTGCTAGCCACTATGGTGTCAGCTGCAATTGCGGGATGGTCGCTGCAGGCATGGCTTACCAACGTACAAATTTTCGGGGTTGATTGGATTTTATCCATCCCCATCATCTCGATGATCTTTACCTGTTTTTGTATAGCTGGCGTAGCACATTCCTTTAATTTGATTGATGGTTATCATGGACTTTCAGGGGCAGTAGCAACAATTATCCTTATAGCGCTTGGCTATGTAGCGTTTCAGATAAAAGACTACCCAATCATGGTCTGCTCACTGGCGGGCATTGGGGCCATAGTAGGATTTCTCTTTTGGAACTATCCCAGGGGGTTAATATTCCTTGGCGATGGTGGTGCGTATTTAATTGGTTTTTGGATTGCTGAACTATCACTATTGCTAGTACTACGTAACCCAAGCGTCTCAAAATGGTTTCCGCTTCTCTTATGCTTCTACCCCATTTTTGAAACTCTATTCACGGTCTACCGCAGGGTAGCCTTAAAGCGGGTCAGCCCTGGGTTGCCGGATGCAGCACACCTTCATCAAATTATTTACCGAAGAGCTGTCAGATGGGCAATTGGAAGCTCAGAGGCAGAATTACTCACGCAACGCAATGCCATCACAGCGCCGTATCTTTGGCTACTGTCAAGTGCCGCTGTAATTCCTGCAGTTATTTTTTGGAATAATCATATTGCTTTAAAAATTTGCGCGGGTCTTTTTGCTCTGACTTATATTTGGCTCTATTGGTCAATCGTGCGCTTCAAAACACCTAAGTGGCTAATTATTCAAAAGTAACGCAACTTTTCTCTTGAGCTATTTGAAGCGTACGCTTTGAATTTGAACTCCCAAGCGACGGCCATCAGTATTAATTCCTAAATTTCTTGGCGTGTAGCAATTAGATACTTGAATTCGCGCGGTAACGATATTGGATGAATCCTGATACCGAGGGGCAAGATCTAAGAAAATCTTAGCAGGCTCATTGTTTACCCATTGATGACTTATTGTAAGAATGGGCACCTTCCCCTTGCCAGCCTCCCAAGAAAGTACCTCGAAGCGTGCATTCAGGGGAATCTTATTAATATTGGGACGGTTAGGCGATAAAATAATTTCCACTCCTTTTGCCCCTTGTGGAAAACGCTGCTCCCAAGTGCCTGTTGTCCAGTGATCTTCAGATACTGGAAGATCTTTGATCGAGCAATCAGCGCCAGCTATAAAAGGCAGCCTTCCAAAGGAGGAGGCTACCTCAATAACCACGCCAACCAATAGCACGAAGATGGCCAGCAAACCCAAGAAACGTTTACGTCTCGGGAGGGCTACTTTCTGATTGAGTGTATTTGCAATACCCATTCCTGCAAAGCAATAAATAAGCCCAAGCAAAGCAGCGCCCAGCAATAGATTCTCGCGCACTAAAAATGAATGCGCAAAAACATTTCCCAAGAAAAGACTTAATAAGCCAATTGATGCCGGCAATATCAATTGTTTATTTTGGCAAGCGCGATACGGAACAATGAAAGCAATCGCAAATACAGCAATGCCAACTAAACCATTTTCAGCAAGCACTTGTAAAAAATAGTTGTGTGCATTTTCACCACGGTTGAGCTGTAAAAACTCAGAACGGGCAAAACTGATGTTGGAAGATAGGCGATAAAACTCGCCCTCACCTACTCCCATTAAAGGATAGGCAGAGAACATATTAGCAACCGCGCTCCAAATTTCAAAACGCGAACCCATCATGCCACCCAAATCACTCAAGCTATCTAAGCGTCGACTTTGTATTTGGGTCATCAATTCTCCAACCCAAGCTAAACCAGGAATCGATCCGGCACCTAATAGAACAACACAAACTACGGCAATAAAAGCAATGAGTGAAACAACAAAGAACTTTTTAGAGTGCCGATAAAGATAAATCAAACCAAGCACCATTAACGCAATGATTGCAATGAACAAGGAAGCGCGAGATTTGCTTGCAATCAACCCTGCACTACAAAGTAAAAAGAGAATTGCGATGCAGAGCCTCTCAGCCTTACTCTTACAAACTAAAAAGTACCCCCAAAGACCAACAACCCCCAGGAGCATGTGTGCAGCAAAAGCATGCAAATCCGGCTGCAATCCAATCGCTGCATAACCAAAGGCATCTTTACGAAATTGCAATAGTGCCTCAGGTAAACCCCAGCCAGTCGCTGCTTGAATTAATCCTGTGGTAGCTGAAATAGCCAAGCCCAACATGAGTGAACGAAAAATCCAGGAATTCTTCTTTTCAGAATCAATCGATTTTAGTTTTGCAATCACCAAGAGGATGAGTCCTACAGCAAGGGCATAGGCCACCCAATTTCCCAAAGGCAAATAGTCTGCACGCCAATCCATAGGACGAAAATGCATTAGATTAAATACCACCCCCCGTAGAGAAGTAGAGCTTGCTGATAAGTAAATATTTCTAGAAATTGCCAGAATAACTGAGGCAGTGATCACTAAAATCACTAAACCCAAAGGCCAGGGTGATGATGCAAGCCAGGAGCTCTGACCCTTTAGTGAGACTTGATCTTGACGAACTTTACCCATGACCACTTTGATTAAATGAGCAAGCAATAGTCCAGCCACCAAATCTAGGCCTGGGTTTGGCATTGCTAGAGCATTCGTACCCAATAATGTATTTAGTAGATTTGGAATGCCTGCCGTTAAGGGGAGCAAAGCAATAACAAAGGCAAGACCCCAGACTTCTGATGAAAGCCCAATAATGAATGCCAAAAGGAATAGTGTTACTGAGGGCGTAAGTCCATGATGAGCAAAGTAATAAGCATCGTTGGCCAAAACCGCCAAACTGGCTATAAACGCACAAACTAAGCCAAACCCAACAAAAAAGCGTTCGAAAGAGCTAAAGAATGGCATTTGACCTGATTTGACTAGCAAATTCATTGGGGGATAGAGCCCTGGTCAGCGGCAGGAGTTTGGGTCATATTTTGCATATTCTGTATGCGCCCTATTTTAGGGGTTCAAAGCAAATTTACGGCAAAATGACTGCTTTAGCAGGATTACACTGTTTTCTACCCAATACTGAAGTCAGCAAAACACCTTTTGAACTCACCAACCATCCTTATTACTGGCGCCAGAGGCTTTACAGGTCTTTATTTGAAGGATGCCGCTCAAAAATCTGGCCTTAAGGCACTTGAGCTCACCTCGAATCTCAACGATGTAGAGGCATTAGAAAAAGAGGTCTTAGCGGCAAAGCCTGACTATGTAGCTCATCTTGCCGGCATTAGCTTTGTGGCATCTAAAGATCATGAGGCGTTTTATCGTGTGCATGCATTGGGTACCAGCAATCTATTGCAAGCACTTACCAAACTAGAGAAAGCCCCAAAGAAAGTTCTGCTGGCTAGCAGTGCAACCGTTTATGGAAACAGCGCCAATCATTTATCCGTCGAAGATCAAGCTTTAACACCGATTGATCATTACGCTACTAGCAAAGTGGCAATGGAAGAAATGGCTAAGACCTTTTTCAACCGCTTACCCATCGTGATTGCCCGACCATTTAATTACACCGGCGTTGGACAAAAAGGAAATTTTCTAATTCCAAAACTAGTTGATCACTTTGCCAAACGTAAACCTTTTATTGAATTAGGTAACCTTAATATCGAGCGCGAATTTAATGACGTCAATATGATTTGTGAGGCCTATCTCGAATTATTGAATTTAGGCAAAGCAAATGAAATTTATAATGTGTGCTCTGGACAAGCTCGCTCATTACAGCTTGTGATGGACACCCTAAAACAAATTACAGGTCACGATATTGAAATCCGCGTTAATCCGGATTTTGTTCGTGCGAGTGAGGTACATCGGATGGTAGGTAACCCCGATAAGCTAAAACACTTACTCTCTAGCAATGGGCTAGCCCTGCCAGTACCTGCATTAGAAGAAACATTTAAGCAAATGCTTAATGCAGCTTCGAGCACTTCTGTTTAAGGTTTGCGTGTGAAAGTTGCATTTGGGACCACCTTGCTAGATAGGGGTTTAAATAACCCAAAACAAGATGGTATTGATGGCATTGGTCAATATTGCCAAGAACTATTAGAGCAATACCCAAAACTCGCAAGCCCACCTTCAATTGCACCTTATTCATTTGGGCAAACACAAAGCCAATGTGGGGCCACGCTCCTGCCAAGCTATTCAAAACATGTCATGGGCGCACTTAGCCATATTCACCCTAAAGCATTTTTTAAAGATGTCGATTTAATTCATGCAACCGATCAATTTATTCCGATTGCCAATAAGCCATTACTTGCCACGGTCATGGATGTCATTCCTTTAAGTCACCCTCAATTTCTAAAATCTCAATCGCGTTACCTCAAGTCTTTTATTTGGAAGAAATTAACACAGCGCGCTGATCGCATTATTACGATTTCTGAGTTTTCAAAAACTGAAATTGCCAAATACCTTGGATTTTCAAAAAAACAAATTGATATTATTCCACTAGGTGTAGATCAGCGCTACTTTCAAAAAGTTTCCGACGCAGACAAGCAAGTGACACTAAATGCCCTCGGCATTACAACCCCTTTCTTTTTATTCTTGGGCTCTATACAGCCGCGTAAAAATTTGACTCGCTTGCTAGAGGCTCATGCTCAACTTCCCCGCTCACTGGCACGTGAATTTCCATTAATCATCGCAGGAAAGCTGGCCTGGGATGATGGCAAGACTTTAGCTACTATTAATCAGGCCGTTAGTGATGGTAGAGCGAAGTGGCTCAACTACATTACTGAAGATCAAAAACGGTGTTTGTTGCAAAGCGCTACAGGCCTGGCTTTTGTAAGTCTTTATGAGGGCTTTGGCTTACCTATTACCGAAGCCTTTGCCTCAGAACTTCCCGTCATCACCTCCAATTGCACCTCAATGCCCGAAGTCTCAAAAGACGCAGCAATAATCGTTGATCCAGAAAATACTCAGCAGATTACAGATGCCTTGTTGAGCCTCATTGACGATAGCGCTCTAGCCAATAATCTCAAAGCTCTAGGTAAGCAACGCTCCCAACTCTTTTCATGGGAAGAGAGCACGAAAAGAACCTTGTCGATTTACCAACAGATGATTTAGATCCTGTAATGCCAGTTCAAAAACGAGACCCCTCATTTTTATATCCACTCTTATCTGGAGCTATTGCATTTTTTATCGTTGTTGGATTCGAGCTACTTAATCCCGTCAATGCAGGTTGGATATTGGGGCGCCTCGATCCAACTCAGCACTATCTCGGATGGCTCTTTTATCGCAATAGTGAATGGACATTTCCAATTGGCCTCAATCCTCTATTTGGCCAAGATCTTAGTAGCTCGATTGTTTATTCAGACTCTATACCGCTCTTAGCTATTCCATTCAAACTCCTAGGACCACTCTTACCAGAGCGCTTTCACTACTTTGGTCTTTGGATTTTTACTTGCTTTCTATTACAAGCGTGGCTAGCCTGGAAAATTCTGAGTCTTTACTCTAAAAATATCATGCTGCGACTTTTTGGCTGCGGTTTATTCATTTTCTTTCCACCGATGCTCTGGCGAATTAATACGCCAGCAGGTGGGCATGCTGCTTTAGTAGGGCACTTTCTGATTCTTTGGGCCCTCTATTTAATTCTTAGATCCTCACAACATAAACGCTCCCTTCTGTGGCTATTGCTTTTATCAACCGCGGTATTAACCCATTTTTATCTGTTTGCAACAATAGCATTACTTTGGTTGGCTGATCTGGCTAACCACTACTTTATCCAAAGAAATATCAGCACTAAAAAGACTTTAATTGAGATTGTCCTCGCGCTTGCCAGCATACTTCTTCTAGCCTGGCAAATAGGGTACTTTGCAATCTCTACCTCCCTTAATAATGATCGAGGCTATGGCTTTTATGGCATGAATATCCTTGGACTAATTGATTCACAGGATTGGTCTTATATTTTCAAAAGCAGGACCAATCCCTCTTCATGGGGAGAGGGATTTTCCTATCTTGGTCTAGGAATCATAGCCGCCGCACTGGTTGCCTTGATCACATTACTCAATAAGCCATCTGGTTGTGCTGCCTCCCTCAAAATCTTTTTCAAACAAAATCGATTCCTTGGCTTACTCATTATTGTTCTAACCATCTTTGCCATTAGTAATCGAGTTGGTGTTGGTGACTTTAGTTTTACCTACCCCTTACCAGCATGGTTATTACGTATAGCTGATGTGCTTCGCTCTTCTGCACGCATGCTTTGGCCTGTTCAATACCTTTTGATGGTTGGTATTTTTATCGCCATAGTCAGAACCTTCTCTTATAAAACAGCTTTAGCAGTTCTAGCTAGCTGCTTTGTATTGCAGGCAGCCGACACTAGTAAAGGTTGGCTTCGTAATCGTGAGCAACTGGCGCACTATGTTTCCCCTGACGAGCATGTACAAAAACTGAGTAATATTTTTTGGAGCCAGGCGCCAAAATATTATCGAAACCTTACTTTAGTTCCATCAATTAATCGACCGCCTAATTGGGAAAACTTTTCAATTTATGCTGCAAGCCGTGGACTGACCACCAATGCAGTGCATATGGCTCGAATTGACTTGGCAAAACAAGACGAAAGTAATGCAAGACTGAATCAGCAGATTGATAACGGATCTTTTGACCAAGATACTTTATATGTAGTGGAAAATCGATTTGTGATTGCCGCTTTAGCAACCGCTCCTGAGGATACAGCGATAGCCAAAATCGACACTTTTAATGTAATCGCTCCTAGATGGCATGAATGTAGCAATTGCCCTCCAATGGATCCAAAACTCATACTGACTCGGGACCGCTATGCTTCACAGCTCGGAGAAGTAATTTCATTTGCCAATTCGTCACCCAATAGAAGTTACTACTTTCGGAGTGGCTGGTCTTGGTCAGAAGATTGGGGTACATGGTCAGACAGCAAAAATGCCACCCTCAATTTTACTTGGCCGCAACTTTTGCCCAAATCACTTAATCTGCAATTTGATACCTTTGTTGTAAAAGGCAAGCACCTAGTTCAAGAAATTGATGTCAAGATAAATGGGGTGTTTTACAAAAAAATATTCTTAACTCATGTCTACGACAATGAGCTAGACATTATCTTTACCCCAGAGATGAAAAAATCCAAGTATCTATCTATTGAATTTGAAATGCACAATCTGGCAAGGCCAGTTGATCTCATTGAAGATCGACCAGATCATCGAAAACTTGGTATTGGCGTGAGAACTGCCGTATTCAAATAAACGAATTTATTGAAACTGTGCTGAAATCAGACCCATTCCAAGCTTACGATCATCCCCAGGAACTCCACCCACATCTTTCGGGCTGGCTGGATTTTTGAAACGAAATTGGAGTTCAAGGTATTTTTTCTTATCTAAATCAGGCGGTAGATTAATAACCCAAGTATTGGATTCTGGATTTGACAAGGATGCTACTTGAGGTGGCATTTGGTCAACAAATACTTCAAGCTCTTGCTTGGGGTGCAATGGACTCACAAAGGCTCTCACAGTTAATTTAAGCTGCTTTGGTGGATTACCTTGCGGCAACGGCAGAATCATCTTTGCTTGATCACCATTGCTCCAGACGCCCCACTCTTCTGGCCAAGCCCAGCTCCCACCGACACCAATTAAAAAGCGATTTCCCAATTGTTCTTTGCCAAAACTAAAAGGCTTATTCAGCACGATTTGCTTGGTGAGTTGATTTAGCTCATCTCGCAAATTCTCTTGGATGACAGGACAATCTTTACAGTTTTTCCAATTGGGGGCCAAGATGGCAAAGCCATCAAAGCCAACCAATAGGTCAGCCTCAGGATTTGAATGAAAATAAGCTGGAAGAACTACATCAGGCTGCAATACATATAAGCTCTTTGGATTCCAGTTTGATCCGTATAGGCTATTCATAAAAGTTTCTTGCGCTTTAGATAGCTTGCCAATATCGGCTCTTGCAAAGAACACTGCATTAGTCGACAAGTGATGTTTGGCAGCATATAAGGCGATCTGATCCCATCCTGGCGCCTTATCTTGAGGCGGCACCAATTGAACTTGTTCATACTGCTTAGCTGCTTGATCCCAAAATGCATTCTTTAGATTGAGTTCATGCGGAATATTTTTAGTTGGATCCGAAATTTGTTGATACATTTTTCGCCAGCCAGCGCTGGTATCCGCCACTTGCAAGAAGCATCCCATACCCAACAAAACGATAGCGGTACGTTTGGAATACGCTTTCAGAATGATAAAGATACAAGCCAAATTTAATGCATAGAACATGGGCCAAAAGAATCGCCCTGAAGCCCTAAAAATACTAGCAATTGCATATACCGAATCCGATATTCCAAATCCAAACTCTTTACGACCAATCGCAATGTGATTACTAATGGCAAATAGTGCTAGAAATACCAAGGTAATTATTAGAAAGCTATGTTGAAAGATGGTTTTTTGAAAAGTCTTTCGTATATCTCTATTTCTGATGAACTGGTAAATAGCAAATGGCCAAAGTAGCAAAAGCCCCAAACCAAAATACATATAGCCCTCACCGTAATCACTTGGTAATGGCAGAGTACGCATGATGTAAGACCACCCTTTAGGATCAAAAGGCGATAGTAGATTCATGCGGAAAAAGCCATACCCTCCTAATGAGCCAGAAGCTGAGCTCACAATAAAGTAACCTGCCTGCCACATCAAAAAGACTATTAAGGGCCCTATGAAGATGAGTTGTAGGACGCTATCTTTTAAATTTGTTAATCGATTCGCTTTTGAAAAAACAATTTGATCTACTAAATTTGCTGCCCAAAGCGCAGCAACCATGACAAACAAAGAGAAATGCGCTAGAACTGCAGCACTGAGTAATAAAGCCCAGCATAGACCTTTAGTCCAGATTTTTGAAGTGCGATCAGGTGAAAGGATTAAATAGAATGCAGCCAGAATCATGAAATGCGCAACCAATGCAGTGTGCTGATTCACGCGCCAAAGCATTGGCGGTACAAATACTAAAATCGCGCATGCAAAAAATTTCAGCCAATTGTTTTGTGTCATTAAACCAATCACAAGCCATGCAAAATAGGACTGCAATACAAAACAAATGAGCGTCCAAATGCCTAAGTACTGAAAAGTTTCTGGTAAGGCAAAACGGATAGCCTTAAATACAAAGGCCATCAACGGAATCGAGTCAGAAAAGACAATCGAACTACTAAAATCAAGCCCATAAGTTGGATTTAATCCAATTGGGAAAGTCCAAGGGCTATTGCGAAAGAACATCCAGCCCACATAATCTTTAAATGGGTCTACACCTTGGGCCAAATCTAAGACTGTTGGGTTTAATGCCTTGGGTCCCACCACCATCAAGCACGCCAAGATGCCCAAGCAGATTGGGATCAAAATACTCCAAGACGAACGATGGGATTGATTCATATCACTCGTATCTTACGGCCTCTAGACCAATTGCTAAAGGGCGCTCATCAATCCCAATACCTAAGGCCTTGGGCGAAACAGCTGTTGGGAATACAAAGTCTACCTTTAACTTCTCAGAATTGAGCACCGTAGCAGGTAGCGACACTTCAATCTCATTTTTAAATCGTTTAAGCAGAGTCGCCTTAGCTTGCAGGACCCCATTAATCCAAATCTCGACATCCTGGGCAGTTTGTGGCCCACCAATAAATGCCTGGGCATCAATGATGAGTTTTTTAGGGGTCTGTGCGGGCAATGGCAGAGTAATAGATGCCTTTTTATCCAGAGACCACACTCCCCAATTTTCAGGTACTGACCAGCCACCACCTAAATAGACTTTAGCGTATTTACCAAACCGGGATAAATCAATGCGCTCGCCAACGCGAGTTAAGCGCTCATTTGAGATTGAAGGGTTGATTTGATCTGCTTCATTAATCTTTAAACAGCTCTGACAAGACTTCCATCCAGGAGCAAAAACATTGATCTCATTAAAGCGCGCTAATAAGTCGGTTTGAGGATTCATCGTAATTGCAAATTGAGGGACGTAATTATCTTCAACTATGTAGAGCGTGCTTGGATCAAATTTACCTTGCGCTAGTGCCTCTTTTATTTTTTGATTAGATCGTTCAATTTTTTGCTGATCAACTCTGCCCATAAAGACTGAGTTTGTGCCTAATTGATTTTGTGCTGCGTAATTAGCAAACTTTTCCCAGATGGCTTGCTCATTCCAAACCGGAACGCGTACCACTTTCTTGTAATGTCTAGCAGCATCCGTCCAGAAAGGATCAGATAGGGATGAAGCTGGCTGAGCACCAGGATGACTAATTTTGTTTTTAATCTCTAACCAAGCGCCACTGGTATCAACAATCTGGATGGCTAAAGCGATGCCTAAAACTGTAGTAGCAATCTTCTTAGAGTAACCCCGAATTAAGAAATAAATACCGGCTATGGCGATCAAATAAAAGACTGGCCAGAACATTCTGGCCGACGCGCGCAGAATACTGGCAATTGAAAATAGTTTAGGCGTCAGTGGAATAGAAAAAGTCCATGCTCCAATACCAATATTGTTTGAGAGTGCAAAGAGCATAAGAAAAATCAGGCATAAGAATATAAATACATGTCCACGTAACAACTTAACAAGCTTGTCACGGCGCTTTACTATCATTGGTAATGAAATCAAAAGTACTGCAATTAAACCAAGTCCTAAATAGACAAAGCCTTCGTAATTGTTATTGCCTCTTACCCACGGTAAGCTATATAAGAATGACCAATTAGCGGCATCAAATCCACTTGGATCGAATAAGGCTAGTAGGTTCATGCGATACATACCAAAGCCCGTCTCTCCCGGACTTACATTCATGAAGTAACCTGCTTGCCAGGCAATCAAGATGGTTGCAGTAAATGCGCAGACTATTACTAGTAGTACTTGCAAAATACTGAGTTTTTTCTGAATGACTAATTTATCAAATAAATCAGCCAGCCATAAGGCTACCAACATCGCAAAGGTATAGGGATGAATCATTAAGGTACAGGGTAGCAATATGGACCACCAAAGCACTCTTTTATCTTGAGTAGGTAGCAATATTAAATAGAGCGCAGCAAGAATTGGAAAATGGCCTACCGTTGAATTATGAAATCCAATCTGCGAAAACATTGGTGGGGAAAAAAGCAATAGGCCAGTGGCAAAACTCTTCATCCAAAGATCTTTTGTAATCAGTCCTAGGAGTTTCCAAGCCATCCAGGCTTGCAAGACAAAGCAAAGCAAAATCCAAATACCCCAAAACTGGAATGGCTCTCCCAATAATCCCGAGAATGGTTTAAAGACCATCGCCAGCAAAGGCATGGAGTTGGAATAAATAATCGATGAACTAATATCAAGCCCAAAATTGGGATTTAGCCCAATGGGGAAAGTCCAAGGTCCATAACGATAAAAAACCCAGCCCAGATATTCCAAAGTCATATCAAAGTCGGCCAAGAGCCAACTAACATTGCGAGGATTGAGAATTCCGAATCCAACAACAACCATGAATACTGAGATCCCCATTGATATTGGGATCAAGCTAAGCCATCTTGAGTTATTGGATACCATCATTTTTGACATGCTGACATTATCTTCTAGGTAGCATTACCCAGCAGCACTTTTCTAACGAGCAAACTTCATTGACACCAAACCAATGCCTAGCTTGCGGTCATCTGGACCAAGTCCGGCTGCCATTGGGCTAATTGCATCAAGTGAGCGGAACTCAATATTAAGTGGTTCACCAGCCTTTATGATGCCTGCAGGAAGCTTTATTTCAAGAGTATTTCCCTTAGCTTTTTTCAGCACCGCTTGATCAGCAATACGTATGCCATTGATTGATACTACGACCAATTGCTCAGCATGCTGCGGGCTTAAAAAAGCATTGGCTCTAATGATGAGCTTAGTTGGCTCCCCCTTAGGCAATGGTAAAACCACTTTAGATAATTGATCAGTTGCCCAAGTTCCCCAATCCTCAGTAAAGCCCCATCCACCCAACATGAAATTAGCACGCCCGTTTCCTGCTTTTGTGAAATCTATCACTTCTCCAATATTTAACTCAGGAGCTAATTGAGATATCTCCAACTCTTTTGAGACTTGAGGACAAGAATTACAAGCTTTCCAGCCAGGCGCCAACAAATTAACGCCATTAATTCGAGCTAATAAATTTTTTTGGGCATCGTACTGAATTTGATCCGGAGAATTTTTCCAATCCTGAAATACATAAAGTGTATTTAAATCGAGCGGGCCTTGATGTAGCTGCTGATTTACTTTAGAAAAAGACTGTTCCGATTTTTTATAGTCTACTCGTGCAATATGGGCAATATTAGTACTCATCCGATTTTCGGATGCATAAATACCAAATTCTTCCCAGTTACTCTGCCCGCCAGTAGTGACAATATTTTTATAGTGCTGACCGGCATCTTTCCAAAAAGGATTTTGCAGCTTCGTTTTGAATTGGCTTGAGGGGGAAAGAGCTACTTTTTCTCGAATGGGCAACCATCCAGCACTTGTATCAATCACTTGTAATACAGCGGCAATACCAAATAAGATCAAGATACTTCTTGAGCTATAAGCCTTAATTAGCACATACATGATCACCAAGAGAATGGCGTAGTACATTGGCCAAAATAAACGTGAGGATGAGCGCACAATGCTCAGTAGACTTAATAAAAACTCTGGTAATGGAACTCGTAAGTTCCATGGTCCAAATCCAATGTAATTACTAAAACTAATCAGGGCTAGTACCAGTAAAACAATCATCAAGAAAGGGTAATTTTGTGCTGCTAGTCTTGTTATTGGTAAGGGTTGAATCTTCCGCTTAATGATTGCAAACACTGTGCTCAAGAGTAGAAATAATGAGCCAGCTCCTAAATATTGAAAGCCTTCGCCAGTTGCAGCCTCTACAGCATCTCGCAAGGGAATTGGCTTTAACCAATAAGACCAGCCCCTGGAATTAAATAAAGCCAATAGATTTGTTCTAAAGTCGCCAAACCCACGGGTTGCTCCTGAAGCTCCCTCTATTGCGAAATAACCTGCTTGCCAAGCAACAAATCCAGCAATACTTATTAATAGTGCATTCTCAAAAAGCACTTCTTTAAATGAATTGCTCTTTTTAACAAAAATTCTATTACATACATCCGCAAGCCATAAGGCTAACACCATGACAGCCAAATAAAAATGCGTCAGTATCGCGATCGATAATAAGATAATCCATCCGAGTGAGTGCAAATAATTTCTCTTTACCTCAATTGATTGGGGGCTTGGCTTTATATTGAGATAAAGGGCAGCCAAAATAATGAAATGCCCCATCAGGCTTTCATGAAGACTTAAGCGGAATATGAGTGGCGGAGAAAATAAAAATAAAATACTTCCCAGGCACTGAATTGCAGCACTATTAGTGATGAGCCCTATTGAGCGAAATGCGAAATAAGCCTGCAATATAAAGCATAGCAATACCCAAATGCCTAAATACTGAAATGGATACGGCAGAAACTGGGAGATAGCCTTAAATGGAATAGCCAGCAGTGGAATGGAATCCGTGAAAACAATAGAGTTACTAAACTCCATGCCATACAGAGGATTTAACCCCACCGGCCATGTCCAAGGGCTATTGCGGTAAAAGGCCCAACCGAGATAATGCTGAAGAGGATCCCCGCCTACCAACCAAGCTACATTCGTTGGATCCAAAAACCGAGGTCCAGCAATCAATAAAAAAGCCATTAATCCAATAAAAATTGGGTATAAATAACTTTGTGGTCTGCTCAAATTCAATTAAATGTCCAAATCCTTGATTACTGATAGCCATCATTTTAGGTATTCACTAGATAATACCTATCTCATAGTAATTAACCACCTGACTGCATGAGTTCCAATAGAGCTTCTAAAACAATTGTATTGATTCCCCTCCTAATCGGGGTAATCTGGCTTACCTACTCCTTTCAGTTTCTATCTCAAGGTATTTTTTGGGACCTAGGCATCTACGAAAAGGCTATTGAGGTCTTTCGTTCTGGGGGCAATCCGTACGAACTCAATGGATACCTATCATTTGTTTATCACCCTTTAGTGCTGCGCTTTATGGCTTTATTTGGCAGTCATCTTGACATCGCCTTAATGGTCGCCTATGTTGGAAGTCTTTTATTTTTCTTGATTAGTCTGGGTAGCAATCGTTCCTGGTGGCTTTATGCTTTCCTCGCTTTTGCCTATTGCGGAATTGGCACCATCTCAATTGGAAGCGGCAATGTCACCGTCTTCTTTCATTTGATACTTCTTGGTATTCTCTTGCGCCATATTTCGAACGAAGATAACGATGGGGTCGCCTCCAGCAATGTGTTTTTAGTATTTATTTTGCTTGTACTGTTATTTAGTTTGGTGAAGCCTTATATGTTGGCTTACCTGTTGATCCCTATGGTATTGACCTGGAAATCAAATCAACAACGATCTACTTGGACTCTTGTTTTACTGGCAGCATCATTTTTGGCGCTCATTCTAATATTGAGCTCGCTGTATTTCGGTGCTGAATTCCAATCCTTTCTCTCGGCGGTTCAAGGCCAAATGATCGGGAAGCGCGATTTAGGTTACGGTCTGGTCATGTATTTCTATGAGTACTACTTGAGTGCTGGCACTCTGATCTATCGCGCCTTTGTACTGCATTTTGCTATTCTAGGAGCCATTCTCTTGATCGCCCTCTTTCTAGCAAAACGCTCGGGGGCTCTCAATACCTCAAGATTTGCACTACTACTGTATTTCTTGCTCACCATTCTCAACCCTAGACTCAAAGTCTATGATCTTTTCCCAGCGCTGATTGCCTTATTTATTTATGCCTCTGCCTTTGAGCAATCCAAAATCATTAAATTCTTGTTTGTGATTGCCTACGCCCTATCCCTAAAACAATTGGCTGGCACGCCATTGTTTGCTCACACAGGAATCCTGTCTGACCCGCTTAATATCTACTACCTCACCATGGGCTTAGTGATGATCGGAATACTCCCTTTACTTCTTGGAAACAAGGTTTCTAAAATCAAATAACAAAAATGCCGCCTTATCAATAAGGCGGCATTTTTGTTTAACGTTACATTACAACTGCATTATTACTAAAGAATTATGCAGCCTTCTTAGCATAAGCAGAGCACCAGCCTGGACCAGCAACTTGCTTAGCACCAAACAATGAGCAACCACCAGCAGCAGAGCCAGCTTTACCTTGATACAAGGCGCAGTTACTACAAATTTGACCAGCGGCATATTTAGGGTACTTTGCTTTATCTACCTTAGAGGCATCCGCCTTGTAACCCAAAGCAGCAGCTTGTGGATCAGTTTCCGCAACCATCGCTTGAGCTTGAACTGTACTGTTCAAAGCCAATGTGCAAGCACCAGCAGCAGACAAAATCATAAATTGGCGACGACTATTTTTCATGTGAACTCCAAAAATTAAAAAAGTGAGGTAATAAAACTTTTTGCTAGAACGAATCATAGTAGATGAAAGAATCCTTCACGAGGAGACTCGCAATCAATTGATTTATATAGATTTTTTGTTGAGAATCGTTCTCAATCAGTTGGGCAGTAGCAGCCTACTTCCAACCTTTAAGATTCATGCAGTTTGTCCACTGCTTGAAGTGCACTCCAGAACCTGACTCAGGATAGTCTTGCTTGCACTCTGCTAAATCTTTACGAAAAACAATTTTATTATTTTTATTAGGATCAATATTTTCAGACGGAAAACCAGCACAGGCAAAAAGTAAGCCTGCTACCAGAACAGTTGAAATAGATTTTATTAAAGTGATTTTCATATGCTTAATAGGACTCATCGACTTGTACGGGTAATTGCTTTCATATAAGCGCCATGATCACCGCAAGCCCGGTTAAAGGCAACTGCAGATAGCGTTTCTTTACCCTCAATCGCTCCGTTAATCACATTATTCTTTCCTGGCGCTTGAACGCTATAGGTATTACTTTGGCAATTTGCAGTAAAAATAAAATCACCTTTTTTTGGGAAATCTTTATCCAAAACATAAGAAGCGATCTTTATCTGCCGTACATCCTTCTTGCTATCGTCTAACAGCACTTCATTATTAATCACCTCGAAAAAGGTGGGAAAGTTAGGATTGGGGGGATTGAGTGCATCAGAGGCCTTAACAATCGGATCAGAACTCTTTTCTTTTTCAGTCTTCACAAGACCGTCTTGATATAAGAAGTAATTCACATTCTGATCATCGATAAATTTACGACCACAGATTTTGCTGCGGATATAGGCCATGGCAGTTTTAGGGCGAATCTTAATCCAGCCATACTCTCTATTCGGATCATTGGCCTGACTCATGGCCACAGCTGGAGGAATATTTTGAGCGTAGAAAATCTCTGACCATTGATGATTACCAAAACAATCCATTTTTTGGCGGTAAGGTCCCACGATAGTAGGGTTAAAACGATCTAAACGGTTCTTTGCACGGGGTGCGATAAACGCATCAAAAGTAATGATGCCATCCCCATCTTCGCTCAAGGTGTATGGCTCATAAAACCAATTTCTGGTTGAGGACTCTGCAAGCAATATCCAAGAACGGGCTTGGA
>JBBAON010000011.1:0-57697 GCA_040401435.1 Candidatus Methylopumilus sp.
GTGTACTTTTTAGGAATTCAACACGATGTAAGTGAATATTATGTTCCACCTGTTGCAGTATCTGACTAAAAGTGAAATGGTGCTTTTTTTAACTTAACATTTTTTTAATCACTCAAAGGTTTTAATAGTGGCACACACTTTATTCATAACAGGAGCAAATCGTGGGCTGGGTTTGGAGTTTGCTAGGCAATATGCGATTGATGGCTGGCATGTAATCGCGAGTTGCAGAAATCCTGATGAAGCTAAGGCATTGCAGTCCCTTAAAAAAAATTACGCTAACATTTCAATCATAAAATTAGATGTTGCGCATTTTGATGAGATTCATCAGGTTGCAGAGTCTCTCAAGAATGTCACGATAGATCTTCTAATTAATAATGCAGGCATCTATCTTGATAAAGCAACTGATCAAATTAATGTCGATGATTGGGTGCAAACTTTTAAAGTGAATAGTATCGCGCCATTAATATTATTGAATGCATTTAAAAATCATCTAGCAAATAGTAATCTTAAAAAAGCTGTAACCTTAAGCAGTAAGATGGGCAGTATTGAGGACAATACAAAGGGTGGAAGTTACCTTTATCGCAGTAGCAAAGCCGCTGTAAATATGGTGATTAAAACTGCAAGTATTGATTTAAAGTCCTTTGGAATTAGCATAGCGACTTTACATCCTGGTTGGGTTCAAACTGATATGGGTGGTCCGGGTGGTTTAATTGACATACCAACAAGTGTTAATGGGTTAAGGCTTGTGATTAATAATTTATCGCTTGCCAACACTGGGGAATTTATTGATTATCAAGGCAAATTAATTGCTTGGTAAAATCACTTGCAACTTAATGGGTTCATGAGCTTAAACAAGCCTCACAAGACCCGAGAAAACTTTCAACATCTTAGCTCACAACCTTCAGGAAAGGTTCCTAAATGATTGCTTTGTGAGGTTTACGGCGTAAAACACCCACAAAAATAGACGTAAAAAAGCCTACCAGTTGGTAAGCAGTTAATTTACTTGGTGCCGGGGGGGGGAATCGAACCCCCATGAAGTTGCCCTCGCTGGATTTTGAGTCCAGTGCGTCTACCAATTCCGCCACCCCGGCAAGAAAGTCGAATATTATAACAAACACTGATGATTATGCGAACTACTGATTTTGATTTTTACTTGCCTGATGCCTTGATTGCTCAATTTCCTGCCAAGGAAAGAACAGCGAGTAGACTCTTACGGTTGGATGGTAAAACAGGTTCTTTGAGTGATGAGCAGTTCATTAATCTATCTGAATTTATTTCACCAGGCGATCTGCTCGTTTTTAACAACACAAAAGTAATTAAAGCTCGCTTGGCTGGCAGTAAATCCACAGGTGGAGAAATTGAAGCGTTAATTGAACGAGTGATTGATACACACCATGCACTTGCACATATTAAATCATCACGCTCACCCAAGCCGGGCAGTAAACTTTTATTTGCTAAGTCATTTGAAGCAGAAGTAATTGAGCGACAAGATGATTTGTTTTTGCTCAAAATCCATCATGAAGCAGACTGGCTAGATTTACTTGAAGAATATGGCAGTTTACCCTTGCCGCCTTATATTGAGCATGATGCAGATGCGCATGATGACGAGCGTTACCAAACTGTTTACGCTGAACACCCAGGTGCAGTCGCCGCGCCAACAGCAGGCTTACATTTTGATGAGGCGATGTTAAACCGCTTAAAGGCTAACGGCGTTAAGGTTGCCTATGTAACACTTCATGTGGGGGCAGGGACATTTCAACCGGTGCGTGTCGATAATATTGCAAAACACAAAATGCATAGTGAGCGTTATTCGGTCCCAGAGGAAACCGTAGCGCTGATTAAATCCACGCGAGCAAAAGGTAACAAAGTAACGGCGATTGGCACAACCTCTATGCGTGCTTTAGAGAGCGCTGCTCGTTCTGGTGAGCTTGTGGCAGGGTCCGGTGATACTGACATTTTCATTACACCTGGTTACGCATTTAAAGTGGCTGAGAGGATACTCACTAACTTTCATTTGCCAAAAAGCACTTTGCTGATGCTGGTATCGGCGTTTGCTGGTTTAGAAAACATCCAAAAAGCCTATCAACATGCCATTGATCAAAAGTATCGTTTTTTTAGTTATGGGGATGCAATGTTAATCGAGCGTGGACATTCCAAACAGTAGTCGAAAACAATCAGGCTTGGAACTCTTACGAAAAAATTGTGCCTACTCAAGGCTTGATGTTTTAACTGTAATTAAGAAAGCGTTTATGAAAATAATAAAATCATTATCTAGCCTGGGATTTATCTTTTTGACTTTATTGTGGCATCAGGCGAAAGCAGCTATTTTGCCCGCAGCTGAAGTTGTAACTAAAATCACCCTAGCCAAAACACCAAGTTCTAAACCAATGTCTATTGCTTACGTTCCCATATATCAACGCTACTATGTTGCGGATGGTGGTTTAGGACCAATGAGTTCAGACACAGAAGCACCGATTTCAAAATCACAAGTGCATGTATACGGCGATGGAGGTCAGTATATTCAATCTGCAAAACCTGGTTATGACAACCGGTCGATTTACTTCAATCAAATCACCAAACAACTTGAGACTGTTACTTACAATATCTCCAGTAATGCTGGCTTTTCACCAAATACTGGTCTTTTCTCATTGGAGTTAGATGATAAAGGCAATCTCACTGGAAATTCCAAAGATATTTCAGGCTTTAATGCCGCATTTGGTGACGCCTCGACCATTCCAACACACAATTCTGAAACCAACCTTTATTACGCCAAACAAGGCCGGAGTAATTTGGTATGGGTGATTGATTTAAACAAAGATGCCAAAGTGGAGGAAATTAAACTAGACCTTAATACAGCAGGCGTTAAGTTTGATGACATCACGGATTACTATTGCGCTTATACAGGCATCAAAGGTGAAGAGCTTGCAGTTCTAGATGTGGACCACAAAGCTGTATTGATATTCGATATCACAGGCAAGTTTGTTGGTAAGAGTACGCTTCCAGGTACGCTTAAATTACGCGCTCAAAACCATATCGCTGGTTTGGGCTATACCAATGGATTATTCTTTTTATACCACGAACCTGAAGGTGAATTTGGTACATTTTACGGCTTTAAAGTTTCCGACTTAGCCAAGTAAAATTGCCAAACTTTCAGCCATATAAAACCGCCCGAGGACGGTTTTATTATTTGACTAATACTACTTAGTTACTTACCCAGTGCACTAGCTAACTTGCCTGATACCAAACCAAACACAGCGCCTAGAGCAGCTGAAACAGCTACCAACAACACTGGGTTAGTCAAATCAGTCGTTGTCACGCTACCAGCGTTTGCTGTTTGTAGCGCATAAGCAGCTGTTGCCGCATAGCCGTAAACATTTGCTGGCACACACGAAAGTGCCTCAATATTTGCAACGATAACTAGGAAAAAGACTGTGACGGCGATATAGACTGCTGGGCCAACCGGAGCGGTCAAACCTAAAGGGTTTAAACCAACCAAATACAAGGCAACACCAGCGATAACAGCCCCATAAATCATACCTACAATAGTTTTTTGTAATGCAGCTGTGTCACTACCACTATGGAAGAAACTCCCCCATGCAATAAAACCAGCCCAAACTAAAACGGATCCAGATAATGGACCTAAAGCTAGATACGCCCATAGACCACCAAGTAAAGCGATACTTACAGATAGTGCAGTTACTTTAGACATGCTTATCTCCTCTAGTTGTACTTCTATTTTTACTTCTAGTTAAAATATAAAAAATAGAACAGCTGTAGCGACATGTGCAAAAGCGTTTATTTCGTTGAAGTGCTGTTGCACCATCAAAACCGCTGAAGAGATACTAGTACCAATAAGAGTGAGATGCAAACCATTTGCACTAAAAAAATTAGGGCAAATATACAAAAGCGCTTTTGCATGACTGCCCTATCCGCTTAACTCAATGTTTTGGTAATAAATCCGAACACTTTATTCAAAGGAATAGATTGCGCATCAGTTGAAGTACGTGCTTGATATTCCACTTGGTTTTCTTTCAAGCCACGGTCGCCAATTACAATGCGATGTGGAATCCCAATCAACTCCATCTCCGCAAACATTACACCTGGACGTTCGCCGCGGTCATCTAGCAACACATCGACACCCGCCTCCAGCAAATCCTCATAAAGTTTGGTTGCCGCTTCTTTCACCGCATCGCTCTTATCCATACCAATTGGCGCAATCGCCACTTGGAAAGGCGCGAGACTAATTGGGAACACAATGCCACGTTCATCGTTACCTTGCTCTATCGCCGCACCCACAATACGTGATACGCCAATGCCGTAACAGCCCATTTCCATCACTTGCGTTTGACCTTGCTCATCAAGGTAAGTCGCGTTCATCGCTTGTGCATATTTAGTCCGCAATTGGAAAATATGGCCCACTTCAATCCCTCGACATAAAGCAAGCACACCCTTCCCATCAGGGCTCGCATCACCATTAATCACATTACGAATATCAGCTACTAAGCTAGCCTCTGGCAAATCACGCCCAAAATTCACGCCTGATAAATGCAGTTTTGGTTGATTCGCACCGCAAATAAAGTCGCTCATCGCTGCCACTGTAAAGTCAGCAATAACCGTCACATTTGCGCTTACTTCTACTGGACCGATAAAGCCGGGCGGGCAATCATTTAAATTCGCACGCACTTCTTCGGGGGTTGCAAAACGGAAGTCTGCCAAGCTATCTAGCTTGCCCACTTTAATCTCATTCAAGCTGTGATCGCCGCGAAGCAAGAGTAAGTAGAACTTATCACTCGCCATTAAAGCGATAGATTTCACCGTGCGCTGCAAGCTCACACCCAATAACTCTGCTACTGCTTCGCAAGTCGTTTGCTTAGGTGTTTCTATTAATTTCATTTCTTCAGCCGCCGCCGCACGTTGGGTACTTGGGGCTAAAGCCTCAGCTAACTCCACGTTTGCCGCGTAGTCTGAATTCGGGCAATACGCTAAACCATCTTCACCTGAATCAGCGAGTACATGGAACTCATGCGAGCCATCGCCGCCAATCGCGCCAGTATCGGCTCGCACTGCGCGGAACTCTAAGCCCAAACGGGTAAATACGTTTGTATAGGCTTGGTACATACGCCCATAGGTTTGCTCAAGCGAAGTTAAATTGGTATGGAAAGAATAGGCATCTTTCATCATAAATTCGCGTGCGCGCATCACTCCAAAACGTGGGCGAATCTCATCACGGAATTTGGTTTGAACTTGGTAAAAATTAAGCGGTAATTGCTTGTAGCTTTTAATCTCACGGCGGGCAATATCAGTAATCACCTCTTCATGCGTTGGACCAAAACAAAACTCACGCTCGTGACGGTCTTCAATTTTTAACATTTGTGGGCCAAAAACCGCCCAGCGACCTGTTTCTTCCCACAGCTCTTTTGGCTGAACAGCTGGCATCAAAAGCTCAAGCGCACCGGCTTTATTCATCTCATCACGCACCACTGCTTCCACCTTACGCAACACGCGCAAACCAAGGGGCATCCAAGTGTATAGACCAGAACCTAAACGCTTGATGAACCCAGCACGCAACATTAAACGATGGCTAGCAAGCTCCGCTTCTTGTGGGGCTTCTTTTTGGGTAGCAATAAAAAACTGTGAGGCGCGCATAAAGACTTCTTTTTAAATAAAAAGTGACAAGGGGTAGAATTTTATAGCGAAATCAACTCAACGTCAGCCTATTTAAAGGTTTCCATAGTGCTTCGCGCCAAACACAAATCCGCCCACGCCTTAGCTTTGTCCTGGGTGTGTTGTAACAAGTGAGATGGCGCGTAGCTAGCAACAAGCGCTACGCCCTGGTATTGATGTACTTTACTACGCAAGGCATCGAGCGGTTCATTAGAACCAAGCAAAGTTTGGGCAGCTTTTTCACCAAAAGCGATAATCAATTTCGGCTGAATGAGGATGATTTGACGGTTGAAATAATCTGGCTTGGATAGCTGTGTGAGATACACATTCTTGCCACGCGCAAGCTGAATAGAGATAAGCATTTTATCGAGCAAAGTGCCTGAATCGCTATCTGCAGGTGCATCACCTACAAACACCCAATTGGCATTTTGGTCCCCAGCGCCCAAAACGTATTGTTTGAGTTCTGCCCAATCCATATTAGCAATATCAGGCAAAACACTTGCTTGGAATTCTAACTCTTGACACACTGCTTCTTCCGCTTTAAAGACCATTCCTAACTCAATCTTGGTTTCAACCTTAGCCTCAATTTTTGGTTCAGCGAACACCTCAATCAGTGTTTCATATGGAGCATCACTGGGAGTTGCTTCCTGCTTGGCTTCAAGCTGTGCATCAACATGCATTTCCAAAGGAGCGTTTAGGCGCCATACAGGCAATAGTTCTAATTCACGCAACATATCTTCACGGTTTAAATTCATAGCGCAACTCCCATTAATACCGCATTTTCGCGGCCATTGTGCGCTGGGTAATAACCATGACGAACACCCATTTCGTTAAAACCGATACTTTCGTAAAGCGTGATGGCAGAAACATTGGAAGGGCGCACTTCTAAAAACATATTGAAACCCTCTTTGTCACGGCCAACTTGCATCATGTGGTTAAGCAAATGACGGCCCCAGCCTTTGCCTTTCCAGCTAGGGGAAACACTAATATTGAGTAGGTGCGCTTCATCCAGCACCATCATGAGAATGGCGTAGCCAATAACTGCGTCATCAAGCTCCAACACCAAGCAAATGTGCCCTGAATTGATAGAGTCTTTGAAATTACCCACCGTCCAAGGGAAAGGAAAATTCACGGTTTCGATTTCCATCACTGCGTCTAAATCTGCTGCTTGCATCTCTCGGAAACTAATATTTGGCTGATTGAGTTGAACGTTCATCTTAGCGGTTTACCCGTTCACTCATTTTTAGCGCGACTTTGTTGCGGATATAGATCGGTGCGGCTTCATACGCTGGTCTTGCTAAACCTGCTTCAAAAGTTGGCAAAGCAAGCTCGGCGATAGATGTAGCATTTGGGTGAGAGCTATGATCAGGCGCTGGCATTTCACGCAAATGCTCGCCATAAACGGTTTGCAACACATCAGGATAAACTAACCAACCTGTGCCCACGCCTACCCAATTATTGCCCGTTAATTTGGGTGCTTCCTCAGGCTTGAAAAGCGCCGGCACGCTTACTTCTAGCCATTCGCCGTTCTGCTTCTCATAAGCCGCATGGTAAATTTCACCCATGCGTGCATCAAGACAGGCAATCGCTTTTTCTGCGCCGCTTTGCTGGGCCAACGCCTGTAATGTGCTCACCGCGACTACTGGCAAGTTGGCGCCGAAAGCCAAGCCTTGCGACACACCACAAGCAATACGCAAACCAGTAAATGAACCAGGGCCCGCTCCAAAAGCAATGCCATTGAGCGCTGATAATTCAATTTTCGCTTCATCAAGCAACGCTCGTAATGTAGGCAAAATCTGCTGTGAGTGCGTTTGACCTGCATGAATATCGCGCAACAACACATGGCCATCTAGCCACAAGGCTAATGAAAGAAATTCAGTGGAGGTGTCGATGGCTAAGATTTGCATACAGAATTGAAAGATTAATCAACCTCTATTTTGCCATAACCTAGCCTTGTTCGATTGGCTTTGATTTTACCGCGCTGACTTTTGCTCGCCAACCGTCTTTTTTGCGAACCTAAAGTTGGGCGAGTCGGTCTTCTAATTTCAGGCGCTTTTGCTACGCTATTTACTAACGCATGGAGTCGCTCGATTGCGTCTTGTTTATTCATCTCTTGGCTACGATGTTGCTGGGCTTTGATTATGATGACACCCTCTGCAGTAATGCGTGAATCACGCAGTGCCATGAGGCGTAATTGATGTGGCAAGGAGAGCGATGAAGCCCGAATATCGAAGCGTAAATGAATGGCGCTTGATACCTTGTTCACATTTTGCCCGCCCGCACCCTGCGAACGCATCGCAGTGGGCGTGTATTCACTTTCCGGGATAAGAATGGGACTTGGGTTCATGAAGAGATTTTAGCTCAAACCAACACAGACTGATAAACTAAGCACAACTTTAATGAATGTCAAATATGGCCCTTAGCCCGAAAAAATTATTGCACTCAAAATGGACCGCAGCCACTCCGCAAAATCGTGAAATGCATTTTATCGTGGTGCGCGTGACGCAAGATGAAGCTGATCCGCAAATCGTTACCGAAGTCACTTTAGAAGCAGTGCTGAGCAAACGTCACAAAACATTACATTGGCGTGATTTATCAGATGAAGCGCATTGGAAAGCAGGTTGGCTTTAGTCGACTTTTAAAATGCAACCCGAAGATCTTAAAATACTTGTCATCATGGAGATGCCGTTCGGCAAACACAAAGGTCGCATTATTGCGGACTTGCCTGGCAACTATCTCAATTGGTTTGCGCGTGAGGGATTTCCACCAGGTGAGATTGGCCGATTATTGCAACTCATGCAGGAGATCGACCACAACGACTTGACTGACTTACTTAAGCCTCTTCGTCAGCGTTCTTAATGTTTTCGAAAAAAGTTTGAACATCAGCCAAAAAACGTGTGCGTTTAAATGGCGGTAAGCTCTGCCAAATTCGACGACCGTAAGGCTTAGAAATCAAACGTGGATCACAAATCATCAGCACGCCACTATCGGCTTCGTCACGAATTAATCGCCCTGCACCCTGCTTAAGTGAAATCACCGCATAAGGCAATTGACATTCCATAAAGGCGTTTTTGCCTTCTTCATTCATCTTATCAATGCGGGCCGCCAACACAGGATCGTCAGGCGGAGCAAAAGGTAATTTGTCGATAATCACGCAAGAAAGCGCTTCGCCGCGGACGTCTACACCCTCCCAAAAACTTTGACTCCCCACCAGCACAGCGTTACCCCGTTTACGGAAACGCTCTAGCAATTCACTACGTGAGCTTTCACCCTGCATCATTAATGGGTATTCAATCCCATTTTGTTCAAACGCTTCTTTAAATAAAGCGTGGATTTCGCGCATAGCTCTTAACGAAGTACACAAAACAAAAGCACGACCACCACTGGCTTGAATGACTGGCAAAGCAACTGCCGCAACTGCAGCTGAGTAACCTGGACTATTTGGCTCAGGCATATTTTCTGGCACATAAAACAGGGCCTGCTTATCATAATCAAAGGGACTTTCCCAATAACCTGTGTTGGCATTGCTTAAGCCCATTTGACCGATGTAATGACTGAAATCACTTTTCACCGCGAGCGTTGCTGATGTAAAAATCCAAGCACGTGGTGAGGCATTAAGCTGTTTACCAAAACCTTCAGCAACCGATAAAGGGGTGGCGTGAAGCTGTACACTTTGCGTAAAGACTTCCACCCAGCGAACTAAGTTGGCATTTTCAGCGGCAAGCCAACGTTGTAATTGCACCATTAAGCCAGCACCACGTTGCCAACAATTTTCAAGTGCAGAATCTCGTGGGGCTTGAGTTTCTAATACATTGGTCAAGGCTTGAAGCTTGGCTTGCATCTCAATATAAGCAGATTCAAAGTTCTTTAAAGCGAGTGCTTTTTGCACCGGCATACGCGAGCCTTCATACGCAAACACCAGCCTAAAATCTCGGACTGATTTTTCTAAGGCATTCGCCGCTTCTTGCAAGGCAGGGCAATCTTTCGCAGTGGTGATGTACTCAGCCTCAGCATCGCGCGCCAACTCCAAAAGCTGGCTGGTTGAAACATCTTCACCAAAGAATAGTCCGGCGACTTCGGGTAATTGATGGGCTTCATCAAAAATAACAGTGTTGGCTGAAGGGAGTAACTCAGATACCCCCTCGTCGCGCAACATCACATCCGCAAAAAATAGATGATGATTCACTACCACCACATCGGCCGCTAGAGCACGTTTGCGGGCATCCATTACAAAGCAGTCTTTGTAAAAATTACATTCTTGCCCCATGCAATTATCGCGAGTCGAGGTAACGCTGGGCCAAATGGTAGCGTTCTCTGGCACTTCAATTAGTTCGGCTTTGTCGCCTGTTTTACTGTTTTCAACAAAATTACGAATCACGTGAACGTAATTAGCATCTTCTCGCGAAACAAAACGTCCTTCATTGGCTGAGCGTTCCAAATGAAAATGGCACACGTAATTAGCGCGGCCTTTGAGCATTTCAACCGTGACAGGCACTTTGAGCGCATCGCGAACAGCAGGTAAATCGCGGTGAAATAATTGGTCTTGCAAAGTTTTGGTGCCGGTTGAAACAATGACTTTTCCGCCAGACAGCAATGCTGGCACTAAATAAGCAAAGGTTTTACCGGTACCCGTGCCTGCCTCGGCTACTAGTTGTTTGTTTTCTTGAATAGCGGATTCAATAGCCAATGCCATTTCTAGCTGTTGTTGTCGCGTTCGATATCCTGGGATGCCCTCAGCGAGCGGCCCTTTTTCGGAAAAGATAAAATTGAGTTTTGAATCTGACGCGGACAAAGCTGACTCTTAGAATGAAGGGTGCAAAGTTGTTATTGTAATGCTTTTATGATGCGACCTTACAGGTACAATGTTGGCAAAGATTAATTAATAGGCAAAATATGGAATATAGGAAGTTAGCCAATACCGATTTAAAGGTTTCTGCTATCTGCTTAGGCACGATGACCTACGGCGATCAAAACACCCAAGCAGAAGCTTTCGATCAACTCGATTATGCGTTGGCGCAAGGCATTAACTTTATTGACACCGCAGAAATGTACCCTGTGCCACCGAAGGCAGACACTTTCACCAGGACCGAAATCATCATTGGCCATTGGCTTAAAAATAAGCCGCGCTACAAGATTATTTTAGGTGGCAAAGTTGCTGGCCCAAGACGCGGCATGGATTGGATTCGTGGCGGGCCGCCCTGCTTAGACAGCACTAATATCCGCGAAGCGATTGAGGGATCACTCAAACGCATGCAAACGGATTACATCGATATTTACCAATTGCATTGGCCTGAACGCAACGTGCCCATGTTTGGGCAATATCTATTCGACCCTGCTAATGAATATGTATCCGGCAAATTGGGCGAAGGCGAACGAAAAGAGTGGGTAACGATTCGCAGTCAATTAGAAACCTTAGCAGAGTTGGTTAAAGAAGGAAAAGTTCGCTATATAGGTCTTTCTAACGAACAGCCATGGGGCTTGATGGAGTTTTTACGGATTGCAAAAGAATATGATTTGCCTCGCGTAGCCACGGTTCAAAACTGCTATAACTTACTTAATCGTGGGATGGAATTTGGCATGTCAGAAGTGCTATACCGCGAAAATATTGGCTTACTTGCTTATTCACCCTTGGCATTTGGACATTTAACTGGCAAGTATATTGATGACCCTTCAGCGCCTGGACGTATCACTGAGTTCCTGGGCTATTCGCAGCGCTATAAAAAACCAAATGTCACGCCAGCCAGCAAAGCCTATGTTGAGCTAGCTCGAAGGCATGGTTTATCACCAACACAACTTGCTTTATCGTTTGTGTATCATCGTTGGTTTGTTACCAGCACGATTATTGGTGCAACCAAAATGGATCAGCTCAAAGTAAATATCGCGGCTTGGAATACGCAGCTATCGCCAGAACTGATGTTGGAGATTGAAGACCTGCACTTGCGGATGATGAATCCAGCGCCTTAATATTCATTGAGTGGTTTTAGTTGATAATGATTCTCATTTAAGATATAATGAGAATCATTATCATTTACTTACTAAAGTCGCACAATGAAAAAACGTCACTCAACCCCATTTGGATACCTCACTTTTGTAGTACTAAGCGCATCGATTGGCCAAGCTGATGCTGAGCCATTAAAAGTAGCAACACTCAACATCGATAAGGTTAAGGTTGCCGCCAAGCGCATCAGCGATACAAAACCAATTAAAGGTTACCAAGCAAAACGATCTTCAACTGCCACAAAAACTGATACGCCGCTTATTGATGTTCCTCAATCTATTTCTATCGTGACCCAAGAGCAAATAAGTGACCAATCAGTTCAAAGCATGTCTGACGCCGTTCGTTATGTGCCAGGCGTAACCGCATCCCAAGGCGAAGGAAACCGCGACGCACTTAACTTTCGAGGAAGTGGTGTCACAACTGGCGACTTTTATTTAGATGGAATTCGTGATGATATACAAACCTATCGAGATTTTTACAATACAGATCGAATAGAAGTCCTCAAGGGGCCAAATGGCATGGTCTTTGGGCGTGGGGCATCCGGTGGGGCGATTAATCGCGTCTCAAAGGAAGCTGGCTGGGATCCTGTTAGAGAAGTTAAAGTTACTTATGGTGCTTACAACCAAAAACGTACTAGCATCGATATTGGTAATGGCATCAATGATGTAGCTGCTTTCAGACTCAATGCTGTTTATGAAGAATCTGACAGTTATCGCAGTGGCGTTAACCTAAAGCGCTATGGGGTCAATCCGACTTTTACCCTTACGCCATCTGACAACACAAAAATCACGATAGGTGCAGAATACTTTAAAGACCACCATATTGGTGACCGCGGAATTCCATCCATCGGAAGTGGGTTGAACAATCGCCCTTATCGCTTGGAAGACCACCAAACTTTTTATGGAAACGCTTCTTTAAGCGCAAACGAAACTGAAACAAAAGCATTGAATGCGATGATTGAACATGCTTTTAACGATAGTTTCAGCATTCGCAATCGCACGCGCTATGCAAGTTACGATAAATTTTATCAAAACGTATACGCCGACAGCGCTGTCACCAGCAATCTGTTCGCTGTGGGCGCATATCGGGATACAACTGAGAGAAATAACTTCATCAACCAAACCGATATACTCTACAAAATCAATACAGGTAGCTTAGAACATCAACTCTTAGCAGGCATAGAAATCGGCACCCAAAAAACTACCAACGCTAGATTCATTGCTGGCACTAGCGAAAGAGTTTCTTCCAGCGTTTCAGTCCAAAATCCAACTTACAGTATCCCAATCAGCATAACCAACACTTCGCGCAATCAGGCGAGTGAAATTGATATATTTGCTGTGTATTTACAAGATCAAATTAAAATCAGTGATAAATGGCAGGCAATTATTGGCATCCGTCATGATCAATTAAAAACACACTATGACAACGTCAAAACGAATCAGACAATCGACGTTTCAGACAATCTTGTTTCACCACGCGCTGGATTGATTTATAAACCACTTGAAAATCTCTCCATTTATGGTTCATACAGTCTTTCTTATGTGCCTCGCGCAGGTGACCAACTAATTAGCTTAACTGCGACGACCAAGTCATTACAGCCTGAAAAATTTATTAACAAAGAGTTTGGTGCAAAATATGACATCACACCTCGATTATCGCTAACAGCCGCGGTTTATCAATTAGAACGAAAAAATGTAGCGATGACAGATCCGATGAGCACTTCTCAAAATATCGTGATCGATGGTCAAGAAACAAAAGGGGCTGAGCTAGGCATTGCAGGAAAAATGACAGACCGCTGGAGCATGTTTGGTGGCTTAAGCTATCAAGATGCCGAATTCACGAAAGCAATGATCATCAGCGGTTCAACCTACTTGGCTGGCTCAACATTAGGGCAAACACCGAGCCATAGCTTTTCATTATGGAACCGCTATGACTTCAATGAAAGCTGGGGAGCGGCATTGGGTGTGGTCAGCCGATCACAAATGTTCGCACTTACGCCAACCTCGACAGCCAGCACTGTGCTTCCTGGGTTTGCCCGCGTAGATGCGGCTATTTTTTGGAAAGCCTCGCCAAAAGTTCAAGTGCAGTTGAATGTAGAAAATTTAGCGGATAAAGACTATGTAGCGAGCGCACACACAAATAACAATCTCACGCCTGGCGCACCAATCACTGCCCGTGCAACGTTAATCTATAACTTTTAAAGTTTAACTCACGGAATAAACTGCAAAGGTTGGGGTTGCGGCATTTGCAGAATAGGCTTACGTATCTTGCCCATCACGTGCATTTCGCAGGGTTTGCAGTCAAACTTCAACGTAAATTTATCGTTACCATTAATCAATGTCATTGGCTCAGCGGTGACCGTCCCTTGAACACCAATCACACTCTTCGCTTCTTTCGGGCACATGCCGTGACTAAAGCGTAAACAGTGCTTGGTAACCATCAGCGGCACTTCATCTAGCTCTTGATTCGCTTCATAGGCTGCCGCAATCATTTTGACGCCATGTTTCTCATAAAAAGCACGGGCTTTTTTGTTATAAACATTCGCCAAATAACTTAAAGTATCTTCGGGATAAATGGCTGGCGGATTGGCAGGTAACCGTTTTTCAGGCCGCTGATAACTCGACATCCGCACTTGCGTTAGCTGTTCAATCGCATCACGCCTAAGTGCATTAATGCTTGATGCTGGTACAAACCAAGCTTTTGATAATACGAATGAAATTTCATTCACCAAAAAGTCTGTATTGCCTAATTTAGCTAAATTCTCACGCAAGCTAGCTTCTGCTTTTTCTGCTTGTTGTGCGGGTTGTTTTTCTACTTGGCAAAGCGCCGTCGCGCTTAGTCCATCACTATCGGTCACGCTTAATGCGAAGCCATCTGGCGTTTCATAAAAATGCATGTCTACAGGGATTTTTCGCGTCGCGGAATCTTTCTCCAGCAAGCGCATAAATGCATGGTCACGGTTACGATAAAGTGTCATGCCTCGTCGCATATCTTCAGGCATTTCATTCGGTGTTAGCCGCTTTCCTTCAACCGTATTAATGCGCATACCTACCAACTCCTTATGCACATCAAAGAAGCACAAGCCGTCACCATTATGCAGCTCTATGGGGCTATCCACCTCAAACGAATGTTTTGCCACTATAGTAACTTTACCAATTTCTTCACCCGAAAATTTAGGCGTATCAAACGCACCAATATCATCTTGACGACCATTTACAAAATAATCAGTTGCGCTCCGGTTAAAGGTTTTTTCAGGCTGGGGCGTAAAACTGAAAGTGCTAATACCAGATGAAGTTTTTGCGTACTCTGACAGATCGAGCAAAATCTCATCCAACAACTGGCGATAAAGTGCAGTCGCGTTCTTTACATAGGGTAAATCTTTATAGCGCCCCTCAATTTTGAATGAGCTAATGCCAGCGCCAATCAAAGCGCGTAAGTTTGCGCTTTGATCATTATCTTTCATGGATAAATAATGCTTGTCATTACCTATGACACGGCTTTGGGCATCTTCTAAACGATAAGGTAAGCGGCACTCTTGTGAACACTCACCACGATTAGCGCTTCTACCTGTGTGAGCATGGCTGATAAAACACTGCCCACTAAAAGCCACACACAAAGCACCATGGACGAAGAACTCCAAATTGCAGCTCGTCGCTTCGGCAATTTGCTGAATGGTTTTTAAATCCAGTTCGCGCGCCAACACGATTTGCGAGAAACCAACTTGGTCTAAAAACTCGGCTTTTTCAACCGTACGAATATCAGTTTGCGTGCTTGCGTGAAGCTGAATAGGTGGCAAATCCATTTCCAGCAGGCCCATATCTTGAACAATCAGCGCATCCACGCCCACATCGTAAAGCTGATAAACAATCTCGCGGGCGCCATCTAATTCATTGTCATGAAAAATAGTGTTAAGCGCTACAAACACTTCAGCATTAACACGATGTGCGTGCGTAACTAATTTTGCGACATCTTTTACTGTATTTGGCGCTTTAGCGCGTGCGCCATATGCCGGCCCCCCAATATAAACCGCATCCGCTCCATGATTAATCGCTTCCATACCAAAGTCAGCATTTTTTGCTGGTGAAAGTAGTTCAAGATGACGACGAGAAGTTTTCATGAATAGCGCTGAAAAAAATATGTCCGAACTATAGCATTTATTGGCAAAGGCTTCACCCAGGCGATGTTTTGTAGAAGCCTCTCCTCGATTAGGAAATATGACCGCTTCGCTTTATAATATTCGCATGATAAATTTGAAAAAAACATCATATGTTTTGGCGGTAAGCCTTTTGTTAGGCTTTTCTCACCTTACATTTGCATTTGATTTTCCATTTTTGTCGCAAAGCAACGATGACGCTACCGCCGCTTTAAATACGACACAAGAAACTGAATCAAACAGCTCTTGGACAAGCACTGCGCAGGAAATCATTTTGCAAGCACTTGGCCAGACAGGTGTGAAGTACAAATATGGTGGTATTAGCCCAGATTCTGGTTTCGATTGTAGTGGTTTTGTCCGTTATGTGTTCAAGGAAGCTGCGAACTTAACATTACCTCATGGCGCACGCGCAATGAGTCAAATTGGTAAAAATGTGCCAGAAAAAGAATTAAAACCAGGCGACTTAGTATTTTTTAACACCATGAAATCTGTTTATTCGCACGTTGGTATTTACGTTGGCAATAACCGCTTCATTCACTCTCCAAGCGCTGGCAGTAGCATTAGTGTTGCCGATATGAATGACAGTTATTGGTCAAAACGCTTTACTGGTGCCCGTCGCGTTGATGCAAAAGAGCTTGCTAGCTCTGACCTTAGCAAAACTACTAAGTAAGCATGAAGTTTCTATCGATCACTATGCCCAAGTGGCCTTTCAGGATCTATGACATCGCGCACCAATTGCTTAAGTTCTTTGGACTCAGGAAATCGTCCTGCTTCCTTGCGGGAAAATATGACCGAGTCATTTAATCGCACCTCAAAAATACCGCCAGTACCCGGAACTAGCGCAAGACTTGTAATGTCTGTATTAAATGTTGTTAAAAGTTCTTGTGCCATCCAGCTAGCTCTTAGTAACCATTGACATTGCGTACAATATTCGATTTCGATTTTATTGACTGCTTTTTCCATATGACTTATACGTGCACAAAGTAATTGAACATATGTTATTTCAATTGGTTTAAATAGCGCAACACGATATTATCTTAATCATCATTTGTAAATTCTCTTTAAAGAGAGTTTGTAATCTTAAAGTTAGTGAAGGAATTTTTATTTAATGCGTACAAAATTTGAAAAAATCAGCTTAGTCGTGATAGGCGCAGTTTTAGGCGTCAGCATAAGTCTTAATTATCCTGCAGTCGCCGAAAAAGAAACAAAACCTCAATTACCGCTAGACGAACTTCGTACTTTTGCTGAAGTGTATGGCAAAATTAAAAGTGACTATGTAGAACCAGTGCCAGATAAAAAATTAATTAATGAAGCAATTAATGGCATGTTGACAGGATTAGATCCACACTCCTCATTCTTAGATGTTGATGGCTACAAAGATTTGCAGGCAGGCACACAGGGCGAATTTGGTGGCTTGGGTATTGAAGTAGGCATGGAAGATGGTTTAGTTAAAGTGGTGTCTCCAATCGAAGACTCACCTGCCTTTAAAGCGGGTATCAAATCTGGGGATCTCATCATGCAACTTGATGATAAATTAGTGAAAGGCATGACACTTAATGATGCTGTTAAGCTCATGCGAGGTAAGCCAAACACGCCAATCAAGTTAACTATTTTGCGCAAAGGTGAAGTTAAACCACTTTATATCACGCTTGAACGTGCAATCATCAAAACACAAAGTGTGAAGTACAAATTGCCTGAGCCAGGCTTCGCATATCTCCGAGTGACACAATTCCAAGAGCACTCAGCTGCAGATTTAGCAAAAGCAATCAAAACACTACGTGAGCAAAACAAAGCACCATTAAAAGGTTTAGTGCTCGATTTGCGTAACAATCCAGGTGGCTTAATTACAGCTGCTGTTGGCATTTCATCTGCATTTGTACCAAAAGATGCCCTTGTTGTTTACACAGAAGGCCGAACAGAAGATGCGAAAATGCGCTTAACTGCGAATGCCGCAAACTATTCACGTGGCGGCGAGGCTGGTGACTTCTTAAAGGATTTGCCGGCTGACACCAAAACTGTACCGATGGTGGTATTGATTAATAGCGGCTCTGCTTCAGCTTCAGAAATTGTGGCTGGCGCATTGCAAGACCATAAACGCGCAGTGATCATGGGAACACAAAGTTTCGGTAAAGGCTCTGTGCAAACTATTTTGCCGATGAATAATGGCACCGCGATCAAACTAACTACTGCTCGTTACTTCACGCCAAACGGCCGCTCTATTCAAGCAAAGGGCATTGTGCCTGACATTATCGTAGAAGATGCAACAGTGAATACCGCTGATCAAGGCATGAACTTGCGTGAGGCCGATTTAAGCAATCACTTGTCAAACCCTAAGGACGGGGAAGCACCAGCGAAAGAAACACCAAAGCCGCCTACGGTGAAAAAAGACCAAAAACAATCCGCTGACAAAGCACCGATGGAAGCTGGTACTAAAACTGACTATCAATTTACGCAAGCAGTTAACTTGCTAAAAGGTATCGATATTTTAGCGCCAAGCAAGAAGTAATCAGTACTATCGAGGGTAAGCGATGCTTACCCTCGATCTTTGTTTTATCAAGATATCTACAACTGTTAAAAAAAACTAGTGTATAAATATGTTAAATCGACTCATTATTGAATTGGACAAAGGCTTAAAAACCCTAGCGGGAACAGCTCATAGTGTTCGCCCGCATCCAGATCAAAACATTACTCTAACAAACGAGTTAGATGCTCATGATAAGCGCCACGCGGCTTCACTGATGAGGATTAACCACTGTGGTGAAGTTTGTGCTCAGGGGCTTTATAACGGCCAAGCACTAACTACTAAAAATCCAGAAACTGTGCGCGCCCTAGCGCAGGCTTCAAAAGAGGAAACCGAACATTTAGCCTGGTGTGAAAAACGCATCCAGGAACTTGGTGGCCGCACTAGCTTGTTCAACCCAATTTGGTATGCAAGTTCATTTGCAATAGGCGTCATTGCTGGCGCATTGGGTGACAAATGGAATTTAGGTTTTTTAGCTGAAACAGAACGCCAAGTGGGCGCACATCTGAATCGTCATTTAGATGAACTACCTGCCGACGACCACAAAAGCCGTGCCATCTTAGAACAAATGAAAACTGACGAAGCAGAACATGCCGCCACTGCGATTCACTTAGGCGGCGCAGAGTTACCTGATGCAGTAAAAGTGGCTATGCAGGGCATGTCTAAAATCATGACTTCAACCACATACCATTTATAAATTACTTTTGAAAAAGAAAGTGCAAACTAAGACCCATGAAGAAATTTAGTGAAATTTTAGCCACCTTAGAACGCAGCGATCATATTCAAAAAATCGAATTGGCTAAAGCTGATGGGTCAAATGCCGGCGTTATTGAAAATAAACCTGGCAGCCAAGGCTCAATAAAGGTGTATCACCATTTATCCAAAAAATGGGGCAGCATCAATAAAGATGCCGCCAAAGATGGTTTGAAAATTTACGCAGAACACACGCAGGATGCCGAAGAAAATCCAGGCAAGCACCCGAACATCGACCGACTGTTTGAAGTGATTGAAACAGGCGATGTGCTGACTATTTCAATCATTGAAGTGCAAAATAAAGACTATTCAGCCTCTTGAATCTCAAAGCTGTGACTCATAGTAGCCGCCTTGCCCAGCATAATAGAGGCTGAGCAATACTTCTCAGCTGATAAGCTCACTGCACGTTCCACTTGTGTTGCATTTAGATTTTTACCCGTCACCACAAAATGTGCGTGAATTTTAGTAAACACTTTTGGGATTTCATCAGCACGTTCAGCAGTAATTTCAGCAACACAATTAGTGATAGGTTGACGTGACTTTTTAAGAATGGTCACCACATCAATAGATGAACAACCGCCCATTGCAACAAGTAACATTTCCATGGGCCGCATGCCGAGATTACGTCCGCCAATCTCTGGCGAGCCATCCATGATTACCGCATGACTACTTTCCGTCTCGCCCATAAAGCAAACATCTTCAACCCACTTAATTCTTACTTTCATTGCGCCGCCCTTACCAAAACAAAAGATCTTAACTGTCGAACTTATTTAATACCCAATAATTCAACATCAAAAATCAATGTTGCATTTGGCGGAATCACACTACCTGCCCCGTGAACACCATAGCCCATGTTTGGCGGGATGACTAATGTACGTTTACCGCCCACTTTCATTCCAGCAAAGCCTTCATCCCACCCTTGAATCACTTGACCACCGCCTAAGAAAAACACAAACGGCTCACGACGATCTAGCGAGCTATCAAACTTGGTGCCTTTGCCATCAGCCTTGCTTGGGTCGTATAACCAACCTGTATAGTTAACGGTGATGTTGAAGCCAGCTTCTGCTTCACGGCCTTCACCAACTAACGTGTCATTTTTAACGAGCTCTGTGATGTTTTGTTTCATTGCAGTTTCCTTAGAAGATGTTTTTGAATCAGCTTTACAGCCTGTTATAGCAAGCATTGCAATCATTAAAGCGCTTGCCATTAAAGTACTTTTTTTCATATTTTGCTCCAAAATAAAAATCTTAATTACCATACTCGAGTTAGCAGACCCGATTCACCCATCCCTGATTTTATTCAAAGGCTATAATAGAAATTACTCTTGCTGATATACCCAGTTTAACAGCGCATCTTGAGCCGCTCTAGTAGCTTCCGACCTAGAACCATTTGCAACAAATACCACCGACCAATAACGACTCTTTGCATCGAGTACATAACCAGCAAGACTTCTTACATTTTCAAGGGAACCTGTTTTTAGGTGCGCGCGACCAAACACCCCGCCATCTTTACGTTTACTTAACGATCTGTCCACTCCGTAGATAGGCAAAGAGGCAGTAAGTTCAGCCATCACTGGACTTCGGAAAGCATCCCCAAGCAAAACACCTAAATGTGCAGCGCTTATCCGCTCAGTCCTTGAAAGCCCTGCACCGTTTTCAAGCACTAACTCAGCAAAGTTAAACCCTTTATTTTGTAACCAAGTCTTCAGCACGACTTCACTTTGAGTAATGGAAGCAACTTGCAATGGGTCATTCAAACGACTCAAACTTAAATATAGAGCACGTGCCATGACGTTGTTACTGGCTTTATTCATATCCCGCAACATTTCTGCTAGCGTTGGTGAGGTATGTTCTACTAGTAAAGTTGCACTTTCTGGCACATTCAGAGTCCTTGCTTGCGTTTTATCTGCAAGAGCCCAATTTCCTCCAGCCTGCTCCCAAGCTCGATGAAAAATCCCACCAACGTATTCGGCGCCCTGCCAATTCACATCTAAATACTTTTCACCACAACTGACGGGATAGTCACCACGAATATTCAACACCTGTCCTTCACGCTTGATCTGCAGCCTATTTTTCCAATCCCCACACTCGCCTGGCACAGGCTTTAAATCGATTCTCTTAGTCAGCCACTGCCAACTTGGGTAAGCCACCACTGTCATTTTTTCGCTACTTGGAATAAGTTGCAAACGAATGGCTTGCTGGTTGACCATTAAAGCTTCAGCTGGCGCGTTATATGCTCGGCTGGGCTTACCATCAAATGCTGCGGCGTCAAAATTTTGTGGTGCATAAGCGCTGTTATCCAAATAGATCTCGCAACAGATTTCATCCAATGCATATCTTTGTTTAAGCGCACTGGCAGTTTCAATTAAATGTGCAGTATTTAAAGCAGGGTCACCCGAACCTTTAATCCAAATCCCACCTTGTAGTATGCCTTGTTGAGGCAGATTTAAGCCATAAAATTGTGTTTTCCACCGATACGATGGACCAAGCAATTCAAGCGCGGCATAGCTGGTAACGAGCTTCATCACCGATGCTGGATTTCGTGGCATGTCAGCTTGATAAGCTAATAACGCTTGCGGAGCATCGACTCGCTGAACATAAATACTGACATTTTCTAATGGTACATTTTCAACTTGCAGCGCTTGAATAACAGGCGCAGGCAGCTGTCCGTTTTGCGCAAAAGCAAGCTCATAAGAAATCGCTAATAAAAGGGCAAGGATTATGCGCACGCCATCACCAACTCTTTAGTTGTATTGACCATAAAGTCCATTTCATCTTGGCTAATGACATAAGGTGGCATCCAATAAACAACATTGCCAATTGGCCTTAGCAACAAGCCTTGCGATAAAGCTCGCTGATAAAAATGTTGTTGGAATTGCGGGTTCTTTGTTTGCATATCAAACGCCCAAATCATGCCTTGATTGCGAACATTCGCAATTGGCATGCCATTCCATGTGCTAATTTGGTTGTTGATATAAGCTGTTTTTGCGTGATTTTTAGCCATTACATTATCTTGCTCAAAAATCGCCAATGTTGCTAAGGCCGCTCTGCATGCCAAGGCATTGCCTGTATAGCTGTGAGAATGTAAGAATCCACGCGCAACACTATCATCGTAAAAAGCTTTGTAAATCTCATCGGTTGTAAGCGTCACTGACAATGGCAAATAGCCGCCTGTAATGCCTTTTGAAAGACAAATAAAATCTGGCTTGATATCAGCCTGCTCACAAGCAAACATCGTCCCTGTTCGACCAAAGCCCACGGCAATTTCATCAGCAATTAAATGAACTTGATATTGAGTGCAAATTTTTCGTACACGTTTTAGATAAACAGGGTGATACATCCCCATGCCAGCCGCGCACTGTATGAGCGGCTCAATAATAAAAGCCGCAATCTCAGCTTGATGCTGTTTTAAATAGGTCTCTAAAAAATCAGCACAGCGATTTGCATAAGCTTCCGCGCTTTCACCAGCCTCAGCAAGGCGCGCATCTGGTGATGGCATTTGCGTACTTTGGCGCAGTAGTGGCGCGTATGTGTCTTTAAAAATAGCGACATCGGTCACCGATAAAGCACCAATGGTTTCACCGTGATAACTATGTTGCAGGCTTAAAAACTGACTCTTTTGTGGCTGACCAATATTCCGCCAATAATGAAAGCTCATCTTTAGGGCAATTTCAGTAGCAGAGGCACCATCCGAAGCATAGAAACAATGCCCCAATCCCGTTAACGCCCCTAGTTTTTCTGACAGTTGCACCACGGGCTCATGCGTAAAACCCGCCAACATAACGTGCTCTAATGTGTTCAACTGCTCGGTAATCGCGGCTTTAATGCGCGGTTCATTATGCCCAAACAAATTTACCCACCAAGAACTCACACCATCTAAATAACGCTTACCTTCAAAATCTCTAAGCCAAACACCATCACCGCTAGCAATGGGCAAAAGCGGCATGGTTTCGTGGGCTTTCATTTGTGTGCAAGGATGCCACACAGACTTTAAGCTGCGGCTGAGTAAGTCTTTATTTTTCACTAATGTAAAACCTGATTTGCGCTTATTGGTGATTGAACAAAATGGCTATTTTGCAAGCCGATATCCCAAATCGCTTCTTTGCTGGCCAATTGAAGCATATTACCAAAGGCAACTTTGAGCTCAGCATTAAAAGCAATTTGCGCATTAATGCCATCTTTCGCGCTAAATTCGAGTACAAATTGTGTAGCGTTATCTGTCAACACTTTGCATGTGGTCGCGAGCATTGGTGCTTGCAAGCGCGCTGTTCGATTGGATTGATATTGTGTACTAAAAACTAAGTTTGGGCCCGTGCGTTGCAAAATTGTTTCCGGACTTGTTGATGCCGTTGTCATCGTTTTGGGGATAACTCGGTCTAAGCTCCCATCGGCATTCATAACGACCATGTGTAAAGATAAATCACCCACCTCTTGATTACCGTGTAGCCAAGCATAAATAGACTTGGCAATGCGACGCGTAATCCAAATGGCAAGCTCAGTATTGTCTGACAATCCCACCTTAAATAAGAGGCGATCTTGGTTAGCATCAAATGCCAAATTTAATTGCTCAATCACCGCTGGCATTGCACCAGTTTGATCCACGATTTCACTCACAGTAAATATCCTTGACACCTAAACTAACAATATTTCTATTATCGCTTATTGTGTTGCGTTTAATCATAGATTTTATTGGCCAAATATTTTTTATAAAAAAATTTCATCCCCGCTATTGAAATCTGAATCCTCGCCCCAAAGTAATAGCAGTCGACGGACAGGAGTGCTAAAATGCACTTTAAGATTTTTTGTTATTCGTTATTTATTTAATTATTAAGGAGTTCGTTTATGAAAATTCGTCCTTTACACGATCGCGTGATCGTTAAGCGTTTAGAAGAAGTGCGTACCACTGCATCTGGCATCGTTATTCCAGACACTGCCACTGAAAAACCAGATCAAGGTGAAGTTGTTGCTGTGGGGCCAGGCAAAAAAGATGACAACGGCAAAGTAATGGCACTTGACGTTAAAGTAGGCGACAAAGTGTTGTTCGGCAAATACGCTGGCCAAACTGTAAAAGTTGGTAGCGACGAATTGTTAGTGATGCGTGAAGAAGACTTGATGGGCGTTGTAGAGGCTTAATTGCCCGATCCTTTTAAGATTCGAATGGAAGCATTGAAGATTTTTTGGTATTTAAAGTAAGTAATTTAGGAGATTTAAGATGGCTGCTAAAGACGTAAGATTTGGTGATGACGTTCGCCAAAAAATGGTGAATGGTGTAAATATTTTAGCTAACGCAGTGCGCGTAACTTTAGGCCCAAAAGGCCGCAACGTAGTATTAGAGCGTTCATACGGCTCACCAACCATTACTAAAGATGGTGTGTCTGTTGCTAAAGAAATCGAATTAAAAGACAAATTCGAAAACATGGGCGCACAATTGGTTAAAGAAGTTGCAAGCAAAACGAATGACATCGCTGGTGACGGCACAACAACTGCAACTGTATTAGCACAAGCAATTATCCGAGAAGGTATGAAGTCTGTTGCTGCTGGCATGAATCCAATGGACTTGAAACGCGGCATCGATAAAGCAGTTGAAGCTGCTGTTGCTGACCTTCAAAAACAATCTGTTGCATGTACAACAAGCGCACAAATCGCTCAAGTTGGCTCTATTTCAGCGAACTCTGATGCTTCAGTTGGCCAAATCATTGCTGATGCAATGGACAAAGTAGGCAAAGAAGGCGTGATCACTGTTGAAGATGGTTCAGGCTTACAAAATGAACTTGATGTGGTTGAGGGTATGCAATTTGACCGTGGTTACTTATCACCATACTTCATCAACAACCAAGAACGTCAAATCGCATTGATGGACAATCCATTCGTGCTTTTATACGACAAGAAAATCTCAAACATCCGTGATTTGCTACCAGCGCTTGAACAAGTGGCTAAAGCAGGTCGCCCATTGTTGATTATCGCTGAAGATATCGACGGCGAAGCATTGGCAACATTGGTTGTGAACAATATCCGTGGCATCTTAAAAACATGTGCAGTTAAAGCACCTGGTTTCGGCGACCGCCGTAAAGCAATGTTAGAAGACATCGCTATCTTGACTGGCGGTACAGTGATTGCTGAAGAATTAGGTTTGAAACTTGAAAACATCAAGTTGGAAGACTTAGGCCAAGCTAAACGTATCGAAGTGGGCAAAGAAAACACCATCATCATCGACGGCGCAGGCGTTGAAGACAATATCAAAGCACGTATCGACCAAGTGAAGAAACAAGCTGAAGATGCAACAAGCGACTACGACCGTGAAAAATTGCAAGAACGTGTTGCAAAACTAGCGGGCGGTGTTGCGGTGATTAAAGTGGGTGCAACCACTGAAATCGAAATGAAAGAGAAAAAAGCACGTGTGGAAGATGCACTGCATGCAACACGCGCAGCCGTTGAAGAAGGTATTGTTGCAGGTGGCGGTGTAGCGTTGATTCGTGCACGTGACGCAATTGCTAAAGTTAAAGGCGAAAACCACGACCAAGACGCAGGCGTGAAGATTGTATTGCGCGCTGTTGAAGAGCCACTTCGTCAAATCGTTCAAAACGCTGGCTGTGAGCCATCAGTTGTTGTAAACAACGTAGCAGCTGGCAAAGGCAATTATGGCTACAACGCTGCTAACGAAACTTACGGTGACATGGTTGAAATGGGCGTGCTAGACCCAACTAAAGTAACGCGTTCTGCATTGCAAAACGCTGCTTCAGTGGCTGGCTTAATGCTCACAACAGACTGCATGATTGCTGAACTACCGAAAGATGACGCACCAGCAATGGGTGGCGGTGATATGGGCGGCATGGGTGGCATGGGCGGTATGATGTAATCTTTGCTAAACCATTAGCAAAAGCTCCAAAACAAAAAGCTCCGCAAGGAGCTTTTTGTTTATTTACCGAACAAAAAAAAGCCCCGACCAAGGGGATCGGTCGGGGCAAAATGCCTTAATAGGCGCCACGCTCAGGGAGGGAAGCGTGGGACAGTAACTTAATTGTTCATTGAACAATTAACATTACCATCCTAAAAATCAGACCGACAATACTTGAGTAAAGTTCCAGACTATTTAATCTCGTTTAAGTTATTCTCGAAGCAGCGCCGACCTGCGATAATCTCAGTATGACAACATCAAACGCATCTCAAGACTCCCTCCTAAGCGAGCTCAACGATAAGCAATTAGAAGCGGTGACTTTACCGCATCAATCTGCCCTGATTTTAGCAGGTGCCGGGAGTGGTAAAACACGCGTACTCACCACGCGCATTGCTTGGCTAATTCAAACAGGCCAAGTTTCCCCCACCGGTTTATTAGCAGTAACATTTACCAATAAAGCCGCGAAAGAGATGCTCACAAGGCTCTCTGCGATGCTGCCAATAAATACCCGAGGGATGTGGGTAGGGACTTTCCATGGCCTTTGCAATCGCTTACTGAGAGCACATTACCGTGAGGCTTTGTTACCCGCCACTTTCCAGATTTTAGATTCTGCCGACCAGCTTTCTGCAATCAAACGCCTCATGAAGTTAATGAATGTGGATGATGAAAAATTTCCACCTAAACAAGTGATGGGCTATATCAATAGTTGCAAAGAAGAGGGGCTGCGTGCGCATAGCGTAGATGCTTACGATCCACATTCACAGCGCATGCGTGAGATTATTGAAGAGTACGACAAGCAATGCCAACGTGAAGGCGTGGTCGATTTTGCGGAGTTATTATTGCGTTGCTATGAGCTTTTAAGTCGCGACACCCATATTCGTCAGCATTACCAAGAGCGCTTTAAATACATCTTGGTCGATGAATTTCAAGACACCAACAAACTCCAATACATGTGGCTCAAGCTATTTGCTGGTATGGGAAATGAAGAGCCCAACAACTGCATTTTTGCGGTGGGTGACGATGATCAATCTATCTACGCTTTCCGCGGTGCGCGCGTCGGGAATATGCGTGATTTCGAAGTGGACTTTAAAGTACAAAACATCGTCAAACTCGAAGAAAACTATCGCTCTCACAGCAACATTTTGGATGCGGCCAATGCGATTATCAGCAATAACAAAAACCGTTTAGGTAAGAATTTATGGACTTCAGCCGGCGCTGGCGAACCAGTCCGCGTTTATCAAGCTTATAACGACATAGACGAAGCGAGCTTTATTGTTGATGAAGTAAAAATGTTACACAGCGATGGCTGGGCCCTCAATGATATCGCCCTACTCTATCGCTCCAACGCACAATCTCGTGTGATTGAACATGCTCTATTTTCAAACAATATTCCTTATCGCGTTTACGGCGGTTTGCGCTTTTTTGAACGCGCTGAAATTAAACATGCGATGGCGTACTTACGCCTGATTAATAATCCAGAAGATGATGTCGCTTTATTACGAGTGATTAATTTCCCAACACGCGGTATCGGTGCGCGAAGCTTGGAACAACTTCAAGAATCCGCACGCGCGCAAGATTGTAGCTTGTGGCAAGCCGCCATTAACAAAGTCGGGAATGGTCGCCCAGGTAAAGGCTTAGAAGGTTTCGTGGCGCTCATTAAGCAAATGCAAGACGATGCAAAAGGATTAACGCTGACTGAAATGACTGAGGTGACGACCACGATGTCGGGACTGAAAAATTTCTATCAGCTAGAAAAAGAAGGCGAAGACCGTATCGCCAACTTGGATGAGTTGATTAACGCCGCGGTAAGCTTTATGAATAATAATAGCGATGCCCTAGAAGATAATAGCAGCGGCCTGACTGAATTCTTAACCCATGCCAGCCTAGAAGCGGGTGAACATCAAGCAGATGTTGGTGCAGATGCTTTGCAGATGATGACTGTCCATGCCGCCAAGGGCTTGGAGTTTAAAGCCGTGTTTATCAGCGGGCTAGAAGAAGGCTTATGTCCACATGAAAATAGCCTATACGAGAATAACGGCTTAGAGGAAGAGCGCAGATTAATGTATGTGGCAGTAACCCGCGCAAGACAACGCCTCTATTTAAGCCACGCACAAAGCCGCATGTTGCATGGTCAAATTCGCTACGGCATTGCTTCACGTTTTTTAGATGAGATTCCTGATGCTTTATTGAAACGCTTAAACAGCAAACAAGCGCCGAAGCCAAGCATGTCTAGCTATTATGAAAACAACTATCAAAGCGCCCCAACAGCAAGCAGTAACGAACAAAAATCTGCCATGCCTTGGAAGATAGGCCAGGCAGTTGCCCATGCCAAATTTGGGCAAGGAGTTGTAGTGAGCTACGAGGGTAATGCCAGTGATATGCGTATCCAAATTAACTTTGGACGAGAAGGACTCAAATGGTTGGCAATGGAATATGCAAAACTAGATAAGGTTTAACTTTTACTCGTTTTGCAATATTCACTTGATTTGCTAGTTCGAAAAAACTAGATCTCAGCTAACGAAATCTTCGCCTTTTTTGTAATACATCGACAAGAAGCTGAAGTATTGGATAGAGAACAAGAAGGCAGTTGCCATTAATGATACAAACATAATCAGCATCATGCCTAGGAAGGCAGCAAGCCCTTTCGCAAAAATGGCGATCACGCCAATCACAAGGCCAAGAACTAACATTACTCCGACAACGGCCAAGGTCAATGATACCCAAGCTGTAATTAAAGCTGTGATGTTATGCAAAGCCGCCCAAACACTGTGTCCGATAGATTTAAATACCGAATATTGATGATATGAAATTAGCAGCGGTGAGTACCAGGTCGCTAACAACAATGGCAATTGCAAGATTAACAATTTCAGCATCAACCACCAAAAGCCTACCGGCATCACCTCTTTATCCATCTGTTGAATATCCATCGATTGAATGTCGGCTTCTGTGATTGCAATCATGATTAAACGATACACAAAGAAAACTACTCCCAAGAAGATTAGCTGTTTTGCGTGTGGCTTTATTCTGTGAAAAATTTCCGTCACTGATGTCGGTCTTTCGGCGTGCGTTTCACGACAAACACCAATCACGACTGAAGTAAAAACTGGCCAACTAAAGGTTAACGCTAAACCAAGCAAACCAACCAAAAACAAGATGATAATTGAGCCATGCGCTTGATTGATTTGCTCAATAATTCCAAGTAGCAGGATCGGCAAGAACTGAAAAAAAATGAGATACAGGGAAGACAAGCCCATCCACTTAGCAGGATGCTGTTTAAAGAGCGCCAAACTGTCAGTTGTCCAGCTAAACCCTAGTTTCACTTTTGATCTAAATGTCATATTTTTTCCGATTTCAAATCCATTAAACCCACATCGCTGAAATTTCAGCTGAATGTTTGATGCTCCATTGTAATATTTTCTGGAAGTGCTGCGGGTCTTTTGCATGCGTCAACTCACCAGCTTGCGGATAATATTGATCCTTTAAGCGAGACAACCAAAACCGCAAAGCGGCAATCGGTAACATACTTGGCCAAGCAGACTGCTCTAATTGTGTGAAAGGTCTTACCGCATGATAAGCCTTGAGCAATGCAACAAGGCGCTGCGGATCTATAGATCCATCAGCATTGACGCACCAATCATTCACTGAAATTGCAACATCATATAAATATGCGCCACGACATGCATAATAAAAATCAATCACGCCACCTACTTTGTCTCCATCAAACAACACATTATCACGGAACAAATCAGCATGAATTACACCCTGCGGAAGCAAGCTAATATCCAAACGCGCTTGCCGATCCATTGTTTGCTTCATGATCACTTGGTCATCTGCGCTCAATAAATCGAACACACTTTTAGCTGTGGCTTCACGCCAAACAAGATCGCGAGAATCTTGATTGCTGCCAGCAAAACTAGCGCCGGCAACATGCAAATTAGCGAGGACTTTGCCCAATTTGGCGCACTGCTCAACTGAAGGATTAACAACATCACTGCCAGCAAGGCGAGTCACCAATGCAGCGGGCTTACCACTGAGCTCATCTAGTTGCAGGCCGTCGAGGCGCATCACAGGATGAGGGCATGGGACGCCACGCTCTGATAAGTGCGTCATTAAAGTTAAAAAATAGGGTAACTCCTCAGCGCTGTGCTCCTCAAACAAAGTCAGCACATAACGACCTGTAGTAGTAGTCACAAAATAGTTAGTATTAGAGATGCCAGATGAAATACCTTTAAGCTCAAGCAAATCACCTAATGGATATGCATTGAGCCAAGGAATGAGTTCATCTTCAGAGACGGTGGTAAATACGGACATAACAGCTTTAGGTTAAATGCTTCAAATTAAACAGGCGTGTTCAATTGAAATAATAAAACGCGCTATGTAGCAAAAATTTAGAATCTAAAAATCACCCACTTAGGAATGACTAAAGGTGGCGCAGGCCCATCAAACTTAGACCATCCGCCCTCTTGATCTTGCTTCATCAAATAATATGGTTTGCCATTCGCTGGCGTGACTTTTTGCATATAAAGCTCGCCATTCATGCGGTACTCTTCAAACGTAGTTTCACCTTTTTTTACAATTGTAATTTCTGGCGTCTCAGATGGACTCGCTTCAATAACAGCTGGAGGAGGCAAAGCCTCTGGCAAAGGTTCAGCATCGGCTGGCACGGGCTTTTTTTCTGCCGCTTGAGCATTAATGTGAGTGATTGGTAAAGAGATCGCTATAAGCAAAAACAAATGGTGAATACGCATATTATTCCCGCGCTGATACGCAAAAATTTAAACAAATTTCATTCTATCAAAAAGCTAAGCTTGTCGGTAAAGCGTTTGCATACTACAAGTACAGCTGGGTCTTGCGTTCAGCCGCAGAAAGCTCAAATCCCCGCGTTTCGTAATGCTTAAATATCGCTGCGACTACTTCATGCGGATCATCAATCACTTGGATTAAGTCCATATCATCGGCCTCAATCATCGCTTCCGAGATCAGTGTTTTACAAAACCAATCAACTAAACCACCCCAAAATTTTGTACCGACTAAAATAATGGGAATTCGACGAGATTTTCCTGTTTGTACCAAAGTCATCGCTTCTAGCAATTCATCCAATGTACCAAAGCCCCCAGGCATGACAACATAAGCTGAAGCGTATTTAACAAACATGACTTTGCGCATAAAGAAATGCTTAAAATCTAAACTGATGTCTTGATAAGGGTTGCTAGTTTGCTCATGCGGCAAATTTATATTGAGCCCAACACTTGGTGATATGCCGGGGTGCGCACCTTTGTTAGCTGCTTCCATAATGCCAGGGCCGCCCCCTGAAATGACTGTAAACCCCGCATCAGAAAGTAGTCTTGCAATTTTTTCTGCAAGAAGATAATCAGCATGCTTAGGTTTCGTGCGAGCACTGCCAAAAATCGAAACAGCCGGCGTGATTTCTTTCAGGCTTTCCGTTGCACCGACGAATTCTGCCATAATCTCAAATGCGTGCCAGGATTCATTCGCCGTTTGATGGTTGCCCTGAAAATCAGGATCAGCGATTTTTGGTACTTTTTTTGTAACAGACATAATTTAGACCCAAATATGAAAACATTGTTGTTAGTGGATGGATCATCCTACCTTTATCGTGCGTTTCACGCCATGCCAGATTTACGCAATCGGCAAAACGAACCCACTGGCGCAATTCAAGGCGTACTCAACATGCTAAGGCGCCTTCATAAAGAATACCCCGCAGATTATAGCGCGTGTATTTTTGATGCAAAAGGCAAAACCTTCCGCGACGATATTTATCCAGATTACAAAGCCAATCGGGCTTCCATGCCTGACGATCTTCGCGCACAAGTTGCGCCATTGCATGAGGCAATCAAGGCCATGGGATGGCCACTCATCATGGAAGAAGGCGTTGAAGCAGATGATGTCATCGGCGCACTTGCCAAACAAGCTGAGCGTGAAGGCGTTCGCGTGATTATTTCTACAGGCGATAAAGACATTGCTCAGTTGGTGAATGAACACGTCACCATTGTGAATACCATGAGCAATGAAGTGCTTGATATTGCTGGCGTAACCCATAAGTTTGGTTTGCCTCCCGAACGCATTATTGATTACCTTACCTTGATCGGCGACACTTCCGACAATGTCCCGGGCGTAGAAAAAGTTGGGCCCAAAACAGCATTAAAGTGGCTCACCCAATATGGCGATTTGGATAATATTGTGGCGCATGCCGATGAGATCACAGGCGTTGTTGGTGACAACTTACGCAAAGCATTGCCTTGGATACCAACCGCGCGCGAGCTGATTACCATCCGCTGCGATGTTGGCATTCAAGAGTCATTGAGCGACCTCGCTCCGCGGGCGATGGACAAAAATAAACTAGCTGAGTTGTTTGAACACTTTGATTTCAAATCTTGGCGCCGTGAGTTAGATACCATGGGCGGCGAACCCATTAGCACAACGCCGCTCATCATGACGACCAGCGGTGATGATTTATTCGCACCGACTAGCGAGTCAATCAAAGCAACACCAACAGAAACCACTGTTGACTATATCCCAGTGACATCGCGCAACTATGCCACGATATTAAATGAAGCTGATTTAGACCTTTGGCTCAGTAAGATTAGCCAAGCAGCCTTAGTGTGTTTTGATACAGAAACCACATCACTAGATCCCATGACTGCAAAAATCGTTGGTATGTCTTTTAGCATAGAGGGTGGTTCAGGCGCTTATTTACCACTCACGCACGACTACTTTGACGCGCCAGAACAACTTAATTTTGCAGCGACGTTAGCTAAAGTGAAGCCTATTTTAGAAAACCCAGCCGTCAAAAAAGTTGGGCAAAACCTGAAATACGACCAGCATGTGTTAGCTAATCATGGCATTGCCTTAAAAGGCATTGCACACGACACCTTATTGCAATCTTATGTATTTGAGTCACATAAAACGCACAATATGGATGACCTGGCTATGCGTCATCTAGGCATCAAAACTATCAGCTTTGACGAAGTTGCTGGCAAGGGTGCAAAGCAAGTTGGATTTAATCAAGTCACCGTTGAAGTCGCAGCTGAATACGCAGCTGAGGATGCGGATATCACTTTGCAATTGCATCAAGCGATGTATCCGGTTGTGCAAGCCGATGAACAGCTAAATTTCATTTACAGCGATATTGAAATGCCCTCACGCGAAGTGTTATTCACCATCGAGCGTAATGGCGTTCTCATCGACCAAGGTATGCTCAATCGCCAAAGCAATGAAATTGGCATGAAGTTAATGGACTTAGAAAAACAAGCATTTGAACTTGCGGGCCAGCCCTTTAATCTAGCCTCACCAAAACAATTACAAGAAATTTTGTTTGGTAAGTTAGGGATTAAGCCAACTAAAAAGACGCCATCTGGGGCACCATCAACCGATGAAGATGTATTGCAAGAACTCGCTTTAGATTATCCATTGCCGAAGGTCTTGCTGGAGTATCGTGGCTTGGCAAAATTAAAATCGACTTACACCGATAAATTACCAAAAATGATTAACACGCAAACAGGTCGTGTGCACACCAGTTACAACCAAGCGGTAGCAATTACTGGCCGTCTTGCTAGCTCCGACCCCAACCTTCAAAACATTCCTGTTCGAACTGCTGAAGGTCGCCGTATCCGTGAAGCTTTTATCGCGCCAGCAGGCAGCAGCATTGTTTCTGCCGACTATTCACAGATTGAGCTACGCATCATGGCACATCTTTCACAAGATGAAGGCATGCTAAGCGCGTTTGCTAACAACGAAGATATTCACCGCGCCACCGCTGCTGAGATTTTTGGATGTGAACGCGAAGCTGTGAGCAACGAGCAACGTCGCTATGCCAAGGTGATCAACTTTGGTTTGATTTATGGCATGAGTGCATTTGGTTTGGCACAAAATCTAAACATTGAGCGAAGTGCCGCTCAAAACTATATCGAGCGATATTTTGCACGCTATCCAGGCGTCAGAGCTTACATGCAAGACACACGTGAAGTCGCTAAACAAAAAGGCTATGTAGAAACTTACTTTGGTAGGCGCTTATGGGTGCCAGAAATTAATAGTAGCAACGGCATGCGGCGGGCAGGCGCCGAACGCGCCGCCATTAATGCACCTATGCAAGGCACGGCGGCTGACCTCATTAAACTTGCGATGATTGCAGTGCAAAATTGGATTGCCACTCAACAACTGAACACAAAACTCATTATGCAAGTACACGATGAATTAGTGCTTGAAGTGCCTGAAGCAGAGCTTGATTTAGTCAAAACAATGTTGCCGCAACTCATGCAAAATGTGGCTAAACTTGATGTGCCTTTACTCGCAGAAGTTGGCATCGGAAGCAACTGGGAAGCTGCACATTGATTATGAAGAAAGATATTCCAAATATAGGCATTTACATTATCGGCGACGAGATTCTTTCAGGTAAACGCCAAGATGCTCATTTAATTAAAGCCATTGCAATATTGAAAACTCGAGGCATGCAATTGAGCTGGGCGGAATACCTTGGTGACGTTCCGGCACGTTTAGTGAGTTCATTTAAACGAAGTCTTGCGACAAACGACATTGTATTTTCATTCGGCGGAATCGGCGCCACGCCTGACGACTTTACCCGCCAAGCAGCCGCTGAAGCGCTAAATGTGCCAATAGAACGTCACGCTGGCGCGGTCGCGGAAATTGAAGCGCAATTTGGTGAAGCCGCTTACCCCAAAAGGGTACTGATGGCAGACTTTCCAAAAGGGGTTAATTTAATCCCCAATCCAGTCAATCGCATCGCCGGGTTTAGCATCAAACAGCATTATTTTATGCCAGGCTTTCCGCAAATGTCTCACCCCATGATGGAGTGGGTGCTTGATACACACTACCATCATCTTTTTAACCAAATCATTATCAGCGAATCATCAATTTTGGTCATGGATGCGGGAGAAAGCAACCTATTGGATTTGATGAATGAATTCACAAAAAAATACCCAACACTCAAGCTATTTAGCCTACCGCGATTAGATGAGCGCCGCACCATAGAACTTGGCATGAAAGGCGATGCAGAGCTAGTCACTCAAGCAATAACAGAGATTAAAGCCAAGATAGCTGTATTAGCTTATGATTGGTCCGAATTTCCAAAATAAGCCCGCAATAAACAATTCGCTAAGTTGTTCAAAAAATAAGCAAATATAGGTTTTAAGAAGGCTGGTTTGCGTATAAAATAAGTAACTTTCTCGTAGGGTCTCAATTAATTCGTGCAAATCGGTCCATACAAACTACGTAATAACCTTATCGTTGCCCCTATGGCAGGCGTGACCGACAGACCTTTCCGCATGCTTTGCAAAAAGCTAGGTGCGGGCTATGCCGTTTCTGAAATGGTGACTTCAAACTCTTTGCTATACGGTAGTGAAAAAACATTACGACGTGCAAATCATGAGGGTGAAGTAGCGCCTATCTCTGTGCAAATCGCCGGTGCTGACCCAAAAATGTTAGCGGACGCAGCTAGATATAATGTAGATCATGGCGCACAAGTCATTGATATCAATATGGGATGCCCAGCCAAAAAAATCTGCAACGTGATGGCAGGCTCAGCACTTTTAAAAGACGAACCCCTCGTATCGCAAATTCTCAAAGCTGTGGTTGCTGCTGTTGATGTGCCAGTCACACTTAAGATCCGCACAGGCTGGGATAAACAAAATCGTAATGCGGTTGCAGTGGCAAAGATGGCGGAAGACCTTGGCATACAAGCATTAGCCATGCACGGCCGCACCCGTGCTTGTGCTTACATGGGCGATGCGGAATATGACACCATCGCCGAAGTAAAACAAGCCATTAAAATTCCACTCATCGCTAATGGTGACATTACCACGCCTGAAAAAGCCAAATTCGTGCTTGAGTATACTGGGGCTGACGGTGTGATGATTGGTCGCGCGGCACAAGGTCGACCTTGGATTTTCCGTGAAATTGAGTATTATTTAGCAACAGGCGAGCACATGCCGGCACCAGAGGTTGAGGAAATTCGCAGTGTAATGCTCGGGCATCTGTACGACTTATATGAGTTTTATGGCGACCTCACTGGGATGCGCGTAGCTCGTAAGCACATTTCTTGGTATACCAAAGGCTTAAAAGACTCGGCCAACTTTCGTCATGCCATGAATCAACTGCAAACGATTGATGAGCAATTAAACGCAATTAATGATTTCTTTAATCATTTGCATACACAAGATACACGCATTCAATATGCCACTGATGAAATGGATGCTAATGGTGAGGTGCTTGCAGCATGAGTTCAAAATGTGAATTAGCGATTAGCGTTGAGCGCGCGCTCAATGAGTATTTTAAAGATCTAGACGGTCAACCACCGCATGCAGTATACGACATGGTGCTTGGTTGTATTGAGAAACCAATGATTGAGCACATTATGAAACGTGCCGGCGGCAACCAAAGTAAAGCCGCCGAAATCTTAGGCCTAAACCGCAACACCCTCAGAAAAAAATTACAACAATACAATATCGAATAAGCGCATAACGCTTATTCAACCCCTTTCAATTTCAATCACTTTTATCAAAATATTCATTATGGCCGTCATTAAAAGAGCACTTATCAGCGTTTCAGATAAACAAGGTATTCTTGAGTTTGCAAAAAACTTACAAAGCTTTGGTGTAGAAATCTTATCTACTGAAGGTACCGCAAAACTATTCCGCGAAAATAATATTCCGGTAGTAGAGGTAAGCGATTACACAGGCTTCCCAGAAATGTTGGATGGTCGCGTGAAAACTTTGCACCCTAAAGTGCATGGTGGCATCTTAGGTCGTCGCGATTTACCAGAACATGTGGCTGCTATGCAAGAAGCAAATATCCCTAACATCGACATGGTGGTAGTCAATCTTTATCCGTTCCGTGAAACGATTGCTAAACCTAACTGTAGCTTAGAAGATGCGATCGAAAATATCGATATTGGCGGACCAACCATGGTGCGTGCGGCCGCAAAAAACTACCATCACGTAGCAATTGTGACTGATCCTGCAGATTACGTGGTCATCGCTCGCGAAATGACTTCTGCTAAAGGTGCAATCGGTGCTGAAACACATATGATGTTGGCGAAAAAAGCGTTCTCACACACCGCAGAATACGATGGTGCAATTAGTAACTACCTTACAAGCCTCACTCCGAATGGTGAGAAGCAGCCATTTCCAGATAAATACTCAACTCAGCTCACTAAAGTAATGGACTTACGCTACGGCGAAAACCCTCATCAACAAGCTGCGTTCTATCGTGATGCAACTGTGCCAGCTGGTGCTCTTGCTAGCTTCTCACAACTTCAAGGTAAAGAGCTCTCATACAACAATATTGGCGATGCTGATGCAGCTTGGGAATGCGTTAAAACATTCGACGTACCAGCCTGTGTGATTGTGAAACATGCCAACCCATGCGGCGTGGCAATTGGTACAAGCTTGCTTGAGACCTATCAAAAAGCATTCAGTACAGACCCAACCTCTGCGTTTGGCGGCATCATTGCTTTCAACCGTGAAATCGATGCATCAACAGCTGAAGCCATAGTTAAGCAATTCGTTGAAGTCGTCATTGCGCCTGCTGTTTCTGCAGCAGCAAAAGAAATTTTTGCTGCAAAAACCAATGTGCGCGTATTAACCGTTGTGCTTGGCCACGAACTCAACTCACTAGAATATAAACGCGTAAGCGGTGGTCTATTGGTGCAGACTCCTGATGCACTCAACGTGACAGCAGCACAATTCAAAATTGTGACTAAAAAACAACCAACTCCGAAACAATTGGAAGACTTGCTCTTTGCTTGGCGCGTGGCGAAGTTTGTTAAATCTAATGCCATCGTCTTCTGTGGTAAAGGCATGACACTAGGCGTTGGTGCTGGCCAAATGAGCCGTGTGGATAGCACTAAAATTGCTGCCATCAAGGCAAAAAACGCAAATCTTGCATTGCAAGGCGCAGCGGTTGCTTCTGATGCATTTTTCCCATTCCGTGATGGCGTGGATGTTCTCGCTGAAGCTGGCGCTTCATGCGTGATTCAACCTGGTGGCAGCATGCGCGATGAAGAAGTCATTGCCGCTGCAAACGAACATGGCTTAGTGATGGTGCTGACAGGCTTCCGTCACTTCCGTCATTAATTAAGCACGATTAGTTAAGCATTAGGATTAAATAATGAAAGTCATGATTATTGGTGGTGGCGGACGTGAACATGCTTTGGCATGGAAGGTTGCACAAAATAAAAAAGTGAGCCGCGTATTTGTTGCGCCTGGCAACGCAGGTACTGTACTCAACCCAGACATGGTCAATGTGCCAATTACTAGCGTGCCTGAGCTGGTTGCTTTTGCAAAAGAAGAGCAAATTGGCATGACCATTGTTGGTCCAGAGGCAGCACTTTCTCAGGGGGTGGTCGATGCTTTTCGTGCCGCTGGCCTCAAGATTTTTGGCCCAACCAAAGCGGCGGCACAGCTTGAAAGCTCTAAAGATTTCGCAAAAGCGTTCATGATTCGCCACAACATTCCGACGGCTAGTTACGCAACATTTACAGATGCAAAAGCAGCGCATGATTATGTGAATGCACAAGGCGCGCCGATTGTAATTAAAGCCGATGGCTTGGCTGCTGGTAAGGGTGTAGTGGTTGCGATGTCTTTGGATGAAGCAAGTGCCGCGATTGATTCAATGTTGTCAGACAATAAGCTTGGCAGCGCTGGTGCGCGGGTCGTGATTGAAGAGTTTTTAACTGGCGAAGAAGCAAGTTTTATTGTGATGGTGGATGGCAAAAATATCTTGCCACTTGCGACCAGCCAAGACCACAAACGTCTACTTGATAGCGACCAAGGGCCTAATACAGGCGGCATGGGCGCTTATTCACCCGCTCCTGTGGTTACGCCAAGCGTTCACGCAAAAGCCATGCGCGAAATCATTAAGCCAACTATCGAAGGTATGGCTGCTGATGGCATTCCGTATACAGGTTTCTTATATGCCGGCCTCATGATTAGTCCTAATGGCGATGTCAAGACTCTGGAATTCAACTGCCGCATGGGTGATCCTGAAACCCAACCAATTCTTATGCGCCTCAAAAGTGACTTAGTTAAATTGGCAGAACATGCGGTTGATGGAACATTAGATCAAATTGAAGCAGAATGGGATAGACGAACAGCGCTTGGCGTAGTCATGGCATCAGCCAATTACCCAGACACACCTCGGACTGGTGATGTAATTACAGGCTTGCCTGCTGGCAAAGATGACATGCAAGTCTTCCATGCTGGCACTACCATGGATGGTGACCAAGTGGTGACTAGTGGTGGTCGTGTTTTATGTGTTACCGCTCTTGGCGAAACCGTAAAATATGCACAAACGCAAGCTTACCAAGCACTTGAGCAAATCAAATTTGATGGCGCGCAATATCGCAAAGACATTGGCTATCGCGCAGTTAAAGGTTAACCTAATTGAATGCCCGTGGCCTCAGGCATTATCTTAAAACTGGCGGAGTCTTCGCCTATCCAACCGAAGCTGTGTTTGGACTTGGATGCGACCCTCTTAATCGAAAAGCAGTACAAAAAATCTTAAGATTAAAAGGTAGGCCGCAGCATAAAGGTCTCATCTTAGTAACCGATTGCTTTCATCGTCTACAACACTTTATCGCACCCCTTAGCCCATCTCAAATACATGGCATGCACCAATCATGGGGCAATGCAAAAAAACCTCACACATGGATAGTCCCTGCAGCCAAAAAGTGTCCTAAATGGCTCACCGGACGACACGCCAGCATTGCGATTCGTGTTAGCAGTCACCCATTAACCGCAAAACTATGTAAAGATACAGGCATGGCATTAGTTTCAACCAGCGCAAATCACAGTGGACATCAAGCCGCGAAAACAGCTAAGCAATGTCGGCAGATTTTTGGACATCAAATCCAAATACTAAGTGGCAAAACATCTGGTGCTAAAAAACCATCAACCATACAAGATTTGTTGAGTGGAAAAATTCTTAGGAAGTAAGTCATGGCTGAAGAACAAATTAATTTAAATGCCGTTTATGAGTATCTTCAAGGCTTACAAAATCGTATCGTAGAAGCCATTGAACTGATTGACGGAAAGAACTTCCTCAATGATAGTTGGCAACGCCCCGAAGGGGGAGGTGGAACGTCTTGCATGCTGGAAGAAGGCAATGTATTTGAACGGGCTGGCGTTGGCTTTTCTCACGTAAAAGGTAACAAACTTCCACCTGCCGCAACTACAGCTCATCCTGAAGCAGCTGGAAGAAACTGGGAGGCAATGGGCGTGTCCCTGGTTTTCCATCCACGTAATCCATACATTCCAACTGTGCACATGAATGTTCGTTTCTTTGTGGCAAAAGCACAACCCGGAAAAAATGAGCAAGATATTTGGTGGTTTGGTGGCGGAATGGACTTGACACCTTATTACGGCTTTGAAGAAGACGTTGTGCATTTCCATTGGACTTGCCGTGATGCTTTAGCACCTTACGGTCAAGATTTATATCCAATTTTCAAACAACATTGTGATAATTATTTTCATCTCAAACATCGAAATGAGCCGCGTGGAATTGGCGGCATTTTCTTCGATGACTTCAATAAACTTGGTTTTGATCAAAGCTTTTCTATGCTTAAAACAGTGGGTGATTCTTTTGTTAGTGCGTACTTACCTATCCTGCAACGCCGTAAAGACATGAAGTTTGGCGAACGTGAACGTGATTTCCAAGCTTATCGTCGGGGCCGTTATGTTGAGTTTAATTTAGTGTTCGATCGTGGCACATTGTTCGGCTTGCAATCCAATGGCCGCACAGAATCCATCTTACTTTCCATGCCGCCTATCGTGAAATGGCGTTATGATTGGAAGCCAGAAGCTAGGAGTGCCGAGGCTAAGCTTTACACCGACTTTTTGATTAATAAAAACTGGTTAGATATATGACAGCTATTGAGACCACCAACATTCAAGACTTACTTGATTTTATTGACGCTAGCCCAAGTCCTTGGCATGTCGTTTCGACATCAACCCAACGACTTATTGACGCAGGCTTCAAATCCTTAAATGAAATTGAAGCCTGGAAATTCGAAACCGGTGGTCGCTATTTTGTGACCCGTGGTGGTAGTTCAATCATTGCTTTTACTATTGGCCAAAATGCATTGGCGACCTCCGGCTTCAATATGGTGGGCGCGCATACAGACTCACCTGGTCTCCGACTCAAACCAAATCCAGCGCATACCAGCGATGGCTTAATCCGCATCGGTGTTGAGGTTTACGGGGGGCCGATATTAGCTACTTTTGCCGATAGAGACCTAAGCATGGCGGGACGGATTAATGTGCGAACTACAAAGGGCTTTGAGTCGTACTTAGTGAAATTTGACCAGCCAATTTTAAGACTACCCAATTTGGCGATTCATATGAACCGCGAAGTGAATGAAAAAGGACTCAAGTTCAACAAACAAACTGAATTGCCTTTGTTATTCGGTGAACACGCTGAAGGCCTAGAAGCCGATGGCCAATTTTTAGAGAAAGTTGCGGCCTTAATTAAGGTTAAAGTAAAAGACATCATCAACTTCGAGCTCAATGTTTTTGATACACAAAAGGGCGTTATCTGGGGGGCGAATCAGGAATTTATCGCCAATAGTCAGCTCGATAATTTGGCTTCATGCCATGCAGCGCTCACTGCTTTATTGGCCAATCACAAACCTAACACTACAGCCGTCTGCGCTCTTTTCGACCACGAAGAGGTTGGAAGCGAGAGTGCTACAGGGGCAAGTGGTAGCTTCCTAGCTGACGTGATTGAGCGTATTGCAATGAGTAAGTCATTGAAAGATGAAGATAAGCTGAGAGCCTTAGCCAATAGTTTTTTCATTAGCGCCGACATGGCACACGCGTTTCACCCGAATTATGCAGCGAGTTATGAGCCATGCCATCATGCCCAAATCAACAAAGGCCCAGTAATTAAAACCAATGCGAATCAACGTTACGCCACCAATGCAGACAGTGCTGCAAGATTTATCAGATTATGCGAACAAGCCGGCGTGCCATACCAACAGTATGCACACCGGACTGATTTAGGGTGCGGCAGCACGATAGGACCAATTGTTGCTTCACGCCTTGGTGTGCGAACTGTTGATGTTGGTTCGCCGATGTGGGCGATGCATAGCCTTCGTGAAAGCGCTGGGGTTCTAGACCACACCTATATGATTAAAGTGTTAATCAGTTTCTACTCATAAAAAAAACAAACCTTTAAAAAAAGAGAAATCCTGTGTTCGTCAAACTAATGAAGCAAATTTTTCGCACCAAAGCCGTTTCTTCAAAAGATCACGGTGAACTAAAGCGATGCCTAAGTGCTTTCGATCTGACTTTACTAGGCGTAGGTGCGATTATTGGTACAGGTATTTTTGTGCTCACTGGGATTGCAGCTGCCAACCAAGCAGGTCCTGCTGTCATTCTGTCATTTATCGTTTCAGGCACCGCATGCGCTTTTGCTGCCCTTGCCTATGCTGAGCTTGCCGCATCTGTTGGTGGATGTGGTAGCGCGTATGGATATAGCTATGTAGCATTCGGTGAGATTGTTGCTTGGATTATAGGTTGGATTTTACTGCTTGAATATAGCGTATCCGTCGCGGCAGTGGCTAATGGTTGGTCAGGTTATTTTAATAACGCACTACATGCTATCGGCATGGGGCTCCCAGACGCATTAACTAAGTCCCAAGAATTGGGGGGGGTAATCAACTTACCAGCATCAGTAATTATTTTAATTCTGATGGGCCTATTAATTAAAGGTGCCAAACAGAGCGCCCAGCTCAATACCGCAATGGTATTCGTCAAGGTGCTCGCTATCACCATCTTTATTGGCGTGGCAGTTTTTAACGTAAATCCTGAAAACTGGCATCCCTTTATGCCTTATGGATGGTTTAACACCTTACCTGATGGCAAAACCGTGGGTGTACTTGCTGGTGCTTCTTTAGTCTTTTTTGCTTACGTAGGATTCGATGCGGTCTCAACTGCTGTTGAAGAGGCGAAAAACCCGCAGCGGGATGTGCCCATTGGCATTATTTTATCCCTCGCATTCTGCACGATTATTTATGTAATTGTCGCGGGACTGCTAACTGGTATCGTTCCATACAACACTTTAGGGGTTGACCATCCGGTTGCTTTTGCCTTGGAATCCATTGGCTACCACTGGGCTTCTGCCTTAGTTTCAACAGGTGTTATTGCTGGGCTCACGACAGTGATGCTCGTTCTTTATTACGGCTTAACACGGATTATCTTAGCCATGAGCCGCGATGGTCTGATAACACCCTACCTTTCGCATATCAGCCCAAGCAGGCAAACGCCTGTTCGCATCATCATCATCACTGGATTGATGATGTCCATTGCTGCAGGCCTTGTGCCCCTTGGAGCTTTAGCAGAGCTTGTCAATATCGGTACATTGGCAGCGTTTGTATTGGTTTGCTTGGGTGTGATTGTGCTGAGAAGAACGCACCCTGACCTACCAAGACCATTCAAAAATCCTTTCACCCCACTCTTTCCAGTGCTGGGAATGTTTTCATGTGGAGCATTAATGACATTCCTCCCTCAACAAACTTGGACGCGATTTTTATTTTGGCTTTGCCTCGGCGTTATCATTTACTTTGCTTACTCAATCCGAAAAAGTAAATTGAACAAAGTCTAACCCGAACTTTAGACAACAAAAAAGCCAGTCTTTTGAACTGGCTTTTATTATTAATAATCTGTGCTTACAAGACTACAGTGACAACACCCAACGCAACATTGTTTTGATGTCTTCCTCTTTTACTTGTGGGTGTGCTGGCATTGGAATTGGACCCCAAACACCGCTACCACCGGCTTTCACTTTAGCAACCAACTTAGCTTCAACGTCTTTGCCTTTGTATTTAGCAGCAACATCTTTGTAAGCAGGACCAACAACCTTTGCTTCAACGGAGTGACAAGCTAAACAACCGCTTTTTTGTGCCAATGCATTAACAGCGTCATCTGCACTCGCTTGACTCGCTAGCATTAGTGAACCTGCTGCTGCCACCGATAATAATAATGTTTTCATGTTATCCCCTAATTTCAACAAACTTTTAAAAGCTTATTGCCGCAAGTAATAATACTTAATATTGATGCAACTTTGAAAACAATTTAAGCCTTTTTAATACCTCACCATCAAAGTTGAGGGACGGTAGTTGTTTAACGTCTTTACTTTCGGTTAAGTTGACATCAGCTCTTACTAAACATTCAACTTGCCCCCAACGCTTCCAAGCTATATTCAGTTACCATCGTATGGGTCTCATTGGGATAAATGGTCACGCTGTTTTCCATAGCATTGGCTGACTCTACGCAAATCATCTTACGCCACTCATTCGTAGCCCCCATATCTGGCATTTGATGCGCTTTTTCTTCCCAAGGTGTCCAAATAATTGTGGTCTGACTACAAGATTTAGTGACACGAATTTTGCGTGAATAATCGGCGTCATGGATCACAATGTCGCGAAGGCTATTGATATACACACGGTCGAACTCGCTATTAAACTTCACTGAACCATGCTGAATATTGCGTTCATAGCCGGCCACTTTGTCTGAAAACACTAGGTTCTCTAAGCCCGTGACTTGAATATTTTCTACATCACTCACATTAAAGTAGGTGTGGAACGCCTCGCCTATCATAAAAGGATGGCTCGCTAAATTCGTAGTCATCATTTCTAAGCGCAGAGTTTCGCCAATATTAATGGCCATCACAAAGCGATAGTCATAAGACAATTGTTTTCTAGTGACATCCGTATGGGTCATTTCAAGCAATAATCTTGTCGCGCCATTTGAAAGCGTACCCGTTTGCAAGATTTTCCAAGGGATAACCCTCGCAAATCCATGCGGGCAATAACTGCTATCGGTTGGATGTGCGCCGAACCATGGCCAACAAATAGGAATACCGCCACGAACCGAGCGACCTTCGGTATATCGAGCATTGCTTGAAAGCCAAAGCACAGGTTCAGTTGCAGAGGTGGGTTGCCAATGCATTACATGACCGCCTTGCAAGGCAATCGTGGCAGTGGCATGGTTATTTTCTATTGATAAAAACTGTAATCCGCTCTCGTCCTCGTACTGAATAATACCGACACCTACCTCAATTTTATTTTTAGCTAATGCTGTATGAATCATGACTATCCTTATTTCTTCTCGATTTGCGATACATCACGCACCGCACCCTTAGAGGCAGAGGTAGTCATAGCTGCGTATGCACGAAGCGCTGGCGAAACAACTCGCTCACGATTTACTGGCTTCCAAGCTTTCGCACCTTTGGCTTCCATGGCAGCACGACGATTTGATAGGACTGAATCATCTACCTTTAGATTAATGGTACGGTTAGGAATATCAATTTCAATGGTATCGCCCTCTTCCACTAAACCAATTGCGCCGCCTTCAGCCGCTTCTGGCGAAGCATGCCCAATACTCAAACCAGATGTACCACCGGAGAATCGACCATCCGTGAGCAAGGCGCATTCTTTACCTAAGCCTTTAGACTTTAGGTAAGAAGTGGGATACAACATTTCTTGCATGCCAGGGCCGCCACGAGGACCTTCGTAACGAATAACCACCACATCACCAGCAACAATTTCATCATTCAAAATTGCTGCAACTGAATCATCTTGTGATTCAAAAATACGGGCACGACCTGTGAATTTCAAAATACTATCGTCCACGCCTGCGGTTTTCACAATACAGCCATCTAAAGCGATGTTACCGTAAAGCACTGCTAAGCCACCGTCTTGCGAATAAGCATGTGCTTTATCGCGAATACAGCCTTCAGCCCTATCTGTATCTAGGGCAGGCCAAAGCATCGACTGACTAAACGCGATGGTCGTTGCAATGCCACCGGGCGCTGCTAAATAGAGCTTCTTGGCCTCTTCATTGCCAGACTTCATCACATCCCATTGATCTAAAGCATCACCCATTGATGGCGCGTGCACTACTGGCGTATCTCTATGTATAAGGCCTGCTCTATCTAACTCGCCCAAAATGCCCATCACACCACCAGCGCGATGAACATCTTCCATATGATATTTAGCCGTTGCCGGAGCAACTTTACACACACACGGAACATGACGCGAAATTCGGTCAATTTCTTTCATCGTAAAATCGATACCCGCCTCATGCGCAGCTGCGAGCAAATGCAAAACAGTGTTGGTTGAACCGCCCATTGCCACATCCAAACTTACTGCATTTTCAAAGGCTTTGAAATTTGCAATTGAACGTGGCAGCACGCTTTCGTCGTCTTGCTCATAATAGCGCTTGGCCAAATCGACAATTAGACGACCAGCCCCTAAAAAGAGCTGTTTTCGCGCACCGTGGGTAGCAAGCGTAGAGCCATTGCCAGGCAAACTCAAACCAAGCGCCTCGGTTAAGCAATTCATTGAGTTTGCAGTAAACATCCCTGAGCATGAACCGCAAGTTGGGCAAGCTGAGCGCTCAATCGCATCAGCCTCTTCATCCGACACATTACTATCTGCAGCTGCAACCATCGCATCAACTAAGTCTAGTTTGTGAACAGTACCTTGCCAGTTAACTTTACCAGCTTCCATTGGGCCACCAGATACAAAAACGACTGGAATATTCAAGCGCAATGCGGCCATCAACATGCCAGGAGTGATTTTATCGCAGTTAGAAATACAAACCAGCGCGTCCGCACAGTGAGCATTCACCATATACTCAACGCTATCGGCAATTAAGTCGCGGCTCGGCAAGCTATAAAGCATACCGCTATGACCCATGGCAATGCCGTCATCCACAGCAATGGTATTAAACTCTTTTGCAACGCCGCCTGCTTTTTCAATTTCGCGCGCAACCAACTGCCCCATATCTTTTAAGTGCACATGACCTGGTACAAACTGAGTAAAAGAGTTGGCAACCGCGATAATAGGCTTATCGAAATCTCCATCTTTCATTCCAGTGGCGCGCCACAGTGCGCGAGCGCCCGCCATATTGCGACCATGAGTGGTAGTGCGTGAACGATAAACAGGCATGACTAGATCCAACAAAATTCAAAAATGTAATTTTAAACTACCCAGCCCCAAAGGGCATCAGTTATATGGCCTTAAAAGACATAGGGATATGAAATCACAGCCACGCATCTCTGCCTTAGATGTAAAATAGCGATAGTCTTCTATTGAGAGTCTCTTTATTTTCATGTTCATACACCCGCAATTCGACCCCATCGCTATCCACCTAGGCAATTTTGGCATCCATTGGTATGGATTGATGTATCTCACAGGCTTCATGGCATTTTTAACGTTAGGCAAGTGGCGCGCGGCGCATCAAACTTGGCGCGGTTGGTCCGTTGAAATGGTGGATGATGCATTGTTCTTCGGCGCATTGGGTGTCATTTTGGGTGGACGTTTAGGCTACGTTGTGTTTTATCAGGCGAGCTACTTTATCGAGCATCCGCTTGAGATTTTTTACGTATGGCAAGGTGGCATGAGCTTTCACGGCGGATTTTTAGGCGTGCTGGTTGCGATGGTCTTTTTTGGACGGAAGTACCAAAAATCCTGGCTGGGCATTATGGATTTTGTAGCACCGCTTGTTCCAATTGGCTTGGGTGCCGGGCGCATGGGAAACTTCATTAATGGCGAGCTTTGGGGTCGAGCTACCAATGCTAATTGGGGCATGGTTTTCCCAAAGGTTGATAGTATTCCACGACATCCATCACAACTCTATGAGTTTGGCCTAGAAGGCGTTTTGCTGTTTTTGATTTTATGGATTTACTCAAGCAAACCACGCGAAACTGGCACGATTTCAGCAATATTTTTAATCGGTTACGGAAGTTTTAGATTTATCGCCGAGTATTCACGTGAGCCTGATGCATTTTTAGGACTATTAAGTTTCGGCTTGAGTATGGGTCAATGGCTAAGCTTACCTATGGTATTAGTAGGCTTAGTGATGTACTTTTATCACCAGCGAAAAGGGCAGCCTTTAAATCTTTTATAGGCTAAAACTGTTTTACTCGATGATTGGCTTTATGTCTCGAGACTTCAGGGCTCCGCAACTTTGCGTGTTTGGTCGTTTGTCCATGCGTCCGCTCACGCCAAAGCTTGAATGAACTCAACTTTAATTGGCTACGCATAAGCTTAATCACTCCGTCTTGATTCAAGCCAAACTGCAATTCAATGGCTTCAAATGGTGTTCTATCTTCCCAAGCCATTTCCACCACTCGAGAAATTTCTGCTTCATCCAATACTCTTAACAGCATCGTTTAACACCCGTCCATTTTTTATTCTGCCACTCTTTAAAGAAAGCCTCTTTACTATAAGGGGGCTCAGCCTCTAAATCATTTTGATGATGTTCTTCGTAATGTTGCAAATAGCGCTCATAAGCATCGTCACCAGACAACTGACGAATTCTTGACCAAAAAATTTTTAGTAAATTAAACAAAACTTAAATTTCCGCGATACCCAACTCAGCTCTTGCCCGGGCCATTACTGCTGGCTCATCTTTTAAAACATAGCCTTTCTCAAGCATCCTAATCATATATTGTTTGTTATATAAAAATGCAACAATAAATTGCCAAAGACCAAATGTAATCAACGTAAAAATTAAGTGAAGCGCTGCCACACCAAGTTCACCGCGAATTAGCGGTACCCACCAGCCAAAGAATAAATACGTCCAACTGAAACCAAAGTAACCCATACGGGTTAAGCCGTTTGTTGGATTTTGAATAATCACACCTGTTGCCATATAAACAATCCTTTACTTAAAAACTTAATTAATACTTGATTTTTGATAAGCAACTTCAGATGAAGGCAAAGTCGCTTTTCCAAAATAGGATTGCACCACCACACGCAACATATCTAAAAAAACCACCCAAAGCAAGACCACAAAAAAGATGATGAGCCATGCATCTAAGTGCTGATTAAAAATGAGTTGCGGAGCAACAGCCGCCTTTTCAGGCGGCAATATACCAGCAGCTAACTTTGCTGCCATATCATTGGCTGCCGCAAAAAACCCCACGCGAATGTCAGTGCTAGTGATTTTTTCCCAGGCTGCAGTGCTAGTAATTACTATAAGCCACATTAATGGCAGGTCTGTTACCCATGCAAATTTCAACTTGCCAGACTTCACTAAAATCCCAGTAGCTACGCAGAAAGCAATGGCAGCCAGCATTTGGTTAGCAATACCAAATAATGGCCATAAAATATTTACGCCGCCATTTGGATCAATCACGCCGATATACAAGAAATATCCCCAACCAGCGACCACCAGCGCACTGCTAATGAGCACTGAAGGCCACCAAGAAGTTTGCGCCATTTTGGGCCAAATATTACCCAACATATCTTGCAACATAAAACGGCCAACGCGCGTTCCAGCATCTAAAGTTGTTAGGATAAAAATCGCCTCAAACATAATCGCGAAGTGATACCACATCGCCAATAAACCTTTACCGAATAAACTTCCGAAAATACTCGCCATGCCCACTGCCAAGCTTGGCGCGCCTCCAGTGCGGGCAAATAAAGAAGCCTCCCCCATGTCGCTGGCTAAGGTGTTCATTTGCTCAACGGTCACATGAAAGCCCCAAGATGAAATCATGGCAACCGCATCAGCAGCTTCCTTACCCACAACCCCAGCTGGACTATTAATTGCAAAGAAAACTCCTGGATCAAGCACTGTTGCCGCGATCAAGGCCATAATAGCGACGAAAGATTCAAGCAACATACCACCATAACCGATCATACGAATATCTCGTTCATTAGTGAGCAGCTTAGGCGTAGTGCCCGATGAAATCAGCGCGTGGAAGCCGGAAATAGCCCCACAAGCAATGGTAATAAAAACAAATGGAAATAATGTGCCACCAAAGATTGGACCTGTACCATCAATAAACTGCGTCAAAGCTGGCATCTTAATTTGGGGATTTAGCATCAATATGGCCACCGTAAGCAAAATAATGGTACCAAGCTTCATGAAGGTAGAAAGATAATCACGCGGCGCTAGCAACAACCAAACAGGCATGATCGCGGCTGCAAAGCCGTAAGCCATTACCCAGTAAGCCAACGTTAAACCTTCATGATCAAAAAAGATACGAAGTGTCGGGTTATGGTCTATCCAGCCACCCCCCACCACAGCCAAGAACAGCAAAGCTACCCCGAGCGCAGAAGCTTCTAATACTTGCCCTACACGAATGTGGCGCATATAGAGCCCAACAATCATGGCAATTGGTATCGTCGCCGCAACGGTAGAAGTTGCCCAAGGACTATGCTTCATTGCGTTGACCACTACCAGCCCAAGCACAGCAATTAAAATAATCATAATAACGAATGTAGCCACTAGCGCAGCCGCGCCGCCAATCGGGCCGATTTCATCGCGGGCCATTTGCCCCAAACTGCGACCGTTCCGGCGCACTGAGAAAAATAGCGTGATCATATCTTGCACACAACCACCAAGCACCGCACCAAACAAAATCCAAAGCGTACCCGGCAAGTAGCCAAATTGCGCCGCAAGGGTTGGGCCAACCAAAGGGCCTGGGCCAGCAATCGCTGCAAAGTGATGCCCAAACACAATCCATCTATTGGTCGGAATAAAATCTCGCCCATTATCTAAACGTTCAGCAGGTGTTGCACGGGTTTCATCCACCAACAGCACTTTAGTTGCTAACCAAGCCGCATAAAAGCGATAAGCAATCGCATACACGCAAAGCGCCGCAGTAATAAACCAAAGTGCGTTGATACTCTCTCCACGATTGAGGGCAATACCGCCAACCGCTCCAGCGCCAATTAGCGCCACAAAGATCCAAATGAGATTTTTCATTAAATTATTTTGCATTATTATTCACTTCTTTCCAGCAACATCGTCAAAAAGCCAACCAACCAAGCCACACAGCAGCTACCTGTATTAGTAAGCTTGGCACTATTTGCCAAGCAAACACTTTACCACCGCTTACGATCGCAGCAATCACTTTGGCCATTGCGTTAAAAGAAAACGCTGCCAATATAGGTAGCGCAGCATCGACTGCTGCAAGTTGGTGGTTGGCCACAAAAGAAGCAACGGTAACAGTGGGCGCATGGGCGTCAATCAATCCCACGAATGCCGAACCTATTACCAAACCCGCCTGCCCAAACCACTGATTAAGGCCTGCTGAAACGATCAGCACAACTGCAATAATACCTGCCATAGAAAATGCGGTCTTAATCCCAAAAGATTGACTTACCTTACCAGCATCGGTCACAGCTCGATGCATTGCATTTAAGGTAAGTGCGCCACCACATAGCAATATCGCCACACCCCCAAAAATCAGAGGCATTGCCAAAGCCTTCAAAGTGGGCTGACTGACGGCGAACAATATTAAGATGATTTGTAAAATCGTCGAAAAACTTGAAAGCACCCCACCGGCTTCAGCAGAACCAAGCAAAGCAGGCGTCTCGCGAGAACGATGACCCATTGCACTAATGGTGGCGATACTAGAAATAAAGCCCGAAACCATCCCAACTAAAGGCAAGCCAATGCGCCCACCGACCATACGTAAAGCCAAATGACCAAACGCGCCAATCGACATGACCAGAATCACCACCAGCCATAAGTTGTGGGGGTTTATTGCGTTAAATGGCCCCATAGTTGCATTTGGCATCAATGGCAAAATAATGAGTGTTGCACCAGCTAAAATTAAAAAATCATTCAGCTCATCTTTGGTCATGATACCAAGCACAAAGCCGTGTATCGGCTCTTTGGCCGCCAGCAAAATCGCCGCAGTCACCGCAAGGCTAGCAGCCAATGACGGCGTGGTCATGGCCAATGCTCCTAGTATCACCGTAAATAAAAGAGAAATCTCAGTCGTTAAGCCCAAGCGCTCATCACGGCGAACATAAAACGCCACTGCCGCAAACATCGCCACACAAAGCAAAGCCGCAAACAGCAACCAAAAACTCATCCAAGAGGTAATCGCGCCTAACAATGATGCAATGGTAAATGTCCGAATGCCTGCTAATGTATTATCTGCTTGTCCATCGGCATTCTGCTGCTTACTTTTACTGCGCTCACGCTCAGCACCCACAAGCAAGCCAATGCCAAATGCTACGCCCAAATTAAGTAATATGCCGTTATCTATTATGTCAATTGCCACTTTTTGCAACCTTAAACATACTGATTAAATAGGAGTTTACAACAAGCATCGCTCAGCGAAAGACATTGTCTCGTTAGTGGCGACAATAAAATGATCGCGCTCACGCATTTTTGCTTAAGTTTTTGAAGTTGAAGATTGTCTGCAGGCCGGTCAGCAATTGCCTTTATCACTTCCTTTTATGTGTCGTGGAACGTAAATTCATATTAAAATGGTTGTATTACATAGTTTCAAAATTCCATGCAAAAAATCAAACACTTAGTTTTAGGCATCACTGGCGGAATAGCAGCTTACAAAGCGGCAGAATTGGCGCGGCTATTGGTCAAGAAGGGCGTAGCGGTGCAAGTGGTGATGACTGATGCAGCTTGTCAGTTTATTACCCCGATTACCATGCAAGCACTTTCTGGAAGATCTGTGCATACCAAAATGTGGGATGCGAGCATTGCTAATGGCATGCCACATATCGAACTCAGCCGTGAGGCAGATGCTATTTTAGTTGCACCAGCGAGTGCAGACTTTATGGCTAAATTAGTTCATGGCAATGCAGATGATTTACTTTCCACACTATGTTTAGCGCGTGACTGTCCCTTACTGATTGCACCCGCCATGAACAAGCAAATGTGGGAAAATCCAGCAACCCAGCGCAATGTGGCTCAGTTATTAAAAGATGGCGTGATGATTTTAGGTCCTGATAGCGGCGTGCAAGCCTGCGGCGAGCATGGCTTGGGCCGAATGCTAGAACCAGAAGCTTTATTTGCAGAGTTACTCTCAAGCTTAAATACTGAATTGCCTGCTAAGCAACTTGCTGGAAAGCGAGTATTGATAACTGCAGGTCCAACGGTTGAAAAGATTGACCCCGTCCGCGCGATTACCAATTTAAGCTCAGGAAAAATGGGCTACAGCATCGTTGAAGCTGCGATTGAAATGGGCGCTGAAGTTACCTTAGTAAGCGGGCCAAGCAATTTAAAAGCGCCAGATTTAGCAAAAGTCATCGCTGTTGAAAGCGGTGCTGAAATGCTAGCTGCTGTGATGAAAAATATCGGCTCTCAAGATATTTTCATCAGTGTGGCTGCTGTTGCTGATTACCGCGTGGCAAGCCCGAGTTCTAAAAAAATTAAGAAAGGTAACACCGCCCTTAATATTGAGCTAATACCTAACGAAGATATTTTAGCAACAATAGCAGCATTAACTAATGCGCCGTTTTGCGTAGGATTTGCTGCTGAGAGTGAAAATTTATTGGCTTACGCTGAAGAGAAGCGCAAAAGAAAAAATATTCCTTTAATCGTCGCTAATCTTGTATCGGAAGCTTTAGGTGCAGATGAAAGCACACTGACGCTTTTAGACGACCAAGGCGCACATCCTTTACCCAAGTCGAGTAAATCCAAATCTGCGAGGGGGCTATTAAGCCACATCGCAAAGATGCTTTAGAAATTTCATATGGAAAGTCACGTTATGAGTTTACAAGTCGAACTTAAGATTTTAGATAGCCGCTTAAATGAAAATATGCCTGCTTATGCCACAACAGGCTCAGCAGGCTTAGATTTGCGCGCATGCATTAGCGAAGCCATTACTATCAACCCAGGTGAAACTCAGCTAATTCCAACAGGCATGGCGATTCACCTTGCTAATCCTGCTTATGCAGCAATGATTCTGCCACGCTCTGGCTTAGGCCATAAACATGGCATCGTACTTGGTAACTTGGTCGGATTGATTGACTCGGATTATCAAGGCCAATTATTTGTTTCTTGCTGGAATCGCAGCCAAGAAGCTTTTGTGATGAACCCTATGGAGCGTATGGCGCAATTAGTAATCGTGCCGGTCGTGCAGGCGAGTTTCACGGTAGTTGATGACTTTAACGCGAGTGAGCGCGGTGAAGGAGGCTTTGGTAGCACTGGAAAACATTAATTAAACTTCTTTTTTCTGCGATGCTAGAAGAAAAATAATAGAATTAACTTGAAAAAGATCGCGCTTTCATGGTATAAATGCTGTCTTTCGAATTTCGGTATGCAGTATCAGGAGAGCAGTATGGCGCGCGTATGTCAAGTAACCGGCAAAAAGCCGATGGTGGGAAATAACGTTTCTCACGCAAATAACAAAACAAAGCGTCGTTTTTTACCTAACTTGCAAAATCGCAAGTTCTGGGTTGAAAGCGAAAATCGTTGGATCAGTATGCGTATTACTAACGCTGCACTTCGTACGATCGACAAAAATGGCATTGATGCTGTTTTAGCTGATATGCGCGCTGCTGGCGAGAAGATTTAAGGACTCATTATGCGTGAAAAAATCAAGTTAGAATCAAGTGCTGGTACAGGACATTTCTATACCACGACTAAAAACAAACGTACCATGCCAGAAAAAATGGAAATCAAGAAATTTGATCCAGTTGTTCGCAAGCATGTGATCTACAAAGAAACAAAATTAAAATAATTCGAACTAGATTCGCATTTTTTGCCCAATAAAAAAACCCGCTCGTCGCGGGTTTTTTATTGTCTAAATTTTTTTCTGATCCATTTTGCGCAATCTAAATTACATCATCCCAATTTTTAACTGATGACTTCGTTTCTTCAACAACAGGAGGGATATTTGAAACTGTTTCTACTGCTGGATTTGTCAGCATACGAACTTCTCTTTGTGGATAAGGCACAACAATGCCATGCTTCTTAAATTCGCGCCAAATCTCTAAATACAAGTCTGATTGCAAATTCGCGTGACCTTCTTCAGGATCGGCAATCCAAAAAGCCAGATTCAAGTCAATACCACTCTCGCCAAAGCCCTTAATTTGAACATTAGCAGAGGGCGTTTTTAAAATCCTTATCTGACTATTTGCAGCACCTTTAACAATAGCCATCGCAACATCCAAATCACTTTCATAGCTTACCTGTATTGGCATTGTTACGCTGCCTTTACTATCGGTATATGAATGGTTAATGACCGCTGTTGCCATCAAAATTTCATGCGGAATAACCACTTCAGTGCCATCTAGCTTGCGAAGAATCATATAACGAAAACGCAACTCGCTTACAACACCGTGATGGCCATCTACAGTTATGACATCGCCAAGATGCACAGAGTCATCTAGGAGGATTGCAAAACCACTCACGTAATTGCTAGCAATCTTTTGCAAACCAAATCCTAAACCTACTCCAAGCGCGCCACCAAAAACTGAAAGCAAAGTAATATCTATGCCAACAGCCGACATAGCAATTAATATTGCCATGATTGAAAGTGCAATACGAATTAGTTTAGACAGTACCACGCGGACGTTCACATCAACTCTCTCAGCGCGCATCATCCTATTTTCTATAAGGCGACTTAAAGACAGTGATACAAATAGCGTAAATAAAATAGTAAGAATCGCTTGTATAACAATTAAAGCATTGAGATGAGATTTTCCCGCCTTAAATGTAATATCTTCTAAAAATTTAAGTATCTCTATCCAAAAGCCACTTAAGTGGAGCACCAAAATGATCCAAACAATTCTGGATATCAAATTCTCCATGGTGCCCATCCAACTGCCCTCATTGAAGATATAGCGCATACCATAGATAGAAATGCGAATCGCAACCATGGCCCACAACAAATTCACAGTCAATACCAATAAGCTAACGTGTTGCCATTGGCTAAGCACATAACTACCAATATAGATCAGTACAAGACCAGATAATGGGAATAGCACACGGCTGAAGCCGCCAATGCCAACCTTCCAACTATCAGGAGAGTGGCTCATTACATAAGAACGTGCGATCCCGCTTAATATCCATGCGGTTGCAAGGCTGGCTCCTATAACCGCAATTTGCCGAAGCATGGATGCATCAGACAAATCCTCCAGCAATTCAGACCAGATTAAATGTATTTCTGTATTCATCGTAAAAATATCGCCGCCAAACCAAGGAAAATAAAGAAACCACCACTATCAGTCATCGCCGTAATAAGAACGCTGGAGCCAACAGCAGGGTCCTTACCAAACCTCGTCATGATTAAAGGAATGATCACCCCCATAATGGCTGCAAGAAGTAGATTGAGCGTCATCGCAGCAGTCATTACGATACTCAATGTTGTATTTTGATAAAGTATGAAAGCAATTCCACCGAGAACACTACCCCAAATCAATCCATTTAATAAACTTACGCCAAGTTCTTTTTTAAGTAAAGATTGCATATTATGTGAAGCAATTTGGCCCAAGGCCAAGCCACGAACAATCATTGTAGTTGTTTGATTGCCAGAGTTTCCGCCAATACCAGCAACGATAGGCATGAGGGCCGCCAAAGCAACCGTCTTTTCAATTGATTCTTCAAACAATCCAATCACACGGGAAGCTATCAGCGCAGTAACTAAATTCACTGCTAACCATGTCCAGCGGTTTTGAACAGACTTCCATACGGAAGAGAACAAATCTTCCTCTTCGCGTAAACCTGCCATAGAGAGCTTGTCACTTTCGGCTTCTTCGCGAATATAATCCATAACCGTATCAACGGTTAAACGACCAACTAATTTGTTATTTTCATCAACCACTGGCGCGGTAACCAAATCATAACGTTCAAATGCTTTTGAAGCATCATCTGCTAAATCTTCGGGATGGAATACCACTGGATCGTCCGCCATAATTTCAGCAACGCCCAAGTCAAGATCTTTTACCACCAAGCGTTTTAATGGCAAAACGCCACGTAGGATATCATGTCGATCAACTACAAATAATTTATCGGTATGGTCTGGTAAAGTGCCAATGCGACGAAGGTAACGAAGAGCCACTTCAAGCGTAATATCTTCACGAATAGTCACAATATCGAAGTCCATTAATGCACCAACAGCATCATCTGGATAAGCCAATGCGGACTTTAAACGCTCTCGGTTTTGGAAGTCAAGGCTATCTAGTAGCTCATGAAGAACGTCCGTTGGAAGGTCAGGCGCTAAATCTGCAAGTTCATCAGTATCAAGCTGTTCCGCAGCAGCAAGAAGCTCTTCGCTATCCATGTCGGCAATAAGGGTTTGTCGAACCGCATCAGACACCTCGAGGAGAATCTCACCATCGCGCTCGGCTTTAACTAACTCCCAAACATCCAAACGTTGTGCTAATGGCAATGCTTCAAGAATATAGGCAACGTCAGCAGGGTGAAGTTGGTCTAGCTTTTTTTGAAGCAGGGTAAGATTTTGTTTGTGGACTATCGATTCTAATAGCGATTGCTTGGGCATATCTAATTCTTGCTTGTGCACAAGATCTTCAATAAGCTTATGCTTATCTAACAAGTGAATCACTTGCTGAAGACTTTCTTGTAAGCTTTCTTTGATTTCTTGAAATTCTGCCATTTCTTTTACTCGCAGAGAATTAGTTAATGCTTTGATAAAGGCATAAAGCGACACGCGTTACTGCAACACCTGATGTTATAACATAACTCGCAATAAGATTAAAAAAAACTCCATTACAAGCCTTTAAACAGATGCGAAAACAATACATTTCATATGGAACAAGCGGTTGTCATTTATGTGATGAGGCTGAATCCATTGTCAATACCGTAATAAAAAGTGAAAGCATTATCTACTTTAAACAAGATATCGCCGAAGATTCAGATCTATTCAACCAGTACGCCTTCAATATTCTGGACTTCCCCTACTTTCGTAGACGTTTCTTAACTTCCAATGGACTTCCCACGGT
>JBBAON010000012.1:0-56075 GCA_040401435.1 Candidatus Methylopumilus sp.
TGCTTCCTTAGCAGGGAAGTGCCTTCGACCACTCGGCCAGCTCTCCGTTTTGTTGCTGTGTTGCGAGGGCATAACAGTACTCGATTACGCCTTAAAAATCAATCTAAGCTTCTTCTAACTCAAACGCTTTGTGAAGTACACGAACCGCTAGTTCCATGTATTTCTCGTCGATGACAACAGCGATTTTGATCTCGCTAGTTGAAATCATTTGAATGTTGATGCCCTCTTCAGCAAGTGTGCGGAACATTTGGCTTGCGATGCCAACGTGCGAGCGCATGCCAACGCCAACGATAGAAACTTTAGCGATTTTGTCATCGCCGCGAATTTCACGTGCACCGATGTGTGCTTGTACTTGGTTAAGAATACCAAGTGCTTTTGTCATATCGTTTTTGTGTACAGTGAATGTAAGGTCGGTTGTGCCGTCTGCACCCATGTTTTGGATAATCATATCGACGTCAATTTTTGCGTCTGCCACTGGGCCCAAAATTTGGTAGGCGATACCTGGCTTGTCTGGTACACCTAGTACCATTATTTTTGCTTCGTCTCGATTAAATGCGATGCCTGAGATGATTGGTTGTTCCATGTTGCTGTCCTTGTTTTCGGGATCTTCAAATGTGATGAGTGTGCCTTCGCCATCCTCTTCAAAGCTTGAAAGCACACGTAGTTTAACTTTGTATTTACCGGCAAATTCTACGGAACGAATTTGCAATACTTTTGAGCCTTGGCTAGCTAGTTCTAGCATTTCTTCAAAAGTAATGGATTTTAAGGGTCGTGCTTCAGGTACTAAGCGAGGGTCTGTTGTATAAACTCCATCAACATCAGTATAGATTTGGCATTCGTCAGCTTTAAGTGCCGCAGCTAGGGCAACACCTGTTGTATCGGAACCGCCTCGACCTAGCGTTGTAATATTGCCGTTTTCATCGACGCCTTGAAAGCCAGCCACCACTACGACATAACCAGCATTTAAATCCTTACGGATACGATCTTCGTCAATGCTAAGAATACGTGCTTTAGTATGTGCATTATCGGTCACGATGCGCACTTGTGAGCCGGTGTAGCTTTTTGCTTTAAGGCCAAGCTCCATTAATGCCATGGAGGTAAGGCCAATAGTCACTTGCTCGCCAGTTGCCACCAACACGTCCAACTCACGAGGATCTGGCTCCGGCATGATTTCTTTTGCCAAGTTAATCAGACGATTGGTTTCCCCTGACATGGCAGAAACCACCACGACGATTTGATGGCCGAGTGCTTTAAAACGTGCCACGCGACGCGCTAAGTTTTTAATGCGATCTGGGCTGCCAACTGAGGTGCCACCGTATTTTTGAACAATGAGTGCCATAGTGTTTAATGTTTAAGGTTAGTTAAGTTTTTGATGAACCCACGTTTGCACGCTTGCAAGTGCTTTAGGTAATTGGCTAGGATCTACGCCACCAGCCATCGCCATGTCTGGCTTACCGCCGCCTTTGCCACCCACTTGACTAGCTACGTGGTTGACTAAGTCGCCCGCTTTTAGTTTCGCGATGATATCTGGTGTTACGCCAGCTACAAGGCTGACTTTGCCCTCACTGATGCTTGCCAATACAATGGCAGCTGATTTTAGCTTATCTTTAAGCTTATCCATGGTTTCTCGTAAGGCATTGGCATCTGCGCCTTCTATGGTTGCCGCAAGTACTTTAACGCCGTTAATTTCTATTGCTTGGTCAGCAAGGTCGTCGCCTTGTGAGGAAGCCAATTTAGATTTCAATCGGGCAAGTTCTTTTTCGAGTAATTTTTGTGTGTCAATTAATTGCGTGATTTTTGTGCCTAGTTCATTAGCGGGAGTTTTAAGCTCTGTTGCAAGATGGCTAACTAAGGCTTGTTGGTTTTGCACCAGTTTGAGCGCGTTTACGCCTGATGTCGCTTCTAAGCGTCGCACCCCCGCGGCTACTCCACTTTCAGCGGTTATTTTGAATAAACCAATATCACCAGTGCGGCTTACGTGAGTGCCACCGCAAAGTTCGCGTGATGAGCCAATATCCAAAACACGAACTTCATCACCATATTTTTCACCAAACAACATCATGGCGCCAGTTTTTTGAGCAGATTCAATATCCATCACGCGAGCTTGCGTCGCTGAGTTAGCTAGGATTTCTGCGTTGACGATACTTTCGACTTGGGTGATTTCTTCATCAGTCATTGGTGTGTTATGAACAAAGTCAAAACGAGTTTTGTCTATATCAACCAAAGAGCCTTTTTGTTGAACATGCTCGCCAAGTATTTGACGCAATGCTTTGTGCATTAGGTGTGTTGCAGAGTGGTTGCGCATTGTGTTTGCTCTGGCATTTGTATTCACGCGAGCTTGAAGACTATCACCTATTGTAAGCTTGCCTGTGGTGAGTATGCCGTGATGGCCGAATACTGTTGCTTGTATTTTAAGAGTGTCTTCAACACTGAAAATGCCGTCGCTAGCTTTTAAATCGCCACAGTCACCAATTTGACCGCCTGACTCAGCGTAAAAAGGTGTGTTATCTAAAACGACGATACCTAAATCACCTTCATTAAGCATATTCACTGGGGAACCATCTTTATAGAGCGCAAGCACTTTAGCTTTCGTTGAGAGCTCATCATATCCACGAAAATTCGTTGATGCGCCGTCGTATTCAAGGTTGGTTGCCATTTTGAATTTTCCGGCAGAGCGGGCTTGTTCTTTTTGGCGTGACATTGCAGCATCAAATGCAGGTGAGTCCACAACGACATCACGTTCTCGGCAAACATCTGCCGTAAGGTCTAGTGGAAAGCCGTATGTGTCGTGTAATTTGAATGCTGTTTCACCGTTAAAGGTTATGTTCCCTACTTTTGCCATTTCAGCTAATTCGGCTTCCAAAATCGCCATGCCATTTTCAATGGTTTCAAAAAAGCGATCTTCTTCTTGTTTCAACACTTCTGAGACTCGCGTTTGAGCGCTTGCGAGTTCCGGATAAGCCTCGCCCATTTCACTCACTAAATCCGGTAGCATTTTATGGAAAAACGCTTTACGTACACCAAGTTTGTAGCCATGACGAATTGCGCGTCGGATGATGCGACGTAGCACATAACCACGGCCTTCATTGCCAGGAATTACGCCGTCGGCAATCAAGAAGCTACAAGCGCGGATATGGTCAGCTAAGACTTTGAGTGATGGGTTATTAAAATCGTTAGTGTTGGTTTCCCGCGCGGCCGCTTCAATCAGTGTTTGGAATAAGTCGATTTCATAATTTGCGTGCACGTGTTGCAGTACTGCAGAGATACGCTCTAAACCCATACCAGTATCTACGGATGGCTTAGGAAGCGGATGCATCACACCAGCTTCGTCGCGATTAAATTGCATGAACACGTTGTTCCAAATCTCGATGAAACGGTCGCCGTCTTCTTCTGCACTACCAGGAGGGCCGCCCCGTATGTGTTCGCCATGGTCAAAGAAAATTTCAGTACAAGGACCGCAAGGGCCTGTGTCGCCCATCATCCAGAAATTGTCTGATGCGTAGCGTGCCCCTTTGTTATCCCCGATGCGGATAATGCGGTTCGTTGGGACGCCTATTTCTTTTGCCCAAATGTCGAATGCTTCATCGTCGTCTGCATAGACCGTGACGGTAAGTTTATCTTTAGGGAGCTTATAAACTTCAGTCAGTAATTCCCATGCGTATTTGATGGCATCGCGTTTGAAGTAATCGCCAAAGCTGAAATTGCCTAGCATTTCGAAGAACGTATGGTGACGCGCTGTGTAGCCTACGTTTTCTAAGTCGTTGTGTTTGCCGCCAGCACGTACACATTTTTGACTAGTTGTTGCCCGGGTGTAGGGACGTTTATCAAAGCCCAAAAACACATCTTTAAATTGGTTCATGCCTGCGTTAGTGAATAGTAGTGTCGGGTCGCCGTGCGGCACTAAAGAGCTAGAGGCAACTACTTGGTGGCCTTTAGACGCGAAAAAGTCTAAGAATTGTTGTCTTATTTCTTTAACAGATACTGGAGATGCTGCTGATTTACTCATTCAATTAGCCTATTTATTTTCTTTGGTGACAGCCTTGCTAGTTCTCTTCTTCTTCTTGCTTGTTAATGACTTTTTTTATAATTTCAAAACCAAAACCGCGACTTTGTAAAAACCGCGCTTGCTTTGCCCATTCCTCTCTTGATGTTGGCGGCGCATCATATTTTTTACGCCATACCGCCTTGGCATTCGCAAGTTCGTTCGATTTTACATCTTGCACTGCTTCGGATATCAGTACGTCCGAAATACCTTTTTCTCTTAGTTCATGCGCAATGCGCGCAGCTCCAAATTTGGATTTGCGCGCATGTAAAATTTGCTCAGTAAATCTGGTGTCTGATACCCAGCTAAGCTTTTGGAAGTCCGCTACTATTTCTGGGATTTCACCTGCATCTAGTTCATATTTCCTTGCGACGGTGTTTAGTTTTTGCGCAAGTTCCGCAACGCTGTACTCACGTTTAGCTAGAAAATCTAAAGCTCGTTGGCGCAGTGAAACTTGCGGTTTTTTCTTTTCCAGACTTATTCCTTAATCTGCTGCGTCTTCTGGGCTAATCGTTTTAACGATAGCGTCTAGATTGCCTTTAGCATTTGCACGAATTCTGCCATCAATTTCATCAGCCACTTCCGGATGCTCTTTTAAATATTCGCGTGAGTTATCTTTACCTTGACCGATTTTTTCACCGTTGTAGCTATACCAAGCGCCAGCTTTTTCAACAATCTTAAGGTCTGAACCCAGCTCTAAAATCTCACCTTCGCGAGAAATGCCTTCTCCGTACAAGATATCAAATTCAGCTTGTTTGAAAGGAGGCGCGACTTTGTTTTTGACAATCTTCACACGCGTTTCAGAGCCAATAACTTCATCGCCCCTCTTAATTGCGCCTGTGCGACGAATATCTAAGCGAACTGATGCATAGAATTTAAGTGCGTTGCCGCCCGTTGTTGTTTCTGGATTTCCAAACATCACGCCAATCTTCATACGAATTTGGTTAATGAAGATCACCATGGTGTTTGTGCGCTTGATGTTACCAGTGAGTTTGCGAAGCGCTTGGCTCATCAAGCGTGCTTGCAAGCCCATGTGTGAGTCGCCCATTTCGCCTTCAATTTCGGCTTTTGGAACAAGCGCTGCAACTGAGTCGACAACCACAATGTCAACCGAGCCAGATCGAACGAGCATGTCGGCAATTTCTAAAGCTTGTTCGCCAGTGTCGGGTTGGGAAATTAACAGCTCACCAACATTGACGCCTAATTTTTGAGCGTATTGAGGATCTAGCGCGTGCTCAGCATCAATAAATGCTGCTGTGCCGCCTGCTTTTTGCATTTGTGCAATAACAGATAGCGTAAGTGTCGTTTTGCCAGAAGACTCAGGGCCGTAGATTTCAATTACTCGTCCACGAGGTAAGCCACCAATACCAAGCGCAATATCAAGGCCAAGCGAGCCTGTTGAAACAGCTTGAATGTCTTCAGCGACTTCTGTGTCGCCCAAGCGCATGATTGACCCTTTGCCGAATTGCTTCTCGATTTGCGAAAGTGCTGCTGCCAGTGCTTTGCTTTTATTGTCGTCCATAATGTCCTCTGGTTTTATCTTGATGAGTCTAGGCTTTTTTATGCCATTAAAGTGCAAAAAAAGTCTTCAAATCAATGTTGTGATTATTCCACAATTCAAGCCTAAAAGTAAGGTTAAGCCTTGGACTAATTAAAGCTGATAATTGTTTTTGATGGGCTTTTTAGCGTTAGTTTTTTGATTTTATCAAACGATTGTACGAACGTACACCAATAATTAAAAATAATCATTAAGTAATTGCATTCAAAAGTAATAAATTGAGTAAGTCTTTTATCCCAATTAGCAAAGTGATGGTAGATTGTTCGCGGATTTGCTCTCGACTGCCTTGGAATAAAAAGGTTTTGCTGATGGACGGCAAATCATTGGTGATCCAAGCAAAGCAAACAGTACCGACAGGTTTTGTTGAACTTCCGCCATCGGGTCCTGCGACACCTGTGACGCTGGCAGCAATTGTTGCCCTGCCTTGCCTAAGTGCGCCAATTGCCATTTGAATGGCCACTTGTTCACTCACTGCGCCGTATAGCGTGAGGGATGACTCTTGCACTTTGAGTAAATCTTGTTTTGCTTGGTTGCTGTAGGTTACCAAGCTGCTATCAAACCAAACTGAGCTACCTGCTGTGTTCGTAATGAGCGCCGAAATGAGTCCACCAGTACATGATTCAGCCAAGGTAAGCACATGTTTTTTGGCAAGCAAAAGCTCGCCGACTTCTTGTGACAATGCTTTTAGTTCAGGGCTAAACATAGCACTTTAAGGCTGATGATGGCGTAAATGGCGGCCAGCAGGTCGTCAAACATTACGCCGAAGCCGCCTTTTAGTTTTGCATCGCATTGAATGATGGGCGCCGGTTTCCAAATATCAAATAGTCGAAAAAGCACAAAGGCTAAAGCCCACCATAGCGGACTTGCAGGCGTGAATTTAAGCACCAGCATCATGGCAACAATCTCATCCCACACGATGCTTCCGTGGTCTGACACACCTAAAGCGTTACCAGTTTTGTTACAAAGCGGAATGCCGACTAAAAATAAAACGGCGAGGGTAATGAAGTGCGTTGATTCTGGCGTGAAGGTCAGTAGCCAAAATAAAGGTAAGCCTATGATTGTGCCAACTGTACCGGGTGCTTTTGGCGCAAGCCCAGCACCAAAGCCTAAGGCAACGAAATGGGTAGGGTGGCATAGCAAAAACTCCAGGCTAGGTGAAGTGGTGTTAGCTGAAGTGGTCATAGCCTGCGCTTTTCAATTCAATTGCTTGATGTTTTTCGTCATAAACATTTAGCCTATTTTTCTGAGAGGCCACTGACGTGGTTTCGCCTATGGCTGAAAGCTTTAAATTAAGTTTTTTACTGATTGCTAAAACTGCATCATGTTTGGATACAGGTGCGGTAAAGCATAACTCGTAATCATCACCGCCAGCCAAGCATAGGCTTTGAAGCTCATCAACACTTACTCCTTTGCTAACGCTCATATGAGGAATATGCTCCCAAAATAGATTTGCTCCCAATGATGAGCGCTCTAAAATATGCCCTAAATCTGCTAATAGGCCATCTGAGATATCGATGGCGCTGTTTGCAATATTTTGCAATGCTAGACCCAAAGCCACTCGAGGTTGTGGTGCTAAAAGGGAATCAATACAAACTTTTTGTTCTGCAGCAGATAAAGTGTTTTCAGGCAGCTTATTTTGTAGCTGCGCTAAACCAAGTGAAGCTTCACCTAAATTGCCCGATACCCAAATTTCATCACCAAGTTTAGCTCCATCTCGGCGAAGCGCTTTGCCAATCGGCACTTCTCCCATGATTTGCACACTAATATTAAGTGGGCCGCGTGTAGTATCCCCACCAATGAGTCTGACACCAAACTCATCCGCACTAGCAAAAAATCCGCGCGAGAATTCAGCTAACCAAGCTTCATCAATATTTGGTAAAGCAATTGCAAGCGTTGCCCATTTTGGCGTTGCGCCCATTGCCGCCATGTCAGAAATATTAACGGCAAGTGATTTCCAGCCTACAAAATATGCTGGGCAGTCAGCGAGAAAATGCATGCCAGCTACCAGCATGTCAGCTGAAACGGCTAGTTGATACCCTGTGTTGATTTGAATAAGCGCGGCATCATCGCCCACACCTAAGTCCACATCTTTGTTGTAGCGGGTGAAGTATTTATTGATGATATTGAATTCGTTTGGCATAAATGAGGCAGCTATTGAGCACTGATCAGAATCGGTTTTAGAAGTAATAAAAATGCACAAATGGCAATGATGTTAATCGTCGTTGATGTGCCGAAAATTCTAAATTTAAAGTTTTCATTTGCCTGGCTTACCCCATAAGCATGGGCAGTCCTGGCTGCAACAAGCGCAATGCATAAGCCATGAATTATCCAATGCGAGTAGGACTGCAACTCGAGCATGGCGATAAGTAGAAGTGTAAATGGCACGTATTCTGAAAAATTAGCGTGAACTCGCGATGCCCTTAATATGCTTTTTTCGCCGCTATCACCAATTGCCACTTTGTGTTCGCGCCTTGTTTTGATGGTTCTCACAGAAAGAACAATAAAAAGTAATGCTAATATCGCAGCATAGTAAGGAGTAATATGAAGTTGCATAGTGTTTTGGCTCTTATTTTTTAGAGGCTGATTTTGGTCTAAAAGCTTGAACAATGTCAGCATTGGTTTCAATGTAGGGTGCACCAATTAGATCCAAGCAATAAGGTACTGCGGCAAAAATGCCATGCACGATTTGTTTGCCATTTCCATCTTTTAAACCCTCTAGCGTTTGGGCGATGGCTTTTGGTTGGCCGGGTAAGTTGATAATGAGGCACTGCTTACGTATAGCCGCGACTTGGCGTGATAAAATCGCCGTTGGCACAAAGTTTAAGCTAATTTGACGCATTTGCTCGCCAAAGCCGGGCATTTCTCTATCTGCAATGGCTAATGTCGCCTCTGGGGTCACATCTCGTATTGCTGGGCCTGTGCCGCCAGTGGTTAAAATCAAACTACAATCTTCTTTGTCTACAAGCTGTTTGAGTGTAAATTCGATTTCATTTCTTTCATCTGGAATTAAGCGAGTAATGCAATGCCAAGGGGTTGTGAGTGCTTTCTCTAGCCATTCTTGCAAGTGCGGCAAGCCCAGGTCTTCATAGGCGCCAGATGAGGCGCGGTCACTTATTGATATAAGACCAATTTTAATTGTTTGTAATGACATTTGAATTATTTTGAGTATATGTTGGTCTAGTCAGCGTAGTTAATATTTATTTGAAATCATCCCATATTATTAGGTTAAGCTGTTTTATTGTTTTTCTCTTGATTGTTTGAAATTCTATGTTTAATAAAGGAAGCATCATGCGTTTACTGGGGTTCACATTGTTAAGTTTTCTTATTTTGGCGAATGTGTCAGTCGCTCAGGATGGTCAGACTTTAGAGGAAGTCATTGCAAATCAGAACTTTTTTAGTAATGCTTATGTTGAGACTAAAACGACGAATGCAAAACGTGTTGCCCCAAATGCCGATCCAAAAATTTATTCAGGCACAGATAAAATCGCTGATAAGCAGCGTATGGAAGAGCGTGGTTTTGAGTTGATTGGCTATTCTGATTTTAAAGCAGGAAATGTTGCGCCTGAATTAGCGATGCCTCAAGCAAAAAAAGTCCACGCAGAAATCGTGCTGGTATACAGCGAACGAGCTGATAAACCATCTGCAACTGCAAAAATTCAGCAATTGCGTGAAGCTAAAAAAACTGGCCAAGCACCAATTGAAGCTGGCGCCAGTTACGCTTACTTTGCTTCTTATTGGGCTAAAATTGCCAAGCCATCGATGGGTGTATATGTAAAAGTCCCTGAAAAGGACGACGATATTAAAGATGGCTTGCTTGTCATGGTAGTGATTGATGGCTCTGCCGCCGAAAAAGCTGGAATATTAAAAGATGACTATTTAGTCAGTATCGGCGATGTGACCCTTATCAACGTGACTGATCTTACGAAAGCAGTCACGCAGTACTCGGGTCAAACAGTAGAAGTTGTTCACGTCAGGAATAGAATGCGGCTTGATAGCAAGATGTCTTTGAATTAAGCTTTTTACTAATTCATTAGTTATCTTGGTTTTTTTTCGACAGCATCGTCAATATTGGATGCTTCCTGACTTCCAGATGTGATATCTCTTAGCAATTTAAATAGCTCCCTGCTGCTTTTGGGAGGCTTAGCTAAGTCTGCCTCTCGTCGCGCATTACGAATTAACGTTCTGACTTGTTGGCTATCAATGTTTGGATGCTGATTAATAAACTCAGAAAATGCACTTTCTTCTTCAATCAGTCGGGCACGCCAACGTTCGAGATTATGGAAATAAGCATTTTCGGCACTATTCTTGCCTTCCCACTTTTCCATTTGTTCAACAATAGATCCGATATCAATCTCCCTCATCAGGCTGCCGATGTATTGTTTTTGTCGCCTAATGGCGCCATTGGCAGTAATTCTTTTAGATTCGTTGATTGCATCTACTAATCGCTCTGGCAAATCCAAAAGTGTAAGTTTGCTGTTAGGCAAAGCTACAAGTTTTACGCCAAGCTCTTGTTGAGCATCAGCCTCCGCTTTAAGTTTAGTTTTGCTAATTGGTTCGATTAAATCGACTTCTTCAGCGTTGGGATCTATCTTTTTAGGTCTCATAGTGCGATATGATAGCAGTTTTTATAAATTCATTTGAATGAGAACGGTACAAAGCCCATGAGTGAGTCGCGATTTAGTTATTCATTAGCGCAATTGCAAGAGATGAGTGAGACCGTCTTGCGTCTTGCAAAAGAGGCAGGGTCAAGTGCCGCGGAGTCAGAGGTGAGCTTGGGCTTTGGTCAAAATGTTTCGGTGCGGATGAATGAAACAGAAACCATAGAATATAACCGTGATAAAGGTGTTTCAGTTAGCGTTTACTTTGGTCAGCAAAAAGGCCACGCCAGCACATCTGACCTTTCACCTCAAGCCCTTAAAGATACTGTCAACGCAGCTTGTAATATTGCGCGCTACACTGCTAAAGATGAGTTTTGTGGTTTAGCTAATCCAGATTTAATGGCAAAGCATATTCCGGATTTAGACTTACATCATCCATGGGAAATTACTGTTGATGATGCAATTGAACTGGCTAAGGTATGTGAGGCTAAAGCGCGAGCTGTTGATCCTCGTATTTCTAATTCAGAAGGCGCTTCTGTCTCTAATTATGAAGGGATGTTTGCATATGCCAATTCTCATGGTTTTAATGAAGGATACGCAAGTTCTCGTCATGGTTTAAGTTGCTCAGTGATAGCCGATGATGGTCAAGATAATATGCAGAGGGACTATTGGTATAGCACAGCAAGGTGTGCTGACGACTTAGAAAGCGCTCAGCATGTTGGTCGATTGGCTGGAGAGCGCACCGTCAGAAGGTTAGGGAGTCAGCGCATTAAGACAGCCCAAGTGCCTGTCATGTTTGATGCCTCACTTTCTTCGGGTTTAATTTCCCATTTAATTTCTGCCATTTCAGGCGGAAGTTTGTATCGTAAATCTTCATTTTTGTTGGATAGTTTAGGTAAGCAAATTATGTCACCTTCAGTGACGATTGAAGAACAGCCGCACTTATTGAGAGGATTGGGAAGTAGTCCTTTTGACAATGAAGGGGTCGCAACCCATTCACGTACTTTGGTGAAAGATGGTGTGCTTCAAGGGTATGTTTTATCCAGCTATTCAGCTCGTAAGCTGGGCATGCAGACCACTGGTAATGCAGGTGGTAACCATAACCTAATCATAAGCCATGGGGATTTAGATTTTAATGCGATGCTTAAAGCAATGGACACCGGATTATTGGTAACGGAGTTACTTGGACACGGTATTAATATGGTGACCGGAGATTATTCTCGTGGTGCTGCTGGATTTTGGGTCGAAAAAGGCATCATTGTTCATGCGGTAGAAGAAGTTACTATTGCGGGTAATTTAGCCGAAATGTTCAAACACATTGTCGCCATCGGTAACGATATTTTAGTGCAAGGCTCAAAGCAGGTTGGGTCGGTGCTGGTCGAGGGGATGACTGTTGCTGGTGATTAGTTATTTATATTGGGATGAGGATGCTTAAAAAAAGCCATGTTCTAACGAACATGGCTTTTTTGGCTTAATATTTATTTAACAGGTTTCGAGTTATCCGGTTCAAAGCCCTCATAATTCACTACAACTTGGGCGTCAGCTACTTGATTAGCACGCCTCTGGATGTAAGCGTCACGCATAAATGTGTATGGGTCGAGCGCTGCTTCATCCAGTAAATCACTGCCAGGAAGAAACGACGCACGCTTATCAACGAATTTAGTGCCAATAAGAATATTGCGTGTTCTTGGGTCATTAAAATAGCCTATTGGATCGATGGTTATGCTGTCAGCAATTAAACCAGACCCATCACGTAAACTTGATGGGCCGAAGAATGGAAGAACTAGGTATGCTCCATGTCCTACACCCCAATAACCAAGAGTTTGGCCAAAATCTTCCTTATATTGTGGTATGCCTTGTTTGGAAGCGACATCGAATAAACCAACAACGCCAATGGTGCTGTTAATAACAAAACGCCCCGCGCTTTCTGCTGCTTTGTTGAATTTAAATTGAAGTACTTGGTTAATAGCCGTGATAAACGTGTTGAGATTTGAAAAGAAATTATTTACGCTTCCTCTGACAGGGTTCGGCAGTATAGCCTTGTAGGCCCCCGCGATTGGTTTGAACACTGCTTTGTCAGACACGTCATTAAATTTGTAAACACACCGATTGAGGCCTTCGAGAGGATCCCGATTATCAGTTGACGCACAGCCTGTCATCAATGTGATGAAACTCACCATTAAAATGATTAGAAATTTTGTTCTCATTATATTTCCGAATTGAATATTAATTTGCATAAATAACTTTAATGCAACTCTTTACTTTAACTTAGTGACACTTCTGTGTCCATAAAATTAACTTTATTTAATGATTTTCCCCAACACTTTTATACAAAGCGAGTGCCAGGTTTCTTTGTGTTGCATGGTCCACAATGGGGTGAGGATAAGTTTTGCCGATTTGAAGGTTAAGCATTTCTTTTTTTAGGGGCGCCATCAGCCAAGGCGCATGTATTTCTTTGTCTGAACAATTGGCTAACTCAGGGACGTATCTTCGAATAAACTTACCAGCGCTATCAAATTTCTCAGATTGCGTAATGGGATTAAAAATTCTAAACCAAGGTTGTGAATCACATCCTGTGGAGGCAGCCCATTGCCATCCACCGTTGTTAGCACTGAGGTCAAAATCGATCAGTTTCTGAGCGAAATAACGCTCGCCCCAGCGCCAATCGACTAATAAATCTTTCACTAAGAAGCTAGCAACCACCATACGTAATCTATTGTGCATGTAGCCTGTTTGGTTCAGCTGTCGCATTGCCGCGTCAATTAGTGGGTAGCCAGTTTTACCATCACACCAAGCTTGGAAAATCGATAGGTTGTTAGAAAACGGTAGTGCATCGAATTCGGTTTTGTAAGCTCTACCTTGGGCTACTTTGGGATGGTGATACAAAATCTGAAAGTAAAAGTCTCGCCAAATCAGCTCGTTTAGCCAAGTTCCAGCCCCCGCCCCGCCGGTAACTTTTGCGGCTCTTGCAAGATGGCGAATTGAAATTGTTCCAAATCGTAAATGTACAGATAGATAGGAAGGCCCTTTGACTGCTGGGAAATTACGCGCATCTTGGTAGTGCTGAATTCGATGATTAAAATCTTCAAAAAGTTGTAATGCACCTGACATGCCAGTTGGCATTTTCATTTGCTTGAGATTCGTTACTTTAAAGCCCATTTCTTCCAAGCTTGGCATTGTGTCAGCTTGATGTTTGGCTAGATGCTTTGAGTAACGATCGACCGGGTAAGCTTGCACAAAGTAATCATCAAGCTTTTTAAGATGTGCGTTTTTGTATGGCGTAAAAACCCCGTAAGGCTTCCCTTGCTGAGTCAGCACTTCATCTTTTTCAAATAATACTTGGTCTTTAAACTGATGAAACTCAATGTTTAATTTTGCTAGTTTTTCAGCAATATCAGTATCGCGAGCCACTGTATTTGGTTCGTAATCGCGGTTACTAAAAACGGCTTTCACGCCTAATACTTTGGCTTGTTTAACGACAATTTCTTTGGCGATACCATGCTCAACAATGAGGTCGCCACCCTGAACTTGCAACGCCGCTTTAAGTTCTATCAGGCTTTCCCAAATAAACTCAACTCGTCTGTCGGCTTTGTCTTCTAGCTGGTCAAGAATTTTAGTGTCAAAGATGAAAATGCAAAATACTTGCTCAGAATTTTTAAGCGCATGATAAAGCGCGGCGTGATCGTAATCACGGAGATCTCGGCGAAACCACACTAAAGATTTATTGTATTTTTGCAAGGTAGTTTGGTTCACGAAAAACGCGATTACTCTCTATGATAGGGATGATGATTAATGACCGACCAAGCACGATAAAGTTGCTCGGCGAGCACAACGCGAACCATGCCATGAGGCAAAGTTAGCTTAGATAAGCTCCACAACCAATCGGCACTTTTCTTAATATCAGAATAAAGGCCATCCGCGCCGCCAATAATGAGGCAAACATCTCGTCCATTGCCGAGCCATCCTGTCATACGTTCAGCCAACTCTAGGGTAGTAACTTCTGCCCCACGCTCATCTAATGCGACTACATAGTCTTTGCCACAAGCTTCTAAAATACGTTTTGCTTCGGCTTCTTGGACAACTGTCGAGTTTTTACCAGCAGCGCGTTTGTCTGGTTTGATTTCGAGGATTTCAACGCTGGCTTCACGCGGCATGCGTTTGATATATTCAGCACATGCTTGCTCCACCCAAGTTGGCATTTTATGACCAACACTGATGATGCGTATTTTCACGGTGACGGTTTATGCTTGGAGTTTAAGCGATAGAGATTTATGGTGCTTTGGTGTCGTTCGTGATGTGACGATTACCTTCGGCAGCACCCCAAAGCTGCTCTAAGTTATAGTATGCACGGGTCGCAGGCAGCATAATATGAACAATAATATCGCCTAAATCAACCAACACCCATTCACCTTCTCGCTCACCTTCAGTGCCTCGTGCTTCGACACCAAGTTCTTTAAGCTTAACAATTACATTGTTTGCCATGGCTTTTGTTTGGCGTGATGAAGTAGCATTTGCCACAATCATATAACTGGCCATTGAAGTCAATTTTCGTACATCCATTACGGTGATGTCATAGCCTTTGATGTCTTCAAGCGCGTCAACAACGGCTTGTTTCATTGCTTCTAATTCCATAGGGGCTACTTTCTTGTGTTGAATCTGTTGGTAAATTAATTTGCTGGTAATTTAAGTGTGCAAAGCTTACGCCGCTTGCACAGGAATATCGCGACGCTGGTCAATGATATGATTAACCTGATCAACGTAAACGAGTCGTGGTTTGAATTTTTCGAGTTCTAACTCGGCATAGCTGGCATAGCAGGCAATAATCAATAAGTTGCCAGGTTCAGCCTTGCGGGCAGCAGCTCCGTTTACAGAAATGATACCGGAACCACGCTGTGCGCGAATAGCGTACGTAGTAAAACGTTCACCGTTGCTGATGTTATAGATGTCAATTTGTTGATACTCATGAATGTCGGCCGCATCAAGCAAGTCTTCATCAATCGCACATGAGCCCTCATAGTCCAACTCCGAATGGGTACAGCGCACTCGATGCAATTTGGATTTGAGCATGGTTCTTTGCATGGTTTCCCTATGTATTTGATTGAAAAGCAAGCACATTATAGTCGCTTACTCACGACCGCGCAAAATTACAAAAACTTGGGCGTCCCCTACAGCCGAGAGGCTATTAAGGCTTGAGGGTGAACTCTATATTATCGATTAATCGTGTTGTACCTAGACGTGCAGCACCCAGCAGGATTAGTTTGAGGTCTGTGCTTTTCGCAGGCAGAAGTGTTTCTGCCGAACGAATAGAGATGTAATCGACTATCCAGTCCCTTTGAATGAGAAATTGCGTAGTTTTCGCCTCTAAGGAAGCGAAATCTGCATTTCCTTTGTTGATTGCATCGACCAGTAAGCCTAGTGCACGGTATAAACTTGGGGCTTCTAATTTTTGTGCCAGCGTTAGATAGCCGTTGCGCGAACTCATCGCTAATCCATCCGCTTCGCGGCGGATGTTGCCAGCAATGATTTCAATCGGCATATTAAATTGCTTTACTAGGTCGCGAATGATGAAAAGTTGTTGGAAGTCTTTTTTCCCAAAAATAGCGATTTTTGTTTTGGCGCTATTAAAAAATACAAGATTAAATAATTTCAGCACGACCGTTGCCATGCCTGAAAAATGACCAGGGCGGGCTTCTCCACAGAGTTCATTGGCGACACTTGGCAAGTTGATAGAGATGCTCTGATGAGTTTGATTAGTTAAAGCATCAAAGTTCGGGTAAATCTCTTGCTCGCTAGGCGTAAAAACAATGTCTGCCCCAGCAGCTTTCAATTTTTCTAAATCGGCATCTAGGGAACGCGGATAGTTCTCCAAGTCTTCGTTTGCACCGAACTGCAGGGGATTTACAAAGATACTCACTACCACACAAGCATTTTTAGTCTTGGCGAGCTCGACAAGTTGAATATGTCCCGCGTGCAAATTACCCATAGTGGGCACGAATGCGATTGCATTCTGGGTTGCTAATGCTTGAGATAGGTCATGTGCAGTTTTGAAGACTTGCATAAACTAGTCGCTATCCCAACTAATAGCTATGTTCTGTGCCGGGGAAGGTTTTATTCTTCACGGCTTTTACATAGGCTTTAGCGGCATTTTGAATACTATGGCTTTTTCCTAAAAAGTTTTTAGCAAAGCGCGGCGTTTTGAAATCTTCAGGTTTTTTAGAGGCTGGACCTGTGTAAATCCCAAGTAAATCTTGAAGAACCAATACTTGCCCATCACAACCAACCCCTGCGCCTATGCCAATTGTTGGGGTATTAATTGACTCTGTGATTGTTTTGGCAAGTATGGCTGGCACCATTTCAAGCAAAACAAAATGTACGCCGATCTTGTCCATAGCCACCGCGTCTTCCAGAATTAGGTGTGCACTTTCTTCAGTTTTCCCCTGAATACGATAACCGCCCAACAGATGAACGGATTGCGGTGTAAAACCCAAATGCGCGCAAACTGGTATACCATTTTTAATGAGATATTGCGCGGTGTCGACCATCTCGCCACCACCTTCAATTTTGACGATATTCGCACCAGCAGCGATCAGTTTTTTTGCATTGAGCAATGCAGTTTCTTTGCTGTGCTCATAACTACCAGCGGGCATGTCGGTCATGATGCAGCATCCAGTGGTGCCAGCTTTGACAGATTTTGTATGGTATTCCATGTCTTGCATAGACACGCTTAACGTATTTTCAGCACCCTGTAAAACCATACCGAGTGAGTCGCCGACTAGCAGTATATCCATCCCTGCAGCCTCGCTGAGCTTGGCAAAGGTTGCGTCGTAACAGGTTACCATGGCGACTTTTTCGCCGCTTGCAATCAGAGCATTTATTTTGGCTAATGACATTGCGTTTTAATCCCAAACGGGATTGAAGAACTCGCGGCGACTTTGTACTTGCATGATCCGCTCCACGAGTAAGTCAAGGGCTTCTTCGCTGGTGGTGATATTGATTTTTTCGTTGTTGACAATAAGGAGTGGTGAACTATCGTAAATGTGGAAAAATTCACTATACGCGTCTGAGAGCCGTGTTAAATAATCACGCGGGATGTCTTGTTCATAGCTAATATTGCGTTGCTCGACCCGTTCAAGCAAGGTTTCAACTGGCGTTTGCAGGTAAATAACCAAGTCTGGTTTTGTCGCTTGCACATGCATAGTCTGATAAATCTGGCGATAAAGCGAGAACTCTTCGTCGTTTAAGTTGAGACGAGCAAACAATGGATCCTTTTCTAGAAAGAAGTCAGCAATAGTCGAATCACCAAAAATATCGCGTTGATTTAAATCGCGAATTTGATTGCCGCGTTGATATAAAAAGAATAACTGTGTTGGCAAAGCATAGCGCTCTGGGTCTTGGTAAAACCTCGCCAAGAAAGGATTCGCCTCCGCTTTCTCGAGTAATAGATTCACTGGAAAACGGTCGGCTAGTTTGCGTGCAAGCGTGGTCTTGCCGCTGCTAATGGGGCCCTCAATCACAATGAAGGGAAACTTTTCTATAATACTCATTTTAATATTTACGCCTGATAGCTTATTTTTCTCTTCAATACTAAAGTTTACTCACGCCTTGATTATCGCATTTTGCAGCAATAACGTCAGCGTATCCATGGTTACCTATTTTAATTTTTGGCGCAATTTCCACAAGCGGCAACATCACAAAGCCACGTGAGTGCATTCTTGGATGAGGTAAGGTGAGCTGAGGTGTGTTGAGAACAATCTCTTCATAAAGCAGAAGATCTAAATCCAAAACTCTTGGGGCATTAGGGAACGGTCTTTCCCTACCTTGCTGCGTCTCAATTTCTAAAAGCTTATAAAGTAACTCTATAGGGCTTAAACTCGTTTCAATTTCCGCCACAGCATTGATGAAATCTGGCTGGTTGTCATAACCAATAGGCGCCGTTTTGAAGAGGGATGATGCTTTAATGAGTTTAATGTTGGACGTGTTTGCGATGCTTTGCAAAGCCCGCTCGATCTGGGCTTGCGGGTTTTGGAGGTTGCTACCTAAGGCTATAAAAGCTTGATGCATTATTGTGCAACAGGTTTTCTTCTGCGACGGCGACGTGGTTTGTGTTCAGGCGTATTGCTTGCAGGCAAAGTTTTTAGAAGATTTAAGCGCTGTTCTGGATTTTCATCCGCAAATTTCGTCCACCACTCGCCAAGCTCCGTTGGGACTTCGCCAGATTCGCAACGTAATAATAAAAAGTCGTAAGCTGCACGGTAGCGTGGATGTTCGAGCAAGCTAAATGGACGTTTGCCCACGCGCATTTCAAAGCGTGGCTGCAGGCCCCAAATCTCCTTCATGGTGGTGCTGTAGCGTTTGTGAATCGCAAGTTTCTCAGCTTGAATGTCACTGACTTCAGTCATTGCCATATGAAGTCCAGGTACTGGGCGATTGCCTTGTTTTTGGTAGCGCTGCCATGCGACGAGTACTTCGTGCCAAAGCAACGTGGCGAATAGAAATCCTGGTGAAACTGGCTTTTCTGCAAGGACTCGGGCATCAGTATTTTTAAGTGCTAAGTTCACAAATTTAGCGCCGATTGGCTGTTCAAGAACTACGTCTAGTAATGGCAACAAGCCATGATGTAAGCCGTGCTTACGGAGTTGCACAGCACTTTCAATAGCATGGCCTGATAAGAATAATTTTAGCATCTCATCAAATAATCGTGACGGTGGCACCTCGTTTAAAAGTTCGGCTAATTTAGGAATTGGGGATTCTGTTGCGCTATCAATTTTTAAGCCTAGTTTAGCTGAAAGACGCACAGCTCTGAGCATGCGAACAGGATCTTCGCGATAGCGAGTGACTGGATCACCAATCATTTTTAATACGCCGGCTTGAATATCAGCAACACCATTATGAAAATCAATGACCTCTTCGGTAGCGGGATCGTAATAGAGCGCATTAGCTGTGAAGTCGCGCCGGACAGCATCCTCTTCTTGGTTACCAAAAACGTTGTCACGCAAAATTCGGCCAGAATCCGCCACTTGATTATCATTGCTTTCGCCTAAATGGCTGCCACGAAAGGTTGAAACTTCAATGGTTTCATCGCCAAACATCACATGCACAAGTCTGAAGCGGCGACCAATAATACGAGAGCGTCTAAAAACACGGTTAACTTCTTCAGGTGTTGCGTCTGTAGCAATATCAAAGTCTTTTGGGCGTTTTTTGAGGAGTAAATCTCGTACCGCACCACCTACGACATAAGCTTCAAATCCCGCTTTTTGGAGACCTTCTGTTGTCTTAACAGCGGCATTGCTGAGCAATCGACGATCAATTCGGTGTGTTTTGCTGGAGATGCGCTTGGCGTTATCGGCTAAATTTTTACGCGTGCTGGATGGGCTTGTGGCGCGTCCATGTTGGTGACTAGCTTCGTGCGTGGGGGGGTTATCTTTTCTTGAAAATACGCGTTGCAGTAGTTTTTTAATCATTCAGTCAAATGTTCAGATGTGCTTAATTTATGACTTATTATGCCACAATACATCAGGCACGTTAGCACCATGATTAATGCTACGACACATCACAAACAGTAAATCAGAAAGTCGATTGATGTATTGTAACGAAATAACGGTGACTGTTTCATCTCTGTTGAGTTTAATCATTGAGCGTTCAGCACGACGACAAACGGTGCGGGCCAAATGGCAATATGCAGAGGCGCGTGAGCCTCCTGGTAAAATGAACTCTCTTAACGCTTGCAATGGTTCATTTAGATCATCTAGTACTTTTTCAAGCGCTGTTACTCGATCAAGTTTAAGCATGGTATATCCTGGAATACAGATCTCACCGCCCACATCGAAAAGATCATGCTGAACGTCATCAAGGGTTTTTCTTATAACTTCTGGTAGTGGTTCGGTGAGCAATATTCCGATGAATGCATTTAATTCATCAACGTCACCCATTGCGTCAATTCGCAAGCTGTCTTTGTTGACGCGTGAGCCATCACCTAGGCCTGTTGTGCCAGTGTCACCTGTTTTAGTATAAATTTTGCTTAGTCTGTTTGCCATTCTGAAGTCCTTGAGTCCTCTGATTTAGACTACATTGTAACTGATGCAGATGATAGAAAATGACATTCTCATGTAAGTTCGGCTAAACTCACAGGTATGAATAAACAGTTTAAATCATCTGCTGCGCCTGTCGGTGTTTTTGATTCTGGCGTCGGGGGCATTTCAGTGCTCAAGCACATTCGTGATTTGATGCCACATGAAAATTTTATTTATGTGGCTGACTCAAAGTATGCGCCTTATGGCAATCAGACCGCTGAATTCATCAAAGAACGCAGTTTTCGTCTGGCTGAATTTTTACTCAATCAAGGAATTAAGGCTTTGGTGATTGCGTGCAATACAGCAACTGCCGCTGCAGTAACTGATTTGCGTGAGCGTTATGCTGATCTATTAATTATTGGCATGGAACCGGCACTTAAGCCTGCGGTTGCTGCCACCAAAGATGGGGTGGTGGGGGTGCTCGCAACTAGCGGTACTTTAAGAAGTGCACAGTTTGCTGGGCTTTTGGAACATTTTGGGCAGGATGTTGAAGTTGTTACTCAAGCTTGTGTGGGCTTGGTGGAGTGTGTGGAGAATGGTGCATTAACTAGCCGTTTAACAAAGGATTTAGTCAAACAATATGTGCAACCCTTGTTGGATGCAAAGGCCGACACTATAGTGCTTGGTTGCACGCATTACCCCTTTATTAGGCCTTTAATCGAAGATCTAGTGGGGGAAGAAGTGGTATTAATCGACACGGGTGCTGCTGTGGCTAAACAATTAAAAAATCGCCTTCAACAGCATCAACTGCTTCGCGCTTCAGATGAGGTTGGGTGTGTTAACTTTTGGTCTAACAATGAAGGGTTAAACACTGAAAAAGTAATCAGCGCCTTATGGGGAGATCAAGTGAGTGTTTCTTATTTAAATTAAAATCTCTCTTGCTTAGAGGCTTAGTGATGCCCCGCTTTTTCGCCAGGTTTCAGTTGATATTTCGTTCCGCAATATGGGCAACTTACCTTACCCGTTTCAGATAAATCCAAAAATACACGGGGGTGTGAGCACCACAAAGCAACCTCATCCGTTGGGCATTGCAGTGGTAAGTCTTTAGCGCTGACTTGGATGGTTTTTGTGTCGATTGCCATGTGATGCTTCCTTCAATGACTATTTTCTAATTAAACCAATGTTAGCCAGTCAGCATGTTTCGCTGACTTGCCTTTGACAATATCAAAGTACATCGATTGAAGTTTTTCGGTAATCGGACCACGTTTACCTTCGCCAATTGCACGATTATCAAGTTCACGGATTGGCGTGACTTCTGCTGCTGTACCAGTAAAAAAGGCTTCGTCAGCGGTGTAAACTTCATCACGAGTGATGCGTTTTTCAACCACTTGCAAGCCAATTTCGGCAGCCAATTGTACTATGGTGTCTCGCGTAATGCCCTCTAATGCACTCGTAAGATCTGGCGTAATCAATTTACCGTTACGAACGATAAATACGTTTTCGCCAGAGCCCTCTGCCACAAAGCCATCAACGTCAAGCAATAATGCTTCATCGTAACCGTCTTGCACCGCTTCTTGGTGTGCCAAGATTGAGTTAATGTAGTTGCCGTTTGCTTTAGCTTTACACATCGTGATATTGACGTGGTGACGTGAGAAAGAAGATGTTTTTACGCGAATGCCATTGGTGAGCGCTTCATCACCCATATAAGCGCCCCAAGTCCAAGCAGCAACAATCACGTGTGTTGATAATGTTTTTGCAGAAATGCCCATTGCCTCAGCACCATAAAACGCCATTGGACGCATGTAAGCTGATTCAAGATTATTTTCTCGCACCGCTGCTTTTTGCGCTTCCATGAGTGTAGCTTTATCAAAAGGCATCTTCATACCAAGAATATGCGCTGATCGGAAAAGGCGATCCGTATGTTCTTTCAAGCGGAAAATTGCAGCGCCTTTGTCGGTCTTGTATGCTCGCACACCTTCAAATACACCCATGCCATAATGTAATGTGTGGCTGAGGACGTGCGTGGTGGCGCTACGCCAATCCACCATCTTGCCGTCATACCAAATAAGACCGTCGCGGTCAGCCATCGATGTGGCAATTGCCATGTTAGTTCTCCAGCGTGCAAAAACCTCAATTGTAAACGCTCGTCCGCGCGATGAATAGACGCAATAAGATTAACTTTCGAAAAGAAGTTTATTTTTCATAATAAATAGATTAAAAAAACAAAAAAAGAATCTATAATATTGGGTTAATTAAACAAACAAACCAAATCAAATTTCTTAATATTTCTAAAAATTAAAGAGACACTTTTTTTGCTTACTTAAAAGCCTTGGGATTGTTTTTTTTTGAATTTTTTGAAAAAAATAAAGTCATCTGATTTATGTAAATTCATACAACACAATAATTAGCTTTTATAAGCATTGAATTTTTTCAAGTGATCAATGTCATGATTAGGGGTAATGTGTGCATAGACTTTTTTTATTGCTCTTATTTTTATTAATGACCGCATGCAATGCGGATAAAAAAGCAGATGCGAATTTTTTTGGTACCAATATTTCCCAGACTCAATTTGACCAAGAATGGACTCTTATTGATCAGCACGGGGATAAACGCAATTTAAATGATTTTTTAGGAAAAATTGTCATTGTTTTTTTTGGGTACAGCCATTGTCCAGATGTTTGTCCGACTACAATGGCCGATTTGGCAAAAGCATTAAAGTTGCTAGGAGAGCGATCCAGTGAGGTTCAGGTGTTATTTATTACACTAGACCCAGAAAGAGATACACAAATGCTCCTACAAAACTACATTAATAGTTTTGATAAAAATTATGTGGCCTTACGTGGCAATCTAGAGCAAACAGAAAAAGTAGCAAAAAATTATAAAGTTTTTTATGAAAAGCAGATTGAAGGTGGCAATGTTAATTTTTCAATTGACCATAGTGCTGGAAGCTACGTTTTTGATAAAAAAGGAAAAGTAAGAATTTATTTAAAATATGGCCAAAAGCCGGTTGAAATTGTAAGTGACTTAAGGCAAATTTTGTAACTCATGCAAGCTTGCCTTTAGGTAATTAAAAGTAGTTGAATGTCGAATTGAAGTTAATCATTTTTAGTTTTAGGAGACGTAGTTATGATGACTGCGAGCATTACAAATACTGAACAATATAATTATGACGTGATACGAAAGTTCGCGATCATGACCTTGGTTTGGGGCGTGGTGGGAATGTTGGTGGGATTGTATATCGCTTCTGAACTTGCGTTTCCGGTTTTGAATTTCGATAACCCTTACATTACTTTTGGTCGTTTACGTCCAGTCCACACAGGTTCAGTAATTTTCGGTTTTGGAGGTAGCGCGCTTTTCGCAACTTCATATTATATCGTCCAAAGAACTTGCCAAGCGCGCTTGTTTAGCGACGGCTTAGCTTCTTTTACCTTTTGGGGATGGCAAGCCATCATTGTGCTAGCAGCCCTCGGAAATGTAATGGGTTATTCACAAGGCCGCGAATACGCCGAAATGGAATGGCCAATTGATTTATTGATTGAGGTAGTTTGGATTGCTTATTTAGTATTGTTTGTTGCAACACTCATGAAGCGTAAACAACCACATATTTACGTTGCGAACTGGTTTTACTTGGCTTTTATTTTAGCGACCGCCTTACTGCACACCTTTAATAACCTTGCAGTGCCTGTCAGTTTATTCTCAATGAAGTCATATAGCCTCTTCGCAGGTGCACAAGATGCGATGACGCAGTGGTGGTATGGTCACAATGCTGTAGGTTTTTTCTTAACCGCAGCGTTTTTAGGAATGATGTATTATTTTGTGCCTAAACAAGCAGGTCGTCCTATCTACTCATATCGTTTGTCGGTGTTGCACTTTTGGGCATTGGTTTTCTTGTACATGTGGGCAGGTGCGCACCATTTGCATTGGACAGCGATTCCTGACTGGACATCTACGCTAGCTGCAACATTCTCTATTATGCTATTGCTTCCATCATGGGGTGGTATGGTGAACGGCATTCTGACATTGTCCGGTGCCTGGGATAAGATGCGCACTGACCCTATAATCCGTTTCTTAATTGTGTCTTTATCTTTTTATGGTATGTCAACATTTGAAGGTCCTATCATGTCATTAAAAGACGTGAATGCGCTTTCACACTATACAGACTGGACAATCGGCCACGTGCACTCTGGGGCCCTTGGTTGGGTTGCAATGGTTACTTATGGTAGCTTTTATCACATGATTCCAAAGCTTTGGAATACTCAAATGTACAGCAATCGTCTCATTAATATTCACTTTTGGTTATCGACGATCGGCATCCTGCTTTACATTACTGCGATGTGGATTTCAGGCATTATGGCTGGTTTAATGTGGCGTGCTTTTGATGATTTCGGCAACTTGCAATATGCATTTATTGAGGCGGTGGCAGCGGCCCATAATCTTTACATCATGCGTGCTGTTGGCGGACTCTTCTTCTTAAGCGGTATGATTTTAATGAGTTATAACATGTACAAAACTATTAAGAGTGGCACAACTGAGCAGGCTTAAGCTTTAAGCCTTAACGTTTATAAAAGCTGGAGTTACCATGAAGCATGACAATATCGAACGTAATGTGGGTGTATTGATTATTTTAACGATGCTCGCGATTAGTGCGGGTGGTCTAGTTGAAATCGTCCCATTATTTTTTATTAAAGAAACTGTTGAAAAGGTTGAGGGTGTTCACCCATACAGCCCACTTGAAATTCGTGGTCGTGATATTTACATTCGCGAGGGTTGTTATTTGTGCCATTCACAAATGATTCGTCCGTTCCGTGATGAAGCACTTCGTTATGGACATTATTCATTAGCGGCTGAATCGAAATACGACCATCCGTTTCAGTGGGGTTCAAAACGCACGGGTCCAGACTTGGCTAGGGTTGGAGGCAAATACTCTAATGACTGGCATACACAGCATTTAACAGCACCGCGTTCATTAGTGCCTCAATCAGTCATGCCGAACTACCCTTGGTTAGTGAAAACAGATTTAAATTATTCGGATATTCAAGGTCGAATGAAAGCGCTTAGGACGACTGGCGTTCCGTATTCTATTAGTAAGGTTGAGTACGATAAAAACGTTAAAGAGTTTGGCGAGGATATAGCAAAAAACTTGCACATTCCTGATGCTGAGAAAAATCTTCTCGCGCAAGCACAAGCAGGCAATTACGATACTAATCCGGATAAATTGACCGAAACAGATGCATTGGTGGCCTACTTGCAATTGCTTGGCACAATGGTTGATTTTAAAAAATATGACGATGATTACTTTACTAAATACCGCTAAAACTGGGATTCTAAAAGTTACTTTCAAAATGAACGTTTTTGTTAAAGGAAATTAAGATGGAATGGCTCATGTGGTTTACTGAATTTGAAAATACTAAGCCTGTATCGTTAGTTATTTTCTTCAGCTTGTTCTGTGGAGTGCTGATTTATCTCTACGGAAGCAAGAAACGCGGTCAGCAATTAGAGAGTTTCAAAAACATACCTTTGCAAGATGACGATAATTAAGTAGGGGAAACATCATGAGTCAGGACAACAAAAAAGTAACACCTCAGACAACTGGTCACGTTTGGGACGATGATTTAGAAGAGCTTGATAATCCATTACCAAGATGGTGGATTTGGGGCTTTTACGTCACTTTTGCCTTTGCGATTATATATTGGTTATTTTATCCAGCATGGCCTGTCGCCAGCTCATACACAAAAGGTATTGCAGGGTTAAATAATGTTACCTATGTTGCCACTAAGGTTGATGGTTCCCAAGAAACCAAAACCACGCATTGGAATATGCGCTCTAAGTTGATGGTTGATATGAATGAGTTAAAGGCAGAGCAAAAGCAGTACTTTGACAAAGTAGCGTCAAAGTCTTTTGAGGAAGTTGCAAAAGATCCTGAGCTAATGCAATTTGTTAACTCGGCAGGTAAAACACTGTTTGCTACTAATTGTGCGCCGTGCCATCAAGCTGGTGGTCAAGGTAAGGTAAAATTTTCACCTAACTTAACAGATGACCATTGGCAATACGGTGGCGCATATGAAAATATACAAACAACTATTATTGCTGGTCGCAATGGTGCTATGCCATCATTTAAAGCGATCCTCAATGATGAAGAGTTAAGTCAAGTGAGTAGTTATGTGTTGAGTTTGTCAGGTGAGCCACACAATGCTAATGCTGCTAAACTAGGTGATGCAATTTTTCATGGTGACAAAGCTGGTTGTTATGCATGTCATGGCGCAGATGCAAAAGGAAACCCAGCGATTGGTTCTGCAAATTTAACAGACAAAATTTGGTTATGGCCTGATGTTTTAGGCGCTAAAACGGCAGAAGCAAAATTAACAGAAGTTAAAACCTTGATTTACGATGGAATGAACAAGGGGGTAATGCCACTATGGAGCACTCGTTTGCAGCCAGATCAAATCAAACTTTTAACAGTTTACGTTCATGATAGTTTAGGCGGTGGTAAGTAGTTAATGGCTTGAAACACAAGCGCTTGTTCTAGCGTATGTGTTTGAAGTTAACAGCATAAACAAGTCCACGCTAAGCTGTAGTCAACATATAAAGGCTTGCAAGCAATTGCGAGCCTTTATTGTTTGAAAGAAAATAATGCTAGATCAAGCAGGAAAATCATCTTATCAAAAACAGATCCCGATTGTTACGCGTTCGGTCAAGGGACGATTTCGCAGATTTAAGACTGCGGTCATGGTACTTGCCTACTCTGTATATTTTTTATTGCCATGGATGTCATGGCATCGAGTCAGCGCTGCAAATCAGGCAATTTTGTTTGATCTGACATCACGACGTTTTTTTATTTTCGATCTGTTTGTTTATCCGCAGGACATTTTTTGGTTGGCGATGTTGCTATTTATTGCAGCTGCACTATTGTTTTTTGTCACAGGGCTTGTGGGGCGTGCCTGGTGTGGCTATTTTTGCTTTCAAACCATTTGGTCTGATCTTTTTATTCAAATTGAGCATTTAATCCAAGGTGAGCGACCAGCAAGGTTGCGACTAAATAACCAGACGTGGGACGTTGAAAAAATATTTAAAATAGGTTTAACTCATGCGTTGATGATATTGGTTTCGTTTTGGACGGCAGTAACATTTGTTTGTTATTTCAGTTACGCTCCTGAATTTATCCAAGACTTTTTTACCGGTACTGCAGCATCAGGCGGTTATTTTGCAGTCTTGGTGCTCACAATTTCTACTTATGTCGCAGCGGGTATTGCTCGCGAGCAAATCTGTTTGTTTGCCTGTCCCTATGCCCGCTTTCAGGGTGTGATGTATGAGGCTGATACCTTGGCAGTGACTTATGATACTAAGCGCGGGGAGGGATTAAAAGGCCGCACTATCCCAATCCAAGGTCTAAAGACTCATGAAGAGCGAACCCAAGCAGGTCATGGAGATTGCATTGATTGTGGCTTTTGTGTTCAAGTTTGTCCAACTGGCATTGATATTCGCAATGGTCTTCAGTATCAATGTATTTCGTGTGGACTATGCATAGATGCCTGCGACAGCATCATGGATTCAGTAGGTTACGCACGTGGCTTGATTCGTTATGACTCCGAAACCAATCTAATGAATGAAGTTCCTAGCCAACCCAAGGTGATGTGGAAGCGTTTTAAAGTGCTTGGTTATGCTGCTGCGATATTATTAATGACGGGTTTGTTATTTTATAACATTGGAACTCGAACGACTACCGAGGTGAGTATTCAACAAGTTCGTCAGCCACTTTATGTGATGTTGTCTGACGGTAGCTTTAGAAATCGATACCTGATTCATATTGTCAATAAAACAGAAGCAGATGAAATTTATGCGATTGATGTTGAAGGGGTTTCACCAAGATCACTTGATATGCACTTTTTCAAACAGGTTTCTATTAAAGCGGGTAAGGGCCTAAATATTAACGCTACAGTGAATTTAACTGCCGAGGAAGCATCAAAATTAAGTGAGTTTAATTTTATGATTACTCGCGCATCCACAAATGAAGTGATTAGGGTTAAAACTAATTTCAACAGTCCTAGAGAGCACGACTAATGCCAATATTTGCAAATGAATTAAGCATGACAGAAACCTTGTTTGGAGGGTTGGTTGTTGCGGCGATCATATTCTTTCTGGTTCGTAAAGCAGGGTTATCCAATTTTTGGGCCGGTATTTTAAGTGGGCTTTTGCCGTTCATTGCTTATCTTGTGTATAGCACTAAACATTGGCCTGGCGGCGATGTGCTGACCATCCATTTCGCCGTATATATTGCTAACGCAGGCTTACTAATTGTATTTGCTGGCATGCAAAAGAAAAAAGAAAATATGCACTGGGCTCCTAGAGTGATTATTGGTTTTTTTATGGGATTGTTGTTGCTTAATGCTATATTTTTATCTTTAGCGACTCGTGGGCTCCCTGATCTATTAACCCGTTATTTTTTGCCTAATCCAGAAAATCGCCAAGTACACACAGGGTTTCCGGGCGTCATTCCGCATGATAGAAATAAGCTTTACGATTTTCATGTGCAAGATATTGAGCAGCAAAAAAATCTAGGCTGGATTGTGGAAGTGAAAGGATTAGACCTTCTGAAGAACAATCTCGCATCCAATATCGTGATTAAACTATCAGATAAACAGCATCGGCCGATTGTTGGGGCGACGATTACTATCGAGTTTTGGCGGATGGCTAACAGCGCAGATGATCAAACAATACGGTTTTCTGAAACTAAGCAGGGTGAATATCATTCGATGCTACGCTTGTCTGATGAAGGCTTGTGGCTTAGTCACTTGGAAATTCTAAAGGGTGAAGCGCACTACAAGCTTAAGCAATCGATTACTGTGGGAAAGTAGTTTTAGCGTCATGCACACCGCTGGGCAAGCGCAAACGAATTATCATTTAATCCAAGCTAAAAAGGCATGTTTCCATTGCGGATTGCCGGTTCAAGATGGATTTAGTTTCTCAGCGACTATTTTCGGACTATCTCAGAGCATGTGTTGTCGAGGCTGTCAGTCAGTTGCTCAATCAATCGTTGATAATGGTCTTGAGGATTACTACAAACATCGCACCGAGCTTCCCAATAAGGCAGAAGATCTAGTACCTGATGTATTACTTCAGCTTGTTCTTTATGATCATCCACAAGTTCAAAAAAGCTTTGTGTTAAAAGATGGTGATGACTTCAAAGAGGCATCTTTGATTCTTGAAGGGATCACCTGTGCCGCTTGTGTGTGGCTGAATGAGCGACATTTAAGCCAATTGCCTGGCATAGTCAGCGTTAATGTCAATTACGGCTCACAGCGCGCACGCGTTCGTTGGAGCGATCATCAAATTAAGCTCAGTCAAATTTTGGCTGAAATCAGCAAAATCGGCTATTACGCTCACCCTTTTAGCGCTCAACAGCAGGATGTTTTGCGTCAGCAACAACGCAAGTCTGATTTTAGAAGGCTTGCTGTTTCTGGCTTAAGCGCCGGTCAAGTCATGATGATTGCAGTTGCTTTGTATGCAGGCCCTGCTCAGGGCTTGGAGTTTGCAACAGCGCAATTGTTGCGCTGGTTTAGTTTTGTATTAACTATTCCAGCGCTGACCTATGCAGCTTGGCCTTTTTATCGTTCTGCTTGGCAAGGCCTTTCTCGTCGTCAAATCGGAATGGATGTGCCCATCACGCTCGGTTTATTAACGGGATTTGTAGGGAGTGTTTGGGCAACCGTTCAGGGAGAAGGGGTAGTCTATTTCGATACGCTTACCATGTTGGTGTTCTTCCTATTAGGCACGCGTTATCTGGAGCGCAATGCCCGTGAAAAATCCATTGAGGCTTCCGAAAATCTACTGCGATTAGCGCCTTTGATGGCAACAAAAGTAGATGGAGAAACGCAGACCTTAACTCCCGTGATGGAATTAAAATTGGGTGATGTTATCCTAGCGAGGCCAGGTGAAACCATCGCCGCTGACGGCTTGGTGGTCACTGGCGAAAGTAGTGTGGATGAGTCCCTACTCACAGGTGAAAGCCGCCCACTAGCAAAATCTTTGGGCGCTCAAGTTTTTGCCGGCAGTATCAACTACGAAAGTCCGCTCACCATTCAAGTGACAGCGATTGCTGAAAATACAATGTTAGCAGGCATTTCTCGATTGCTAGATAGAGCGCAGGCTGAAAAACCAAAACTCGCAGAAACGGCTGACCGTGTTGCAGCTTACTTTACTACAGCTTTGCTGGTGACCGTTGCATTAATTGGCTTGGCCTGGTGGCAAATTCAGCCTGATCGCATGCTAGAAATTGTACTCACGGTATTGGTCGTCAGTTGCCCATGTGCTCTGTCACTTGCCGCGCCAGCAGCATTTGCGGCAGCAGGTTCTCATTTGGTTGGTCGCGGCGTTCTATTAACTCGCGGCCATGCATTAGAAACCTTGGCCAAAGTCACGCATTTTGTGTTTGACAAAACGGGTACACTGACTCTAGGTCAATTAAGTTTAGTGAATACCTTCACGCATGCGGACCTTGATGCAGAAGCTTGTTTGCAATTAGCCGCAAGTTTGGAAAAAAATTCAGAGCATGCGCTTGCAAAAGCCTTCTTAAACGCGCAGGGAAATCGCCCAGTGAAGTTAGCGATGGAAGTGAAGAATATCCCAGGTCAGGGTGTTGAAGGGCGAGTGGGGGGTCTTAAACTGCGCTTGGGCAATGCAAGGTTAAATCAGACTTTTGCCGCACATTTAACACAGCAAGGCTTATTAGGCGCTACAGTCGTTTGGCTCAGTGACGAAACGCGTTTGCTTGCCACTTTTGTATTGGCAGACCAAGCACGTCCAGAGGCTAAAGAACTCATCCAAAAACTTAAACATCAAGGCCTGCATGTTTCAATTTTGAGTGGCGATTCGATAGAGTCTGTTTCACATTTTGCTCAGCTTATTGCCGTAGAGGATTGGAAAGCAGCGTGCTCACCAGAGGATAAGCTTGCAGATCTTCATTCAATGCAATCGCAAGGTGCCGTGGTGGCAATGGTGGGGGACGGCATTAACGATGCGCCAGTCCTTGCAGCGGCGCAAGTATCCATGGCGATGGGCAGCGGCACGCAAATGGCGCGCGCCACAGGAGATGTGGTTTTGCTTACTGAACACTTATTAGAGATTGAACATGCGCTTGTGACCAGCCGTTTTGGCATTAGCGTGATTAGGCAAAACTTTATTTGGGCGATAACCTATAACTTGTTCGCCTTGCCATTTGCTGCAACAGGGTTGCTGAGCCCCTGGATGGCGGCGATTGGGATGTCGGTGAGTTCATTGATTGTGGTGCTGAATGCGCTTCGATTGAAGTGAGTGTTGTCCAAAAAAAAGACAGCCTAAGCTGTCTTTTTTAAACAACAATTCTTTAAAAGAATTACTTGTTCATTACGTACATTGTTACTTCAAAGCCGAAACGCATTTCTGTAGCTGCTGGTTTTGTCCACATAATAATTCTCCAAATGTTTGTTTAAATTGCTTTGCAGTAATTGCATTGGCTATATGAATGTTACCCCCCACCGTCAGAAGTTACACTGACAGTGTTCATGAATAAGCACTCATGATTTTCATTAACTTGCTTAGTTAATTGAGTCTCAGTTTCTCAGTTATCGCCTATGCTCAGATACGATATAGTTTAGCCGACCAAGCTTTGAGTTCTTTCTCTGCAGTTTTATAGTTTGGATAAATCCGTTCTACCGTTGCCCAAAATTTAGTCGAGTGGTTCATTTCCTTGAGATGCGACAACTCATGCGCCACGACGTAATTAATTATGTGAGGCGGTGCTTGCAATAAGCGCCAATTAAGCCTCACTTCCCCACGACTATTACAACTCCCCCAACGTGAGCGTGCGCTACTTAAAAGCAGTGGTGGCGTTTCTACACCCAGCTTGGCGGCCAACAACGCAGTGCGCCTTGTAAAGTCGCTGAGCGCTTGTTTTTTGTACCATTGCAGCACTTTTCTGCCGATGCTGGTTTGGTTGTTGGGTGTGGGGAGTGCAACCGATATTCGGCCAGGCTCATACTCTAAAGCGCGACTAACGCTATCCAAGCGCACAGATAGTTCAATGACATTACCTAGTAAGAGCAGAGACGCACCATCCTCCCAAATGAATTTTTCGAGCTGGTTCTCTTGCTGGGAATGTAGTTTTTTGATTATCCAATCCGTTTTGCTGAGCAGCATACGCTCAAGCTCTTTTTGCGAAAGCCTTGTTGGGGCATGAACGACTAGGCCATTGTGGTTGATTTTTAGACCAACTGTTTTGCGCGTGCGGCGCTCTAGGTGGTATGGAATTGATTGGCCGTTAGCAAGTGACAGATGAAACTGCGTCATTTTATCGACTTCTTAACAGCGGCATTTCACTTTCAATCCACGCCTCCACCATTTGATTAACTTCATCAGGCTTTAGGTTTGTAGTTTTAATTGGCTTGCCGATGCTCACAGTAATTACACCTGGAGTTTTTAAGAATGAATTTTTGCGCCAAAACTCGCCAGCATTGTGCGCAACAGGAACTACAGTTGATTTGGTATGGGTGGCTAGCCAAGCGCCGCCGATATGATACTTACCTTTTTTACCGGGTGCTATGCGTGTACCTTCTGGAAAGATGACGACCCACAGGCCTTTGGCAAGTCTATCCGTGCCTTGGTCAACCATTTGTTTAAGCGCTTCACGACCCGCTGCGCGGTCAATGGCAATAGCGCGCAGTGCTGCAAACGCCCAGCCTAAAAATGGAATCCACAAAAGACTTCGTTTCATTACCCAAATTTGTGGAGGGAAAATAGTTTGAAAGGCGATGGTTTCCCAAGCTGATTGATGCTTGGCTAAAAGAATGCAAGAGTGTTTGGGGATATTTTCTTTGCCAATGACTCGGAAGCTTAGACCGCAAGAGATCTTAAGCCAAAACATGGCTAAATAAGCCCAGCTACTGACGATGCGTGAATGCATTACGGCAGGCAAAGGGAAAAGCGAAATCGCCAACACAGAGAACAAAGGCGTGATGATCAGCATTCCTAGATTAAACAATATCGAGCGTATTAATCCCATCTTGTTTTGTCTCAAGTCTTTAAGAAATGATGTGTTGAACGGCGGCCGCTAAGTCAGAAAAAACCAAAGTGCCTTCAGGCAAGCCACCTGCAGCTAGCGTTTCTTCTCCTTTGCCTGTGCGAACCAACATAGGCAGCATGCCCAGCACTGCACCTGCTTGGAGGTCACGCAAAGCGTCACCCACTATTGGAACGCCCTTCATATCTTGGCTAAACCGTCTACCAATCTCTTCCATCATGCCTGGTTTTGGTTTGCGACAGGCGCAGTTTTCATCCGCTGAATGCGGGCAATAAAACATGGCATCGATTCTGCCACCAAGTTGGCCTAATGCTCTGTGCATTTTGTCGTGAATCGCATTGAGCGTGACCATGTCGAAAAGGCCACGGCTGATGCCCGATTGGTTAGTTGCAATCGCCACGCGAAAGCCGCTTTGGTTGAGAAGAGCGATCGCCTCTAAACTGCCAGGGATTGGAATCCACTCGTTAGTGCTTTTGATAAAGTGGACGGAATCAAAATTAATCACGCCGTCTCTGTCTAACACCACGAGCTTCATGCTTATGCCGCCAACTTTGATAAGTCAGCCACGCGATTCATTGCTTGATGCAGTGTTGCGAGCAAGCCTAGCCTGTTGGCTTTGAGCGCAGGATCATCGGCGTTCACCATCACGTTGTCAAAGAAGTCGTCCACAGGCGCTTTGAGTGCAGCCAATGCTTTGAGTGAATTGGTGTAATCACCGCTTTCAAATAGTGCATCCGCTTCTGGTTTTATTTTAGTGAGTAGGCTTGCTAAAGCTTTTTCAGCGGGTTCTTGAAGGAGTGCATCGTTGATTTTTGTATCAACATTACCTTCAATTTTCTTCAAGATATTGCCGACACGTTTATTTGCTGCTGCAAGTGCTGGCGCTTCGTCAAGGCTTGAGAAAGCACGTACCGCCTCCAAGCGTTTTGGAATTTCGCTCAGCAAGCTTGGGTTGAGCGCTAATACAGCTTCTACCTCTTGGGCGCTTGCCCCTTGCTCACGTAAATTTACGCTGAGGCGGTCAAAACAGAACTCGGTAATGGAGGCTAAAACGCATGCTTTATCTTCTACTTTGAATTGTTGAAGTGCTAGGTCGATCATCGTCTCAAATGAAATATTAAGATTACATTCAATCAGCATGCGGATAATGCCCAATGCTTGGCGGCGCAGTGCGAATGGATCTTTATCACCGGTTGGTTTTTCGCCGATGCTAAATAAACCTACCAACGTTTCTAATTTATCTGCAAGCGCTACCGCTACACCCACTTGGTTACGTGGCAATTCATCACCCGCAAAACGCGGTTTGTAATGGTCTTCAATTGCAAAAGCAATGTCGTTATCCAGTTTTTCATGTTGCGCATAGTAGCGGCCCATGATGCCTTGCAACTCAGGGAACTCACCTACCATATCGGTCAGCAAATCCACCTTTGAAAATTGCGCGGCTTGCTCTGCCTTAGATGCTAAGTTTGCATCACCAATCTCACTCGCAATCGCTTTGGCTAGATCGCTGACGCGTTTTGAGCGCTCGGCTTGTGTTCCTAATTTGTTGTGGTAAACCACTTTCTCTAAGCCGCTAATGCGTGATGCCAATGTCTTTTTACGGTCTTGGTCAAAGAAGAATTTAGCATCTGCCAAACGCGGTCTAACCACACGCTCATTGCCATCTACTACCTTGAATGGATCTGCCGGGCTAATGTTTGAAACGATTAAGAATTTATTGGTGAGTTTCTCGTTTGCATCGAGCAAAGGAAAATACTTTTGATTCGCCTTCATGGTCAAAATCAAACATTCTTGCGGTACTTCCAAGAACTCAGTTTCAAACTGACCGAGTAATACGTTTGGACGTTCAACCAAGGCCGTCACCTCATCAAGCAAGGCATCGTCCTCAATCGGTTTGAGGTTCTGTTTTTGTGCCGCTGCAGTTAATTGGCGAACAATTTCAGCGCGACGTGCATCAAAGTTAGGGATAACTGCGCCGTCGTTTTGCATCTGTGCTTCGTAGCTATCTGCATCTTTAATCACCACTGGTGAAATGCTTGCCTCAAAGCGGTGACCTTGTGTGCTGTTTCCAGACTGCAAGCCAAGCACACTCAGTGGCACAATTTTGTTGCCATGCAAGGCTATTAGTCCATGGGCAGGACGCACAAAGTTGACACTCTCCCAGCCATCGCTCAATTGATAAGTCATGACTTTAGGGATAGGAAGTTTGCTTAATCCTTCTTCGACGGCTTTTTGCAGGGCATTAGCTAGTGAGGCGCCTTTAACGATCGCATCGTAAAATAAGATGTCTGCTTTGCCATCATTTTCACGCTTTAGATTTGCCACGGCAGATTCGTCAGCACCTAATGCGTTTAGTTTTTTGAGTAGCGCTGGCGTTGCATTGCCATTGGCATCTAAGCCAACAGTTACTGGCATCAGTTTTTGTGAAACTGCTTTGTCCTCAGCTTGCGGGGATACTTCAGTAATATGAACAGCTAAGCGGCGCGGTGAAGCATAAGCTGTTGCTAAGCTAGTTTCCGCTGTTAAGGCCTGTGCTTTTAAGCTTTCCAATATTGAGCCAGCGAAGGACTCACCTAGCTTTTTAAGCACTTTAGGCGGCAGTTCTTCTACAAATAATTCGACTAATAGATTATTGCTGCTCATGCTGCTGCCTTTTTATTTTGTGCTTGCTTCTCAAGTTCGATTTTTTCTAAAACCTCATCGGCCCATGCTTTTGGGGCCATTGGAAAGCCTAGACGGGCGCGGCTATCTAAATAGCCAGCGGCGACAGCACGTGCCAAGTTGCGAATGCGTCCAATGTAAGCAGCACGTTCAGTGACTGAGATTGCGCCACGCGCATCAAGTAAGTTGAAGGTATGTGCTGCTTTTAGCACCTGCTCGTAAGCAGGCAAAGCGAGTTTGTTGTCTGTGAGGTGTTGCGCTTGCTTTTCATATGCATTAAATGCAATGAGTAAGAAATCCACATCACTGTGCTCAAAGTTATAGGTCGATTGCTCGACCTCATTTTGATGGAATACATCGCCATATTTAACATCAGCAGACCCGTTGACGCCTTTTGAATAGACAAGGTCGTAGACGTTATCCACGCCTTGTAGATACATGGCCAAACGTTCTAAACCGTACGTAATTTCACCTGTAATTGGTTTGCAGTTGATGCCACCGACTTGTTGGAAGTAAGTAAATTGCGTGACTTCCATGCCGTTGAGCCACACTTCCCAGCCCAGGCCCCACGCGCCAAGTGTTGGGTTTTCCCAGTCATCTTCTACAAAGCGGATGTCGTTTTGTTTGAGATCAAAACCAAGTGACTCAAGTGAGCCAAGGTAGAGCTCAAGGATATTCGCTGGTGCTGGTTTTAGTACCACTTGGAATTGGTAATAATGCTGTAAGCGATTTGGGTTTTGACCATAACGGCCATCTTTTGGGCGGCGGCTTGGTTGCACGTATGCGGCTTTCCATGGCTCTGGACCAAGTGCGCGCAAGAATGTGGCTGTGTGAGAGGTGCCTGCGCCAACTTCCATATCGTAAGGTTGCATCAGTGTGCAGCCTTGCTTATCCCAGTAGTTTTGCAGGTTTAAAATAATCTGTTGAAACGTCAGCATGATTGGTTTTCTTGTTTTATTAATGTCACGATTTATAGAGCAAGGTCGCGGCGTAATTGATAACTCGCGATTTTACTTCTTTTTGAGAGTCCATAAAAGAATTAACGCGATGAATAATAGACTAATAATCGCCCAATTCCCCCAGCGGATGTAGGGCGTGCTACCCGTATAACCCTGAACACTTCCATTTAAGATGATGGTAGTGAATTGGGGGACGGTTGCAAGCAAAGCCCCTTTGTTGCTGATGATCGCTGTCGTGCCAGTATTGGTGGCGCGAAGCACCATGCGGCCTGTTTCTAAGGCGCGCATCTGAGAGAACTGTAAATGCTGCTCTGCGGCGTTTGAGCGGCCATACCAGGCATCGTTGCTGGCGTTCACAAGTAATGTTGCTTCAGGCAATTGGCGAATAATTTCTTCACCAAATACGTCTTCGTAGCAAATGTTCACCGCTATTTTTTGTCCAGCCATATGCATGGGCTTTTGTTCCCCACTTCCTCGGCTCAAATCGCTGAGCGGCATATTGAGCCAGTCTCGATAAATCCAGCCAAAGACTGACTTAAGTGGAATAAATTCACCAAATGGGACTAAATGCGATTTGTGATAAGTCTGCACAGCACGACTGTTGGAGATGCCAAGCATAGTATTGAAATAAGCCTCTGATCTTTGTGAGACGACCCCAACCAAAATAGCTTTGTGGTCCTGAACAGCAATGGTTTTGAAAGGTGCTAGCACTTGGTCTTGTGTCATGTCTTTTTGGGCTAAATCAATTGCCAGCGGCAAGGCCGTTTCTGGAAGGATGACCAATTCAGCCTGTGCCTGTTTTGCCATGCCTAAATATTGATTCACCGTTTGGATAGCGATAGCCTCATTCCATTTTATTTCCTGCGCGATATTACCTTGGATTAAAGCAACTTTCGTAGGCTTCCCAACGGGTGTCGTCCAATTGATAAGACTAGTTGTCCCGCCAATCATCCAAATAGCCAAAATTCCTATAATTGCTGGGCGACGATATGTTTTTTTTGCAATCAAAACTAACAGACTTGCGCTCGTTGTGACCGCTAAGCCCGCTCCAAATACTCCGAATATTGGCGCATATCCAGACAGTGGGCTTGATGGTACTTGTGAGTAGCCAACCGCTAACCAAGGGAAGCCAGTAAAAATCCAATCTCTAACCCAGTCACTTAGCACCCAAAGAATGGCCGCGCAAGCAAGCTGATTTGCAGAGCGTTTTGCTAGGAAGCCTACGATTGCAGGGAATATCGCCAGAAATGCACATAAAAGAAAAGTTGCTAAGCCGGCCATCCAAAATGGCATGCCGCCGATGTCGTGCAGGCTAATATAAATCCAATATATGCCAGCAATAAAAAAGCCCAATCCAAAAGCAAAACCTATCTTCGCGGCTTGCTTAGGAGAGGTGGTGAGTTCCCATAAATAAAATAAGCCTGCAAGGCTGATGACAGGCAGAATGAAAACATAAAATGGCGCAAAGCCAAACACGCATAGGGCGCCCAATAATAAGCTGGTGATCTGTGGGGTTAAGTCGACTCTTTGCATGATTTAAGTACTTATTGAGTTATGAACTATTCTACGTGCAAACTTCTGAGAGCAGATTTAAAAATTGAAGCTAAGTCCGCAAGGGGCCTTTCCATAAAAAATATCCGCTAAGATAGATTATTTTCACGAAAAAAAAGCGACTTAAAAAGCCGCTTTTTAGATTGTGTGAAATTCTATTTTTTGCCAGGAGTCACTTTAACTGCATCCGCCGGAACCTCTTTACCATCATTATTCATAAATACCACCATCACCACCTTATCATCTATGAAGTCTAGCTCAGTGGTTTGATAATACTCACCCTTTTCATTGGTATTAATGTAGTGATACTGCCAAATAGATGCAAAGGCTTTACCAGCTGAGGACTGAACATCTTCAACTTTGCTTGGCTCGCCAAGCTGTTCAATAATTTTGGCCTTATCGAAGCCGTTGATTTTTTCAACAAACTCTTTATCCGCGGTTGGGATTTCAGTACTTACTTTGGCCGCTTGAGTCCCAGCAAATGCAACACCAGAAAGACTGATTAAAAATGCGAATGTTACTAACTTCATGGTGAGCTCCGAATCATGTGTAATATTGTGAGCGAAAGATTGACAATAAGTTCCAGTTGATTGTCTACTCGGAGGTCTCTTGAACTTCTAATTGTTCAATTAGCACCGAATGCAAGCGACGACTATCAGCTCTCAGCGCAGTGAATTTAAGGTTGTTAAATGTCACTATTTCCCCTCGTTTTGGCAGATGGCCAAATTGACTCACCACCAAGCCGCCAATGGTTGAAAACTCTTCATCGCTAAATTCTGTTCCAAGGACTTCATTGAAGTCTGCGATTTCAGTTAAGGCTTTGACACGGTATCTGCCTTGCGTGTCGCGAATAATATTGTCTTCCGTTTCATCAAAGTCATACTCATCTTCGATGTCTCCCACAATTTGCTCAAGTACGTCTTCAATCGTAATCATCCCCGCAACGCCGCCGTACTCATCCACTACAATCGCAATATGGTTTCTATTGCTTCTAAACTCTTTCAGCAATACGTTTAGACGTTTTGATTCCGGAATAAAAACTGCTGGCCGCAACATATCGCGCACATCAAAATCTTCTCCAGCATAGTAACGCAGTAAGTCTTTGGCTAATAAAATACCAATGATATCGTTTTTATCATCATCAATAACAGGGAAGCGTGAGTGAGCGGTTTCAATTACAAAAGGAATGAATTCTTCTGGTGTTTGGGTGATGTCGATCACATCCATTTGTGAGCGTGGAATCATCACGTCGCGCACTTGGGTTTCTGAAACTTGAAGAACGCCTTCTATCATCGCGAGCGCATCTGCATCTAGCAGGCTTTTTTCAAAGGATGCGTGCAATAACTCAACCAGTTGTTCGCGGTCATCTGGTTCGCGCAGTAAGAAATGACTTAGCCTCTCCAACCAATTTGGTTTTTCTACTTCAGCCATGATATTTACTCTCGTTTTCCATTAAATATGAAAGATTATTCGCCATCAGCATAAGGATCTGCGTAGCCCAATCTAGTTAAAATTTGTGTTTCTAAACTTTCCATCAATTCCGCTTGTTCCGCAATCTCGTGGTCGTAACCATGAGCGTGCAAAACGCCGTGTGCTGTTAAATGCGCAAAGTGAGCTTCCAAAGTCTTGCCTTGTTCTTTAGCTTCGATTGCAACCACGGGAGCACAAATCACAATGTCGGCCATGATGAGTGGCTCTTCTGCTAATGGAAACGTCAGCACATTGGTTGCGTAATCTTTTTGGCGATAGGCCTGATTAAGCTCACGACTTTCCGCCTCGTCTACAATTCGCAAGGTGATTTCGCTATCGACGCGGATGGTATTTCTTGCCCAGCGTCTGAATTGCCTGATCGTTGGCAGGCCAGATAGCACGCTTGCATATTGCACATCCATTGATAGCTTTGGCTGTTTACTCATGGCGCTGGTGTTTTGGATCGTGAGGTTGTGCGTGTTTAGACGCATCATATTTCTCGTAAGCATTCACAATTTTTTGCACTAAAGGATGGCGGACCACGTCTTCAGACAAAAATTGTGTAAAAGCAATACCTTTAATATCTTTGAGCACTTGTTGTGCTTCTACTAAGCCACTTTTTTGGCCGCGGCCTAAGTCAATCTGAGTAACGTCACCTGTAATAACTGCTTTTGTGCCAAAACCAATGCGCGTTAAAAACATTTTCATTTGTTCTGGGGTAGTGTTTTGTGCTTCATCCAGAATAATAAAACTTTGGTTAAGCGTCCTGCCACGCATGTAAGCAAGTGGGGCTATTTCAATCGCGCCACGTTCAAACATTTTGTTAACGCTATCGTAGCCACCTAAATCGTAAAGCGCATCGTATAGAGGACGTAAATAAGGGTCAACTTTTTGTGATAAATCACCGGGTAAGAAGCCCAATTTTTCGCCTGCTTCAACGGCAGGGCGAACTAGGACAATTCTTTTGACTTTGTCCCGCGTGAGAGCATCCACTGCACATGCAACGGCAAGGTAAGTCTTACCCGTCCCTGCTGGGCCGATACCAAAGGTAATGTCGTAATCTTGCACTTGTTGCAAGTAGCTCACTTGGCGAGGCGTGCGGCCATGTAAGTCAGCGCGACGAGTCATTAAAGTCGGCATTGCAGCGGTGGTTATGGTATCTGGATTCAGTTTATTGACTTCAACTAAGCTCAACTGAATATCTTCCAATTCAATTGCTTGTTTTGACTTTACATAAAAGTTTTCTAAAAGTTTCGCGGCGAGTCGGGTATTTTCTTTATCTCCAGTGAGTTTGAAGTGTGCGCCTCGTCGGGAAATTTCAACTTCTAAAGCCGATGCAATTTGTTTTAGATTCTCATCAAGTGGTCCGCACAAATTAGCTAGGCGGTGGTTATCTTCGGGCTGTAAGGTAATTTCCATTATTCAATCGTCTATTCAAAAATAATGCCAACTAAGCGGCGTGGATTAGAGACATCCGTAATTGTTACGTTCACAAATTGGTGAATCAGATTAGCGTTACCTTCAATATCTACAACACGGTTATTGTCAGTTTTCCCCGCAAGCAATGCAGAATCTTTCCAAGATGCGCCTTCAATTAAGACGCGTTGAACTGTGCCAAGCATGGCTTCGGAGATAGCTTTGGACTGCGCCTCATTAATGGCTTGCAACTTATCTAAGCGCGCTAACTTTGTTACTTCCTCTACATCGTCTTTTAAGAAAGCAGCTGGCGTACCTGGACGGGGGCTATATAAAAAGCTGAAGCTCGCATCAAATCCCACGTCTTGCATGAGTTTTACTGTGGCCTCAAAGTCAGCTTCGGTTTCTCCAGGGAAGCCAATAATAAAGTCAGAGGTGAAAGTGAGCTGAGGATTTGCCGTCAGTAATTTACGCACAGTCGATTTAAATTGAAGTGCAGTGTAGTTGCGTTTCATCGCCATTAAAATTCGGTCACTGCCTGCCTGAACCGGCAAGTGAAGTTGTGCCGCAAGCTTTGGTACATTGGCAAAACAGTTAATTAACTGCTGGCTCATCTCATTTGGATGGCTGGTGGTAAAACGAATACGCGCTATTTGTGGGATTTCAGCAATGGTTTCAATCAATAACGATAAATCAGCTGTGCTGCCCTGGTATTCGGCGCGGTAAGCATTAACGTTTTGCCCAAGCAGCGTTATTTCTTTGACGCCTTGGTCTGCCAGCTGAATCGCTTCGGTCAGAATATCTTCAAATGGGCGAGAGACTTCCTCGCCGCGGGTATAAGGTACCACGCAAAAAGTACAGTATTTACTACACCCTTCCATAATGCTCAAAAAAGCACTCGCGCCTTCAACGCGTGGCGGGGGTAAATGGTCAAACTTTTCAATCTCAGGAAAACTAATATCGACTTGCGATGTACCGCTAGACTGATTTTTCTTTATCATTTCTGGCAAACGATGCAACGTTTGGGGCCCAAAGACAATGTCAACGTAAGGCGCACGCTTAATGATGTTATCGCCCTCTTGAGAGGCTACACAACCGCCTACACCTATCACTAAGTTAGGATTTTTCTCTTTAAGTTCAACAAATCGACCTAGGTGGCTAAATACTTTATCTTCGGCTTTTTCACGAACTGAACAAGTATTTAGCAAAATGACATCTGCATCTTCCACTACATTCGTTTCAACCATGCCATCCGATGATGAAAGCATATCCGCTATGCGTGATGAGTCATATTCGTTCATCTGGCAACCGAAGGTTTTGATGAAGAGTTTTTTAGGGGAGTTCATGGTTAGGCAAGCGATTCACGCTGCAAAGAGCGGCGTAAGTTGTTTTGATATGTGGGGCTGCAGGAGCAACTTCGCAAAATAGGTTTAAAACTCAGAAAGCTAAGTATTAATTGTATCTTAGCCAGAGTGTAATGCCAAACGTGATGGTAGTTTTTTTTGGACTTTATATGGCCGGGGCTTTATTCGAATAACTATATTTTTAGCTGTTTTTATAAAGCGAGGCAAGGGATTGTTTATTTATTAAATTCCCATAAAGCTAAAAGTATTGCGGACAATAACCCGGTGATCAAAAGACGAAATGCTCGAATTTGTTTTTTATGCGCTATTTGTAAGTGACTCAGTTCGATTTTCAACTCGGCAACTTGATGAGGATCATGAATTAAAAACGCATCAATTTTACGTGGTAATGTCGGCAATACCGCACCCCAGTTTGGCGCTTCGGTTTTAATGCGCTTTAATACGCTACGCCAACCAATTTGCTCACTCATCCAACGCTCTAGGAATGGTTGTGCTGTCTTCCACAAATCTAAATCAGGATCTAAATCACGCCCCAATCCTTCAACATTCAATAAAGTTTTTTGAAGTAAAGTCAGCTGCGGCTGTACGATTAAGCCAAATCTTCTTGCCGTATAAAATAAGCGTATGAGTACTCGGCCGAATGAGATGTCTTTAAGGGGCTTGTTGAAAATAGGCTCACAGACAGCCCGAATCGCAGTTTCAAACTGGTCGATCGACACATCGCTTGGTACCCAGCCAGAGTCAATATGCGCTTGCGCCACCTCACGGTAATCGCGACGAAAAAAGGCTAAGAAATTACGTGCTAAATATTGCTTATCACTTTCAGTGAGGGTTCCCATAATGCCAAAATCAAGCGCAATGTAGCGACCATCGTTTGCGACTTGAATATTGCCAGGATGCATATCCGCATGAAAAAAGCCATCACGAAACACTTGCGTGAAGAATATCTCTACGCCGTCGCGCGCAAGTTTTGGAATATCGATACCCATACTTCGCAAGCTATCTACTTGGCTCACGGGCATGCCGTTCATTCGTTCCATCACCATCACTTGCTCATGGCACCAGTCCCAATAAACTTCAGGCACTTGAAGAAGCGGACTATTCGGGAAATTACGACCAAGTAAGCTGCAATTCGCTGCCTCAAGCATAAGATCGAGCTCATTGTTGAGGTGCAGTGAAAAATCAGCTACCACCTCCCGCGGTCGTAATCTTTTTCCGTCTGCTAGAAGGGCCTGAATAAGCCAAGCAGCAACCTCTAGTAACTTAATGTCTTTTTGAATAACGCTGGCAATACCCGGACGTAAAATTTTTACAGCAACTGGCTTGCCATCCATTAAATGGGCAAAATGCACTTGTGCGACCGAGGCACTGGCAATCGGCGTAATATCAAATCCACTGAACACTTGATTAACGGGCTTTTTGTAAGTCTCGATTACTATTTGTTCAACTAAGGTATAGTCAAAAGGAGGTACTTGATCTTGAAGCTTTGCAAGCTCATCTGCAATATCTAGTGGAATCAAATCGCGACGCGTTGAAAGCATTTGACCAAACTTCACAAAGATAGGCCCAAGCGCTTCTAGTGCTAAACGAAGACGCTCACCGCGTGCTTGTTTTTTGTTGCGAAAAAACAGTACTGTTTGAAGCAGCTTTCTGAGGATGCGGAACTTGCTATGAGCGAGTACAAATTCATCAAGCCCAAACTTGAGAGAGATAAAAATGATTTTAAGAAGTCTAAACAAACGCATATTTTTTATTTTCTTAACGCTGTCGACAATTTAGCCAAACGCTTTTCTAGGCGCTCAACATCATCGCGAAGCACATCCACTTTTTGCACGAAGTCTTCTACATGGCGTTTTTTGGCAATCAGTGGATTTTCTTCCTGCCAGTACTCAGCGGCCATCTCGGCAAAATTCACGACTTGTTCTTTGGCTTCTTGAACACTTTCTTTGGCAAAAGTACTGACTTTGTTCGCCGAAATGTCACCAAAAACCTTACTCAAGTCTTCTTCATAATCCCATTTGATGTTTTGTAATACGTTAGCCAATGTTTTAGCGAAGTCAGTATCCCCTTCAATACGTACTTTCGACATTGCATCAGTATCCTTAGCAAAAAGACGCAATGCAAGCGATGGAGATAGATAAATGGAGGCATCGGCATTGCTTATTTCATCTGCTATTGCGAGCCCACCATCTTCTAGCACAGTAAGGCTTGCATGAACTGGCGACATATCGAAACTCACCGTTTTGCCACTAAAAGGCAAAAGATGAGCTCGCGCCCATTGATTTTGTGTAATGAGATGATTGAGTATGCGCGTGAATAATAGCTTGAACATAAGATCTAAACTTTCCAGCCTTTGTGTAAAGCAACAACCCCTGCTGCAAGATTATAATAATCGACTTTGGCTAAACCTGCGTCTAGCATCATTTGACGCAATGTTTCCTGATCTGGATGCATACGAATTGATTCGGCGAGATATTGGTAGCTATCTGAATCCTTTGCAAATAACTTTCCCATGATCGGTAATAGTTTGAACGAGTAAGCATCATAAATCGGTGCTAATGGCTCCCAAACTTTAGAAAACTCTAATACCAATAAACGCCCACCAGTCTTAAGAACGCGGCGCATTTCGGCAAGCGCTTTATCTTTATGGGTCATGTTGCGGAGGCCAAAGGCAACAATAACACAATCAAAATAACTGTCAGGGAATGGAAGTTTCTCCGCATCACATTGCAATGCAGGAACTGCAGCGCCATCATCAATTAAGCGATCACGTCCAACAGCAAGCATTGATGCATTGATATCGGTCAAAATAACTTGGCCAGTTGGGCCTACTTTTGTATTAAAGAGTCTTGATAAATCACCACTGCCCCCAGCAACATCTAGAACCCTATCGCCTGCTTTTACGCCACTCACTTCAATTGCAAAGCGTTTCCATGTCCTGTGTAAACCAGCTGACATGACATCATTCATCAAATCATATTTGCGAGCTACCGAATGAAAAACTTCGCCAACCTTAGTGGCTTTTTCACTTTCGTTAACAGTTTTAAAACCAAAATGTGTTTGATTTGCGTCAGCCATTTTTAACTTACCTTTTTAACCTTTTTTGAATCGATCATGTTTGGAAGAAGCCTCATTAATAAAGCACTGTTAATAAAAAAACTTATTGGACAGTTTCGACAGAATTGCGCTTTATTCCTGCTGCATCAAGCTTCCCAATATATTCTAACCAAAGGCCCTCGTAATTTCGGGCTAAATCGTATAAGTAATCCCATGAATACAAGCCCGTGTCATGGCCATCCGAGAAAATCAGCTTGATCGCATATTGTCCGACTGGTTCAATGCCCAAGATGTTCACATTTTCTTTGCCGATCTGGAGTACTTCTTGTCCCACGCCATGCCCACGGACCCCGGCAGAGGGGGAGTAGACACGTAGAAATTCACAAGAAAGCATACATTCGGTGTCGTCATTAAAGACAATTTCTAAAAGCCGAGATTTTTGATGCAGCTTTATGTTGCTTGGGATTGGTGGATTGGCGTTAGTTGAGTGCATAAATGTTTAAAGAATCTAAAACCAAATCATAGCAGAAAGCTGCTTTGTATTGAGTTAAAGCATAAGTTGCAATTTATATATTACGCTTGATGATGTGATAAGGCGTATCATCAGCTCTGATTGTTTATTATTTTTGGGAAGAGTCCGCTTGAATTTAAGTGCTTTGTTTTTTCAATTAGGCTTGTCAGTTGTCTTTATCGCTTTGGCGGCTTTTGGCATTCTGTGGGCGATTAAAAACGGTCAGTATGATGACCTTGACGGACCGGGGCAAAGGATTTTAATGGATGAGGATGATCCTCTGATTCCATTTAATCAATGCAAAAAATCATCTCGGGCCATTGATCAAGATTAGACGTATCATTAATGAAGGCTTTTGCTAAAGGTTTAAGTTGAACTGTTTTGCTTAAGGTAATAAACTATTGCAAATGGGTAATCGAATATATCAGCATTTATTTTTATTGAAAACGGGCTCAGCATGAAACAATATTTCACTTTTGAAAATTTGCCATTAACAATCATTGTTGGATTAATTACATTTTCTTGGCTAAGTGCATTATCAGTGATCTTCTTTCACTAGAGATTAGAAGCGCCAGAGCCGAAGTCGGCTCTAACGGATTTTACAAGCTACTCAAGCAATAAAAAAAGCTGCCTAGGCAGCTTTTTTTATTGCTTAAAATTTGTTTAGTGCGCAAGCGCAGCTAAGTTTACTTTCATCTTTTCCATCGCTTTTTGCTCAATTTGGCGAATACGCTCTGCAGAAACACCAAATTCCGCTGCTAGATCATGCAGTGTTGAACTGCTGTCTTGTGTTAACCAGCGGGCTTCAACAATTCGGCGGCTTCGCTCATCAAGGCTTGCGAGCGCATTCGCTAGACCGGTCGTTTGCAAATGGTCTTGCTCAATAGCTGAAAGCATTTCAGAAGGCTCTGGTTGCTCATCTTCTAAATATGCAATTGGACTAAAAGTATCTTCGTTATCGTCATCACTATTGCCTTCAAGAGAAATTTCGTGACCACTAAAACGAGACTCCATCTCCAGTACTTCTTCAGGTTTGACCTTGAGCTCGCGCGCGACATGAGCCACCTCGTCTGGCTGCAGACTTCCGGATCCAGTTTTCATGCTGCGTAAATTAAAGAATAATTTACGTTGCGCCTTAGTTGTCGCCACTTTAACCAAGCGCCAGTTACGAACGATGTACTCGTGCATTTCTGCTTTAATCCAGTGCATGGCAAACGAAACCAAGCGAACACCGCGTGACGGATCAAAGCGTTTTACTGCTTTCATTAGGCCAATATTGCCCTCTTGAATTAAATCCGCTTGAGGTAAACCATAGCCAGAGTATCCGCGAGCGATGCTTGCCACTAATCGAAGATGTGAAACGATCAGCGCTTTAGCTGCTTCAAGGTCATTGTTGTTCTTGAGGCGTGTTGCATAGTCCATCTCCTCCTCTGCGGTTAACACAGGGAAGGCTTTGATTGTGCGCATGTATTGATCCAAACTATCTAAAGCAGATGGAATCTGTAAATTCTGTGCATTCGTCATGGATTCGCCTTTATTCATGGTATTAATTTTAGCACTCCGCATAAGAGAGTGCTAGTCTTTATAAGTTCCACTAAATTCTGTGGAAGAGGCTGTCATGCCTATCGGGTACAATCTTAAAAAAACTTATGAGACTGACAAAAAATGAAACAAAGTGAGACTTTGGTGCAAACGAATTCCCAAGGAAAAATTCTGCTTGGGAGTTTGGTTGGCACCACGATTGAGTTCTTAGATTTTTACATTTATGCCAATGCCGCGGTGCTTGTATTTCCTGCATTATTTTTTCCTTCATCAAATGCGACTAATGCCATGTTGCAGTCTCTCGCAACGTTTGCTATTGCCTTCTTTGCTCGGCCTTTAGGCTCGGCTTTGTTTGGTCATTTTGGCGATAGGGTAGGGCGCAAAGCGACTTTGGTTGCTGCGCTAATGACCATGGGGTTATCTACGGTCGCGATTGGTCTGCTGCCAACTTATGCCAGTATCGGTATTGCAGCGCCAATTTTATTGACACTGTGTCGTTTTGGTCAGGGTTTAGGTTTGGGCGGGGAGTGGGGCGGCGCTGTTTTATTGGCGACTGAAAATGCTCCGCCCAATAAACGCGCTTGGTATGGAATGTTCCCGCAACTTGGCGCACCGATTGGCTTCCTGATGTCAGGTGGAATTTTCTTGCTGCTTAGCGATAGCCTCACGAATGAACAGTTTTTTGATTTTGGCTGGCGTATCCCATTTTTAGCGAGCACTTTGCTGGTGTTCGTTGGCTTATATGTGCGCCTCAACATTACAGAGACACCTGCTTTTTTAGAATCACTTAAATCCAATAAGCGTGTAAAAGTGCCAGTGATCACTTTATTTAAAGAGCATCGTCGTCATTTGTTAATTGGCACTTTTATTGCCTTAGCGACTTTCGTATTGTTTTACTTGATGACGGTGTTCACCTTAAGTTGGGCGACGACGAGCTTAGGATTTTCGCGCCGTGAATTTTTATTGATGCAGCTATTTGCTGTCTTGTTTTTTGGTTTGGCGATTCCAATTTCTGCTTTACTTGCGGATAAATACAGCCGTAAAGCGGTTTTGATGAGCGCATCTGCAGCAATAGCTGCTTTTGGCTTGTTAATGGCGCCATTGTTTGGCTCTGGCGACGCGGATCAAATTACCTTGTTTTTATGCTTGGGATTAGGCTTGATGGGCATGACCTACGGCCCGCTTGGTACCATGCTATCTGAGTTATTCCCGACCGAAGTTCGTTACACAGGTGCATCGCTCACGTTTAACTTTGCGGGCATTTTAGGGGCTTCGTTTGCGCCTTTTATTGCGACTTGGTTAGCTGGGAATTACGGCTTGAGTTACGTGGGTTTTTACTTATCTGGTGCTGCGCTGATTACACTGACTGCGTTGGCCTTTAGCAAAACCTAAATTTATCTGAAGCCGTGATTAGGGAACATTTCGCGCATTAAGAATTGCTCTAATTCAGCCGTATCTTCCAATCTTGCGGATTTGGTAATGGTGCGACCTTGGCGTTGCGACTCCCATTCAAAGTCTCCGCTGTAGTCCTTGCGAATAATTAAAATCATCCGTCTGATGATCGCAAGTTCAACTGTCTCATGAGGTTTGGCTTGTACATCGAAGATCTCTAGTCGGGCATTATTGTAGTTATTCTTCCAGCCTTTAAAGCTAAATTGTGCGGTATGCAAACCCACTTCCCTAATTTGAAAAATCCCATTGGTGCCATCTTGCGCCAAATTGCGCTTAATAACGGCATCCCGTTGATCTTCTTTCGGCGTGCCACGTTCTTTGGCTGTAGCGCTTTGTTCTTCTGCTTGTCTGCGTTGACGATTTGCATTCACCAGGGCCATCATGTCTGTTGGTTGGTCAGCTGGGGTTGGTCTTGCAGTCTCAGATTGTTTTATCGGCACCTGAAACTGACTATTGCTTTGAGGTTTCTGCGTTGCCATCACCGGCGGAATTGGCGCTTCTTTTTTAACCACCTTTTTTTGTTTAGGTTCTGGCTTTGGTGGTTCGGGTTTTGCAGGCGCAGGCTCGGCCAATTTTTGTGGCTGAGGTTTATTCAGTGTTATGTTCAGTGCTTTAGGAGGGGGGAAAACACTATTAGGTTTTACCAATTGGGGCAGCACAAAAAATAGGATGAGCGCATGAATGGCTAATGAAATTAAAATCGCAAGACTGGTGTTCCGACTAAAGCGAATATTGAGGTGAGCATCCCCTACAGGCGGCAAATAAAAAGCGTGCGATGCCAAGTTTTGGTTGGCATTAAGCTCGGCAATTTTTTGTGCACGTGTCGTCCAAGAGAGTTTCATGGATTACTTTGTGAAATGACTAAGCGCTTCAGTTAAATATTGATTGAATTATAGTTTTTCAATCTTAGCGAGTGAGCGGTTAACGGCGATGAATGATCCGAGCCAGCCTAAGCTAACAGCACTCAATAACATCACTAAGGTGATTGTTGTATTCGGCATGCTGAGTCTAAATTGAGTGGTATACAAATCTGCAATTTCAGTCACTGACGTGTTGAAAAATTCCACCACCGCCAAGACAATGAGCCAAGCCGCTAATCCGCCACCAAGGCCATAAAGCGTACCAGAATATAAAAATGGACGTCTTATAAACTGATTAGTTGCACCAATAAGTTTGCTCACTTCAATTTCTTCAAGCTGTGTCATGATTTGTAGGCGGATCGTGTTGCCGATAATGGTGACTAAGGCAAAACCCAGTAAGGCCACTAATACAAAGATCGCCTTTTTCCCTAACTTGAGCATGGTATCTAAACGCTTAATCCAGTTTGCATCGACTTGCGCTAACTCTACGCCATCCCATTGCTGCATCTCTTGTTGGAGGCGATGCACACTCTCAGGCTTAATATCTTTGGGAGTAACGAAATAAGCATCTGGGAGCGGATTTTTATTTAAGCTTTTGCTGATATCAGCAGTGTTGGCATTTTTTTGAAGCTGTTCCCAAGCAGTTTCCTTGCTCACAAACTCATATTTGGCGATATCAGCATGTTTTTTTAATTGGTCTGCAATCGTAGTTATTGTGCTTCTAGATGCATCAAGCTTTAGAAATAAACTTAATTGCGGTTTGCTTTTTACACTTCCAGCCACTTGGCCTAGATTGTCGATAATCGTGAACAAAATCGCAGGTAATGAAAGTGTCACCCCCATCACGCAACATATTAACACTGTGCTTAATAAATTTTGACGCATGCGGTCAAGCACCATATTGAATGGCTGTATGTGTTGGTTTAGCCATTGGTTCATGCTGTTAATTCTCCATGTTGCAAATGCAATACTTTAACGACATTCTGCATATTGTCTGGGATGTTTTGCGGCAGTTCGTGACTTGCAATAACCACGGTCACGCCCACTTGTTGGAATGCGTATAAAAAGCCCAAAATATCGGCTGCATAACCCTCATCCAAATTGCCTGTTGGTTCATCGGCAATCAAAATCGCTGGGCGGCTGACTACTGCACGCGCAATCGCTAAGCGCTGCTGTTCGCCACCAGAAAGCGTAATTGGCATGGATTTTTCTTTTAAAAGTAAGCCAACTTTGTCTAGTGCTGCACGAATACGTTTTGCTGCTTCTTCACCCAAAATGCCATTGATTTGTAATGGCAAAGCAACGTTCTCAAAGCAGTTGCGGTCGTAAAGCAATTTGTGGTCTTGAAAAATCAAACCGAAGTTACGACGCAAATAAGGAATCGCAGCTGCTTTTAATTGGCTTACATTTTGGTTGTTAATGAGTACAGTGCCTGAAGTCGGGCGTTCAAGGCCTGCAATCAATTTGAGCAGTGTGCTTTTGCCTGCGCCAGAGGCGCCTGTCACAAATACTAAGTCACCTTGGTTGATTTCAAACGAGGTGTTTTTAATGGCATCAAAGCTACCTGGATAACGTTTACTGACTCGGTCGAATTTAATCATTCAAATAATGCCTCTACAAATTCGCTTGCTTTAAAAGGGCGTAAATCTTCAATCGATTCGCCCACGCCGATAAATCTAATAGGGATGGGTCTGGTTTGCGCAATCGCGGCAATTACGCCGCCTTTTGCCGTGCCGTCTAGCTTGCTTAATACCAAGCCTGTTACACCAAGTGCATCGTCAAACGCTTTGACTTGCATCACGGCATTTTGACCGGTGTTGGCATCCAGCACGAGCAGTACTTCGTGTGGCGCGCCTGGCAGTGCTTTGTTGATGACGCGCTTAACCTTACTGATTTCTTCCATTAAATTCAGTTGGGTTGGCAGGCGGCCAGCTGTATCGGCCAAGACAATATCAATGCCTTTAGCTTTGGCTGAGTTAATCGCGTCAAAAATCACAGCCGCGGCATCGCCCCCTTCGCTCGCGACCACATGCACATTGTTACGCTTGCCCCACGCTTGGAGCTGTTCGCGGGCGGCAGCTCTAAACGTATCCCCTGCGGCAATCAATACTGACTTGCCTTCTGCTTGAAATAAATGCGTGAGCTTACCGATAGTGGTGGTTTTTCCTGCGCCATTTACGCCTGTAAGCATGATTACAAAGGGCTGGTGTTCAGAGGTGATTAGCGGTTTTTCTAACGGCGCTAACAAAGCCATTAGCGATTCTTTGAGTGCCACTTTGAGCTGTGTAGTGTCGCTGAGAGCTTGGCGTGCAACGCGCTCTTTGATGTCATCAAGTAATGCTTGTGCAGCGGAGATACCAACGTCTGAAGTAAGTAAGATGGTTTCGAGTTCTTCGTATACATCCTCATCAATTTTGCCGCCACCAAATAAACTGGCAAGCTGATTGCCTAATTGGCTACGTGTTCGCGACAGTCCTTGTTTAAGACGTTCTGCCCAGCTAGCTTTGGATGATGATTCCACTGCCGCCTCGCCTTTAGATAGGGCTTCAGGGGTTTTGTCTTTTTTGAAAAAATCGAACATAGCATCTTATCGAATCAATTAACGCTATTTTAGTCGCAAAGCCCTCTGTACGCTATCGTCTTGATTGAGTTTTGTGTAGGAGTTGATTTGTTTTGGGTTGATGGGGTATTACCCTCAAAAATATGGATTCTTTGTGGAAAAATACATCGAATATTTAGTTGCCAATAAAGGATTTAAGTAACATTAAGGAGGCAATTGTAAGAGATAAAATACCAAAAATAAGCACGCTAATATGGCTAGAAATTTTGCTATGAATAAGTCTGCCCAAGACCATACCAACCACAGTAGCCGTGATGAATGGTAAGGCAATATTCCACAGAATAATCGCATGACCTGCATAGGCAAACGCACTCGCCATCGATACTAAAGCAACTACAGCAAGCGATGTGGCTACAATCATTTTGGTTTCTAAGTTAGAGATGCTATGCAGTGTAGGGACTATAATGAAACCGCCACCTACCCCTAATAAGCCCGATAAAAAACCAGAAAAACTTCCTGTTAGGATTAAGCGTTTAGTGCATGGTGCTGTCCAAAACAACTTCGATGTTGCTGGATTTGCCGCACAGGCAGTCTCTGCTTTTTCTTCATCATCGCAACCATTTGGGTCATCGCGATCATCCCCAATTAACAACGTTGGTGTTTGAAATTTTTGGAATGAGCGCCATGAAACAATCAACAGTACAATTGTAAAAAGGATGGCTAACACTTTTTCAGGTAATTGATGTGCGACATAAACGCCGAATGGCGCACAAAGCACCCCGAAAGTTGCAAGCAGGGTTGCGGCTTTATATCGAACGATGCCGCTTCTCAAGCCCAAGCCTGCAGCAACCCCAGCAGAGAGCGTAATAGCCATCAGCGAAATAGGGGCGGCATCAATCATTTTTATGTCTAAGAAAAACACCAACAGCGGCAATGAAAGTATTGTGCCGCCTGCGCCAGTGACAGCCAGCACGAAGCCAACAAATAAACCTAATGCAATACTCATGACAATCGGATCAATCATACAAACCTTTAATAATTTAATGCGTTAGTTATTAACATTTGTCAGCGACAAAAAATTTTTGTCAAATTTGCTGCCACTCTTGACCTTTACTCCAGCTATTTTTTATTTATATTTTTTTAAGCTGATTGAGCTTGCACTATTTTTCCACAGGCTTTATTGGCTGGAAGAGCAACGTCAATATACTGTGGATATGCCAATTTAAGTTCGCTCATGAGCTTAATGAAATCTTCACGGCTTCTGTTCTCGCCCAAGCGTTTGTTGTGCTTGCGCTCCTCACCTACAGTTGATTGGGTATTGCCGTTGTAATCATGGCCAGGATAAACAATGACGTCATCCGCTAAGCTGAAGATTTGTGCATGAATGCTATCGAAGAGCTGTCCAGCATGTCCCGCTTGAAAATCGGTACGTCCGCAACCACCAATCAATAATGAGTCACCCGTAAAGATACGGTCACCAGCAAAAAAGCTGATGCAACCATTGGTATGGCCTGGCGTGTAGCGTACTTCTAAATCAATGCTGCCAACGATAATGTGAACACCGTCTGTGACTAATAAATCACCGCACATTGCGCCTGCATCGCGGTGCACCACTGTCTTGCTGCCTAGCTTTTGTCGTAATATATCTGCACCTGTCACATGGTCAGCATGCACATGGGTTTCAAGCGTATAAACCAATTTCAAATCTTGCGCCTCTAGTTCTTTTACATATTTAGGTACTTCTGATTCAACGGTATCAATTAACACTGCTTGTTTAGTTTTTTCGCAGGCTAATAAATAGGTAAAAGTGCTGGTGTCTGGCTCAAAGAACTGTTTGAAAATCATTTTAATCTCCAATAGATATTAGCTTGCGAATGTTTGGCTTGTTGATTGGCTTGTTTATTTATTGATTTGTTTTAAGTATAGAAATAAAGGCTTCATTCGCTGCTGCCTCCAGACTCATTTGGCTGGCGATTTGGCCGCAAACCAAATTGCACAAGTCGAAAGTACGTTGGTCTGCAATACTGTAATAGGCTTTTGTACCTCGCGATTCGCGCTTAATTAGTTTTGATTCTCTTAATAAATTTAGGTGCTTAGATACATTGGCTTGAGTGCCGCCAGAAATTTCAACAAGCTCGGTGACGTTCTTCTCTCCGTCTCTTAAGCCATTTAGTATTTTGAGGCGCATCGGCTCTGCCAATGCCTGAAAATATTTAGCGATATGGATTAAGGCTTGGTCGTCCAATTGTGTCATAAAAAAACTCTTTGTAAAAAACTTGAAGTCATATAATACATGAGTATATAGTTATATTAAAATATATTTAACAAATCGACTTGATTAAGCTTTAAAATGTATCAAATATAATCATCATCGAGACGAAAATGCACCTCACTATTTATTGGCAAAACTTTACTCCCGGTGCTTCACTGCTTGGTGGCATTCTCATCGGTTTAGCTTCTGCAATACTGGTAATTTTTAGAGGAAAGATCGCTGGCATCAGCGGAATTCTTGGCGGGTTAATAGATTTCCACAATAGTGCTAATTCACATCGCCTTTGGAGAGGACTTTTCCTGATTGGTCTTGTTGGCTCAAGTTCTGTGTATCAATTATTTGCGCCTTTACCACCGTCAAACATTTCGGCTACATTCGGCACATTAATCGTTGCTGGACTCTTGGTAGGTTTCGGCACCCGAATGGGTTCAGGTTGCACTAGTGGTCATGGCATATGTGGATTGAGCCGTCTATCACTTAGATCTTTAATTGCAACAATCAGCTTTATGTTTTCGGGCTTCGTCGTTTGTTACTTATTTCTACATGTTTTAAGGATGAGTTAATTCATGAAAAATATCATTACATTGTTATCAGGACTCATTTTTGGGCTGGGCTTAATCATCTCCGGTATGACCAATCCTGATAAAGTAATTAGGTTTCTCGACATCGCGGGCATATGGGATCCAAACTTAATGTTTGTAATGCTTGGTGGTATCGCAGTTGCGTTTGTAGGATTTAAATTCGTGCAAAATAAAAGTCAGACTGTGTTTGACGACACTATTCATTTACCTGGCACAACGCATATCTCCAAGGAATTCGTCATTGGCAGTTTATTGTTTGGCGCTGGCTGGGCATTGGCTGGATTTTGTCCCGGACCAGCATTGGTTGGTTTGGGAGCAGGTTACAAAGAAGCAGTTATTTTTGTGATGGCGATGATCGTAGGCATGATCATTCATGATCAGCTTTTTAAGGACGGTATAATAAGGTAATTTAAAAACGGCTTTATTGCTTCTGGCTCATTTTTGGCTTGCTGAAGTAATTGCTGTTTTGTATTTCTTCAGCGCACTCCTTGTCCTGCTATCAAGCAAGCTCCACAGCGCGACCTTCTCATCGTTCTCTAACATCTCGCAGCGCTCATGCG
>JBBAON010000013.1:0-34286 GCA_040401435.1 Candidatus Methylopumilus sp.
CTGGTTAAGACGTGTTGCTGACGTGCAAGCTGTTGCAGATAAGATGATTGGTTAAACCGTGCTCCAAAAAATACAACTGCGTCCGGGCGTTAATCGTGAGGGGACTACACTCTCCAATGAGGGAGGTTGGTATGCTTGCGACCATATACGGTTTCGTTCAGGTCAAGTTGAAAAAGTTGGTGGCTGGACGCTGGATTCTGGCACGGTAAGTTACGGTGGGGAATATGTTGGTGTAGCTCGCTCACTTAAAAACTGGATAGGCTTAAACGGTTTTAACTATTTAGGTATTGGCACAAATCAAAAGTTTTACGTTCAGCAAGGTTTAAGCGGTATTTTATATGATGTTACCCCAATCCGTGTGGTGTCTGCTGCCGGTGCAGCTACATTTGCCGCTGTTAATGGCTCTCCTATTATTACGGTTACACAAGCAGGGCACGGCGCTCAATCAGGTGACTGGGTTACATTTACGGCTGCGGCTTCACTAGGCGGTGTCGTTACTGCGGCGGTTTTAAACAAAGCTGGTGGCTATCAGATTACATACATATCACCATCGCAATACTCCATTACGGTATCTGTAAATGCCAATGCAAGCGATACAGGAAACGGTGGGGCTTCTACAGTAGCAACATATCAAATCACTTCGGGTGGCGCTTTTTATACACAGAACGTAGGTTGGGGTGCTGGTGGCTGGGGCGGTTTAAACGTTGGTGCTGCGAGTACAGGGTGGGGGGTTTCAGCTCCAGCTGGTTTAGGTATTGGCGCACAGCTTCGCTTATGGAGTCAGGGTAATTACGGACAGAACTTAGTGTTTAATCCTAGAGGCGGTCCAATTTATTACTGGGTAGTAGATACAAACCCTAACATCTATAACGTAGCTCAGGTGTTAGCAAAAAATAATACGAACACGCAGAATGGTATAGCTTACTGGGACACGGATGTTTCTTGCCCAACAATAGCTAACTACGTTATGGTTTCTGATGCTAGTCGTTTTGTGATTGCTTTTGGTACAGATACATTTGGGAACGGCGTACAAAACCCAATGCTTATAAGCTGGTCAGACCAAGAAGATTTAACCGTATGGACTCCGGATATAACTAATCAAGCAGGTAACTACACATTAAGTAGGGGCTCACAAATTATTACGGCGGTTCAAACCCGTCAGGAGATTGTAGTATTTACAGATACTGCGTTATATTCTATGCAGTATTTAGGCGCACCGTATGTATGGGGCTTTAATATCCTTGCCGACAACATTTCAATTATGGGGCCTAACACGGCGGTATCTGTTAATAACGTCACTTACTGGATGGGTAGAGATAAGTTCTACATGTATTCAGGTCAAGTGCAAACCCTACCGTGCACATTAAGAAATTACGTATTCCAAGACATAAACACCACCCAGTCTTATCAGTTTTTTGCTGGTATTAATGAAGGATTTAATGAGATATGGTGGTTCTATTGTTCAGCTAATTCAGATGTTATTGATAAATACGTGGTGTATAACTTCCTAGAGCAAACATGGCATTACGGCAATTTAAATCGTACGGCTTGGGCTGATACACCGCTTAGAGGCTTTCCAACTGCGGCGGGTTACGCTCCTGTAACAACAACATCTCAAGCCACGGATGAGAACGACACAACAATTTTTATTACTTCAATAGGTACTCTTCCAGCATCGGGCGTAGTACAGATAGAAAACGAGCGCATTGTATATACTGGCTCAACGTCTACAACATTAACAGGATGCCAGCGGGGTTCTTTTGGTACAACGGCTTCCCTACACTTAAGTGGTTCTACGGTAACAAGTATTGGCATTATACGTCCGGGGATTATATATCACGAAAATGGCGTGGATGACGGCACAACTAACCCACCGACACAGATATTCTCCTACATACAGTCTTCTGATTTTGACATTGGGGACGGACACAACTTTGGGTTTGTATGGAGAATCATTCCTGACGTTGGGTTTAACGGCTCTGCGGTAGCTGCACCTAAAGTCACGTTTACAGTATTACCAAGACAAAACCCCGGTGCGCCATATGGAAACTCTGACCTGCCAACGGTAACAAGCGCTAACTCTTATGTAGGACAAAGTACGTATGATGTACAGCAGTTTACGCAGTATGCGTATTGTAGAATTCGTGGTCGTCAAATGGCTTTAGTGGTGTCATCATCTGACCTTGGGGTGCAGTGGCAGTTAGGTAGTCCTAGACTTGAGATTAAACCGGACGGTAAGAGATAATGTCCCTAATTAATACTAAAAACCCAAGGCTACCATCAGCCCCGCTTGAATACAATAAGCTCTTTATGGACCAGCTTGAGAAGATTTTAGGCTTATACTTTAATACTGTGGATAACGCTATAGCAGGTTTAATTATTCCGCCAAGCGGAACTACGGCGGATAGACCCACATTACAGCTTCAAATAGGTCAATCGTATTTTGACACTACGCTAGGAATTCCTATATGGTATAACGGAACAGTCTGGAAAAATGCTAGTGGAACTACGGTTTAAATGTTAATATATGAGAAATTAAAAGGGGTGTAATTATGGCTGGTGGAAATAACGACCAAATGTTAAATATGGGGCTTATGATAGCCGCCGGTATAGCCGCCCCTGCGCTTGCCCCTGCTCTTATGTCTGGTGGAGCTCTTGGTTTAGGTCTTGGCGCAACAGCAGCGACAGGATTAACAGGTGCTGCATTAGGCGGTGCTGCTGGAGCCCTAACAGGACAAGATATTGGTAAAGCTGCTATTATGGGCGGTCTCGGCGGGGCTGCTTCCGGAGCTTTCGGCGGTGTAAATGCGGCTGAGGCGGGGTCTATGTTATCTGCTGGACCAACAACTCCCGGCGCTGGGTTGAGTAATTTACCCACAACAATTGCTCCTGCTAACATAGCTAACGCAGGACTACAAAACAGTTTAGATAGTACTGGGCAGTTAATGTCTGGATTAGATTTAGGTAGTGGGGGAGTAGGGGGGGCTAGACAAGTTATGCCCACCGCAGGTTCTTTAGGTGGTGCGTCGAATCAAGCGCAAATAATTGGTGGGGGCGTAGCCGGAATTAATGCTTTAATGCAACCTCCTGTTGGGGCTTATGTTCCTCCGGATTCAAGTTATACGGGAGGCTCTTTATCTAAATTTAGATACGACCCAAGTAGCTATCAACCTGATGTAACTCGACCACCAAACCCAGTATATAAAGCTCAGTATGCACAAAACCCATATGGGTATACGCAGATGGCATCGGGGGGTATTGCTTCTTTGTATGCTGACGGCGGTACTGTTGAGCAGATGTCTCGTGATAATGCTTTGGGCGGTAATCAAATGTTTCCCCAAGCTGGGTTAGGTAGTTTAACGGGAGCGAATACTTTTCAAAATGCTACCAATACACCAATGGGTTCAGATGTAATAATGCCTACTGACTATGATGGGCAAAGAGGTTTTGCTAAAGGTGGCGTTCCATCTAGTCACTACTCTAATTTAATGAAGAGCCGTGATTCTATGGATAAGTATATATCTGAGTATGCTTCTGGGGGTATTACAGAATTAGCTGTAGGTGGTAAGTTACTAAGAGGTGACGGTGACGGCATGAGTGACGATATCAGAGCCAATATTGGTGGTAGACAAGAAGCTCGTTTAGCCGATGGTGAGTTTGTAATTCCGGCTGATGTGGTGTCTCATTTAGGTAATGGCTCTACAGATGCAGGTGCTAAACAGTTATATAGCATGATGGATAGAGTTCGTCAGGCTCGTGTAGGAAATAAAAAGCAAGGGAAGCAAATTAACCCAGCTAAATACATGACAGCATGATTGTTCAGTTTGTAGAACCTACTCTTGTTATAACTATATGGGAACAAGTTAAACCGTATATAGAAAAAGCTTTAGAGCATACAGATGACTATAACGCTGACCAAGTTAAAGTATTTTTAGTAAATGGTAGCTGGAGTTTACTAGTTGTTGCAGATGCTGAAAAAATACATGGGGTGTTGACAGTATCGGTAGAAAATGGGGTCAACCATAGAACAGCAATGATTACTACAATAAGTGGTAAAGGAATTATTAATAAAGAAGCAATTAGTCAATTTGTAAATCTTTTAAAAGCAAATAGAATTACTCGGTTGCAAGGTTATGCAAGGGATTCTTTAGTGCGGTTATACCAACGTTTTGGGCTGGAAAAGAAAGCCAATTTAGTGGAGTTTAAATTATGAGATATGCGTTAGATACAATGCTCCCTGAAAGGGCGTTTAAAAAAAGTTTGTTTAAAAATGCCCCCGCAACATTAGAAGGTGGAGGCAAGTCTCCACCACCGGGACCAACGCAAAGCACAGTAACTAATACTAATATCCCTGAGTATGCTCGCCCATATGTTGAGAACATGCTTGGTGCAACGCAACAACAATTATTTAATACTACCCAAAACGCAGACGGCACTACACAAATTACCGGCATTAAACCATATACACCCTATAGTCAAAATCCCCAAGATTACTTTGCCGGATTTAGTCCACTACAACAACAAACGCAACAAAACGTTGCCAATATGCAGTTGCCGGGACAGTTTAATCAAGGTAGTGCCTTAACAGGTATGGCGGGATTAAATTCATATAACGCTGGTCAAAATTTTCAAAACATGGCAACTAACCCTAATGCGGTTGGTGCTTATATGAATCCGTATATTCAAAACGCATTACAGCCACAACTAGAAGAAATGCAGCGTCAGTATGGTATTACTGGCACACAACAGCAAAGTCAAGCAACTAAGTCCGGTGCGTTTGGTGGTGGGCGTGAAGCTATTATGGCGGCTGAAAATCAGCGTAATAAGAACATGGCAATGAATCAAGCTATTGGTCAAGGCTATAACACAGCATTTAATAATGCTCAGCAACAGATGAATATGGGCGCTCAATTAGGTTTACAAGGTTATGGTCAAGCCGGACAAGCTGGGGCTAGTTTAGCTAATATCGGCGGGCAGGGGCTACAAGCTCAACAAAATATTTATGGATTGCAGAATCAAGTTGGCGCTCAACAACAGGCGGCGCAGCAAGATATTATTAATCAAGCAGTTCAGAATTATGCTGTAGCGCAACAATACCCACAACAACAATTGGCATTTATGAATGCGCAGTTGCGTGGACTCCCAATGCAGTCTTCAACTACACAACAGTATATGGCACAACCTAGCACTATTTCACAAGCTGCTGGTTTGGGCACTGCGGGTATTGCCGGTTTGGGTTTATATAACACAATGTCTGGTGGTAGAAAAGCTGGTGGCGTAATTAAAAGCTACGCAGAGGGTGGTATTGCCGACATTGATAGAAAAGTTTTATTAGCACCTGATAAGTACTCAGTACAGCAAATTCAAAACGGTATGCAGAACGGAGTTATTAATAAACTAGTTGGCAATCCTATTTTGGCTGACAAGATTAAAGAACATCAGATGGCTAATGCTCCACAGCCACAAGAACAACAACCTACTATAGCTCAACAAATTAGCCAGCAAGCTATGCAGTTAGAACAAAGTGCGCCTCTCCCAATACCAATGACACAAGCACGGTCACAGGGTTTACCCGATGCACGAAGTAACTTACCTACATTTAATGCTTTTGATGGTGGCATTGTTGCATTTGGTGGGGGTGGGGACATTAAGCGCTTTGCAAGCGGTGGACTGGGTGATTTTGATGCGCAATTAAAAAGTGCATTGTCAGAACCAGATGGTAATAAAAAATATCAAAAATTAACACAGTTAGAGAAAAAATTTGAGTTAAATAAATCTAATACACCGTCGTTCCTTTTAAGCGCAGCGGCACCAGCAGTAGCTCCACCAGTATTAGGTGCGCAACAAGTATATGCTACAGGGCAAAATATAACCCCACCAGCCCCTGCCGCACCACCAGCAGCAGCGTCGCCTAGTTTTGGACAAAGAATTAGTGGTGGTATAGATTCTTTAAGGAATATGTTTAGCAGTGGAGAAAAAACACCCAGCTCAGCACAAACGAACCTCCGCATAGGGCAAATGTCTGATGTTAAAAACATGGTTAACTTTAATAGATCTAACCCCACGTTTAGACTTGGTGCTAGTGCAGATGCTAACGTTTACCCCGGTGCTTCCGACCCAAAGTATCTTAGCTTATTAAAAGCTGAACTTGAAAAAGATCCTACGTATCAGCCTTTTATAGACGAAATTGCAAAAATAGAGAAAAAAAATCAGAATTCAACAACTCAACAAAATACGCCATTTGTTGTTGACGATAGCGTTGGCGAAAACGTTAAACTAAATCCTGAAATGAAAGTTATTCGGGATACTAAGAAGAATGCTGGACCCAGCACTGCTGTTACTCCAAAGTCTCCTGTTGCTGCAAAAGAAGAAGCTGCACCTGTATCAACTGAGTCTAGCGGGTTAGATTTTTTTGCGGAACAATCAAAAGGATTGAAGAGCTCGCAAGATGAACTTAAGCAGTTAATACTCGGGCAAGGTGAAAATTCTGACAAGCAGCTTAAGATTAATTCTTTACTTGCTCTTGCTAATGCCGGGTTTGGTATGGCGGGCGGAACTTCGCCTAATGCAATTACTAATATCGCCGCTGGCGGTGCAAAAGGTATTGAAGGTCTTGCTCAAGCTGTCGGACAAAACGAAGCGGCAAAAGCACGTCAAGTACAGCAACTTGTTGCTCTTGGTCTTAAAGGTCAAGAACTTAATGCTGAGCTTCAAAAACTCGGTATTACAAAAAATTACTACGATGCACATGCGGACTTATATAGAGCTCAGGTTAAGTTATTACCGTATGACATAGCATATAAACAAGCGCAAACCATTAAGGCTTTACGTCCCCCTTCAGTTGGCGGTGTTGGTTCGGGTTTGTTAACGCCGGGTAAAATTAATATGAGTGATTTACTAAAATTAGATGAAAAATTTGAAAGTCTTAAAAGCAGCCCACAGTTTATTGCCTCACTAGACCCGGCTATTCAAGCCCAGTTAAAAACAAAACCGGGGTCATCAACTTATAATGCTGGTATGGATAACGTGGACAAAATTATAAATGCTCAAAAGAATGATTATATTAATAAAGCACGGCAATTAAACGCAACTTACAAAGTACCACAAGCATCTTTTTTATCTGACGATTAAGGAATACGTATGGCACGTGTAGATATTCCCGGAATAGGAATGCAAACATTCCCTGACAGCATGTCAGATAAAGAAATACTTGCGCAAGCAAATATGTTGAGAGAAAAAGCTACACAAAAAGTTACACAAAAAGCTCAAAACCCGCTAGGACTTGATTTAACATATGACCCAAGAGACTTATCACTAGGTCAAAAAATTAAAGGTGGTTTTAGCCGTGGATTAGAAGGGCTCAAAGGTACTGCACTTGATTTAGTTCCGGCACTGGGCGCATCTATAATTGGTAAAGACGATTATGCTAAACAGCAGCTAAAAGAATACCAAGACCGTATGGCTGCAGAGGAACAGATTAATCCTACAGCGTATAAATCCTACAAAGAAATTGGCGGTGCTGGGGATCTTTTAGGCTTCGGTGCTGAAACACTTGGCGAACTTGGTCCGGATATTTTATCTTTCTTTACTGGTATTGGCGCTGCTGCTTCAGTTGGTAAATATGCTGCTACTAAAGGCGCTCAAAAATTACTTGAAAAGAAAGCTTTAGATTATGCTGTTGAAAAAGGTTTAACAGGCGAAGCTGCAAAACAAGCCGCAGAACGTTATACAAAACAAGCTATTGGTATGGATGTACATGCCAACATTATTAAAAATGCCGCAGCTAATGGCGCTAACATAGGTCAAAAATTTGGTTTGTTTGGCACTGCAGGGGGGCTTGGCATCCCTGAAACATTCAATAAAATTTATGAAGATACAGGTAATTTAGAGCCGGGTATTGCTTTAACCATGGGGTCTTTAAAGTCGGCATTAGATACATATTTACCTAGTAAGTTATTAAAGCAACTTGGTCCTGCTGGTAAAGATCGTGTAGCCGCCGCAATGTTGGATAAATCCAATCTTGTACCTATAACTTTTAAACGTGCATTTGCTGGTGAAGCTCTTAAAACTACCGCTGGTGAAGGTTTAACAGAGGGTACTCAAGAGGTAATTGATATACTAGCGTCGCAAATAGCTGGTAATAAAGACCCGTTTTTTTCACAAAAAAATATTAATAGTATTATCACTGCGGCGTTAAAAGGTACAATCGGCGGGGGTGTTATTGGTACTCCCGGTGCTGCGGTTGAAGCGAGACGTATTAAATCAGCAAGAGCAAACGAAATTGCTAGGCAGGGAGAAGAAGCTTTAAAAGAACAGGCGCAATCCTCTGTACCTCCTGAATTATCCCCAAGAGAATTAGCTTCGCTACAAAGGCAAGAACGTCAGCAAGGTGCTGTACAACAGATGCGAGGTGATTTATTCGCTGATCAATTTATGTCAACTAGAGGTAGTGGCGTACCATCTCTTACCGTTGCTGAAAAAGAACAAGCTGCGTTACAAAATACTGTACAAGCACTTGAAGCACAACCCGGTCAAATGGGGCTTGATTTAGAAGGCGGCATGACTGCAGAAGATATTGCAGCGCAACAAATAGAAGAACAGCGGGTAGCGAAGAATCAAGCTATGATGGCGCAAGTTCAAGCGCAACAAGAAGAAACTACTCGTAGAGCCGCAGAAGCAAGAGCCCAATTAGACCAAGCCATTGCCGATACTGACGCACGTGTGCAAAACGGAGAACTTACTCGTAGACAAGCCGCTCGTCTTGAGTTACTACACCCTGTACTAGAAAACACAACTATTGCCAATACATCCGCAGCTTTTCAAGGCAATTTAAAACGTGCTGGCTACGCTAATTTAGAACTAACTGATTATGAAAAAGATTTAATTCAAAAAGCTGATAATGTTAAAACGGCATTAGCAGAAAGCGAACTTGTACAACCTATTGAACAAGAGGCATCTTTACCAAACCAACTCACCCCAGAGATAACTGGCATCAAAGAAAGAGGTGAGAAAGGTCCGGCAGGTACGCCGCAACCTAAACAACTTAACTTGTTTGGACAACAACGCTTTGAACCTGTGGTACCAGAAGAAGTTGTGCCGGAACCAACCATCAACACAGTATTAGATGCTAATACATTGTCTTCTACAGGACTTCCCAAGCAGTCACCTTTCTTTAAACAACTTATGGGTAAAGATATGGCTAACCCAGCAGATCAAGTTGCTATAGGAGAGATACTTGCAAAAGTTAGGGCAAATCGTTTAATATCAGAATCTACTAAAGATGCTATTGAACGTATAGCGAATCAAGGATTTGCTGCTTTGGCGACTCAACAAGAAATGTTTGATAACCGTGGGCGGATTAAAAAAGGAACTCCAAATGGAAGCGTACAACCTAGAGCTGTCGATACAACAAGTGGAACAAGCATTGCAGTTCCTATCGAGCCAGAAGCAACGGAATCCACCGAAGGAATTACAGCACTTGAAGGACGAGGAGTGGTACCAACTGCACAATCTGTTGATCAGTCTGGAGTTGGAGAAGCAGTACAGCCTAGTGCATTAACACAGGAAGAACAAGATGCTATTCAACAAGAACTTCAAGCTGAAATGGCTGGTGAGGAAGTTACTGAGCCTGTTGCTAAAACTGCCCCTGCCAAAAAAGTGGCAACTGTGGCTGGCTCTAAAGCTGCTAAGGATGTCTTAAAACAATCTGAAAAAGAAAAGACTCGCAGGGAAAAATCCGAAGAAGAAGGTAATCCTGATTTCCAAAAACTTTTAGGTCCTAGTGAAACTCCGTTTGATGTTAGTAAGGGTTATTTAGGTTTTGCTAAAGAAGACATAGCAAATATTGATGACAATATTGAAGTAACAGATTTGTTAAACAAACCTGCAATGAGCCCTATAGCTAAAGCGGCTCAAACTTATTTTGGCAAGATGCCTCGTATAGTCGATAACTTAGTTAATATTGCATATGATGTAACTTTTGATACACCACAGTTTAGGGTTGAAGGCGAATCTAACGTAGAAGCTAAATTCTTTCAAGGTATGAACGGTAAGAACGCTCGTCTTGCTACAGATTGGGTGCATGAAAACTTAAGTAAGGAAACAGATAAACAGTTCCGTAGTTTTATTCGTGGCTTTGAAATTGCTCGGGATAATACAAGCAATGCGGAATTAATGGACTTGATTCGGTCTGGTTTAACTGGCACTAAAGAAGCGGCAACCGATGCGACAATTCAAAACTATATTGATGCTATGGCGGAAGAAAAAACCGCTAAGACTAAAAAGATTTTAAACGATGCGGTTGTTAAAATGGCGATGCCGTTGCACCCATCCATCATTGCGTCTTTACAAGCAGGTGACTTACAAACTGCTTTGAACTTACTTGCCGCAAGCTCTGACCGTTTTGTTTCCGGCATGGCTTCTAATTTTGCTAAAGTTAACTTAGGTACTAACGTAGAGTTACGTGACAACTTAGTAGATGAATCAGGTCGTCCTGTTCCCGGTTTCTTTGACCCTAAAACAAACACCATATATCTTGACTCAAATACAGGTATGAACAGTCATGTGCTGTTACACGAAACTGGACACGCAGCAACATCTCATGAGTTAGATAATCCAAACAGTGTACTGGCCCGTCAGCTTCAACAACTATTAGATGATACTAAAGATAGTTTAACTACTGCTTATGGTGCTACTGATGTACATGAGTTTGCTTCTGAGGCTTGGTCAAATCCTTCGTTTAGAGCGCAGTTACACTCTATAAACCCTAATGGTGGAACAATTACAGCATGGGATAAATTCGTCCGTGCTGTTACTAACTTCATTCGTCGTATGGTTGGTATGCCGTCTAAACCATTATCTTCTGCATTAGATGAAGCTGACCGTATCATAGCAAACATTATTTCCGCAGGTCCTTCTAATAGAAACGCTGGGGTGCTATACGCTCCTGCAGTTAATAAAGGGCAACAACTTTACAGTTTTACAGATAGACTAATTAATGCTGTCCCTATAATGGGGGAGAATCAAAAGAACGCATTAAGTGCCGGTATTGCTGGTGGTAGTAACAATGTTAAATCTGCAATCTTCTCCTTACTACCAATGCATGCTTTAGCTGATATTGCTGAGCCTGTTTTTCCCGGGCTTGCGCAGAAGTTTAATCAATTAATTGACGAACGTGCTGGCTACGAAAATAAATTAAACCGTGGTGTTGATACTATTATTAATCAGGCTAAAGAAGCTATTAAGCTACATCCTGAACAACGTGATGCATATAACAAAATTGTTAACGAAAGTACAGTATACGAAGTTGACCCGACTAAACCTTTGTCTGACTACAAAGAAGCGGAAGACATTAAAGTCTGGAAAGATTTAAACGGACGATACAACAAATTAAGTCCTGTTTTTAAAGACTTGTACGTTAAAATGCGTAACGGCTATAAGCAGATGTACGAGGAAATTAAAAAGTCAATTGAGTCTCGTATCGACGGAACCAATTTAGATGATAGCACCAAGCTTTTAGTTAAAAAAGACATTATGGCTAAGCTTTCTGAAAAAGGTGTTATTGACCCTTACTTTGCTTTAGGTCGTGAAGGTCAGTATTGGTTAGGGTTTAATTATGTAGATAAGGCTGGACAAGCACAGCGAGGCACTGAAGCATTTAAGTCACCACGGGAACGTGCTACTCGTATGCAAGAATTAGCTGATCAAGGTGCAACAGGGGTTGAAGCATATTCAAATATATCTGAAATCAACTATCGTCGTGCCCCTGCTAATTCTTTTGTTAGTAGCGTTCTACAGATTATGGAAGCTAATAAAGTTGACCCTAAAGCGGTTGATGAGATGATGCGTTTGTTTATATCTACCTTGCCGGAAACAGCGTTTGCGCAGTCTTTCCAAAAACGTAAAGGTACTGCCGGTTACATGGAAGATACTATAGGTGTATTTGAACGTAAGATGCGTAACACCGCACATCAAGTAGCTAACATGGCGTATAACCCTAAGCTTGGTGGTGTAATTGATACAATGCAAGAGCGTACTATTGCCGCAGGGAAAGCTGGGCAAGGCAATGAACTTGAAAAACAATATCTTAGTGAGTTTGAAAAGCATCTTGCGTACGTACTAAATCCTACTAAGAACGATATTGGAAGCATACTTACTTCTGCTGCGTTTACTTATACATTGGGTTTCAACATATCTTCCGCAATCGTCAACATGGCTAACGTACCTATGATTGTTGCACCGTATTTAAAAGGACAGTATGCCGGGTCTAATGTAGCAGGTGCAATTGGTAATGCGTCTAAAGTATTCTTGGGTAGCGGCACTAAAGCTCAAATGCCCGTACTCGGTGCAGATGGTGAGACTCGTATGATGAACGTTATGCCTTCTATGGCTAACCTTGCGCCGGATTCTCCGATGGGTATTAAGTACGCCGCTCTTATTAAACTAGCCGATGATAGAGGTCAGTTAAATCGTTCTCAACTTTATGAAATTATTAATGGTGATACCCGCACAGGGTATTTAGCTAAGTTTAATGCTATGTCAGGTTGGATGTTCCATCACGGTGAGCGTATGAATCGTGAAGTAACGATGATGGCAACTTATGATTTGGAAATGCAGAAACTTGCAAACGATATATCTAAAGGGAAAATAACCCAAGAAGCAGCGGAGTTACAAGCAGCTAACAAAGCAATATACACAGCAGAACTTACTAACGGTGGTATCTCTGCGGCTTCAGCCCCCCGCATTGCTCAAAATCCGTTGGGTAAAATATTGTTTATGTATAAACGTTATGGTGTATCTATGTACTACATGATGTTTAAAACTTACAAAGAAGCTACTAGTCAAAATTTATCCCCTGAAGAACGTAAAGCTGCATGGAGACAACTAGGTGGAATCGTCGGTATGTCTGCAATTATGGCAGGTGCTCAGGGTATTCCCTTATTTGGCTTAGCCTCTATGGTATATTCCTTGTTCAGCGATGAGGATGATGACGATTTAGACACAGCTACTCGCAAATATCTTGGAGAGTTTTTGTATAAAGGTCCGATTGAATATATGACCAACTTATCTATTGCAGGTCGTATTACTTTAAATGATTTGATTGTTCGTGACACTAAAGGTGGTAGTTCAGCCAGCACGTTCTCTGAACAGGTTATACAAGCCATGGGAGGTCCTGTTGTTGGTGTTGGAGACAGAATATCACGTGGGCTAAGTAAAATAGCTGAAGGAAATTTCCAACGTGGTGTAGAAGATATACTACCGTCGTTTTTAAGTAATCCTCTTAAGGGGTATCGCTATGCGGTTGATGGAACCCAGACGTTACGTGGGGACCCAATCACTGGAGATGTTAGTGCGTGGAATATTGGTGCTCAAGCATTTGGATTTGCGCCAGCGGACTATACTAAGCAACTTGAAATTAACGCACAATTAAAAGGTGTTGATAAGTATGTTAATGAAAGAGCAACTAAGCTAAAGCAGAAGTATTATTTGGCAGGACGTGTTGGGGATTACGAAGGTAGGGAAGAGTTTAAGCAAGATTTATTAGATTTAGGTGCTAAACATCCGGGTCTTGGTATTAATGCAGGAACTATTAACTCCGTAATAGATCGTTCTATGAAAGCCCAAGAACGTGCCACCAAAGAAATGGTAAATGGTGTTCGTTATTCTAAGAAAATGCTTAAAGAACTTCAAGCCGACGCTGCTGAATATGACTAGTAAAAAAATCCCCGAACTGGTCGGGGATTAAAGGGTTTTCTCATTAGAGAAAGAGCTTGATGCAAACAGGAGAATGTCTGTTGCAGGTGTAGTATATTACAAAATTCTCCAAAATCGCATTCCTAATTTTTTATTTTCGATTCTCTCATGACCTTTTATAGTGAATTGTTTATCCCTTGCTACATTTTGCATCTGTTTGTTTAACCTTGATAGATTAACCGCAGGGATAAAAACAGACATTCCTATCTGAAAATTATCCCAATTTAAATCAACAACTACCCCATCAGGACAGATTTGTCCTTCATGCATCACCTTCAAGGGCGGCCTTGTGCTCTGCAGCGGCGATAATCTCTTCTTCGATATCTTCATCAATAAATTCCTTGCAGTTAACCCATAATACGTCTAAAGAAGGTACGCTCATACGAGTGCCTTTACCCATACGTTTCTTGTCCAACTTAGCTTTAGTCCTACCACGCTTCAAAGCATCGACGAATCCTTCGTAGTTCACCTGCTTCTTAACGCACCATTCTCGGAGTGGGTTGGGGTATATATACAGCATCTTAATATCATATTCGTACCGTGCAATAAACGTAACTCTTGGTGTAGCATCGGGTATAACTAAATGGTCTACCTCTTCTGACTTTATACTTCTTGAGTCTTCCGTGCTTTTAATACGCAGGATGTTATTCCAATTTTCCGCCAAGAAGTTTGTAAGTGTTGTCTCAGCATCTACATCCATAGAATCAACTTGTTCTTTAACGGTAATAATTATATTTTTTAACCACTCAACTACAGGCTTAACGTCATAATCTATTAACCCAGCCCGCCTAGCCATTATCAAACCCATAATACCGTTTGTCGCTAATACCGAATGGAATCTATCTGCCGGACCAAAACCATACATTTTATCCAACTTGAGCATGGTAGTTTGATACAGGTTTTTAACACCTTCAATATCATTCATTACATACTGCAGATACGCAATATTGGCATGCCCGTAGTTATTTAAAAGTGTAGTACTTAGTATGTCAGTTTCGCTTTTATCTAAACCGAATACGGGACGAGCACGGACTTCTAGTAGGCGCATTACCTCACCTTTAGGTAGTGCTTTATAGCTACTTAACTTCTCCATTAACGATGAGTTTCCGGTACTAACACCAACTTGTTTCCAAGTTTCTCCACGATTACGTTCCGCATTTGATGATGCAGTCATACGATTTCTCTGTGAACCGGAGGTATATGCATATAAGAAGTCACTACAATCTTTAGCGGGTGAATTAGTAAATTCGTCAAGGGGTAAGAATATATTGTTGTATAACTCGGCTCGGTTCATTTTTGAAGCCATAGTATCAGACTCCTTAAGAACTATTTTGTTTGGGTCGCCCCATATACTAGCGCCAGCGTATAACGCAGTTGTCTTACCAATACCTGAGTCCGGACTAAAAATATGTAGCAGTGCGGCATTTACTGGTGTAAATTTACTAAAAATAGAACCAAAAGCAAGCCCAATAATAAACTGGTGCATCTGCATCCCCGGACGTTTGTAAAAGTCCATAGCTTCTCGCCATTTCTCCATCGTCCCTTTTGTTTGAAACGCTTGAAATAACTGTGCCGTAGCTGCAGATGGTGGGTTATGGTCCACCCTGTCTGCACGAATCTCTTTATCACCTAATATGAACGCTTCACATTTATCGTCTGCCCAACCAAACTGCCGTCTTGCTATATCTGCTTTTCCTTTAAATTGCATATCATTTACCCATTTCATTATGTAGTGCATTAATTCATCTGTTTTAACTACCGCTACACCTTTTGCGGAAAGATGTTTACGAAGTTCGTCTTTTGAGGAAGCTACATATAGGGGAATAGTAAACTCTCTCACACCGTCTTGTGGTAAGTGCAACCGGAATACAATTGCTTCCCCTACATCTGAATCTTCCATTCTTCGTGTTACGTACAGGTCATTGTGGTAGACCATTACCTCAATCTCATCATCCTGCTTAATCACACGCTTATAAATACCACCGTTTTTACCTCTGAAGTATGGCTCAGGATATTTTGGTATAACGTATGTCTGTGTATGCCCCTGTGCTATTTGGAATGGTACATCTTCAACAATGTTATCTTCTTCGGTAGCTTCTAATACTTCCCTACCCAATACGATAGGGGATTTAATATTGCCTTTGTGCTCACAATCCTTGCAACCGCCGGGGTTATATTCTTCAAACTTAGCGCAGGTATAGGGTCCCCCTTTAATACCACGCACTTTCCTATCAGCAAATTGAGGACTATATTCAGGGTGCTTACTGGAAATCTTTTGAATCGCCTTATCTGCATCTACACAAAATTTGGCGATAGATAGCCCTGCTCTCCACATAGGTTCGTCCATTGTGGTTTGATTCTTAATAATATACCCTAATTGATTACATCCTTCACCTTTTACGGTTTTAATTAATATCGTCTTAAACCGATTTGTGTAATTACCGAGAATAGCTTTTGTAGCTTCATCCATTTCGCCACGAGGTATGTAGGCCCGTGGAGTAAAGACAGGATCACCTATAACATCTTTTAGTGTGTCTAACTCGTATGAGCCAGCTGAGCTACCAATTAACGCAACAGGGCGAGGCTCCTTGTTTTTAAAGTTAAATGTCCCCGGAACTCGTAGTATACGCACCGAATCTGCAGTAACTACAGGGTCAGCAAACAAGTCTTGGTCATCACACATACTCTTTAACTTCTCAGCTAAAGGCAACCATGTTTCACGTGAAACAGGTTCTTTAAAAGACCAATATGCGTGTACCCCACCACCGGAGTTAATAAGCGTTGGTTTCGGCATTTTAGTTGCTTTACAAAAACCTTTTAAGGCTAATAACGCTTCACCTTGTGTTTCGTACGGCTTACCTTCGCCACAGTCAATGTCAATAAATAAAGACCTTAACTGCTTAACATTTGCTGTCTTCCTCGATTTCCCATCTTCAAAGGTTGCTAGTGCGTAATACGCATCAAAGCCCTCATCTTTTAAGTTCTCAGCAACCTTTACCGCATCTTCAAGTTTTTGAAAGAACTTTTGGACTGGTTTGTCCGAGTCTTTCTTTAACCCAACTATGCAGTAATATCCTTCGTCGCCAAGGACTTGCTGTAAAAATTCTAAATTGTTCATAGCCACCCATTATTAGGTGGGGGAGCATAAGCTCACGTCATCAACTCTGTGGTCTTATGAGTTGTTTATCCGTTATAGACTTTAACGGCCTGTCTCCCCCGTAACTGCAATTAATTAATCATCCCATTCGCCAACTAAATCTTCTAGTTTTTCCTCAACTGCAGGGGCTTTCTTGGTGACTAACTTCTTAGGTGGTTCAATAGCATCTACTTCAGCTTCAATAGACTCAACTGTTTCGGGTTTTGCTAATGCTTTCGGTTTATCCTTAACACCATCAGTTTGCGCAACAGTCATAGTAATAGCCGCTACTGCTTCGGTAGAATCTTTAAGGTTCTGCACAATATTGAACTCTTCTTCAGTTACAGGACGTACAGGTTTAAAGACTAACTTCGGTGTAGGGCTTGCTGTGTCAAACCGCATCTCAGTAACAACACCAGTAATGGGTGTACCGTGATTTTTCAGATGACGTGCATATGCTTGCAGAGGATGTTTACCTTTATCACCATCGCCAAATACCGAAGTAGAGGGCAATACTAACTGATAAACTTCTTCTTTGTCGATTTCACCGTCTAGTACGACTGCTAAACGTTGTTGGTAACGACAGGCACGACTATCACCCTGACCAGACCCCTTAATGTTTTGTGGGCAAGTTAAACAGGTGGCTGACTGCTTATCTTTGACCTTTTCATCAGGGCGTTGGCTATCGGATGACCAGCAAGTTGGGGAAACCGTTTCACCTTCTACATAGGTTCCGGCATAAAATGTACGAGAAACTTTAGGTGCGGCTTTAATAATAACCACATTCATAGAGCGTTCCTCTGACACTCGATATTCTTTACCACCAATAAACTCACGGAATACACCGCCTTTAATACTAATACGACGTGCGCCAAGGCTTTCACCTGCTAATGCGTTTGTTGCATCATCTTGTGCGTTCTTTAAATACGCAGGTAGACCACCTTTAAATAGGGTTAAATCACTCATTACATTCTCCTTAAATATCTTCATCGGGGTTAAAGTTTAATACCATTTGTGGGTTATTAGGGTCTTGTTTGACTTCTAAACTCCCATCAAAATTTTCTTTTGGCAATTCTCCGCCGCATATAGACCGCAGGGCTTGCTCCACTTCAGTAATCTTAAAACGATATACACCGCCTAATTTTAATGAAGGAATTAAATCCTGCCGAATCCATGCACGGACGGTTGATACGGATACCGAAAAGTGTTTTGCCACACCCTCTATCGGAACAAACGCTTCCTCAACCATTTTTACTCCTTTTTATTGTCACAGAATACTCCATGTTTGCATTAAGCCCCGGTGGAAGCAAATCGGGGTTATCCTCTAAAAAAGCCTTAGTATTGGTTTGATGTAACCGCTTCTCCAATAATTCCGGCACACCATGTTCAAGAATAAACTTACCCATGGATTCCCAGTCGGTAGTTGAATACGTAGTCCTTACGGTACGATAAACAACCCCTGCTTCTGTTCTCAAACTCTCAGCACCCATAGACTTCATGTGGTCAAGAATAGCCGTTTTGACGGTTTTCATATCACCTTCAAGCTTGCCAATCTTTTCTTCAAGTTCTCGATTCAGCTCTTCTTTTTTACTGCGCATTTTAATATAAATACGAGTAAGTTTTTCAATAGGCACTTCTGCCTTTACAACGTCTTCAGTCATAACATTCTCCTGTTAAAAACAATAACGGTTTTGTATTTTTCTCGCTATTGGTACTTCTACTATACTATCAAACTTTAACTTAGTCAAGCAAATTCTTGTAAAGATCAACTAACTTTACATGGTCAACAATACGGTTGTCAAGCATTTTATATAAATGTTTTTCCGCATTTGAACCTTGTAGCCTTACTACTGTAACTGGATGCCTCTGCCCTGCACGGTGTGCTCTTGCATTTGCTTGCGCATATGTTTCTAAGCTTGGAGTCGGACCCCACCATACTACCGTATCTGCGGCGGTTAACGTAACACCATGTGCCGCCGCTTGTGGTTGAATAATTAATATTCTTGGAGAACTGGTCTCTTGAAAGTTTTTAAATATTTCAGCACGTTTATGGGCGGGTACATCGCCATTAATAATTTCGGTTTTAAACCCATCAGCCCCTAGTTTGTCGGACAATATGCGGATTGTGTTTTTAAAAGGTACAAATAATAATATCTTTTGTTGTGTCTCGTCGATGACTTCTCTTAACACCTTATAGCGGTTTTTAATATCAAATTCTAAAGTTTCGCCACTATCAGAATACACCGCACCGCAAGATATTTGTAAGAGTTTACTCAGCCCAACAGCCGCATTGACCGCAGTGACTTGTTCTCCTTCAGTCTGCATTACCAACTGCTTACGAAGTAACTCATAATATTTCTTTTGTTGAGGAGTAAGTTCGACTTCACGACTTACGTAAGTCATATCAGGTAAATCTAAGCATTCTTCTTTAGTGAATCGGATAGCAGGTTGTAGTGCGCTAAATACTACTTGGTCTGCATTGGGTCGTACCACCCATTTAAATTGTGTAATTTTATACATTACAGAATCTTTAAAGGCAGTAAAGAATTTAGGTACACCACTTGGATTAACTAACTTAGCCAAACCAAAAGCATCAACTGGTGATTGGGCGGCAGGTGTGCCTGTTAACATCCATAGCCATGTATCGGGTTTAATAAGTCTGTTTAAAGTTTTCCATCTTGTAGTCTGTGCGTTCTTATACGCATTCGCTTCATCAATAACAATCAAATCAAAGTTGCCGTTGGCAATAGCTTCCTGCACAATCTCAACACCGTCGTAATTAATGATGACAAACTCGGCATCGGATGATATGATTTGGCTACGCTTCTCTCTGCTACCATAAGCAATATCAACAGTACGGTGCATAGCAAACTTAAACAAATCCGCTCGCCATGCTGAATCCATAATAGACAAGGGGCATATAACAAGCACACGTCTAATCTTCTTGGTCTTCATCAGATAATCAGCCGCCCATATAACGGAACCTGTCTTACCCGTGCCTTGTTCATTTAAACAAAAAGCTCGCTGGTGTAATGTAAGGAATGATGCAGTAGTTTTTTGGTGGTCAAATGGTCTATGTAATCCGGGCCAGTCGTACTTACCCATAATAGGTGATGGGATGTTTTTTATTTGTAAGTTTTTAAGTACACGTGCTTCGTCCAAACCCCAATTAACAGCCACTTGGTTTGCGCCAATCTGTCTGCTTTTCGGTATAACCGTCGTAACCTTGTTAGGGTTTTTTAAATTTAATAGTAATATTTTATTCTCTATAATTTCCAAGCTCATTCTCCGGTAAAGCACCGACAGAGCAAAAGCGGTGTACGCTATGCTCTATCAGTTTGTTGACTCCCCACTAGGAAAAAGCAGTATCAACTGGTATGGTTTTTTACGTATATACTAACCGTGATGTTTGCCACTCATACCTAACGCTTACATCTTGATATGAAACAAAAGTTCATACCTTTTATTCTAATATTATAGTAATAAAAAGCAAGTTATTTTTTCTTTTTTCTTTCACGTTTACTGACTTCACTAACAAGATTACTTTTAGCATCTCGTTTAAACGACCTATTCTTTGATGGGCTCTGCACAGTGAATCCGTCTTTATTGCTACCACCTTTATCAAGTGCTTTCTTATGCGAAAGGTCTTTACCTTCACGGCTCTCAGCGGTCTTGTCTTTATCGGTTGGGCTATCAGGGTTCTTTTTATCGTACTCACGTCTTAAGCTTTGACGCTCCATACGACGAGCAAGTTCGTCCCTAGCTTTTTGTTGCTGATATTCCTTTGCATAAGGTCTTGGTTTGTTTACATATGGCATATTAGTTCCTTCCGTTATGGGCGCATTCAAGTACGGCGCAGTGCTTTCTACACAAACCTGACGGTCTTGGATTCCATACATTTCTTTCGTAAGATGACTTCATCCGATTATGCTCTGCGAACCACTTTAACCACATTTTATCTTGATTCTCTACATTATAGGAGTCTTTAATAAAGTTTTTTGCTACAACAAATAACAACCCTGCCTTAACCTTTTTTACTTGTGGGAAGTATTTGAATATAGCCAAAGCCATAAGTTCCAATTGGTCTGTATCAGCGTACTTGGCGGATTTACCTGTCTTATAATCTAAACAACGTGCTTCTTCGCCGTTAATCACCAGCAGGTCAGCGATACCCCTCCACCAAACATCTTTATCTTTAAATCCGCAGGGTTCTAAGTTTTCAGTTAAACCCATTTCAAACTCACAATACTTATCGCCTTCTAACTTTTTAAGGTTATCTAACGTAGATTTAGCAAACGCAAATTGCGGTGGTATTGGTGTGTTATCACGGATATAATGTTCGGCAGCCGAATGAAACTCTTTACCGTATAAGATAGCATCAGTTGACGGCTCGATTGTGTCTTTAAGGACACGCAGGTGGTAAAACTTCTTTGGGCATTGGTCAAAAAGCTTAATGCTTGAATACGACCACGCAGGTATTTTACTCATTGAAGTTTATCTCCACAGTATGTTCGTCCATATTTAATTCCATGCCAAATAATTCCTGACTATGCTTAGTATATTCAATGTCAAACAGCGCCTTAAGTCCCGGTAGTATTTGTTTTAACAAGTCAGCACGTGTAATAGCCATTAACAATCTCCATAACTTCTCCCATATCCACTCTCACAATTAACAGGCAATCCATCTGCCCAATCAGGTGTCCACCTCATACATTCTTCAACGTATTTCTGTGCTTCAATAATTTCTGCTTCCGGCACAATACAAGCAACCGCATCGTGTACCGTTAGAACAACGTTATAACGCTTGGCAATCTTAATCATCTGTTCACCAATGATGCAACGAGCAATCGCTTGGCAGACGTTTTCTATAACTTTACCGCCATATATCTTGTTCCAACCATACCTTGTTTTGTATTGGTATTGTATGCCCTTCTCATCTCGAATCGGGACCAACTTATCATAACGCATTAACAAACCGCTTGGGAGTTGTATCGCCCTCTCGTCTGGCCTTAGCTGCAATACACCACTCTTACCTAAAGATGTTTTCATGTTCTTAGTTAATGCTTCCAGCGCTAGTTGCGCTTGCCTCCATAGGGTGACGATGCTTGGATAAGTTTCTCGATAGATAGTTATAATCTTCCGTGCTTCCGCATCGTCAATCTCACTGCCAAAGGTCTTAAGTTGCGCCCCGAATTTCTGTGCGCCCATGCCGTAGCCACAATTATGGGCAATGATTGCACCACAAGAAGTTTTAACTGTGTATCTGTTCCTCGAACCTGCATAAGCGATATCGTAGGTCTGCATTTTCTTTTTTGAGTTCTTGGATTTGTAACTCAAGGTCTCCAACTCGTCGTTTATTTTTAGCATTTTCGGACTTGGTCGCAAACCGTAAATTGTTTGGTGCATACCCCCCGTTGTTGTCGATGCGGTCAAGGTCTCGTTTCGGGTCATCCCACCCATCGAGTGAAACAAGATAGCGTAAAAATTCTTTTCTATCTTTACGCCAAGGTTCATAAACTGTAACCCCTCTACCACCATAATGCGGGTATGTTTTACAAGACTTTGTATGACAGCGTGAGATGCAACTTGATATGCGGTTAAGCAAGCGTTCACGATGTGCCCAGTCAGGAACAATATCTTCGTAACCCCAATATTTCTTGCGAGTTTTGTCACTAGATATTTTTGCGCATGTATTGCACCGTGTAGTTTTTTTAGATTTAAAGTTATGCCTATCCACTTTACCTTGCCACCCGCAACTACATTTGACAATTGGATGCCACCCTGCGGACTTCCCATTTTGTTTGTTGTGTTGTTGCCAGTCAACGACGGTAAGTTCGCCCTGTTTAAAGCCGATAGGAAACGGGTAGGATTTGTAGCTACCTCTGACCACTCCTGCCACCCATGTTCCGTCAGTATTTCGTGATCCAGCGTAGCGTCTAACCCCCATGCTGTCAGTACTTCCTTCGTGCCTTGTGGCACTAACCCCTGATGTTTTACCCATTCTTCACCATCCCATAACAAATCCGTAGCCTGTACTGTAACAATACGCTTCCAACCCGAATCTGTCAACACCTCTGTATCTGCGCCAAAACAACCAAGGATTGTTGTCTTTCCGACAAACCTTTCTTCCTTCGTGATTTCTTCAACACTCTTCGAATATATAGCCGAAGCCATAATTTTGTAAACATCTTCGCCCTTTCTAAACGCTTCTGTTAAATCATCCTGTCCTGATAACCATGCCAATACACGTGCTTCAATCTGACTTGAATCAGCATCAATAATTAAATACCCTTCGGGGGCAATAATAGCTTTCTTTAACTTCCCAGCGTTAGCACCTCTGCTCGGCAAGTTCTGCAGGTTTAAACTATCACTACCACCCCACCGCCCTGTATGAGCCGCATAATATTTCAGTGGAACTGGCATCAACCCTCGCTTGGCAATTCCGATGAACCGCTCAGTTCGTGTTTCCTCTAATGTTGATTTTGTACCCAACCTAGCCGCAACTAAAGTCTGCACCCTAATATCAGGGTGTTCAGCCAAAGCTTTAAATTCTTCATCGTTCTTAGCAAACGCAAACGTTTCCTTCTCCGTTGCTGGGCTAATCTTCATTGGGGGGTTCACACCTAAACCTTTTAATAGTTCAGCAAACTTCGGGTTAGACATCAAGTCATCTCGATTCTCCATCCCTGCATCTACTAATAACTTAGCCTTAGCGTCCCTGATATCGTTGTAGTGTTGTTCAAGTAAATTTAGGTCAAGGTCTAGTTTCGGTTGAATAAACATCCTAAGCGTCAAGTCAATTAACTTCATCTCAGTTTTAGGAAAACCCCTGCGTACCATTGCACTAAATAGTTTGTGTGTAAGTTCAACGTCATTGACACAGTAATCACCATATCTATTAAGATCTTCTTCTGTAAAGTCTACCCGTCTTTTCCCGGAAGCAGTGATAACCTCATCACCCTTAACACCTATACTGTATCTTTCAGCTAATACCCCAAGACTACCGCCCACTTCAACACCATGAATAGCCCGACCCATAGATAAGGTATCCGCATATACTTTAGGAAATATGCCAAATCGTTCAGACATAATGAACCCATCGAACATACAGTTGTGTGCAAGCATCATCGACTCTTCCCACGGAAAAGTTTTAAGGAACTTACTCATCTGTTCGTGTGTACCACTAGCCCACTCAGTCTCACCGTCGTTTACTTTAATGGCTACACCTATTACTTCAAACCTGTCGTCACGTACGTACTCTTCTGTTGTAAGCTTACTCAAGCTAAACCCTGACTTCTCGTAGAACGTTTCAAAGTCTATCGTTATTATGTTCATTTGTATGTGTCTCCTCTAACATCTCAGGTTTAACGGCGGACTCCGAAGTTGCTAATGCCCGTGTAATTACAGTAAGAAAGCCCTCGCCGATTAGGTATTGTACCGTTTCTTTATCCATATCTAAAGTGCAGATAGCACCACCATTATCTAATTCTTTAATAACCTTTATGGTAATATCCATTAACATCTCCCATCATCAATGTTGTCTATTTCTTGCTTAACGCTTAACGCTTCTCGCAGTTCATCAATTTCTTCTTGCATCATCTGTTGAATCTTTGCGTTGGTAACAATCTCGCCATCTTCAAAGTTCTCGCATCGTTCAGCCCATGTTTTAATCATTTCTAACTCGCTTTCTTTAGTATTGCTTTTGCAAAATCTATTTGGTAATGATGCCAATTCTTGTAGTGTTTAAACACCTCGTCTGCTACTTTCCTTATTTCCTCATCAGTTAACCCACGCACCACAAACGCTTTACCATCCCGCAAATCATAAAGGTCTTGGTTTAAAGGCTCAGGCAGTTTCTCACCCTCAAGTAATTCAGATAGCATTTCCCACATCCCCTGCGTAGTCATTTCTCACTCGCTTTTTTGTGCGTTTCTTTAATGGCTTTCATATACCCTTCAGCAACCTCTGGGTACAACACGCGCAAGCGAACAATGATTTCTTTTAGGGTGTCTTCAAAATTTTCATTTTTAAATGCTGGACGAAGCACGTTATCCACCAATTCTTTTCTTGTTACTTTAGTCATTTCTTACTCCTCATAATCCTACAATCCGCCTTTTCCTGTGGCGTAAAGTCAGGGCTAAACTCTGCAATCTCACAAAACTTTAACTTCCAATTTGTTTGTTGGTCTATTTGAGCCGTCATAAAGATTAAACACAAACACACAACAATACCAATACACAATCCAAGTGTTTTCATAATAAATCCTCCTTGTTGTACATAAGCTGTATTCTGCTTCTTAACTTACGCAGTGCCATCTGCTCAATTCGTCTTACTTTTTCTTGGTGTATACCCAAAACTATTGCCACCTCTTCTCTAGTCATACCGTCATTCGTCAGTCTTTCTCGTTGTGGGTCTTCTTTTTCTGATTGCGGTAATTCCTTCTTCGGCATAGCCTTCCTCTTTATTCCGTGCTTCCATCATTGCGTCAGCAAATTTAAAACACTCTTCCGCATTTGCGCCTGTTACTGATTTAAACATAGCAAACAAACATCGCATATACTCTTTGTCTTGGTAAGTCATTAATACCCCTTCTTCCACGCTTCTTGCATAGCTTCAGCGTAGTTAAACTTTTTACCAAAACAATCTTGTATGTAAGCAGTCTTATCGCTTAATTTTAAAACTGTATCGTTGTATGTGAAAGCATGTTTAGGTATTTGTATTTCACCTTTAGCAAACCGCATACCGTTAGGTGTAACTTTCCAAAACCCTGACGACCTTGTTTTATCACTAGGGTCAGTTGGCATTTGAGTTACTAACCCCCAGTTCTTCAGCTTATTAAATGAATTCGACCTAGTAACCCATCTCGGTGCTTTGTCAGGCATGTCCACCCACTCTTCACCAAAATTACTCGCCATCCACAATAAAGACTTAGCCATTATTCCTGATATTGGTATGGTATATATCTTCCCGAAACGGTCACAACAAGGGCAGTAGCCCCCCTTGTCTGCGGTCATAGCTTCCCAAACACGTCTTGCTTCGTTAAGCGTCATCGTCGTCATCATTCACCCCTTACTAACTTAAGTACCTTCTCTTCCAAATACTTAACCACTGCTTGGGAATCGAGGTACATGATTTTAGCTTGTGTGTAATCTTGTTCAAGCTTATCGTACTTCTGTTTCCACAATAAAGTCCACTCAGTAAGTTTTTTATTTTCTTCCTCAAGCGTATACTCAGCAGTTGTTGTTTGCATACGAAGTTTAGGTCTAACGTTAGCCGCATCTTTTGCTATAGCATTCTTAACATTATTTCTTAAGACATACACACGTTTAACGGGTATACCCATCTGTTTTGCCATATCTTGTGCTGATATGTTTGGTTCGGCTTTTAATAATTTAATCGCTTTTACTACTTGTGATTCTTTCTTCATTACATTCTCCTGTTGTTGGTAAAAATAAACTAGGAAGATACTTCACATCTTCTTCCCTTATAACTAAAGCTATACCACCTGCATCAATAATCTTTGTTTGATTAAGTTGTTGCAACGCAGTAAGCTTTCCTTTTCCGGCTTTAGTTTCAATGCCGTAAAAAAGCCCTTGATGACAAACTAAAAAGTCAGGTGCGCCTTGCTTTCCGTAACCGCCTGTAACTGGCATCACGTAGTAAGCGTCAAGCGCATCAAGCACTTGACGTACGGCTTTCTTAACTTTCCCCTCGGGGGTCATTGCCATCATTCTCTCCTTTGAAAACCCAAAATATATTTCTATTTATTCGTCTGCCAATGCCCTTGATTTCTTCGTTGCGTTCTTTGTGGTCAAGTAACATTAGTACAGCGATTCTATCTTGCACCCATTTTGGTAATTCGTCAACACTTTCGTAATATTTTTTTAAGTCCGGTGCAAAGTTTTCTAACATGTCGTAACAATCAGTTTGTACATAACCTTCATCATGCAAAGATATGCGATACACAGGTTCTTCTCTTAACATCTCAAGTATTTGCAGTATCTCTGATTCAGGTGCGGATATCTGCCGTTGCCCATTTATAAGCAACTCAGGTGAACAAACCCCCAAATCATAAAAGATTTTTATATACATGGATTGTTCTTTTCTTGCAACACCGCTCATGATTTCCATATTAGTTTCTCTCAACCCAAAAAGTTAAATCGTCAATCTTCATACCTACCTTAGCCACGTACTGCCCATCGTTTAATATGTTAAGGACAGATATACTCCCAACAATATCTTCTGGCAGTTCCGACATCGCATAGGTAACCGTTGGACTACTAGGTACAAGCTTCACGCTATTGTTTCGCACATCATCAGCTTCCTGTATATCGGCATACGTATCATCCCCAATCTTACGGAATCTAACAAACACACATTGAACTTTACGTTTTTGCTCTGCCATAGCCTCAGACATAAACTCCTCAATAACATCGGCTACCTTTTGGAATACCTCGGTCTTGAAGCTTACACCCATTTTCTTAAGATGTAAAACTTCTGCAAGTATAGCGTTTCTATCATTAGATATATCCCTACTTAGTTGATACATTCTCCCTTGTGCCTTGTTGTGTACATCCACAACATTACTCTGTATATCCGAGTAGTATGCCTTAGCAAGTTCGACGTTTGTGTACGGCACAATATATTTAGATGCATTCTTTACTGCCTTCTTTGCATCGGAAGACATCACCATATTATGTTGGTCACGATGTTGAGCAAACTTAGTGTTAGATATCTTTCTGCTATACACACCATAACTATTGTCCCCACCCTTAGCCGAGTAATCTTTAAACCCAACCCGACCCAAGTCAAACGGATAGCCGTCCATCAATATACTAAACTCATCAAATATATAAGCCACACCCCTAACGTCATCTTCATGGTATTCAAGGTCAGTACGTATAAGGTTATACGGATATATGTTAATCCTCGGCATCTGTTGTTTAAGTAGTTTCAAAAATTCAATCATCTGTTCGGGTACGGGGTATCCGTCGTACCAATGAACCCAACTAGCTTTTTTACTTGTCTCCTTTGCCCTATCAACCTTCTCTGTAAGGTTCTTATCAGATAACATCCCGTTCACTCTTCTTAATTTAGCCATTACTTTCTCCTGTTAATAAGTTAATCAATTCTAAAATCTCGTTCCATGTAGCATCGGCTTCGGAATCTATTTGCCCCAATGCTTGCTCTTTAGAAGTTAAGTCTGCAAAGTGACTTATCAACGACTTGAGTTTGCTTGCTATTTCCTGTCTACTTCTAATCATCATGCTCTCCTATGCTAATTCTGTTTTATAGAAATCACCAACCCTACGTACGAGCATCCTCAGCTTTTTATATGAATCTGTTTTAGGTTCAAACCGTTTATCGTTCATAGCATCAACTTCTATTGAAGCCAATACTGCTAGTGCCATACGCTTGGGGTGTTCCTCATCATTTAGTATCTCCCTAATCTCTTCGGGTGTAGTACGCTTAGTCCAATACCAATAGCTACCACCAAATGAATCTGCATACGTTGTTCTACTTTCGTACATAGTCTCTCCAAGTATAGGTAACACCACCTGCATCCATTCCCACATAGCTATTAACTTCTTGCTATATTCCTTGTCTAAATCTTTATCTAAGCGTCGGGTTTTTATAGGTTGCAATTCATTAACACGTATGAACCCCCCATCCACATGTTTAAACACTAACTTATTATCTTTCTCAATAGTAAGTGTTTTATTGTTGTAATCAAACTTACCCTTATACTTAGGCAAGTAATGTTCTTGGTCTTTGTACTTAACAAAATGTTTTCCGGGGACGTTGTACCAATCAAATGACATACCTAACGGCAAGTAATCACTTATGAATTGATAGCGTGATACTGCCGAACTATCGTTCATGTTATTACGTATTGTTATATAGTCGCCATCTTCCTTACGCTCCCATATAATCGGACTAACATTCTCTAACATATCCTGCCCCCACCATGTATAGTGACCATCTGATAAGATGTATTTGTTATCATCTACTTTAATGATTCTGTTCCAAGCATAGCGACGCTCATTCAACGGTCTAGTATCTTCTTTACGACCTCGAATCGGCTTAATCTCGCTATAGCGTTTTGCTACCTCATCAAAACTATTTAATCCTCTGTATCCCATTTCAATTCTCCTCAATATGTATAGTTACACCAACACTCGCTTGTACTAACTTGTTGCCCTGTATACACCACAACACAGGTACAGTCCACGATCCCCATGACCCACCTAAGTAACCATCTGTTAACACAACAACACACTCAGGCTTGATGTCTTTCTCAGCCATATACCTCGGCACACATTCAACATCCGTACCCCCACCCCCTGCAGGTTTAGTAGACTTTACTAAGTCATCCAGTTCATCCTGCATATACACTTCCTCGCTACATACTTCTGTATCCCAATAGATGAGTCTAACTTTAGACGGTCTAACTTGGTCGCATATGCCCTTGACTTCTGTTAAGAACTTATTGAGTTCAGCCTGACCTATCGAACCTGATGTATCTATTGCAACAACAATCTCCCCAATCGCTTCACTGATTGAACTCGGCATCATAATGTCCATACCAATATATCTACGGTTAGGCTTTCTCCATGTCGAGTAATCTTTACCTGCACAAGTTGTTGTCACGAAATCACGTAGTAACTCCCGCCAATCTTTCTTGGTCTGTAGTAACTCACCAATATCTCGTAGCCCACCTGTACCCATCTTCCCTGCCATGATTGCACCTTGACGTACTGCTTCGTCAATTTCTTTGGCAAGTTCTTTGGATTCGTCATCGGACAGTTTCTTCGCCCCATCCCAATCATGTTCGTCGAATGGATTGATGCCAGTGCCGTTACCCCCTCCCCCCTCGGGTTCTTCAGGTAAAAGATGAAACACTTGTTGGGTGTCCATCCCTGCATACTTGTTATCTAGTAGCCCACCATCGGGCATCTTAATCCACCCCTTCTTGTATGATTCTGTCTCAGAAAGTTTATGGTTAATAACAAAGTCACAAGCCCTGTTCGTACGTCCACGGTCTATCTCGTCTAAGTGTGTCCACGTAGTAAGATGTCTATACATCTTGTGATAGCACTCATGCAACATTAAGAACCTGAACTCGGCATCGTTAAGACTATCTACAAACTTCCTACCGTATGCTTCATCACGTCCATTGGTACACGCCGTCGGTAAATCTTCGGCTATATGCTTCTTACCAATCATCAATACACCTGCAAGGGCAACAAACTCTTCATTACCTACAATGTCAGTTGTGGCTTTCATTAGTCGTTGCTCTGCAGTAAGTTGTTTACCTATTGATAACATTATTCATTCTCCTTATTTCTTATCAGCACTAAACATAAAGTTGTTATCCATACACCACTTGGTGAACTTTGTATTGCTCATCACCATAGACTGCTTGGCATACTTGGGATTGCGTACCTGCATAGCGAACAAACCCTGTGCTTCCTTGTCTAACCTGTTGAGGTATATCATCCATGAATCTACAAACTCTCTGTTCATTGTTGCCAATGCACGGTACACCACCATGACTATTGCGGATGCGTTAGTCGGAACTTTCGCCGTATCAGGATTCGTCTTAATATCTTCCTGTCTAGGTAGTTGGTCTACCAGCTCAATGTACGCTTCCAAATCAGCACCACCCCTTGCACCGATAGTACCCATGAGGTTAGACTTCAAGGCATTTTTACTAATCTTGTCCTTAGCCCATAACCAATGCGAGGCTAACTCAAGTGAGCGAGGTGTCACGAATGACGGACGTTGTGACTTCGGATGATAGATGTAAGGGTTACCACCTACCTCATCGTCAGGCTTATCAATCTCCTCGAATGATTGAAAGAGTTGCTCGCCATGTTCCTTGACCCATAGGATAAGTGCAGGGTTTATACCTGCGTTGATAGCGAATCCTTCTATCCACTCCGTAGCCGTCGGCTTCTTCATACGTATAGTTGTTATACGATTGCGGTGATGTGGCATCAACAAGTCCCCCACCCCCTCTGTGCCTAAGTTTGTTGTGGCAAACACAATAGAATCAGGGTGCATGTTCGGACGTTCTAACATCTGTCGCATCATACCGTTCTTGACCGAGGGATTCGCTTTACCAAACTCATCAATCATTAAGATGATAGGCTTGCCATGATGCAACCCCATCTCCTCGTTAGGCACGAACCGTACAAACTGTGCATCGTCGTCACTACTCAGTATTTTCGGCAACATCAAATCGCCTAAGTCTTTAGTAGTGCAGTCGAAATAGCACGGTATATGGGTAGGCAATCTTTGTGCAAGTATCTTAAGGATTGAGGATTTACCTGTACCCATATGACCTGCTACTAGGGTTGTAAGCATACTACCTGTCGCCATGATTGAATCTACGCACTCGTCAATTGATTGTGCGAATAACTGTTCTGCTGATTGTTTCATAATGTTTTCCTATAAGTTGTTAAGTTGTGTTACGTTTTAAAAAAATAAATAAATACAAATACCCTTACCACGAAAACTCTTTGAGTAATGCATCTACCTTGCTCTTAGTATCTAAGCGTAAGTCATCATCTTCACGCAGGGCATCGGGTGTGATACCAAACATGATGTCCTCTAACTTTACTTTCGCACGTCGCATCGTCTCATCACCTGTTATGTTGAACTTCTCCAACAACCCAACCATATCACTCACGTTGTGTACGAGGGTGTCCCTGAATATCTGCTTCTTATCACCTGATAACTTTTTTGACATACTTGCCAACGCTTCGTATGTCCTGTCCCATACTTCCTTGTACGCACCCTCGATATGTTCTTGTTGTGCTTTCGCATGACACTCATTGAGGTACTGCATCGCTTCGTTACCCACATCTACTCGCCAATCACCTACGCTCGGCACTGGGGAATACTTGACTGAGAACCTATATCTACTGGCAATCTCGTCCTTGCTCGGGTAGTCCTCAATGTTAAACATCGTCTTCAAGTTATCCCTCGCTCGGTCAATCATGTTGTCCCAATCTGCTATACAGTCTGCTACCAACCTATGAAACTCTTGTTCCATCTCGGTAATGTTCTTCTGATAATCAAAGTACATAGCAGTTGTCAATAACCGTAAGCCTGAATCTGACCACGGCATCGTCGCAAAATAATGATGTGTCCTTGCGTTACCTGCATGCTTACCGATTGCTTCAAACTTTGACTCCCCTGCAAACAGTATCTTGTTGAAGTTACCTGACTTAGTTGTCGTTTGCTTCTGTACTGCAATCTCGTTTGATACTTCTTTGTCATACTTACGACCTGACCACGTACTAATGTTTAACTGAACTAACATCGCTGAACTGCTGATTGTCGGTGCATTCTGTCTAAAGTTAGACGCAACTTCGTGATTACTTGTTTCCATGTGATTCTCCTGTTGAACCCCTTAAGGGGTACTACGTTTATAAAAAGATACTAAATGTTTACTACGCTTTACCACTATATAATATATTATACTAGACTTTACTACTACTGTCAAGATAATACCCCCTCCACTATGTCTACCCCTAACCTATCACCTATTGGTTCGTAATCATGGGCAAAAGGAATCTCCATACTTGTATACGTATAGAAGTCATCACTCAAATCCATCACGCTATCGTCGCAGTCGTCCTCGATGTCCTCCTCTTCCTCGCCTACCCTTAAGAACTTATAAGACGCACCATCAGGGAAACGTTCTACCGCATACTCCCTAAGCCATGTATGTGCTTGCACGTCAGGGAACGAATCGTACCACTTAACATCACAAGCCCAAAAGTTAACGAAACATTCGTCCCTACCGTTGTCTTGGATTCTAATCTCGCACTCGGATAGTGCCTTGCGAAACTCCCCACCCTTAAGCATTACTAAGGCAATGAATTCGCTTAACACTTCCTTACTCGTAAACCCTATGACGTACGCTACCTCGCTTCTGTATCCCATTATTTATTCTCCTCAAAAAACCATACATATATAACTGCTAAATAAAGTACAAGCCCTATTGTTGTGCTTATCTCGTTCATTTCACTTCTCCTTTAAATATTCTTGCGTTCGTTTAATTGCATCCATCGGGTCTTTAGCCATCACAACCCACTCCCTATCTACGTTGTTCACTACCCAACTAACTTTGTGCTTGACTAACTTAGCATCGTTGTTTATGTCTAAACATGTTGCAGTAAAGCTATGTGGTACTAATTTGTCTAATTCATAGCCCATATCACGTCCCTTTCTTCAGTCCGCCAAGCTTTGTTCTCGGCACGGTTAATAACCATCTTTCCTCATCCATAGATTGCAGGGATACATCTGTATCCGTAAACCACAACACACAGAATCTCCGTTTGTACATACGCACAATATCTCCGACTTGTACCGTTTTCATGGGTAACTCCTCAGTAATACAATGACTGCATAGATTACGACGGCAAGAATAGGCGCACATATAAATAACATCTCACCACAAAACTTCTTCATGTCTGACATCTCAGGGTCAAGTTCGATTGGGTTAGCGTACTCAGCATCTTTGAATGCGTGACTTGCAGTAGTGTGGTATTTGTTCTCGTTACTCCACTCGGCAATGTCGTCGCCACCGTAATATCTTTTAGGTTGTTTAGTTACTTGCTTCATGTTGTCCTCTTTGGGTTAAGTTGTTTAAGTAAATCGTAATCAGTTACTAGCATGTAATTGCTTTTGTTCATTGGCACAATCGTATGCTTGCGTTGCAGGGCTAAGGTGTTGCCACAGTCTAAACAGAACTTGTAACCTAAAGCCCACCGACGGTAATCTACATCATCGCCACAATCTCGGCAGGTGTGTTGGTGTTCTTGGTTGTGTTCCGTACGTACAGCGATACTGTTATCCATATAACTCTCCTTAAGATGTTTGCTACATAAATCGTTTAATAAAAAGCGTCTAACCTTAGACGCAACTCGGTGCAACTGGGTACAAATGCATGAATAAGGCAGAAATATCCCACTCATAATAATATTATACACCATATTGCTTGTAAAGTCAAGTAAACAGTAGTAAAGATTAGTAAAGATTAGTATATTATATTAAAGACTATTTGTACCTATTGAACCTTATTTGTTCTTAAATACTATCTATACTATATAGGTTGTACCTTTGTTCCTTTTGTACCTAGTTTAAAGTGTCTAACGACCTTTTGAATAGAGAGGGCTCTTGTGCAGGAAAGTTTGAGTTTTTCTTTTTTAGTTTTGGGTTATCATACTTTGACTGGGTTCAAAAGGAACAATCGGTACAATATTGATTTATAAGGAGATTTTTGCGAACAATACCAAGAACACTCGGTTCAATGGGTAGGGTTTGTACCTAGTAAATAAGTTGCACATAACTCAAAAAATAGGTTAAACTGAACACAGTTTAA
>JBBAON010000013.1:34386-52518 GCA_040401435.1 Candidatus Methylopumilus sp.
CTAGTAAATAAGTTGCACATAACTCAAAAAATAGGTTAAACTGAACACAGTTTAACGGTAAAAGATTATTTCCCTGTGTTCCACGCTACTACAAGTCACTGGTATCTTATCGTCTAAGATTAGACGCAACATCTAATAATACAATAACCATGCCAACTCGCTTCGATTACCCCATGTTCCACGCTACTACAAGTCACTGGTATCATTCCGTCTAACTTCAGACGGTTTTTTAAGGCGAAAAAAAAACCCCCTTTCGGGGGCTTAGTATTACTTGTTATCCATTACTTTGATATTAATCTTTAATGCTTTGAGTGCCTTAACATCTTCGGGCATACCTTCGTACCCTTCCTTAACTTCACTCAAATACTTTAATGCTTGCTTGATCGCTCTTAATGCTAGTATGTCTTTTGTTGCTGGCTTTGCCTTAACAGCATTATCACCTTGATTAATTCTAGTAGTTAGTGCTGTTTTAAGATTATTATAATCTTTTCTAACTACTTCCCTCAAACCCTTTTGTGCTACTACATCAGAAGTTTTTAACACCTTCGCATCTGATACCCATAACTTAACTAGGTTTGCATCATTATAACCCTCAACGATTGTTTTACAAACAAAATCTCTGAAACTAATACCCTGTTTATCTTCCACTTCGTTGAATGCGACAAAATGGTGAGGCTTCTTACCGTTAGCGTATAAGGTATCAACAAGAAAATTACTCGCTTTGCGTTGTGCCTCGCTTAACCCTGCCCATTTCTTAAGACTTAACACCTCATCACCATTAAGAGAATAAGGGTTATTGATTACATCAATGTTAGCCAAAGATGTTACGCCGCTTGTGTTTACTTTTTTCATACAATGTTTCCTATCTATAAAATATATCGGGTGAAACAATATGTTCCCTTACCGATAACTAAAGTTTAACAGAGTTTGATAGACTTTGACAAGGGATAAACATAATAATCTTAAAAATATTTCATTCGTCTAAGGTTAGACACAATCATTTAAGGACGATTTTAGCGACACCTACCCCCCAATTTTACAATCTGGTTCCATACACGCTATAGGTATTACTATTCTGCACACTAAGAGTCCATATTTTGAAATCGGCCCCCAAGGTCTTCAACGCTTCCTAGCTCCTCAAAGTACTTAACTCTGCCTTAACTCTAGGGTACACTCACATAAGTTATTGATTTATATACAAAATAAAATTGTATGGGGCACAGTAATTTACTTTTCTCCCACTTTGCCTATATTTACCCCCTGCAAAACACCCCCCGTCATCTTTTTTAAGTACCTAACACCCAAAAATTTTTTTATAAAAATCTGAAACTTCCTGCTATACTTCGGTTATCTTCATCACAGTCTGGACAAGGACACGATGCAAATACATGTAGAGCCTGACTTGGCTATACCATTTCCGGAAGACAATCCGGTGTTGGCAAACTTTCGAGAGAAAGCATTAGCTGCTTGTGAATCCGCAGAATTTCTGGGGCTGGACCTCACTCCGTCTGAAGAAGATATAGACACTGCTGAGAAGACAGTCTATCAAGTTGCCGAGAATGAAGATAAGGCAAACAAGAAGCTGGTTAAGAAGGACTACAAACCTGCTACATATCATCAAGTTAGATCAATATTAAATGAATATTCATTAAGGGTGGTGGACAATGCTATGCAAATTCGATTGCTTGTTACTAATAAACTCATTATCGACTCAGATTCCCCTGATGATCGCACTCGTTTGCGTGCCCTTGAGTTGCTGGGCAAGATTACAGACGTAGGTTTATTCACAGAAAAGTCAGAAGTTACGGTTACACACCGCTCTACAGAGGACTTGGTGAACTCTATTCGCTCTAAAATACACAAATTGATGCATCCTACCGACGTGGTAGACGTAACAGAGGTTAAAGTTAATGGCGAAACCGTGGATTTAGACGAAGAATTAGGTGTAGAGAAGGAAGAAACATGGGGGGATTCGAGTGATAGTGCAGTCAAGTGACCCCTTAGCCTCTCTAACAGACACAGAACTTGCGTTTTTAGCACAAAATCTCGATAAATTTGATGATGTTGAGGCGGAAGAGCTTGGTTTAGTACTAGATGAGGTAACAAACCGTAGGATTGCTAAGGCTTGTCGCTTAGATTTGATAGAGTTCTGTAAAAGAATGCAGCCAGATTATAAAGTTGGTAGGCACCACCGAATTTTAGCAGATGAGTTAATGGCTATTGCTCGTGGGGACAAGGATAGGGTCTGCGTAAACATACCCCCGAGGCACGGTAAGTCACAACTTGTTTCTATTTACTTCCCTGCATGGTTTCTAGGTACATTCCCTGATAAAAAAGTACTTATGGTGTCACACACCACAGACTTAGCGGTGGACTTTGGACGAAAAGTAAGGAACTTAATTGATACGCCGCTCTATAAACAAATATTCCCAACAGTCTCTTTGGCTCAAGATAATAAATCTGCTGGTCGTTGGAATACCAATGTTGGTGGTGAGTATTTTGCTTGTGGTGTTGGTTCTGCTCTTGCAGGTCGAGGTGCGGACTTACTCTTGGTTGACGATCCACATAACGAACAGGACATTATCAACGGGAACTTCGACGTTTTTGAAAAAGCTTACGAGTGGTTTACTTATGGTGCTCGTACTCGTCTTATGCCGGGGGGTAGAGTAGCTATTATTCAGACACGTTGGCACCAAGATGACTTGACCGGTAAAGTTATTAAGGATATGGTCCAGAATGAAGGGTCTGACCAATATGAACGGGTAGAGTTCCCAGCTATATTTAATGAGAATAGTGATGAGGAGCGGGCGCTTTGGCCTGAACAGTATACGTTAGAGGCACTAAAAAGAACAAAGGCATCCATGCCGGTGTTCCAGTGGAACGCTCAGTATCAACAGAACCCCACATCAGAAGAAGCCTCAGTTATTAAACGGGAGTGGTGGAACGTATGGAAACAAGAAACACCGCCTGAGTGCGAGTATATAATTATGTCATTAGATGCTGCGGCGGAAACACATAACCGGGCGGACTTTACTGCGCTCACTACGTGGGGGGTGTTCTTTAACGAAGAGAAAGACCAGAATAGACATAATATTATTTTGTTAAACAGTATTAAGAAACGAGTAGAGTTTCCAGAATTAAAGGAGTTGGCACTAAATGAATGGCAAGAATGGGAGCCCGATGCGTTCATCGTGGAGAAAAAGAGTGCGGGAACAGCGCTTTATCAAGAGTTACGTAGAACCGGAATACCCGCACAGGAATACACTCCTCATCGTGGGTCTGGGGATAAGCTTGCTAGGCTCAATAGTGTGGCTGATATTGTAAGGTCAGGATTGTGTTGGGTTCCGGAGACAAGATTTGCGGAAGAAGTCGTAGAAGAGATTGCGGGATTTCCATTTATGAGTCATGATGACTTGGTGGATTCAACTACAATGGCATTGATGAGGTTTAGGCAGGGTGGATTTATTAGGCTACCGTCAGATGAAGAAGACGATATAGCATGGTTCAAGTCTAAAAAGACTAAGGGATACTACTAAGGATAAATTATGGCAATAGATAAAGCGTTATACCAAGCACCTGTAGGCATAGATGATGCCGCAGATTTAGAACAACCCATCGAGATTGAGATCGAAGACCCAGAATCTGTAAAGATTGGAGTAGGGGGTTTAGAAGTTATATTAGAGCCGGGCGATGAGGAAGATGATGGGGAGATTCCCTTCAGTGCTAACCTCGCAGATTATGTAGATGATAGTGAATTAACACTAATTGCCTCTGATTTAATTGGGGACTTCGAAGATGACGTTGGCTCTCGGAAAGACTGGATACAGACTTACGTAGATGGTTTAGAGTTATTAGGACTTAAGATAGAAGAGAGAAGCGAGCCATGGGAAGGTGCTTGTGGAGTCTACCACCCACTATTAAGTGAAGCTTTGGTAAAGTTCCAAGCAGAAACAATGATGTCAATATTCCCTGCAGCGGGACCTGTTAAGACATTAATTATTGGTAAAGAAACGCCTGAAAAGAAGAAAGCCGCTGAGCGTGTTCAGGATGATATGAACTATCAGTTAACAGAAGAGATGCCTGAGTACCGCCCTGAGACAGAGCGTATGTTATGGGGATTAGGCTTAGCAGGTAATGCGTTTAAGAAAGTTTATTTTGATCCGGGTTTAAACAGACAAGTAGCAATGTTTGTACCGGCGGAAGATATGGTGGTTCCATATGGCGCATCAGATTTAGCGTCCGCTCCACGTATGACGCATGTAATGCGTAAAACAGAAAATGAACTTAGGATATTACAGGTTAATGGGTTTTACCGTGATATTGACTTAGGTGAGCCGTCTAACTCACTGGATGAAGTTGAGAAGCGTATAGCTGAGAAGCTAGGCTTTAAAGCTACTACAGATACTAGGTATAAAATTCTTGAGATGCACGTTGACTTAGACTTGCCGGGATTTGAGGATGTAGATGAGGATGGGGAGCCCACAGGGATTGCTCTACCATATATAGTAACAGTAGAGAAAGGAACGTCAAATGTTCTTGCTATTAGAAGAAATTGGGAACCAGACGATAAGACTCATCAGAAACGTCAACATTTTGTCCATTATGGATACATTCCGGGTTTTGGTTTTTATTGTTTTGGGCTCATTCACCTTATCGGTGCTTATGCTAAGTCTGGTACTAGTATTATTCGGCAACTCGTGGATGCGGGAACGTTATCCAACCTACCCGGTGGTTTTAAGACACGTGGTTTGCGAGTTAAAGGTGACGACACACCAATAGCCCCCGGAGAGTTCCGTGACGTAGATGTACCTAGTGGGGCAATGAAAGATAACATCATGCCGCTCCCATATAAAGAGCCAAGTCAAGTATTGATGATGTTGTTAAATCAGATTGTTGAAGAAGGAAGACGCTTCGCAAACACAGCAGACTTACAAGTATCAGATATGTCGGCAGCTGCTCCTGTTGGAACTACGTTGGCTATCTTGGAACGTACACTTAAGGTTATGTCCGCAGTTCAAGCTCGGGTACACTACTCCCTCAAACAAGAGTTAAAGTTATTAAAGCATATTATTGCCGAGGATACACCAGAGGAATATGACTACGAGCCAACAGAAGGTTCACGTAAAGCTAAGAAGTCTGATTACAAGAATGTGGATGTTATACCGGTCAGTGATCCTAATGCCGCAACAATGGCACAGAAGATTACTCAATATCAAGCGGTACTTCAGTTAGCTCAATCTGCGCCTCAGATATATAACATACCACTTTTACATCGTCAGATGTTAGATGTATTAGGGGTTAAAAATGCGCAGAAGTTAATACCGATGGCAGAAGACCAGAAGCCACAAGACCCTGTAACTGAGAATCAGAATGTGTTAATGATGAAACCGGTTAAAGCATTTGCATACCAAGATCATCAAGCGCATATTACTGTCCACATGACAGCTATGCAAGACCCAAAAATCTTACAGTTATTGCAGAATAACCCGCAAGCACAGGCACTACAATCTGCGATGATGGCTCATATCAATGAGCATTTAGGGTTTGAATATAGAGTTCAGGTGGAGCAGCACTTAGGGTTTACCTTACCCCCACAAAAAGATGAGTCGGGTGAAGACGTTGAAATTGATATTAACCTTGAAGCTAAGTTGGCACCACTACTTGCGCAAGCTGCACAGCGTCTATTACAGCAAAACCAAACACAAGTTGCACAACAACAAGCGCAGCAGATAGCTAAAGACCCAATTGTTCAGATGCAACAGCAAGAGTTAATGATTAAGATGGAAGAACAGAAACGTAAATCCGCTAAAGATGTTGCAGATATTGCCTTGGAAAAAGAAAAGTTAGACCTTGAACGTAAGCGTATAGGTGCCCAAACAGCAATGGATACTATAAAAATCAAGGCTAATATGCAAGAAAAGAAGCTAAAGATGGGCGCAGATTTGGTCCAAGAAATAGCTGATCAACAACATAAAGATGAAGTTCAAAAGCGAGACAACGCTTTAGATATTCTTAAGTATGAAAACCCCTAATCTAAAGGAGAAAGATGAGCGAACTAGAATATTTGTTGAAGGAATATACAGACCGTATAGCGTACCTAACGAGTGGACTATCTCAAGGTAACATCCCAACAATGGAAGAGTACAGATACGTATGTGGTCAGATTCGAGGTATCGAGGCTGCATGCGGAATAATAGAAGACCTCGAAAGAAGAAAGACGGAGAGCTCGGACAATGAGTGAACTAAACCTTAATCAAGCAATTGATTTACAAGCAGTAATGAATCAAAGGAACGAAGAGAAGGCAAGACAACTGCCAAAACCTTCAGGTTACAGAATCCTTTGCGCAATACCAGAAGCAGAAAAGAATTTCGATGGTTCTATGATTGAAAAATCTGACGGAATTATTAGACATGATGAAATTCTAACAACCGTGTTGTTTGTAATAGAAATGGGACCAGACTGTTACGCTGACAAAGAGCGTTTCCCTACTGGACCGTGGTGTACAAAAGGAGATTTTATCCTAGTAAGACCCAATGCAGGTACCCGCTTGATAATCCATGACCGGGAATTCCGTATTATCAATGACGATTCTGTGGAGGCTGTTGTACAAGACCCCCGTGGAATTTCTCGTAAATTTATGTAAGGAGGCCGGACATGGCTGATTTTGAAAAAGAAGATTTTAAGTTCCCTGACGAAGTAGAAACTAAGGGTAAACCCGCAGATGATTTTGAAATAGATATTGAAATTGAAGACGATACTCCTGAAGAAGATCGTAACCGTAGACCCGCTGACCCTGAGAAAGTAAAGCAGTTAGAGGTTGAGGTAGATGATTTAGATAAATATAGTAAGGATGCTAAAGACAAACTCATTAAGATGAAACGGGTTTGGAATGATGAGCGTCGTCGTGCTGAAGCTGCCGAAAGAGAGCGTGAAGAAGCAATCAATATAACCCAGCGACTTTATTCTGAGAACCAGCGCATTAAGCAGATGCTTACTAATGGTGAAGAAGAGTACAAGGAAGCTAAGAAAGATTCTGCTAAAGCGCAACTTAAGTCTGCTAAACAGGCGTACAAAGAAGCGTACGAAGCGGGAGACTCTGACAAAATGATGGATGCGCAGGAAGAATTGACAAAAGCGCAACTAGAAATAGAAAAAATCGAAAGATTTAAGCTTCCCTCTTTACAAGATGACAATTATGTAGTACAAAGACAACAAGAGTACCAAACTCCACCAGCCAGAGATGAAAAACTCATGGATTGGCAACAACGTAATTCTTGGTTCGGACAGGACGAGGAAATGACGGCAGCGGCTCTTGGATTACATGAGAAGCTGAAACGCCAAGGTGTGGTAGTTGGCTCAGATGATTATTATGCAAAGTTAGACTCAACAATGCGTAGACGGTTTTCCGAAAACTTTGACGAGGATTTAGAGCCGGATTTAGAAGCAACGCCAAAGGCAGACACGCCAAAAGCAAAATCAACAAGAGTAGTAGCTCCGGCAACTAGGTCGACAGCACCTAAACGAGTCAGGTTATCCCAGTCGCAAGTTGCAATTGCAAAAAAACTTGGTCTTACCCCAGAGCAGTATGTCCGTGAACTTTTAAAAATGGAGGCCTAGACTATGGCTACGAATAGAATTGACCGTGAAGTAAATAACCGAGAACTTAATGAGCGCCCTAAACAGTGGATGCCACCAGAACTTCTCCCTGCGCCTGACATACAGGCTGGTTTTGCTTATCGTTGGATACGTGTTTCAATGCTGGAAAAAAATGACCCTCGGAATATCTCTGCTAAATTCAGAGAAGGATGGGAGCCAGTCAGCCTTGAAGAACAACCAAAATTTAGACTGTTAGTCAGTGGAGAAGGTCGTTTTAAAGACAATATCGAAATTGGCGGGCTATTGCTCTGCAAGACTCCTGTTGAATTTGTTCAGCAACGTACGAAATATTACGATGACCAAACAAGAGCTCAAGAGGTGGCGGTAGACAATAGTTTAATGCGTCAAAGTGATCCTAGAATGCCAATCTTTAATGAGCGGAAGTCTACGACTACATTTGGCAAAGGTACTTAAACTTTTTTAATTGGAGATTTTTATGGCTGCTTATCCTGCTGTATCAGCCCCATACGGGCTAAAACCCATAAATCTTATCGGTGGTCAAGTCTTTGCTGGATCGACTCGGAATTTTCCGATTCAGTACAACTATGGCACTGCTATTTTTTATGGTGACTCAGTATCATTATCCGCTGGTTATGCACAGCTAACGACTTATCCAGTCAACTCAACTAATACAACAGTTGGTGTTTTCTTAGGTTGTTACTATACTAACCCTACTACTAAACAACGTCAGTTTGCACAATATTACCCCGGCAATGTATTAGCTGGTGATATTACTGCTATTGTTGCTGATGATCCAGATGTCTTGATGCAAGTTGCGGCTACAACCACAGCTGGCGGAACGACTATTGGTTCTGTATCTTCCATTCTTGTTGGCGCTAACATTGTTGGTGGCACACAAACTGGATCAGCTTCTACTGGTAATTCAAGTATGTCTGTTGTTTCAGCTTCTGCAGCTGGCGCATCAACTGCTGGTTTCCGTGTTGTCCAGTTAATTCCTGACACACAGATTAGCACTTCAGCTACTTATGTTTCTGGCGGCGCACCTGCGGCAACTTCTGTTGTTGTATCTGGTTTAGCTGTCGGTACATTCTTACCTGTAGGTACAGATGTATTTAACTTAGTAAATGGTCAGTTGCAATTTACTGGCTCAACATTAAGTGCAGCGTCAACTGTTACAACCACCGGAAGCACTACTTTAACTGTTACTGCTGTTACAACGCAAGTAGCTGGTACTGTTGTGTTAGTTCAAACTCCCGAAGCAGTAGTTAAGTATAACTTCGGTGTCCATCGTTACAACATAGCTTAAGGAGCAAATTAAATGGCTATTTCACGTGCACAACTATTAAAAGAGCTCCTCCCCGGATTGAATGCTTTGTTCGGTTTAGAGTACGCTCGCTACGGTGAAGAACATAAAGAGATTTACGAAACAGAAACCTCTGAACGTTCTTTTGAAGAAGAAACAAAACTGTCTGGATTCTCAGCTGCACCAGTCAAAAACGAAGGTCAAGCTATTCGTTACGACAATGCGCAAGAAGCATGGACAGCTCGCTATAATCACGAAACTATCGCCCTTGGCTTTAGCTTGACTGAAGAAGCAATTGAAGATAACCTCTACGATTCTTTGTCAGCTCGCTATACTAAAGGTTTAGCTCGTGCTATGGCATACACTAAGCAAGTTAAGGCTGCTGCTGTAATTAACAACGGCTTTAACAACGGTTACCAAGGCGGTGATGGTGTTTCATTATTTAACATCGCACACCCATTGGTTAACGGTGCTACTAACGGCAACACTCCAACTGTACCTGCTGACTTGAATGAGACTTCTTTAGAGAATGCTGTTATTCAAATTGCTGCTTGGACAGATGAGCGTGGCTTGTTAATCGCTGCTAAACCTAAGAAGTTAATTGTTCCACCTGCACTACAGTTCGTTGCTACTCGTTTGTTAGAGACAGAACTCCGTGTTGGTACAACTGATAACGATATTAACGCTATCAAGAACAATGGTTCTATTCCTGAAGGTTACACAATTAATCACTTCCTAACTGACACAAACGGTTGGTATTTGACTACTGATGTACCTAACGGTATGAAGCACTTTGAACGTACTCCTTTGCAGAACAGCATGGACGGCGACTTTGATACAGGTAACGTACGTTACAAGTCTCGTGAGCGTTATTCATTCGGTTGGTCTGATCCATTGGGTATGTATGGTTCACCCGGAGCTTAATATCTTAAGCACCTATAAGAACCCGCTCACAAGGCGGGTTTTTTCTTGACTTTTTTCTTATTTTATTGTCATATCGAACCTTATAAAATTAGTTACCCATACGCATAATTTTATATAAAAAACATTACACAAATATAAAAATATAGTATGATTAGGTTATCTGGGTGATACCAGCTTATTAAACTGCCCCAGCAGACGATATACCGATTAATAAGCTTAACTTGTATATAGGAGAACTCTCATGGGTTTCGCTACACACTTAGGTCCTTGGCTATTAGGTACTGTTAAAAACACTACTGGCACAACTGCTGGCACAATTCGCAATACTGGCTGTACTACCGTTGCTCAAGAAGCAAACGTTGTTTTTGGCACATTAACTGGTACGGCTTTTGTACTACCCGCTGGGGCTTGTGTTACTTCTGTTTTGGTTGTTACTACAACTGTATTTAGTGCTCCAACAACTGCTCAATTAAGTATTGGTGGAACAGCCTTTACTACAGCTACTTCGATTAATGGCGTAGGTTCTACATCTTTAGGCGCTAATGCAACTACTCCCGGTGGCTGGATAAACGTAGGTTCTACTGATGCTATTGTAAATTACACACTAGTTGGCGCAGGTTTGACTACAGGTGCTGCAACAATCATTATTACTTACGCAGTACAAGGTTCTAATGGCGCTCAGGCACAAACAACATTTGAAAATTAATCTAGGGGGCTTTGGCCCCCATTAAACTTTAGGAGATTAATTATGGGAATGCAAACAGACATAAAATCGCAGCATTTAACTGCAAGTGGAAGTATTGCCGGATTAAGTCGCACTCGTTTTAAGTCTATTTCTTATAGAGGAAATGGTACAGATGGTTTTGTAAAACTTCGTGATGGTGGTTCAAGTGGACCAATTTTGTGCGAATTAGATGTTGGTGTAAGTGACTCGTTCACAATTTACGTATTGTTGCCCGGCGAGGGAATGTTATTTTCAAAAGGTATTTATGTAGAACTTTCAAACGTTTCAGCAACAACTATTTTTTACGGATAATTAATGTGGCTACTAAGAAGAAAACCCCCAGCCTTGCAATTGGAAGAGGCGAAAAACTCCCGGTTTCTAAAGGGGCTGGACTTACTGCTAAGGGTAGGGAACGTTATAATAAGGCGACTGGGTCGAACTTAAAGGCTCCACAGCCTGAAGGCGGTAGTAGAAAGAAGTCGTTTTGTGCTAGGATGTCAGGCATGCCCGGACCAATGAAGGATGAGAACGGCAAGCCAACACGTAAGGCAGCAAGTTTAAAAAGATGGAAATGTTAATGGATACCAAAGAAATATTAATGTTGTGGAATATGGGATTAACGCTTACTATAGGGGTGGTAGGTTTTTTTCTAAAGGAGAAATTCAATAAGATTCAGCGTCTTAATATCTTACTTAACAGAACCCGTGAAGAAATTGCCGGAAACAACGTTACTCAAGCAGAAGTTGACAAAATTATGGAACACATTGACTCAAGGTTTAACCGCCTTGAAGATAAAATTAATCAACTTATGGCAAAATAAAAATGCCGAGCACAAGTAAAAAGCAGCACAATTTTATGGCAGCAATTGCACATAACCCTGCATTTGCTAAGAAGGTAGGAGTCCCACAATCTGTGGGTAAAGATTTTAACAACGCCGATAAAGGCAAAACTTTTAAACAGGGTGGTGATATTATGAAACAGATTGACATGAAAAAGAATCCGGGTATGGCTAAGTTACCTACAGCGGTACGCAATAAAATGGGTTTTATGAACAAAGGCGGTATGGCTATGAAAGAAGGCGGTAAAGCTGATATGGCTCAAGATAAAGCCGTAGTTAAAAAAGCTGTTGGTATGCACGATAAGCAACAACACAGTGGTAAAAAGACTGACCTGACTACTTTGAAAAAAGGCGGAATGCCTATGAAAAAAATGGCTAGTGGAGGTTTATCTGCTGGGCATAAAGCTGCTGATGGTATTGCGTCTAAAGGTAAAACTAAAGGCACAATGGTTACCATGAAAAAAGGCGGAAAGGCTTGCTAATATGAAAAATATGCCAATCCAAATGAATGATGATGGCACTATAACTGATGCTGGGACTATGGAAACTCAAAAAGGTTATGATGCTTATCAAGCAGAAGGTGTTAAGAAACAAAAAGAATTAGAGTCTAGAGATCAGCGAGTTAAAGAAGACGCTCGCAAATTAATGGATTCTGGTAAAGAGATGATGACACGACCAATGAAAACTCCAGTTAAGAAAATGGCAAAAGGTGGTTCAGCTTCTTCCCGTGCTGATGGATGCGCTATTCGTGGTAAGACTAAAGGCACTATTGTTATGTGTGGTGGTGGCTACATGAAGGGTAAAAAGTGAGAGCCTCTCGTGGCATGGGTGATATAAACCCATCTAAGATGCCAAACGGGAAAAAGAAAGCCCGTAGAGACGACACTGATTTTACTCAGTATGCTGAAGGTGGTAATGTAAATGCCGCTGGTAACTACACAAAACCTAGTCTTAGAAAACGTATTGTGTCACAAGTAAAATCAGCGGCTGTGCAGGGTACTGGAGCTGGAAAATGGTCAGCAAGAAAAGCGCAGTTGGTAGCTAAACGATATAAAGCATCTGGTGGTGGCTATAAATGAGCGGACTAGCTAAATCTCAGAAGTCTTTAAAGGCTTGGGGTGAGCAAAAGTGGACTACAAAATCAGGTAAAAAATCCTCCGAAACTGGAGAGCGCTACTTACCAGAAAAGGCAATTAAAGCATTAAGCCCACAAGAGTATGCCGCAACTACTAAGGCAAAAAGAGTGGGTAAAGCAAAAGGTAAGCAGTTTGTAGCACAACCTAAAAGTATTAAGAACAAAGTTAAACCGTACAGAAAGATTACATGACACCTGAAAATTACCCCGGTTGTGTAGTAATAGGAGCTTAAATGGCAAACACGTCGGGAACCAGCGTATTTAATTTAGACCTCACCGAGTTAGTCGAAGAGGCTTTTGAGCGTTGTGGTTCACAACTGCGTTCTGGCTATGATTTAAAAACAGCCCGCCGTTCACTTAATTTAATGACTATTGAGTGGGCTAATCGTGGTATTAATCTTTGGACCGTAGAAGAAACAAGCATTCAGCTAACAACTAATCAAGGTATTTACGCAGTGCCTACGGATACAATAGACATCCTCGACCTTGAAACTCGTACCAATAATGCAAGCACTTCCAACCAAACTGATATTAATCTCAGCCGTATATCTGAGCCTACTTACGCTACTATTCCTAACAAGCTTACAACTGGAAGACCTATACAAGTCTACTTTAATAGACAATCAGGTAATTCAGATGTATCTGAATATTTACTAGCTTCTAATATTACTTCTACAAGTACAACAATTACTTTAAAGACCGCTACTAATGCGGATATTACTAATTTAGATTTGCGTTCTACTGGTTTTATCCAAATTGGTAATGAGACTATTGCGTACACAAATATTGTTGGCAACCAATTACAAAATTGCTGGAGAGCGCAGAATAATACAGTAGCCGCCGCACATACAGCTAATGATGCGATAACTGTTCAGTATCTACCATGCCTAAATATTTGGCCTACTCCTGATGGTGGTGGAGGTCCTTATACATTGGTTTACTGGCGCATGCGCAGGATTCAAGATGCTGGTGGTGGTGTAAATATACAAGATGTTCCATTTAGGTTTATTAACTGTTTAGTCGCTGGTTTATCTTATTTAATGAGCGTAAAAATACAGGGTACAGACCCTAATCGTGTCTTGTTTTTAAAGCAGGATTACGAAGAGCAGTTTAAATTAGCGGCAGACGAAGATAGAGAAAAAGCACCAATTAGATTTGTCCCACGTAACTTATTTTATAGTAGGTAATTATGCCTAGTAATTTTGCATCTGGTAAGTATTCAATTGCCGAATGTGACCGTTGTGGTCAAAGGTTTAAGCTTGTAGACTTAAAGAAGTTGACGATTAAGACTAAACAAGTCAGTATTAAAGTATGTAGAGAATGTTGGGAACCAGATCAGCCACAGTTGCAGTTAGGTATGTACCCTGTTAATGACCCACAAGCTGTACGGGAACCAAGACCAGATATAAGTTATTACGCTTCTGGTTTAACTGGGTTGCAGACTTTAGATGGAAATGGTACAGGTATTGATCAGAATGGATTTCCAGCAGGTGGTAGTAGAGTTATTCAGTGGGGTTGGGCTCCGATAGGAGGTTCTTCTGGATTTGATAGAGAATTAACCCCCAATTATTTAGTAGGAATTGGTACAATTAATAGCGTAACCGTTAACTAAGGAGTTTAAAATGGGATATAAATCAGATGCTGATGGCATCACAAAAAAAGGAAAGACTAAGGGTACAAATCTTGGTAATTCTGGACCAACTGCAAAAATTGAAAACGGACCAATGAAACATACTGTTGGCAAGACAAATGCTAATATGAAATCTATGGGTCGTAATATGGCTAAAATTGCCGCTCAAAGGGGTAAATAATGGCTAAATATAGTATGAAACGTGATGGTAAAGAAGTAGGACCTGCGTCTGTTTATGCAGAGCCACACACTATGGACGGCAAGAAAATGTCCAATAAAGAAACTAAAGTAGCAAAAGACCCTAATACTTTAAGCGCTGATCAAGTTAGCCCACGTACTGTATCTATGCGTGTAAGCGCTGGTGACCCCGGTGCTGATGATGTTAAGACTTCAGGTATAAAAATACGTGGTACAGGCGCAGCAACTAAAGGCGTTATGGCTAGAGGACCCATGGCGTAATGAACTATACAGAATTATTTAACACCGTAAAAACTTATTGCGAAAATGAGTTTCCAAGCACTACCTTTACCGGTAGTGACGGTGTTACGTCTGTAACTACACCAAGCAGTACTCAAGTTAATACCTTTATTATGCAAGCCGAGAAGAGAATTTACAACTCGGTGCAGATACCCGTTTTACGTAAAAATGTGACAGGTACGTTAACTATTAATAATCAGTATTTATCTTTACCATATGATTTTTTATCTGTTTATTCTTTAGCGGTTTATACACAAGATTACACAACGCCTTACACTTTTCTTATAAATAAAGACGTTAACTTTATTCGTGAGGCTTACCCTACACCAAACTCATCCGGCACTCCTAAGTACTACGCTATTTTTGGTTCACAGTTCCCCGGTCAGAATGCTGTTCCTTCACCATCTAGTTATTCGCAAACTAACTTTACCGCAACTGCTGGGCAGACCACATTTACTTTGGCAATAGCTTTCGTAAGCGTACAGGTGTTTTTAAACGGTGTTTTGTTAATTAATAACGTAGATTATATTGTTAGTGGTCCAAACATTATTTTAACTACAGGCGCTACGGCAGGTGATATTCTGACGGCAATTGCGTTTACAAGCACTAGCGGGCAAACAGCTTCTTCTTATGCATTGTCTTTAATTATGGGACCAACTCCCAATCTTAACTACTTAGCGGAACTACATTATTTTTATTATCCAGAGTCTATTGTGACCGCTGGTGAGTCTTGGCTAGGCAACAACTACGACCCAGTACTTTTGTATGGCGCTTTACTAGAAGCTGCCGTATTTATGAAAGCCGAAGCAGATACTTTGACTACATATAAAGCAAAGTACGATGAAGCCTTTATGCAATTAAAACGCCTTGGCGATGGTTTAGAGCGTGGCGATGCGTATCGTGAACACCAAACAAAATTACCGTATAGTCAATTATGAGAACCTGTAAAAAATGTCTTGAAGTTAAAGAACTTTTAGAGTTTAAAAAACATTCTAATGGGCGAAGACATACCTGCAGAAAATGTCAATATGTGATGGAAATGACAAACCCAGTTAGCCGTGCAAAAATTACTGCTAGTAAACAACGATATAGAGATTCTGATAAGGGTAAAAAAATAGCAAAAGAATATGAAAGTTCACCAAAGGGTAAAGAAAACAGAAGAAATGCTATTAGAAAATATGAAAGTACTTTGGCTGGCTATATTGTTAAACGGGCAACAACAGCTAAAAGACGTGCAGCAAGAATACAACGCACCCCAAAATGGTTAACTGAGTTTGACTTATTAAAAATTAAATGCATGTATTCTATTTCTGCTATGCTTACTCGTGAAAACAAGGAACCTTGGCATGTTGACCATATTATTCCACTACAAGGTGAGCTGGTATCAGGATTGCATGTACTCAGCAATTTGCAAGTTATGCGGGGCATAGAAAACTCAAGCAAAAGAAACCTTTATGAGGTGTTAGTATGATAGCCCAAGGACAAACAACAATATTTAAACAGAACTTATTAAACGGTCTAGAAAACTTTACGAGTGGCACGTACAAAATAGCACTATATACAGCCTTAGCGGACTTAAACAACACGACTACCGCTTATACTACTTCCAATGAGGTGACGGGCGGAGATTACGTTGCCGGAGGACTAACACTAACCAACATACCGCCAGCAAGTGATACAGCCAATAATGTAGCTTATATTTCGTTTAATAACGTGACTTGGGCTAATGCATCCTTTACTGCTAGGGCTGCTTTGATTTATAATGGGGCAACGAATGCGGCTGTATGTGTGTTAGATTTTGGGTCTGACAAAATAGCGTCAGGGTCTTTTACTGTAACTTTTCCAACAGCTACATCTACAACGGCTGTTTTAACAATTTCTTAGGAGCAATCATGAACGAAAAACAAGGCTTCGGTGATAACGCCATAGCAACCTTACAAGCAAACGCAAATATCCCAGAAGGTATGGGAGTAGAAGGCTCTTACTACGTTGAATGCCGTGATGCAAGTGGTAATCTCAAATGGGAAGAAGAGTTTCCTAACCTCGTAGTTGCTGTTGGTAAGCAGTTATTACTAGACACTTTATTACGCACATCAGGCACATACACAACCGTTGGACCATTCTTAGGTTTAATCGGTAACAGTACAACATTCCTTGCAGCGGATACTATGACATCTAAGACATGGACAGAGTTTGTTAATTACACAGTGGGCGGCTCTGCAGTACGAGGCACAGCTGTATTCGCATCAGCAACATCAGCAGGTTTATCTCCATCTAACGTTACAACTTCTGCGGCAACACCAATTATATATACGGTAACAGGCGCTGGTGGTACGGTTTATGGATGCTTCTTGGTAACAGGAACTGGCGCTGTTAGTACACAAAGTTCAACGGCTGGTACCTTGTATTCTGAAGGTAATTTTGCTGTAGCTAAATCGGTAACTGCTGGCGATACTGTTTCTGTTACGTACTCAACAACTGCAACTAGCTAAGGCGTTTAAATGCCATTAGTACTCATTGACCGTGCGCAGCAAACTGGTGCAGCAAACACCACTGTAAGCTTTACCTTAACGGGTTCAGTGACGGGGTTTCAGTCTTTAGCTGACGTAGGTAATGGCAATACAACGTACTATTCAGCATTTGACCAGACAGGAAATTGGGAGGTAGGTCTTGGTACGTACTCAACAAGTGGTCCAACACTAACAAGAACTACAATCTACTCCTCATCTAATTCGGGTTCGGCGGTAACATTTTCTGGTAGTGTTACTGTATTCGTGACGTACCCAGCAAGCCGAAGTGTAAATCAAGACGCTACAACAGGCACTGTTTTTGACCCCGCATTTAACGCAACTAATGGTTTATTTTTAAATAGCACCACCGTATCTACAAGCTATACAGTACCTACAGGAAGTAGCGCTTTTTCAATTGGTCCAATTACGGTGGCAAGCGGGCGAACAGTAACAGTAAGTAGCGGACAACGCTGGGTGATAATGTGAGTAATAACTTTAATCTATCTCAGCTTGCTGATAAAGCGAACGTACAAGGTAATTTAAACGATGCCTCTATTGGGGTTACTACACCTGCGGCTGGGTCTTTTACTACATTAAGTGCTAACTCAACAACAATAACAACCGCAACGATTAACGGCGGCACGATTAACAACACCTCTATTGGGGCAACCACACCGTCTACTGGGGCGTTTACTGCTTTATCATCTACATCAGGCAATTTAAACGGCACTGTAGGAGCTACTACACCGTCTACTGGGGCGTTTACAACAGTATCTGCATCAGGCGCAGCCACACTACCAACAATCGCTTCTAACACGGTTTTTAACACCACGGGAGCGGTAAGATTAACAAGTGGTACAACAGCTCAAAGACCCTCGCCTACTTTAGGTATGATTCGGTATAATAGTCAAATAAACGAGTTTGAAGGATATAGTCAGGTAGCAAGTATATCAGGGTGGTATTCAGTTGGTGG
>JBBAON010000013.1:52618-54979 GCA_040401435.1 Candidatus Methylopumilus sp.
AGTTTGAAGGATATAGTCAGGTAGCAAGTATATCAGGGTGGTATTCAGTTGGTGGCTCTAGTATTACGAATGATACGAGTTCTAGTACAGCGTTTTATCCGTTGTATGCAAAAGCCACGAGTGGTACAGCTCAGGTAATTTATACTGCCAATACTAGCTATACCTACAAGCCAAGCACAGGAGAGTTAAAAGCCCCTGCCCCTATAGCAAGTAACGGTTTATTAATGAATTCAAGTACGGTATCATCTAGTTATACGGTAGGACCAAGCAATAACGCAATAAGTGCAGGTCCAATCACGGTAGCAAGTGGTCAATCAATAACAGTAAGCAGCGGTAGTCGCTGGGTAATATTCTAGGAGCTTCAGATGCCTTACGGAACAGTTAATGCAGATTTAATAGTAGGAACGAATGGTGGAAGAATATCGCCAGAGAATACGTTTGGGTTCAGGAATCGTATTATTAATGGACAAATGCAAATTGCTCAACGTGCAACATCTGGCACATCAGGTTCAGGAGTTCCTACAACTACGGCAACGTATCCAAGCGTAGATAGATTCTTTGCTTATGGAACAGGTGCAACAGTTACTGTGGCTCAAGTAGCGGGTGCAACAAACACTAAAAATTTAATACAATTAACAGGTGCTGCAAGTGTTACAGGTGCAGGTATTGGTCAGCGTATTGAATCATTAAATTCTTACGATTTGGCAGGACAAACAGTTACTTTATCGGCAAACATTGCTAATTCATTGCTTACAACTGTGACATGGACTGCTTACTATGCAAGTTCTTCAGATGTTTGGACAAGTTCTACTCAAATTGCAACAGGCACATGGACAGTCAGTTCAACTATTGCAAACTATTCAGCACAAATTGCTATACCAGCCGCAGCAACAACAGGTATTCAAGTTATATTTAGTGTTGGCGCACAAACAAGTGGCACATTTCAAATTGGTAATGCTCAACTAGAAGTAGGAACAAACGCTACTAGTTTTGAGTATAGACCGTATGGTGCTGAGTTAGCATTGTGTCAGAGGTACGCGCCAGTATTTTTTCCTGGCACTTCAGGAACTATTGGTTTAAATACTGCTATTACTTCCACCACAGGAAGATTGATATTAAATTTCCCAGTAACAACAAGAGTTGCACCAACAGGAATTTCTACTAGTTCAGTATCAGATTTTAGTTCTGTAAATACAGGTGGTAGTCCTGTTGTTTTAACAGCTCTTACATTTAGTGATGCAAGTCAATATGTTGGAAATTTGGCATTAACTGTGGGTTCAGCTTCATTTACTGCTGGTGGCGCATCTTTTGTATTTACTAATGCTAATAGTAAAATTATTTTTACAGGATGTGAATTATGAAATATAAAACTTATAGAACAATGTATGGCAAAGATGCTGTAATAAAAACAAATGATGATGGCTCTACATCTAGTTTTATTTTGGGAGTAGATAATCCTGAAGAACAAGCATACCTAGCGTGGCTTGCAGAAGGCAACGAAGTTCTACCAGCGGAGAATACATAATGTCTGTATGTAACGTCTATTGGGTTCGCCAAGCAGAGCATACTGACATCTTTAGTCAGGGCTATGTAGGCATTACCAATAACTTTACAAAGCGTATGGAAGGTCATAAAAACAGACCTCAGAACGGTCATTTTAGAAATGTAATCAATAAATACGGTTGGGATAACCTTGTTAAAGAAGTTGTTGTAATTGCTGAAGAAGATTATTGTTTGGATGTAGAAACCAAGTTAAGACCTGAAAAAGGCATTGGTTGGAACATTGCAATTGGTGGTGGAAAGCCTCCTGTTAATAGATGGTCTTTGGGTACTAAAGGTGTTGTAAAAGCGTGGAATAAAGGAATTCCAATGTCTGAAGAATCCAAGCAAAAATTAAGCAATTCTTTAAAAGGTAGAAAGCAATCACCTGAAGCTTATAAACAACAAGCTTTAAGTCGTACTGGTGAAAAGAATGTTTGGTATGGCAAAAAGTTTTCTGATGAATACAAGGCTAAATTATCATTGGCTAAGATTGGAAAACCAAGCAGTCGTAAAGGCAAAAAAAATAGTCCTGAACATACTGCTAAAATTAAAGCAACAAAAACATTAAACCCAAGAATTTGGACGGAAGAACAGCGTAAGCAAACGAGTGAAGCCCATTTGGGTAGAATACATCCTAGAGCATCATGTTTAAATTGTCGCTTTGAAGGCGGTGTAACAGGTATGGCTAGATGGCATTTTGATAAATGTAGAAATAAAGGAGAATTAAATTGGTTACGATAAATGCCAGCACAACGTCTGGTTTAGTAATGACTTCTGACTTGTCAGGTCAGTTGCAGTTCCAAAACAATGGCGTTAATC
>JBBAON010000014.1:0-49563 GCA_040401435.1 Candidatus Methylopumilus sp.
TCCGCTATGTTTAATTAAACTATAACGGTGTCTACCATAGTGTGGGAAGTCCAAATAATGGCAAACAAAGAAAGGCATAAAATGAGTGGCAAACGTTATCCAGAAGAATTTAAATTAGCAGCAGTGCGTCAAGTGATTGAAGGTGGCTACGCAGTCACTGATGTGGCAAGTCGCTTGGATGTCACAAAAGACAGTCTGTACGCTTGGGTTAAGCGATATGGCCCTGACTCAGCTGTTCACCAAGCTAAAACAGCTGAGCAGGCTGAACTTAACCAACTCCGTAAAGAGCTCAAGCGTGTCACAGAAGAACGTGACCTGTTAAAAAAAGCCGCGGCATACTTCGCGAAACAGTCCGAGTAAGGTATGCCTTCATTCAGGAGCATCAGGACTGCTGGCCGACTAGATGGTTATGCCAAATGCTAGAAGTTCATCCCAGTGGCTTTTATACATGGTTAAAACAACCGCATTCATCACGCTATCAAAGCAACCAACGCCAAACTGGTTTGATTAAGCAATGCTGGCTTGAGTCGGGCGGCTTATATGGCTACCGCAAGATTCATAGCGATATGCGGGCATTAGGTGAGGTCATTGGTATTAATCGTGTGTATCGTCTCATGCATGCGAGCGGACTAAAGGCGCAAGTGGGTTATCGTAAACCACGCCACTACAGTGGCAAGCCATATCTAACAAGCCCCAATACACTAAACAGGCAGTTCAATCCAACTTACCCAGATCAATCGTGGGTGACTGATATTACGTATATCCGCACTCATGAGGGTTGGCTGTATTTGGCTGTGGTCATGGATTTGTTCTCACGTCGCATTGTGGGATGGTCAATGCAATCACGGATTACCAAGGAGCTAGTCTTAGATGCTTTGCTGATGGCAGTCTGGCGCAGAAAACCTAAAACTAACGTCTTGGTGCATTCTGATCAGGGCAGCCAATACACCAGCGAGGACTGGGAAGTATTTTTAAAGGCACACAACTTGGAATCAAGCATGAGTCGTCGTGGCAATTGCCATGACAATGCCGTGGCTGAAAGCTTCTTTCAACTACTAAAACGTGAGCGTATTCGTCGAAAAACTTATTTAACGAGAGAATTGGCAAGACAGGATATCTTTGACTACATTGAGATGTTTTACAACCCAAAACGTCGACATGGTTACAGCAATGACTAATCACCAGTACAATACGAAAAGCAGTATTTCGCGAGGCTCGAAAGTGTCTAACTTAAACGGGTCGATTCATCTTATTGGAGAAGTCTTGTGTTTCAGTTTTTTCAAAAACTATTTTCCACTGGTTTTAATAAACCGATGCCAAAAATCAAACTGACTTCGGTCCCAACGATTCATGTTGTTTCAGTCGCCTATGAGAGATTTAATGAGATGAAAATTTTTGTTCAGTCTTGGATAAACCAAACTGAAAAAAATTGGAAGCTTAATGTAATTCATGATGGTAACAATCCTGAATTTATTAGGCTAATGGAATCATACAAAGCAATTGATCCTGACCGTATTGATTTTTTCTGTACCGATATTAGATATAACGATTATGGTCATACACTAAGAGATATTGGTTTAAAGAGGCTTCATTCAGGATATGTTCTTTTGACTAATGCTGATAATTATTTCATTCCCAAAGCGCTTGAATTCATCAATCAGTCATTTTTTGATGCTGTTAAAATACCCGACGTAATCATTTTTGACATGGTCCATTCTCACTCGCACTCAAATGGCGGAAGGAAACAGCCTTCCTATACCTACTTCAATGTCGATTACAAGAGATGTGCTATCGATATAAGTGCGGCAGTGGTGAGATGTGACTTAGCTAATGCAGTCGGTTTTAGAGATAAGAGTCATAACGGTGATGCCACCTATTTTGAGGATGTGAAGAAAGAAAAAGAGAACCTGCATATAGTAAAAATTCCAAGAGTATTATTTGTTCATAACTAATTATTTTATAACTTGGATTATCAACATTAGGCTTCTCTCGGTTTGACGATAGCCCTATCATTAGGGATAATCAAAAGTTACTCAACCATCCATAGCCACACCATGAAACAAATCCTAAATGAAGTAACCGAACGTATCCGTGAGCGCAGTGCGCCAACACGTTACGCTTATTTGCAACGTCTTGAGAAGATGGCTTCTCGTACTCGCGGCCCAGACCGTATGGGTTGCGCTAACGTAGCACATGCGTTTGCAGCGATGCCTGCGAATGATAAGTTTAAAGTGGTGGTTGAGAAAGCGCCAAATATCGGTATTGTGACTGCCTACAATGAGATGCTCTCTGCGCACCAGCCTTATGTAAACTTTCCTGAAGTGATTCGGGCTGAAGCCCATAAATATGGCGCTACGGTGCAAGTGGCTGGCGGCGTTCCTGCGATGTGTGATGGGATTACACAGGGCGAGCCAGGTATGGAGTTAAGCTTGTTTTCACGTGATGTGATTGCGATGAGTACGGCAGTAGCACTTTCTCATGACGTATTTGACGCAGCATTGCTTCTTGGCGTGTGCGATAAGATTGTTCCAGGTTTATTGATTGGGGCTTTGCAGTTTGGCCATTTACCATGTGTGTTTGTGCCATCTGGTCCAATGAGCACTGGTTTGGATAACACTGAAAAATCTAAAGTGCGTGAAAAATTTGCGGAAGGCAAGGTTGGTCGCCCCGAGTTGTTGGCTTCTGAGTCAGCAGCTTATCACGGCGCTGGTACATGCACTTTCTACGGTACCGCGAATAGTAACCAAATGCTACTTGAAGCAATGGGCTTGCACGTTCCTGGCGCTGCTTTTGTGCATCCTCATGATCCGCTTCGTGCTTGTTTGACGCGAGAATCTGTTCGCGTGGTCTTGGAAAATACTTACCAAAATCGTTATATGCCGATCGGTCGCATGGTTGATGAGCGCGTCATTGTAAACGCGATTGTGGCTTTATTGGCAACGGGCGGCAGCACTAACCATTGTATCCATTGGGTTGCTGTGGCGCGTGCTGCGGGCATCATTATTGACTGGGCAGATTTTAATAAGCTTTCTAAAAACACCCCATTGTTGGCGCGTGTTTATCCAAACGGTAAAGCTGACGTTAACCAATTTCAAGATGCGGGCGGCCCATCCTTTGTAATTCGCGAATTGGTTGAAGGCGGTTACATGCATGAAGATGTGCAATCTGTCGTGATTGGCGGCTTACGTGATTATTGCAAAAAACCACAAACGGATGGCACCAGCCTTAGCTGGGTTGAATTGCCAGCAGAGAGCCCTGACGAAACTATTTTGCGAACAGCCTCTAAACCATTTAGCTTATCTGGCGGCTTATTGTTGTTACAAGGTAACCTAGGACGATCAGTGATTAAAAGTTCAGCGGTGCCTGAAGATCGTCATATCATTGAAGCGCCAGCCGTGGTGTTTGATGCACAAGAGGAATTATTAGAGGCTTTTGAGCGTGGCGAGTTAGAAAAAGACTTTGTGGCTGTTGTTCGCTATCAAGGTCCTAAATCGAATGGTATGCCAGAGCTTCACAAATTAACGCCGCCATTGTCTGTGCTTCAAGGCAAAGGTTTTAAAGTAGCGATTGTGACCGACGGACGTATGAGCGGTGCATCAGGCAAGGTGCCTGCGGCAATTCACTTATCTCCAGAAGCATCTGCTGGTGGTCCAATTGGCAAGATTCGTACTGGCGATATTATTCGTTTGAACGTCATTGCGGGCACATTGAACGCCCTGGTAGATGAAGATACCTGGAAAGCGCGTCATATTGAAGAGTTAAGTGATACAAAACGTTTTGCCAATGCGCATGGCATGGGACGTGAACTGTTCGGGGGAATGAGAAGCAATGTGCTCACCGCCGAAGAAGGTGCAGTCACCTGGTTGTAAAATAATTGATTGATAATGCGTTGCTTTCGCCTTCCGTGCTAATCGTACTGTCTGCGCGAAAGCGCTTTGTCTGAATCAATTTTGAGCTGTTTAAGCGTTTTGAAACAGATTCTTGAGAATATTAAAGATTATTAATTAAAAATAAAAGTAGATAAAAATGAACACATTAGATTTAGCAAAAGAAGGTCCAGTTATTCCCGTTATCGTGATTAACCGTGTTGAAGATGCGGTGCCGATGGCTGAGGCTTTGCTCGCAGGCGGTATTAAAGTACTTGAGGTGACTTTGCGTACCTCATGTGCATTAGCTGGCATGGAAGCGATTGCTAAGGCATTGCCTGAAGCGATTTTGGGTTCTGGTACTGTGCGTAACAATAAAGATGCACAGGCCTCTAAAGATGCTGGTTGCAAGTTTGCAGTGAGCCCAGGTTACACAAGCGAGTTAGGTCAATTTGCACGTCAAATCGGTTTGCCATTGTTACCAGGTGTTTCAACAGGCTCTGAAATCATGATGGCGAACGCGGATGATTATTACTTCTTGAAGCTATTCCCAGCAGTTGCAGTTGGGGGCATTAACTTACTTAAAGGCTTTGCCGGTCCGTTTGGGGATGTGAAGTTCTGCCCAACGGGCGGCGTAACGGTTGAATCAGCCCCGCAATTCTTATCATTACCAAACGTCGTGGTATGCGGCGGTACGTGGCTCACGCCCGCGGATGCTGTTGCACGAGGTGATTGGGTGCACATTACAAAATTAGCCAAAGAAGCTAGCGCAATTAAGCCTGCCTAATTCAGTTAATTTTAGTTTGTTATTTATTTTTTCAAGTCCGAACCTATATTCAGCCAAGTTGCTGGATATAGGTTTTTGAGTTTTTTGTAAGGCGCATCATTAATGCAGCCATTGTCTGAATATAAGACGCTAGTATTTGATTGTGATGGCGTTGTGCTCAACTCCAATCAGCTTAAGATACAAGCTTATTACCATGTGGCAATCAAGTTTGGGGCGAGTGAAGTTCAAGCCCAAGCTTTGGTTGATCATCATGTGAGGCTAGGTGGCATTTCACGCTATCCAAAGTTTGAGTATTTTTTGAGCGATATTATGCAGCGAGCAGTCACAGACCAAGCGATGCAAGGCTTGCTGGATAGCTTTACAACAGAAGTAAAAAGGCTGCTAACCGATTGTGAAATAGCACCAGACTTGATGCGCGTTCGCGAGGCGAACCCAAACGCAAAGTGGATGATTATTTCGGGGGGCGACCAAGCAGAACTGCGAGACATATTTAAGCATCGCGGCATTGATACACTGTTTGATGCGGGCATTTACGGTAGCCCTGATAATAAAGATGCGATTTTGGCGCGCGAAGTTGGCTTGGGGCATATTACTCAGCCAGCATTGTTTATTGGCGATAGTCGATATGACCATCAAGCCTCCACTAATGCGGGTTTGGATTTTGTATTTTTGAGTGCTTGGACTGATGTTGAAGGCTGGCAAGACTATTCTGCCACCCACAAAATTGCTGTTTTTAATCACCTTGGCAATTTGATTTAAAGTTTGATTTGAGCGTGATTTATTTTAAAAAGGTTAAGCTAATTTCATGACGAAATTTATACCACCGAAAAAGCTTTCCGTTGTCGTGCCCGTGCGTAACGAGCAGGATAATGTGGCGCCCTTGATTGCTGAAATTGATGCGGCACTTAAAGGCTTTACGCATGAGATTGTGTATGTCAACGATGGTAGCACGGATGAAACCCATGTCCGTTTGCAGCAGTTACAAACGCAGTATCCACAATTGCGTATCGCGCGCCATGCCAACAGCTGTGGTCAAAGCACGGCGGTGCGTTCAGGCGTTAAGGCTGCTAAGTATGATTGGGTGGCAACGCTAGACGGCGATGGACAGAACGACCCGGCAGATATTCCTAAATTGATTGCTGCTTTAGAAGAAGGCGTTTGGTTGGTGGGTGGGAATCGTCGTAATAGCAGACGCGACAATTGGATTAAGCGTATCTCCTCAGTGATTGCCAACACAGTCCGCTCAAAAATGCTGCGTGATGACACGCCAGATACAGGCTGTGGATTGAAATTATTTAATAAAGCTGTATTTTTAGACTTGCCTTATTTTGACCATATGCATCGCTTTTTGCCTGCATTGATTAAGCGTGCTGGCGGCCAAATTCGTTCAGTTCACGTTAGTCATCGTAACCGTGAGTTTGGCAAATCTAACTACGGTACACTAGACCGCCTGATGGTTGGCATCGTTGATTTGTTTGGGGTGGCATGGTTGCAACGCCGCGCTAAACTGCCGGTCATTGTTGTTGACGAAGCAAAGTAAGAAAAAGATCCAATAAAAAAATCCAAATAGGAAACAATATGGAATACGGCATCACCCCTTTTTTTCAGCACATTGTCGAGTCAGCGCAGCATTTTTTTAGTACCACATCGCAAGGTGATTTAATTTGGCTTTGTGTGGGTTTGCTTGGGCAAGTGCTCTTTATGATGCGCTTTATCGTGCAATGGCTGCATAGCGAGCACCACCAAAAAAGTATTATTCCTGTGAGTTTTTGGTATTTCAGTTTAATCGGCGGGCTAACTGTATTGCTTTACGGGATCCATAAGCTGGAGCCCGTGATTATTCTTGGGCAATTGCCTGGCACCTTTGTTTACGCAAGAAACTTAATCTTGATTAGGCGCCATGAAAAAACACAAAAAGAATTAGAAGAGGGTGCTGCTTGAAAATTCTTGTCACAGGTGCCGCAGGATTTATTGGGCATGAAACCACACTTAAATTATTAGCGCGTGGCGACACGGTGGTGGGTGTTGATAATCTTAATGATTATTACGATGTCAGCCTCAAAGAAGCACGTCTTCAAGATATTGTCAAACACCCACAAGCAAGCAATTTCAAATTTATTAAGCTCGACTTGGCTGATTCTTCAGCAACAGAAACCTTATTCAAAGCAGAACAACCAGAGAGTGTCATTCATCTCGCGGCACAAGCGGGAGTTCGTTACTCATTGCAAAATCCACATGCTTATGTACAAAGTAATTTGGTGGCTTTTACTAATATTTTAGAGGGATGTCGTCACAACAAGGTTGAGCATTTAGTTTATGCTAGCTCATCGAGTGTCTATGGCGGTAATACCAAGTTGCCTTTTAGCGAGCAAGAGACTGTTGACCATCCCGTGAGCTTGTATGCAGCCACGAAAAAGGCTAATGAACTGATGGCGCATACTTATAGCCACTTGTACGGTATCCCAACTACCGGCCTTCGTTTCTTTACCGTTTATGGCCCTTGGGGACGTCCTGATATGTCGCCAATCTTGTTCGCCGATGCCATTCTCAACAATAGGCCAATCAAGGTATTTAATAACGGCGACATGATGCGCGATTTCACCTACATCGATGACATTGTCGAAGGGGTGGTGCGCGTGTTAGATAAGCCTGCAACGCCAGAAGCTGGTGGTAATGTGCCTTATCGAATTTTTAACATTGGTAATAATGCGCCAGAAAAGCTCATGGATTTTATCGGCACTCTTGAAAATGCTTTCGGCAAAGTGGCTGAAAAAGAATTTTTGCCCATGCAAGCGGGCGATGTAAAAGCCACCTATGCAGATACAAATGCGCTAGAAGCTTGGGTTTGCTTTAAGCCATATACGCCATTAACAGATGGCATTGCCAAGTTTGTCACCTGGTATAAAGATTATTACAGCAAGTCTTAGTATTTTAGAATTAGTGTTTTAGAGTTATCGAATCAAATGAATCACGCTTTCGGGCGTGATTTTTTTTAGACATTGCATGCGTTCATCAGAATTTATGAGCGGGCAAGTCCTTTCAAAACACGGGCTGCAAGGCAGGCCAAGATATTCAATATGAGACTTATCGCTCATTGGCGGGGTGTGGTGCGGGGTGCTTGAGCCAAAAATGGCGATGAGGTTTTTATCTAAAGCCGCGGCAACGTGCATCAGGCCTGAGTCATTGCTGATGAAGGTATCGCACAAGGCCATTAAATCTATCGCTTCGCCTAATTTAGTTTTGCCGCCTAAATCTAAACAATGGTTATCTGTGCGTTGGTTAATTTGCTTGGTGTAAGGCACATCTTTTTCAGAGCCAAATAGCCAAACCTCCCAACCTTTAGCAAGCGCGGCTTTTGCAGCCTCAGCGTAATACTCAATCGGCCAGCGTTTAGACTCGCCATATTCAGCCCCTGGGCATAAGCCGAGGACTTTTTGAGATGGTTTGTGATGGCTAATTTTAGCTAAGGTTGCTAAAGCATTCTCATGGTTGGCTAAGAGTTTTGGGTTGGGTAGTGTGCTTGGTAATTTTGCATTTTTAGCCAAACCCAACGTCACAAAACGATCGACTGTGCGCGGCAGTTTGGCTTTATCTAAAGGTCGAATATCGTTAATCAAACCAAAGCGCATTTCACCTAAAAAACCGGTGCGGCGAGGAATGTTCGACGCAAAAGGCAGAATGGCAGACTTGAGTGAGTTAGTCAGAATGATGGCTTGCGTATAAGCCGCTTGGCGTAAGCTTTTGCCAAAGCGGATACGCTCCCAAAATGCAAATTCACCGTGCTTGAATGGCAGTGCGATGGCATTTGTGACTTCCGGCATGCGCGCTAAAAGCTGCAATGTCCAAGCGGGTGCAGCGACATCAAGTTGGCAGTTTGGATTTTGTTGTTTGAGGGCGGTGAAGAGGCTTTGTGCTAGCACCATGTCACCCACCCAAGCGGGGCCTAAAATGAGGATTTTTTCAAAAGCTGGTTGGGTGTTTTGCACAGAATGAGTAATGACTTATAAAAATTATTGTGCCATTTTTTCAATGATTTTGCTTGTGCTACGACCTTGCACCAATGGAATAAGCTTTACTTGTCCGCCCCATGATTTTACTTCGGTGCCGCCTACGACTTGATTTTCAGTGTAGTCGTCGCCTTTGACAATTAAATCAGGCTTAACCATATTAATGAGGTTGAGTGGCGTATCCTCATCAAACAGAATCACGGCATCGATGGCTTCTAATGCGGCCAACACTCGCGCTCTGTCATTCTCATGAATCACTGGTCTCGTTGGGCCTTTTAGGGCGCTAACTGATCTATCGGTATTTAAGCCAAGAATAAGTTTGTCACCCGTCTTTTTAGCGGCTTCTAAGTAAGTGACATGCCCAGCATGGAGCAAATCAAAGCAACCGTTGGTAAAGACAATTTTTTGTTTAGCGGCGCGCCAAGCGTCTACTTTTAGCTTTAGGCCTGCTAAATCAGTAATTTTATCTGCTTGCTCTGAGGAGTTTTTAGCCGTGAGTTCGTGGAGCAATTCATCTAATTGGATAGGCACTGTGCCAACTTTACCCACCACGATGCCAGCGGCGGTATTCGCGAGGCTAAGGGCATCTTGTGGGCTGAGGCCATGAATCAGCCCTGCCGCTAAAGTGGCAATCACTGTATCGCCAGCGCCTGACACATCAAATACCTGCTTGGCGGTTGCGGCAATGTGATGTTCATTGGTTTTATCAAATAGCGTAATGCCTTCTTCGCCGCGGGTAACCGCTAAAAACTCTAGACCCAAATCTACTTTTAGTTTTTTAGCGCCAGTTAATAAAGCCTCAGTATCGTTCATGTTCACACCACAAGCTTCAGCGGTTTCTTTCTTGTTTGGAGTGAGCGCAGTTGCGCCTTTGTATTTAGTGTAGTCCTGACCTTTTGGGTCGGCCAGCACAGGGATGCTCGCCTCTTTACAGGCTTCAATAATAGACTGGCAAACATCATCACTGAGCACGCCTTTGGCGTAGTCTGACAAAATCACGATAGAGGGTTTTTCGTGAAGCGCGCGTGTGATTAATACGTGGAGCTCTGTATTTTCTTCCACGCTAAATTTGGCTTGGCTTTCTTGGTCTATCCGCACGATTTGCTGATGCGAACTCATCACTCGTGTTTTAGCAATTGTTGGACGGCTTGATGATTGAATGACTGCCTCAGACTTGATGCCTAGATGGTTAATCAAAGCGAGCAAGGTAGTGGCTTCTGCATCCTCGCCCACACAGCCTGCAATGCGCGTGCTGATACCCAAGTTAGCTAAGTTAGCCGCTACATTAGCTGCGCCGCCTGCGCGGTCATTTTGTTGATTGAGTAATACTACCGGCACGGGGGCTTCTGGAGAAATGCGCTGTACATCGCCAATTAAATAGCGGTCTAGCATGAGGTCGCCTATGACCAGCACCCATTTATCTGATTCGTTGAATAACTTAACGGTATTAATGAGGTCTTGGTTCATGGTTTTATGCTTAGTCTTATTCTTAGGGTCTATTTCTTAGTTTCTATTCTGATTCCAACAAGTCGCACAAGCTATGACCGACAAAAATATGCGCTTCTTGCACTCGGGCAGTATCACTTGATGGCATCACTAAGTTGTATTTGCAAAGTTCAGACATCTTGCCGCCCGTGCCACCAGTGAGACCAATCGTCGTTGCGCCTAATTTATTTGCTTCTTCAATCGCTGCAACTACGTTTTTGCTATTGCCCGAAGTAGTAATGCCTATCACCACATCTTCAGGGCGGCAAAGTGCTTCAATTTGCCTTGCAAAAATATAATCATAGCCATAATCATTGCCCACAGAGGTGATGATGGAGGTGTCTGTGGTGAGTGCAATGGCTGCTAAGCCGCGACGCTCTTTTTTGAAGCGCCCAACAATTTCTGCCGCGATATGTTGGCTATCTGCCGCGCTCCCGCCGTTGCCCATGAGCAAGATTTTACCGCCGCGTTTGATGCAGGCTTTTAGCTCTTCTGCAACGAGGGTAATTTGCGGAATTAAATCGCCGAGCTTGGCAAACATCGCTTGATGGTCGGCAATGGCATTTTTTAAGTTTTCTGATGAAGTCATGATTTTTTATATAGTTAGCAATTTAGGTTTTAGCAATAAGGATCAGCTTGCAAGAGGTAGTTTTGCACGTAGTCGCGCACGCCTTCTTCTAGCGTATGGAATTTTTCTGTGTAACCAGCATCTTCAAGTTTTAGCATTTTGGCCTCGGTGAAGTATTGATACTTGCCGCGCAAGTCTTCTGGCATTTCGATGTAAGTAATATCGGGCGCTTTACCCATGCTGGTCATTACCGCACTAGCGAGGTCTTTAAATGCACGCGCTTTACCTGTGCCGATGTTGTAAATACCAGACCCGCATAGGTTATTGACAAAGTGCACTACAGCGGCGGCTGCATCTTTGACATACACGAAATCACGTAGCTGCATGCCATCTTCATAGCCCGCTAAATGGCTTTTGAATAGCTTAACGTTGCCTTCAGCTTTAAACTGATTAAAGGTGTGAAAAGACACGCTGGCCATGCGTTCTTTGTGATATTCGTTAGGGCCGTACACATTAAAGAATTTAAAGCCTTGCCATTGTGGCGGGCTATTGTGAGCGCCTTGTTGCAAAGCCCATTGGTCAAAATATTGTTTTGAATAACCGTAGCCATTGAGAGGGCGTAGCGTGTTAACGTCGCAAGCATCATCATAGCCTTGATCGCCTGCGCCATAAGTAGCCGCTGAGCTCGCATATAAAAATGGCACCTTATTTTCAGTGCACCAATGCCATAAAAGCTGACTGTAGCGAATATTGTTTTGAACTAACTTATTGAAATCACGCTCGGTGGTTGCGCTAATTGCGCCCATGTGAATGATGGCGTCGATTTTTGGTTTAGCCGCTAAAAAGCAAGCCAGCTCGCTTTTGTCTAAATAATTAGCGTAGCGACGTTTAACAAGGTTTTGCCATTGTTCAGGGTGCTGAATATCATCCACAATCACCAAGTCATCTCGCCCTAAGTTGTTGAGATACCATGCAATCATGCTGCCTATCATGCCTGCGCCGCCAGTAATTACTATCATCTTTGCTTACCTATTTTGGGTTGCCTGTTTTGCTTCTAGCGAACTAATCCCAACATTATAAACGCTTAGGCAGGATTTATCCCTTTTCGCTTAATGCCTGAGCACGCTCGGCAGTCAGTTTATTTTGGTTGCCCGCTTCTTCTGCATCCCACTCAGTACTTACCCAGCCATGCAGGTTTTCCATGGCGATGTCGCACATGGCATTTATCCAAGCTTCCCGGCCGTTCAGACAAGGAATGAAGTGATATTCGCCGCCGCCATTGCTTTGGAAAATATGCTTTCCTTCCATGGCAATTTCTTCTAATGTTTCTAAGCAGTCACTACTAAAGCCAGGGCAAATCACATCAATGCGCGGTGTCTTGGCTTTGCCTAAATCTTCTAGTGTGCCTGCCAAATAGGGCTTGAGCCACTCTTGTTTGCCAAACCGTGATTGGAATGCGATTTGATATTCTTCTTTGCCTAAATTGAGCGCCTCTGCCAATAAACGACCTGTTTTCATACATTCGCAGTGATAAGGGTCGCCTTTAAGTAAGTGGAACTTCGGCACGCCGTGGAAGCTCATCACGAGCTTGCTTGGTTTGCCGTGCGTTGCCCAATGTTCTAAAACACTGTTAGCTAATGCTTGAATATAAGCGGGGTGGTCGTGGTAATTGCGAATAGTGCGAATCGCTGGCACGTTGCGCGTTTTGAGTAACACTTTCCAAATCGCATCAAGTGATGCCGCAGTGCTACTTGCCGCATATTGCGGATAAAGTGGAAACACTAAAATTTTATTGCAATGTTGCGCTTGAAGTCGCTCGATAGCGGAAGCCATGCTTGGGTTGCCGTAGCTCATGCCAAGTTCAACCACATAAGGGGATGCAATCCGCTGACTTAGAAAGCCTGATAGTAATTTCTTTTGGTTTTGCGCGTTGACCATCAAAGGTGAGCCTTCGCTGGTCCACACCATGGCATATTTTTCGGCTGATTTTTTGGGGCGTATCACCAAAATAATGCAATGCAAAATCCAGCACCAAATAAAACGTGGGATTTCCACGATGCGTCTATCCATCAAAAATTGACCGAGATAGCGTTTGAGCGATTTAGCATCTGGTGAATCTGGCGTGCCAAGGTTGGCAAGCAAGATACCGACCTTTGCTTGGTCGCCATGTTGATAAGGCGGTTCTGATTTGTAGTAAGCCATTTGTTGGTCTTTATAAAATTATGGTTAAGAATTTGAGAGCGCGTTTGAAAGAAGTTTCGCAGTGATATCCACAATTGGGATAACCCGCTCATAGGCCATGCGGCTTGGACCAATTACCCCAAGCGTGCCAACCACCTGGCCGTCCGCTTCGTAAGGGGTAGTTACCATGCTGCATTCATTAAGTGGTAAGTAACCACTTTCGCCGCCAATGAAAATTTGGATGCCTTCAGCGCGTTGACTATTATCCAGCAATTGCATGAGCGATGTACGGCGCTCGAATATTTCAAAAAGCTTGCGCAGCGAGGTGACGTTGGTGGATAAATCATCCACCTGCAATAAATTACGCTCGCCCGAAATCACCACGTTGTCCTTATCTTCATCCAATGCTTTGCCACTGGCGTCAAGCGCTGCGGAAATGAGGCGCGTCATGTCTGATTGCATTTGCTTGAGTTCTTCATGCAGCTTTTGCTGCGCTTGTTCAAAAGTAAAGCCGGTGAAGTGCTGGTTAAAGAAATTAGTCGCTTGAACTAACTCAGAGGCTGAATAAGGTTTCTCAGTGAAAATAATGCGGTTTTGCACATTGCCATCGGTGGTGACGATAATGACTAAAATGCGCTTCTCAGATAGCGGCAGAAATTCAAGATGCTTAAATGCAACGCTTTTGCGTTTTGGAATCATGACCAAGCCCGCAAATTGGCTCAGATCAGAAAGCATGCCCGCCGCAGATGAAATCAACTCTTGCGGGTCTGGTGACCGAAATTCATGTTGGAGGCGCTGAATTTCTTGATTTTGCATCGGTTGAACCGTGAGCAAAGTATCGACAAAAAAGCGATAGCCGCGCTGTGTTGGAATACGGCCTGCTGAAGTGTGCGGGCTAGTAATAAAGCCCAAAGACTCTAAATCAGACATCACATTACGAATGGTTGCGGGGCTTAGGTCTAAGCCTGAGCATTGTGATAGCGTGCGCGACCCAACGGGTTGTCCATCATCAATATAATGTTCAACTAAGGTTTTGAGGAGAATTTGTGCGCGTTTATCTAACATGTTTGTAGGGGTAATGTGGCCGAAAAGTGCATTTTTGTATCATAGCAAGCCTACTCTTAATTCAAAAGCTTTTACGCAACACTTCTATGTCTGGCTTGAATATGATTAAATGCAAAGGATGAAAAAAGCCTTCAAAAATGTCGCCATTATTGGCAAATACAATGCGTCTGAAATGCGCGATAGCATTCTTGCGATGTGCGCATTTTTAGCGTCAGAAAACATCACCGTTTCATTAGAGTCTTCAACTGCTGATCATTGCAATATCTCAGGTTTTGCAACCTTGAGCATGGACGAGATTGGTGAAAATGTAGATTTGGCGGTAGTGCTTGGCGGGGACGGTACTATGCTTAGTGTCGCACGTAAACTTGCGGACAGCCACATCCCGCTGATTGGGGTTAATCAAGGTCGCGTTGGCTTTTTAACCGACATCAATTCATCCAATATGTTAGATGAAATGCGTAAAATTCTTGCTGGCGAATACACCATTGAAGAGCGTATTTTGCTAAATGCAACGATGTTCCGCCATGGTAAACAAATTAGCGCAGGTCGCGCGATGAATGATGTGGTGATTAACAAAGCGGGGATGTCTCGCTTGATAGAACTTGAAGTGAATATCGACGGACAATTTGTGCATAGACAGCGCTCTGATGGCTTGATTTTAGCAACCCCAACAGGCACAACGGCATACGCGCTTTCTGCAGGCGGCCCGATTTTGCACCCAACATTGGATGCGATTACTTTGGTGCCCATTTGTCCGCACACCTTGAGTAACCGCCCCATTGCCATTCGCAGCAATAGCATCGTTGAAATCACTTTGGTGCATTGTGAAGATGCAGGCGTTCACTTAGATGGTCAATTGCAATTGGCTTTGGAAGCAGGTGACAAACTGATCGTTCAGCGCGACGAAAAAACTGTCTCACTGCTTCATCCATTAGGCCATAGTCACTATGATATGCTCAGACAAAAGCTAAATTGGGGCTAATTTAAGCATGTTGCAAACGCTTTCTATTCGAGATTTTGTGATCGTTGATGCACTCAATATTGAGTTCTCAGGAGGTTTTACTGTCCTCACGGGCGAGACAGGCGCAGGCAAGTCCATCCTGATTGATGCTTTATCTTTAGCCATGGGCGCCAGAGGCGAGGGGGGAATCGCGCGAGCAGGTTGTGAAAAAGCTGAAATCAGCGCAAGTTTTTATATTGCAAAGCTAGAAGGTCTGAAAGCTTGGATGCAAGAAAATGAAATTTCGAATGACGATGATCAATTGCTCTGCCGTCGCGTGATTTATGCAGATGGTCGTTCGCGGGCTTTTATAAATGGTCAACCAGCGACTATTCAGCAATTAAAAGATGCTGGAGAGTTTTTGGTAGACATCTACAGCCAAAACGCGAATCACTCTCTGCTCAAGCTCTCTACTCAGCGCGAAATTTTTGATGATTACTGCGGCTTGAGTTCGCTTGCGGTTGAAACATCCTCTGCTTATAAACAATGGCAAACGCTTTATCAGCGCCGTGTTGAGATGGAACAAAATGCCAGTCAATACGCGGAGGAGTTAGCTGAGCTGCGCGATAAAGTGCGTGAGTTGGTGCAATTAGGTTTTGCGGTGGATGAATGGGAAGGTTTGCAACAAGAGCATAGCCGTTTATCAAATGGCGCGAGTTTATTGTCTGGTTGCGAGCAATGCCGGGAATTGTTATCCGAAGGTGAGATTTCTGCATTACGCCAACTGGGGACTGCGCAGCTTAAATTGCAAGGCTTTCGCGATTACGATGTTAGCTTGGATGAAGCCTTGGCGAGTTTAGATTCCGCGATTATTCAGCTAGATGAAGCTGACCGCTTTTTAAAACGTTATTTGCAACGTGCGGAGCTAGACCCTGAGCGACTAGCCGAAGTGGAACTGCGTATTCAAACCGTCCATGCGGTTTCACGCAAATATCGTGTGCGACCAGAAGAGCTTGTTGATGTAATTAGTCAATGGCAAGCCCGCATGGCTGAGCTTGATAGTGTGCAAGCCGATGGCGAACTTGCCAAACAAGAGGCCGCGGCTAAGTTAGCTTATGAGGCTTTAGCCAAAAAATTAAGCGAAGGTCGTCATCAAAAAGCCCCTGTGTTAAGCCAAAAAATTACCGCTGAAATGCAGCGTTTATCATTGGCTGGAGGGAGATTTGACGTTGCCTTGAGTCCTCAAACACCAGCAAGCACAGGCTTTGAACTTGTGGAGTTTTTAGTGGCAGGTCATGTGGGCGTGGAAGCAAGGCCACTCAATAAAGTAGCTTCCGGCGGCGAGCTTTCGCGCGTTAGTTTGGCAATCCGCGTAGTAACTGCCCAGCAAGGCAGTGTGCCCACCATGATTTTTGATGAGGTGGATGTCGGAATTGGCGGCGGAGTGGCTGAAGTGGTTGGACAACTTTTGAAGCAATTAGGCGTTGGTCGCCAAGTGTTGGTGATTACCCATTTACCGCAAGTCGCATCGCAAGGTGCGCAGCATCTTAATGTGAAGAAAATCCAACGTGATAACGTCACACTTAGCTCAATTGAACCTTTAAATGAAAATGCGCGAGTTGAAGAAATTGCTCGTATGTTGGGCGGTATGGAAATCACGGAAACCACCCGACAACATGCTAGAGAAATGCTGGCTGGTTAATCAAAAATAATCTTTAGCCACCCCTTGAATTAATTTAGGTCAATCCCAATCTTGTAATTAGTGTTCATCTAACCTAGTATGTTTTAAAACAGCGTTTATCTAAACGGGCATTATTTGAATCACCAATTTCTTAAAAGAGGAAATAGAATGCGAATGAAATCCTTACTAAGCGCATGTGTTTTAGCGCTAGCTTTTAATGTGATATTGCCGACTTATGCGGCAGATCAATTTTCGCTTAAAGATGTTTATCAAGCGGCTGAGGCTGGCAATATGGACAAGGCGCAAGCCATGATGGAGCAAGTGTTGCGCGACCACCCTAATAGCGCAAAAGCACATTATGTAGAAGCACAGTTGCTTGCGAAACAAGGCAAGTTAACGGAAGCTGCTGCTGAGCTCAGAACCGCCGAACGCTTAAAGCCTGGTTTGCCGGATGAAAAGCCGCAAGCGGTTCAGGCGCTAAAGGTGGCGATTTCAGGACAAGCAACTAATACGGGAAATTCGCGTTCAAAAGAAGGGCAGAGTGGATTCGGCATGGGCTCAGTTTTGCTTGTTTTGGCTTTAGTTGTTTTTGTCTTCTTCATTGGCCGAAAAATGGGTCGCCGTAATAACCCAGTTGTCTATCCAGCCAATAACAACCTTGGCCCTTCTGCCCAACAAGCGAATGGCGCAGGCATGCCAATGGGTGGCCCAGTGGGTGGTATGGGCGGAGGCATGGGGTCAGGTATTTTGGGCGGTCTGGCAACTGGCGCAGCACTTGGCGCGGGCATGGTAGCGGGTCAAGAATTAATGCATCACTTTACTGACGGCGATAAAGATGGTGGTGCTATTAGCGATGCAAATGCAGGCGACTCTTGGACTGATAGCAACAATATGGGGGGTAATGATTTTGGTGTGGCCGACACAGGCTCATGGGACGACGGCGGTGGCGGTGATTGGACTTAGGTTTTAGAAAGCAAAAGGGGCGAAAGCCCCTTTTTCTATTGCTTGCTGCTAATTATGTGGGCAAGGATTTTTGGTGCAGTCTGCGTAAATGTAAAGTGAATGTTCATTAATCTTGAAGCCGCGTTCTTCAGCGGCCTTGTGTTGTAAGATTTCGATGTTTTCATCACAAAACTCTTCAACACGTCCGCATTGCATGCACACAATATGATCGTGATGTTCTCCATGGTTAAGCTCAAACACAGCTTTACCGCTTTCAAAGTGGTGGCGAACTAATAAGCCAGCCTGCTCAAATTGGGTGAGGACGCGGTAAACGGTGGCTAAGCCCACATCGTCGCCTGTGCTGAGAAGAATTTTATAAACATCTTCTGCCGACATGTGCCGTTCTTTGCTTTTTTCAAACAGACTTAATACTTTTAATCTTGGCAGCGTTGCTTTTAATCCAACATTTTTTAATTCATCAGGTTCACGTGTATTCATGATTGCTCGCAAGGCTGTGGTTAAAAAGGTTCGCCCGTTTGTTGCTATTTATGGGACCTTAAGTCGTGGTATATTATCTCTAATTCTTATGAAAGTCATTGCGATGCGTTACTTAGTTTTGTTGCTTGCTGTTTTAGGTGCTTCATGCACATCCACTTTGCCTTCATTAAAACCTTACCATTTAGATGTTCAACAAGGCAATGTCGTGACATCAAAAATGATGTTGCAACTTAAGCCTGGCATGACAAAATCACAAGTACGCTATGTGATGGGCACCCCATTGCTGCAAGATAGTTTCCATCAGGATCGTTGGGACTATCTTTATCAAATGAACAAGGGTGGCATTGTGATTGAGCGCCGCCGCGTGATTTTGGAATTTAAGAGTGATGGCTTAGCTTCAGTGCGTGGAGATGTCATTGCCGCAGGTGCGCCGGGCGCTAAGAATGCTCCGATGGCGAGCATTGATGATGTTAAGACGGCTAAAAGCGATAAAACTTTACTGGCAGAGGATGCGAAGTCTAGTTGGACTGACCGCTTTAAGTTTTGGGCAGACGATAATAAAAAACCAACGACTGAGTCTGGAGTTGAGCCTCAGAAACCGAGTCCTGAGTCAGAGAAGGGTTGGTTTGATCGCATAAAATTCTGGGAAGATAAAGAAAAACCTGCTGCGCCCGCAGCGACTCCCAAAACAGTTGAAGTGGCAAAAGTGGAAGCGCCAAAAGTTGTTGTGGTTGCGCCAGTTGCAGCCCCTGCTGTAGACGCGCCTGCGATGCCTCAAACGCCTCAGCAATCCACTAACGCAGAATCAACCTCGCCTGCAGTTTTGGAGAAGGCTATTAAAGAAGTGGCTAATGTTGAGCCTCAGCAAAAAGCTACCGATGAAGCTCCTATTGCAGATGAGAAAGCAGAAGTGATTGCAATGGTGAATGCTTGGGCTGATGCTTGGCGCACTAAAAATATGAATGCCTATTTAAAGTTTTATTCAGATACATTTATGCCAGAAGGGTTGAGTCGTAAGGCTTGGGCTGCTCAGCGCAAGCAAAGAATTGCTGGGCAATCTGGCTCCATTGGTTTGACCCTTGAAGGGGTTAAAATTGACTTAAAAGGCAAGGTTGCGCAGGTTGAGTTCGTTCAACATTATTCAAGTAATAAGTTGAATGAACATGTGACTAAGAGGTTGAGTTTGAGTAATGAGCAAAATCAATGGCGGATTATGAAAGAATCTGTTGTAAAACCATCTAAGCCATCAGGCGCCGATAATGCCTCTCCAGTTGAAACCTTTAAGTTGCGTGATGTGACAGCAGACGAAAAGTCAGAGGCGATGCCAGCGAAGATGATCCAAGAGTCTGCTAAAAAATCGCTCGAGCCCATAAAGCTAGCGCCTACACCTAAAGAAGTTAAAGCTGTTCTTAAAGAGGAGGCGCCAGCAAAAGTTGAACCTGCTAAGGTGGAAGTGAAAGTAGAGGCGATCAAGCCTGAAGCCAACAAAGATAAGCCTTTGCTCCCAGAAAATGCGCCTAGCTATTTCGAGCGCATGCTGGAAAAAATTGGCTTCTAGAAATAGCTTTTAGACTAGTTAGTATGTGGCAATAAGCATATAGAAGGAAATGGATTGAAATGTTAAAGGTTGTGATTGCAGGGTGTTCTGGCCGTATGGGTCATGCGCTGTTAGAAGGCGTTTTTGAAGATGCTGAGTTGGCTTTGCACGCCGCTTTAGACCGTGCTGATAGTCCTCAAATTGGTCGTGATGCTGGCGAGCAGTTCGGAAAAAAAAGTGGCGTGTTTATTAGTCATGAGGTGGATGCAGCCTTGAAAGGCGCTGATGTGCTTGTGGATTTTACTCGGCCAGAGCCTAGCTTGATTTATTTGGCGGCTTGCCAAAAAGCAGGCGTGAATATGGTAATTGGGACAACAGGCTTCGCAGCTGATCAAAAAAACATCATTGCAAATGCTGCTAAAGAGATTGCGGTTGTTTTTGCACCAAACATGAGTGTTGGCGTTACCTTGTTGATAAATCTTGTACAAGCTGCGGCTAAAGTGCTCAATGAAGGCTTCGATATTGAGGTCATTGAGGCGCATCACCGTCATAAGGTTGATGCGCCGTCTGGCACGGCTTTACGTTTAGGTGAAGCTGCGGCAAGTGCACTGGGTCGAAACCTAGAGGCATGTGCGATTTATGGCCGCGAAGGTGTAACAGGTGAACGCGATCCAAGCACCATTGGTTTTGCAACCGTGCGTGGCGGCGATGTGGTGGGTGATCATACTGTGCTGTTTGCAGGCATCGGCGAGCGTGTTGAGCTAACGCATAAAGCAAGTAGTCGTGCCACTTTTGCGCTTGGCGCTTTGCGTGGGGCTAAGTTCATGCAAGGTAAAAAATCAGGCTTATTTGATATGCAGGACGTGTTGAACTTTAAGTGAATTTAGACTTAAATACATACCAGTGTAATAAAGCTGATTGATGGCCTCGCCTATTTCAGCTATAATCGAAACATTATTTAGCGGGACGAGTACAAAACTCATCCCGCTTTGCACATGCGCTTCTCTTGGAGCGATAATTATTTAAAAACAAGGGGTTATAAGTGCCGCAACACACACCAGCCATGTTAGTACTTGCTGATGGGACAATGTTTCGTGGTATTTCAATTGGCGCTCCCGGTCAAACCGTTGGTGAGGTGGTGTTCAATACCTCAATGACTGGTTATCAAGAAATCCTCACAGACCCATCTTATACCAAACAAATAGTTACATTGACTTACCCGCATATCGGCAACACTGGTGTGAATTCTGAAGACGTTGAGTCAGGCCAACTTTATGCAAGTGGTTTAATTATTCGTGATTTACCATTAGCGCATAGTAATTGGCGTAGCGAACAATCCCTTTCTGATTATTTGGTTGCCAACAATGTGGTGGCAATTGCAGATATCGATACCCGCAAACTAACGCGTATTCTTAGAGAAAAAGGCGCGCAAGCTGGATGTATCATTGCTGGCGCGGTCGATGAGGCTGAAGCCTTAGCCCAAGCAAAAGCTTTCCCAGGTTTGTCTGGTATGGACTTGGCTAAAGTGGTTAGCGTTAAAGAGTCTTATGCGTTTGCTGAAGGCGAATGGGATCTGGCTGCCGGTTATTCAAAACCAAGTAATCCAGCTTTCCACGTGGTCGCTTTTGATTACGGCGTTAAGCGCAATATCCTTCGTATGCTTACTTCGCGTGGTTGCAAGGTGACTGTATTGCCTGCACAAGCAACTGCCGAGCAAGCCTTGGCTCTTAAGCCTGACGGGGTGTTCTTGTCGAATGGCCCTGGCGACCCACAGCCATGTGATTATGCAATTTCTGCCATCAAAACCATTGTTGATAAAGGTGTGCCGACATTTGGTATTTGTTTGGGGCATCAATTGTTAGCTTTGGCTTCTGGCGCGAAAACGCTCAAAATGAAATTTGGTCACCACGGTGCAAATCACCCTGTGCAAGATGTGGATGACAAGCGTGTATTCATTACTTGCCAAAACCACGGGTTTGCAGTAGATGCGGACAGCTTGCCAGCTAACTTGCGCACGACGCATGTCTCGCTGTTTGATGGCAGCTTGCAAGGCATTGCTCGCACAGACAAGCCAGCGTTCAGCTTCCAAGGTCACCCTGAAGCGAGTCCGGGTCCAACTGAGATGAGTTATTTGTTCGATCGATTTGTCGAATTCATGAAACAGCACAAGCAATAAGAAAACTATGGCAAAACGTACAGACATTAAAAGTATTTTGATTATTGGCGCTGGCCCAATTGTGATTGGTCAGGCTTGTGAGTTTGATTACTCAGGTGCGCAAGCATGTAAGGCGCTTCGTGAAGAAGGTTACCGCGTGATCTTGGTGAACTCTAATCCAGCGACCATCATGACTGATCCAGAAATGGCGGATGCAACCTATATCGAGCCTGTGACTTGGCAAGTGGTTGAGAAGATTATTGCTAAAGAGCGTCCGGATGCATTGCTGCCAACCATGGGCGGTCAAACGGCTTTGAACTGTGCTTTAGATTTGGATAAGCATGGCGTTCTGAAAAAATACAATGTGGAATTGATTGGTGCGAGCAAGCACGCCATTGATAAAGCGGAAGATAGGCAGAAATTTAAAGAAGCTATGACCAAAATTGGTCTTGGTTCAGCACGTTCTTCAATGGCACACAGTCTTGAAGAGGCTTTGCAAGTGCAAGCAAGTATTGGTTACCCGGCAATTATTCGTCCATCCTTCACTATGGGTGGGAGCGGCGGTGGTATTGCTTATAACCGTGAAGAGTTCTTGACGATTTGTGAGCGTGGATTAGAAGCTTCCCCCACTAAAGAATTATTGATTGAAGAGTCGCTACTCGGATGGAAAGAGTATGAGATGGAAGTGGTGCGAGACACCAAAGATAACTGCATCATTATCTGCTCAATTGAAAATTTAGACCCAATGGGTGTTCATACTGGCGACTCAATTACTGTCGCGCCAGCACAAACGTTGACGGATAAAGAGTATCAAATTATGCGTAATGCATCGCTTGCGGTGCTGCGTGAAATTGGCGTGGATACTGGTGGTTCAAATGTACAGTTTGCGATTAACCCAGCTGATGGCCGAATGATTGTCATTGAGATGAACCCGCGTGTATCACGTTCATCAGCATTGGCTTCTAAAGCAACTGGCTTCCCAATTGCAAAAGTGGCTGCGAAACTGGCTGTTGGCTTTATGCTGGATGAGCTTAAGAATGAGATTACTGGGGGTGCAACCCCGGTTTCATTTGAGCCATCGATTGACTATGTAGTGACTAAAATCCCACGCTTTGCATTCGAAAAATTCCCACAAGCAGACTCACGCTTGACGACACAAATGAAATCTGTGGGCGAAGTGATGGCGATTGGTCGTACTTTCCAAGAGTCATTCCAAAAAGCATTGCGTGGCCTAGAGGTGGGCGTAGATGGGTTGGATGAAAAAACTTCAGATATTGACGAAATTCAAAAAGAACTTGGTGAGCCAGGTCCAGAGCGTGTTTGGTTCGTGGGAGACGCTTTCCGTGCAGGCATGACGGTCGCGCAAGTGCATGATCACTCTAAAATTGATCCATGGTTTTTGGTACAAATCGAAGACATCATTAATCGTGAAGTCGCCTTAAAAGGCCGTCACTTGGCAGATTTGGACAAGGACGCATTGTTCCAATTAAAACGCCGTGGTTTCTCAGACCGTCGTTTAGCAAGTTTATTGGGTACAGATCAACATGCGGTGCGTGCGTATCGCCAGGCACTCAATGTACGTCCTGTCTATAAGCGCGTGGATACTTGCGCAGCTGAATTCGCAACTAATACGGCTTACATGTACTCAACTTATGAAGAAGAGTGCGAAGCGAAGCCTAATGATAAAAAGAAAATTATGGTGTTGGGCGGTGGTCCAAATCGTATTGGTCAAGGTATTGAGTTTGACTATTGCTGCGTGCATGCCGCATTCGCGATGCGTGAAGATGGTTATGAAACCATCATGGTGAACTGCAACCCTGAAACAGTTTCTACCGATTACGATACTTCAGACCGATTGTACTTTGAGCCGCTTACATTGGAAGACGTGCTTGAAGTTGTGGCGATTGAGAAGCCGGTGGGTGTGATTGTGCAATACGGGGGTCAAACGCCACTTAAATTGGCGCGTGATTTAGAAAAAGCGGGTGTGCCCATTATCGGTACAACGCCAGATGCGATTGACCGTGCAGAAGACCGCGAACGTTTTCAACAAATGTTGCAAGCGTTAGGTTTGAAGCAGCCACCTAACCGCACTGCAAGAACGCCAGATGAAGCATTACGTTTTGCGCAAGAGATAGGTTACCCACTGGTGGTACGTCCTTCTTACGTCCTCGGCGGTCGTGCGATGGAAATCGTACAAGAGCAAGCGCAACTTGAGCGCTACATGCGTGAAGCGGTAAAAGTTTCAAATGAATCGCCAGTGCTATTAGACCGTTTCTTAAACGACGCGCTTGAAGTGGATGTTGATGCTTTATGTGATGGTGAAGAAGTGATTATTGGCGGCATCATGGAGCACGTTGAGCAAGCTGGGGTGCACTCAGGGGACTCTGCATGTTCATTGCCACCTTATAGCCTGTCTAAAAAGCTACAAGATGAATTGCGTGTGCAAACAGTACAAATGGCAAAAGCGCTTGGCGTAGTGGGCTTGATGAACGTTCAGTTCGCGATTCAAGGTGAGACGGTTTATGTGCTTGAGGTCAATCCTCGTGCATCACGAACCGTGCCCTTTGTTTCTAAGGCGTGTGGTTTGCAATTAGCGAAAATCGCAGCACGTTGTATGACAGGTGTGAAATTAAAAGACCAGGGTGTTACCAAAGAAATAGTGCCGCCTTATTATTCAGTGAAAGAAGCGGTATTTCCTTTCATTAAATTCCCGGGTGTTGATACGATTCTTGGCCCAGAAATGAAATCAACGGGCGAAGTAATGGGCATAGGCAGTACGTTTGCTGAAGCTTTTGTGAAGTCACAATTGGGTTCAGGTGATGTGTTGCCTAAAGGTGGAAAAGCCTTTATTAGTGTGCGTCGTGAAGATCGTGAACGCGTGGTAGAGATTGCGCAGGCTCTGGCAAGCTTGGGTTTTCAATTGCTCGCAACGCGAGGTACAGCAGGGGCATTGGTTGAAGCTGGTTTAAATGTAACGCCTGTGAATAAAGTTGCGGAAGGCCGTCCACATATTGTGGATATGATTAAAAACAATGAGATTAATTTTATAGTAAACGTGACGGAAGATAAGCGTGCTGTGCATGATTCATATGCAATTCGCCGCAACGCCTTGCAGCAGAAAGTAACTTACTATACAACTTTGGCAGGTGCTAAAGCTGCTTGTGTGGGCATGGGTTATATGGAAGAGTTGGGTGTTCAGTCGTTGCAAGAGTTGCATAAAACACTCACTAAGTAATAAAATGTTGATTAATTAACCACGCCTAATTTGTTAGGTGTGGTTTTTACTTTATAAAGACCGCAATTAGCGATATTACGAACAAGAATCAAGGTAAATAACATGAATCAAATTCCAGTCACAGTTAAAGGTGCAGAACTATTAAAGGTTGAGCTTCAACGCTTGAGAAGTGTCGATCGCCCTGCCGTGATTGAGGCAATTGCCGAAGCCCGTGCCCAAGGAGATTTGTCCGAGAATGCGGAATACGAAGCTGCCAAAGAAAAACAAAGCTTTATTGAAGGCCGGCTTGCAGAAATTGAAGCGAAACTTTCAAATGCAATGGTCATTGATCCTAAAACGCTTAACGCTGAAGGACGCTGTGTATTTGGCGCGACGATTGATGTTGAAGATTTGGATACTGGCGATACTGCAACCTACCAAATTGTAGGGGATGACGAAGCGGATATTAAGTCTGGTAAGATTTCGATTAGCTCACCGATTTCAAGAGCATTGATTGGGAAGTCAGCTGGTGACGTCGCCGAAGTGGTTGCGCCGAACGGCATACGATCTTATGAAGTGTTGAACGTGCAGTATATCTAAATCACGTTTTTAATGACTGAGAGGTCGTGTAATGAATCAATTCACGGATAAATTAGCATTAATATCCATGACCCTTTGGGTAGGTGCTTTGTGGGCGATTGGATACATTGCGGCCCCGACATTGTTCTACCATCTGCCTGATAGGCAATTGGCCGGAAGTTTAGCAGGTCAAATGTTTACCTTAGTTGCTTACATTGGTATGGCATGTGGTACTTATTTATTGCTCAATCGCGTGACTAAGTTTGGTGGTCAAGTTTTTAAACAGGGGTTTTTCTGGTTAGTGTTATTGATGTTATTGCTAACGCTTGCAGGCCATTTTGGTATTGCGCCTATCATTGCACAGCTCAAGGCAGATGCTTTGCCAGCAGATGTTATGCACAGCGTGTTTGCTGACAGATTTGCAACTTGGCATGGTGTGGCAAGTATTGCTTATGCCATTCAAAGCTTATTGGGATTGCTCTTGGTGATTAGAGCGTCTCGGTAACTTCGAGTCGCTTATTTGATCTATTTAGGGATAACGATTTTTACAGTTTCGGCTTGGCGATAAATCACTAATTGTTTGCCGATGTGGTGAACTTTAGTTGCGCTAGTTTTTTCACAGATTTCTTCAAGTATTGCAACACGCGCATCTCTGTCATCACCAAACACTTTGATTTTGATAAGCTCATGCGCATTTAAGCTATTTTCAATTTCTTGCAAAACGCTCGCTGTCAGGCCGTTGTTGCCTATCATCACGACTGGATTTAATTTGTGTGCCAAACCGCGAAGGTGGCTAATTTGTTTAGTGTTCACGCAGTATCTATCTTGTCTTATTGATTCATTAAAGTCGCCATTTTATCACATGAAGCTCAGGCCATGAAAAGAACCAAAACCAGTAAAGCTTGGATGCAAGAGCATGTAAATGACCCATACGTGAAGCTTGCGCAAAAAGATGGCTATCGAGCGCGCGCTGCATATAAATTGATAGAGATAGACGATAAAGACAGGCTAATTAAGCCAGGCATGGTGGTGGTTGATTTAGGCTCAACTCCAGGCAGTTGGTCGCAAGTGGCCATTCAACGCCTTAAAAATAATGGCCGTGTGATCGCCCTAGATTTGTTGCCGATGATTGGGATTCCTGGGGTTGAGTTTATTCAGGGAGATTTTCGTGAGGATGAAATTCTTGAGCAATTAGAAGAAAAATTAAATGGACAGCAAATAGACCTTGTAATTTCAGATATGGCCCCCAATATAAGTGGCATCAGTTCAGTGGACCAGCCAAATGCAGTTTATTTAACTGAACTAGCCGTGGACTTTAGTTTGAAATGGTTGAAACCTGAGGGCAATTTTTTAGTCAAAGTGTTTGTTGGATCTGGCTTTGAAGAGATAGTAAAAGTAATGCGGGATAGTTTTGAAAAAGTAGTAACCCGCAAACCTAAGGCATCTCGTGACCGCAGTACAGAGGTTTATTTGATTGGCCTGAAGCGTAAATCAAATAATGTTTAAGGGCGAATCAGCTTGCAAGAATGCAAGTGCGTTTTAGTGGTAAGATTTTAATTGTACAAAAGCAATCTTTAAAAGGATGTGATCTTGAATAACACTGCCAAACAAATCGTGATATGGGTACTCATTGCCATTGTCTTGATGTCTGTTTTTAACCAGTTTGCCAATAAAAATGGGGCAGATAATCAGATTGTTTACTCACAGTTCATCAATGAAGTGAAGCAAGGCCGCGTAGCAAAAGTAACCATTGAGGGTCGTGTTTTACGTGGTGAAATGAACGACGGGAAAAAATTCAGCTCTTATGCTCCTTATGATCCGGGCATGATGGGTGATTTGCTTAAAAACAATATTCGTGTCGAAGCGAAGCCAGAACAAGAGCAGTCATTGTTGATGAGCCTTTTGATTAACTGGGGTCCGATGCTCTTACTGATTGGAGTTTGGGTATTCTTTATGCGTCAAATGCAAGGTGGCGGCAAAGGTGGAGCATTTTCATTCGGTAAGAGCAAGGCGCGTCAATTAGATGAAGCTTCAAATCAAACCACTTTCGCTGATGTAGCCGGCTGTGATGAGGCTAAAGAGGAAGTTTTTGAACTGGTTGAATTTTTGCGCGACCCAGGTAAATTCCAAAAACTTGGTGGCCGTATTCCACGTGGTGTATTGATGGTTGGACCGCCAGGTACAGGTAAAACCTTACTTGCTAAAGCCATTGCTGGTGAAGCTAAAGTACCTTTCTTTACGATTTCTGGATCTGACTTTGTTGAAATTTTCGTGGGCGTTGGCGCGGCGCGTGTACGTGATATGTTTGAGCAAGCTAAAAAAACAGCACCATGCATTATATTTATCGATGAAATCGATGCGGTTGGTCGTCACCGCGGCGCTGGTACAGGTGGCGGTAATGATGAGCGCGAGCAAACGCTTAACCAAATGCTTGTTGAGATGGATGGCTTTGAGCCTAACTCAGGTGTGATCGTGATTGCAGCAACTAACCGCGCTGACGTATTGGATAAAGCGTTGCTCCGTCCAGGCCGTTTTGACCGTCAAGTGATGGTTGGCTTGCCTGACATTCGAGGTCGCGAACAGATTCTTTTAGTGCACATGCGTAAGGTGCCAATTGATGCAGACGTTAAAGCGGACATTTTGGCACGTGGCACACCTGGTTTTTCAGGGGCTGACTTAGCTAACTTGGTGAATGAAGCAGCTTTATTTGCTGCACATCGCAATAAACGCACCGTCGACATGTCTGACTTTGAAGATGCTAAAGATAAAATCTTTATGGGTCCAGAGCGCACTTCAATGGTGATGCGTGAAGAGGAGCGTCGCAATACCGCTTTTCACGAATCAGGGCATGCGGTCGTGGCGGAGTTGCTTCCTAAAGCAGATCCTGTGCATAAAGTCACCATTATGCCGCGCGGCTGGGCGCTTGGTCTAACTTGGCAATTGCCTGAGTTTGACCGTATCAGTAATTATCGTGACAAAATGTTGGAAGAGATTTCAATTTTGTTTGGTGGCCGTATCGCCGAAGAGATTTTCATGCATCAAATGTCAACTGGCGCATCAAACGACTTTGAACGCGCAACTAAGTTAGCACGCGACATGGTAACCCGTTTCGGCATGTCGGATGCGCTTGGCACGATGGTTTATGCCGGAAACGAGCAAGATTCATTCTTCGGTAACATGTCATCTAAAACAGTATCTGAAGCAACGCTGCAAAAAGTAGATGCTGAAATCCGCCGAATTTTAGACGAACAGTATGCAATTGCTCGCCAATTGTTAGAGTCAAATCGAGATAAAGTTGAAGCGATGGCTGCCGCTCTGCTTGAATGGGAAACAATCGATGCGGATCAAATTGGCGATATCATGGCGGGCTTGCCACCTCGCGCGCCTAAACCCAGCCAAGCGAGCAATAAAGCCCCTAAGGGCGATAGCAGCACAACAGGCAGCCAACCAGCCGCCGCCCCACAGCCTGCTGGGAAAAACTAAAGTTTTCATCATTGTTACTAAAACATGGTAAGCCATGCGGTGTAATGGGTTAACAATCCAGTGCATTTCATGGCTTAATTAATATGTATTTTTCCTGCGGTAGATTTGAGCTCGATCTCTCCACGCCACGTGTTATGGGCATTGTAAACGTCACCCCTGATTCTTTCTCCGATGGCGGAAGATTCAATACTACTGACAAAGCCGTTGCGCATGCTATGCAATTAGTCCAGCAGGGTGCAGATATTTTAGATATTGGCGGTGAATCTACTCGTCCAGGTGCAACTCCTGTGCCGATAGATGAAGAGCTTAACCGTGTCATCCCTGTAATTAAAGCTTTGGTGCAAGCGGGCGTTCCTCTTTCCATTGATACCTATAAACCGGAAGTAATGCGTGCCGCCATTGATGCAGGTGTGGATATTGTGAATGATGTTTGCGCATTGCAAGAACCAAATGCGCTTGAGATTGTTGCAGGTAGTAAAGTCGGTGTGTGTTTAATGCACATGCAAGGTCGCCCGCAAACCATGCAAGTTGATCCGCAATATCAAGATGTGGTTAAAGAGGTGGCTGAATTTTTAGCCGCCAGATTAAAAGCCGCAGAGCAAGCTGGCGTTGCTCGTTACCGCATTGTATTAGATCCTGGTTTTGGTTTTGGTAAGAAAACCGAACAAAATCTCACTTTGCTTAATCACTTATCAAGTCTACAATCGTTAGGCTTGCCTTTGCTCGTTGGTCTTTCACGTAAATCGGTATTGGGGCACGTTGTCGGTTCGGAAGTGGATGAGCGCATTCATGCCAGCATCGCGGCCTCAGTGGTTTCGGTGATGAAAGGCGCGAATATTGTGCGTGTGCATGATGTGAAACCTACGGTAGATGCTCTGAAAATTGTTTCTGCTGTAATAAAAAATTAAAAATAAGTTTTTAAAAAGATAAAAGCAATGGGTAAAAAATATTTCGGTACAGATGGTATTCGTGGTCGTGTTGGCATCAGCCCAATTACCCCAGATTTTGTGATGCGTTTAGGCTATGCCGCCGGCCGTGTGCTAGCGAATGCCGATTTGCACTTAGCTAAAGATAAACGCCCAACCGTGTTGATTGGTAAAGACACTCGTATTTCGGGCTATATGCTTGAATCAGCTTTGCAGGCAGGTCTGTGTGCAGCCGGGGTGAATGTGCGCCTTACAGGCCCAATGCCGACCCCTGCTGTGGCTTATTTAACCCTCGCTTTAAGAGCGCAAGCGGGGATCGTGATTTCAGCCTCGCATAATCCTTTTGAAGATAATGGCATTAAGTTTTTCTCAAGCCTAGGGACAAAGCTCCCGGATGATATTGAGCATCAAATAGAAGCTGAGCTTGATAAGCCGATGATAGTAATGCCATCAGCGGCTTTAGGTCGCGTTAAGCGGATTGACGATGCCGCGGGCCGCTATGTTGAGTTTTGTAAAAGTACATTTCCTAATGACCTAGATTTGCGCGGTTTAAAGATCGTCCTCGATTGTGCCAATGGCGCCACTTACCATGTTGCGCCGCCCGTGTTTCATGAGCTTGGCGCTGAAGTAATCGCAACAGCCAGTCAGCCAAATGGACTAAACATTAATGCCGACTCTGGCACGACCCATCCGCAAGCATTATGCAAAGCGGTGGTTGAGCATCAAGCGGATTTGGGCATTGCTTTTGATGGAGACGGTGACCGCGTGATGATGGTGGATTCGGCAGGTAATCTGCTCGACGGCGACCAACTGCTTTATATCATTGCTCAGCACAGACATCAGCAAGACATTCTTGGCGGCGGGGTTGTCGGCACGCTCATGACTAACCTTGCTTTAGAACATCATTTTGAAAAATCGAATATTGCTTTCATTCGCGCAAAAGTTGGTGACAGACATGTCAGTGAAATGTTAGTGAAAAATGATTGGCAATTGGGTGGTGAAAATTCAGGCCACATCCTTTGCCTTGACAAACACACCAGTGGTGATGGCATTATTGCTGCCCTGCAAGTGTTAGCCGCGCTTAATGCTCAGAATAAAACGCTACTTGAAGTGGGAAAATCACTTACTTTATATCCACAAGTGCTCATCAATGTCCCTGTTAAACGCCGTATTGAAATGGACAGCAATCCTGCGGTGCAAGCAGCTTTGAAAAAAGCCGAGCAAGCACTAAACGGCAATGGCCGCATTTTATTAAGGGTATCAGGCACGGAGTTGAAATTCCGCGTGATGGTGGAAGGCTTAGATAGCAACTTGGTGAATCTATTAGCGAAAGAGATTGGCGAGGTGGTTGCGGAACAAGCCAAGTAGTTTTTGCAGAAAAGCAGTAGCCTTGAAAAGAAGCCTTGGCTTCTTTTTTTGGTTCAATGCCCGCCTTAGGCTAACTAAAATGAAGTAAAGAATTGATGCTGGCATATTGTTTACGTCTTGTTTTTTTAAGGAGGTGCTATATACTAATGCTATATAGATTTGAACTTATGGAGGTTATGATGGCAACAGGAACTGTTTTTGTTAACAATCGAACTCAGGCAGTAAGGCTTCCTGCAGAGGTAAGATTGCCTGAGGGTGTTAAGCGAGTCAACGTCAGGGTCGTTGGGAGAGATCGTATTATTTCTCCAATCACAGAGACTTGGGACAGTTTTTTCGCCACAGGTAATGCGCTAGTGGCAACAGAAGACTTTATGAACTTGCGAGCAACACAAGATCAATTGCCTAGAGAGGCGCTTTGAATTGATAAAGTATTTGTTGGATACCAATATTGTTATTTACGTCATTAAGTGTCGTCCACTAGAGGTTATGGATACGTTTAATCAGAATGTTAGTCGCATGGCAATTTCTGTTATCACGCTATCTGAGTTGATGCATGGGGCTGAAAAAAGTAGTTTTCCTGAACAGAATTTACGGGTCGTTGAAGACTTTTGTAGTCGATTGGAAGTACTGGATTACACCACCAAAGCTTCTCAGCATTATGGGTCTATCCGATCAGCATTAGAAAAAGTTGGCCAACCTATTGGTGAAAACGATTTGCATATTGCAGCGCACGCCAGAAGTGAAGGTTTGATTTTGGTCACAAACAACGAGCGTGAATTCAAAAAAGTACCTGCATTACAAATTGTAAATTGGATAAAGTAATCGCTTTCAAGCGCCTTTAAAACTTACTTCTGCCAAGTGTCTTTCAATGTCACCGTTCTGTTAAACACTGGCTTGCCAGCTACGCTATCTTTTCTGTCCGCCACAAAATAGCCATGACGTTCAAATTGGAAGCTTTCCGCAGGCTGTGAGTCTTTTAAGCTTAATTCTAATTGTGCGGTGATGCTGCTGACGGAGTTGGGATTAATGTCATCCAAATAGTCGCGGTCGCCAGCGCCTGGGTGTGCTTCTTTGAATAATCTGTCATACATGCGAATTTCAGCCTCGTAGGCGTGATTAGCCGATACCCAGTGAATATTCCCCTTAACCTTCACGCTATCGGAGCCTGGTGTGCCTGATTTGGTGTCTGGGAGGTATTCGCAGTGCACGGTGGTGACATTGCCATTCGCATCTTTATCAAAACCTGTACATTTCACAACATAACCATAGCGTAAACGCACTAAGCCATCTGGCACTAAACGGAAGAAGCCCTTGCTTGGCTCTTCCATAAAGTCTTCTCGTTCAATCCATAATTCTTTGGTGAGTTGAATTGTGCGTTTATCTAACTCTGGTTTGAGCGGATGGTTAGGCGCAAAGCAATCTTCTGACTTGTCATCTGGGTAGTTATCAATCACTAATTTAATTGGGTCAAGTACCGCGATACGTCGTTCTGCAGAAAGATTAAGCGTTTCGCGCATGCAATCCTCCAGGATGGTATATTCAATCCAAGAGTCAGACTTTGAAACGCCAATACGGTCAGCAAATAAGCGGAAGCCTTCTGACGTATACCCACGACGACGTGCGCCTGCCAGTGTTGGCAAGCGAGGATCATCCCAGCCTGATACTTGTTTGTTTTCAACTAAATCTATCAGCTTACGTTTTGAAAGCACGACGTAGGTGAGATTTAAGCGAGCAAACTCATATTGTTTTGGAAGCGGATGCGCGAGCATACCAGCCTCAGCTAAACGCTCTAGAACCCAATCGTAGAAGGGCCGTTGGTCTTCAAATTCAAGCGTGCAAATGGAGTGCGTAATACCTTCAAACGCATCTTCCAGTGGATGGGCAAAAGTATACATTGGGTAGATGCACCATAAGTCGCCTGTATTGTGGTGGTGCGCGCGTTTAATGCGGTAAATCGCCGGATCACGCAGATTAATATTAGGCGAGGCCATGTCAATTTTTGCTCGTAATACCATGCTGCCATCTGCATGTTTGCCATCACGCATTTCACGAAATTTGCTCAAGTTTTCTTGAATGGTGCGTTCGCGCCAAGAGGAATTTTTTCCAGCTTCAGTGAGTGTGCCACGATTGATACGCATTTCCTCAGCAGATTGCTCATCCACGTAAGCCTTGCCAGCGCTAATTAAGGCTTCTGCCGCTTGATACATTAAGTCAAAGTAGTTGCTGGCAAAGTATAAATGCGACTTACCAAAAGCATCCCAGCCGAATCCTAGCCATTGCACCATTTCAGTGATGCTATCCACATATTCTTGCTCTTCTTTTTCAGGGTTAGTGTCATCAAAGCGCATGTGGCAAACGCCTTCATAATCGCGCGCCAAACCGAAATTTAAACAAATGCTTTTTGCATGTCCAATATGCAAATAGCCGTTTGGCTCTGGCGGAAAGCGTGTTCGAATTTTTGCTGGATCAGGCTGGCCTGCGGCATGATGTGCAGCATCGCCTGGCGTGCCTGCCCAGTGGCGACTAGCGTTGGTGCCTTGCGCTAGATCACGGTCAATAATGCCGCGAATAAAGTTAGAAGCAGGTGCAATCGGTGTTTTTTCTGAGGACATAATTAATACATTAAATAGATTAAAAGTCATTTTACACTGTGAGTGCCTTTGCGTGGCGTGTTCCTTCATGATGACAGTGATAAGCCATGCTAAACTCTCGTTCAATATGTTGAACGCACTCACATTCCCAATTTTGCGCTTGCTTGCTGACGGCCGGTTTCACTCAGGTGAGGATATCGCTCAACATTTTAAGGTAACGCGCACCACAGTCTGGAGTGCGATTCAAGAGGCGCAAGCATTGGGTGTTGAGATATTCTCAGTCCGCGGTCGCGGGTATAAATTGCCCGATCCAATTACTATGCTTAATCGAGATGAAATTCTAAATGCGATTGGTCAAGAGCGTGCTTGGTTTAAGCTGGAGTTGTATGACACGCTAGAATCCACCAATACTTATTTGATGAAAAAAGCCAACCAAAGCCAATCACAAATGCTGGGGGGGCAAGCGGCGGCACATGCTACTTGCGTGGTGACGGAATTACAAACGGCAGGTAAGGGCCGCCGTGGACGTACTTGGCAGGCTGGCTTGGGTGCAAGCTTAACATTTTCGCTATTGTGGCGTTTTCAAATGGGGGCCTCAGCGCTCTCTGGCTTGAGTTTGGCAGTAGGGGTGGCTTTAATTCGCGCATTTCAAACACTGGGTATCTCAAACGCAAAACTCAAATGGCCTAATGATGTGCTCATTGAAACGATAGCATGTAATCAAAAACTAGCTGGCATTTTGATTGAGTTGCAAGGCGATATGGATGGCCCAAGTGCGGCGGTAATTGGTGTAGGGATCAACTTGCATTTACCTGAAAATGTGACAAAAAATATTGACCAGCCATTTACCGATATTCATCGTATTAAGCCTGAAGCGGCCAACCCCAATTTATTGCTCGGCACCGTACTTAAACACATGGCGGATGTGTTAAGTGCCTTTGAGCAAAATGGCTTTGAGGCCTTGCGTGAAGAATGGATGAGCTATCACGCTTATCATCATCAAGCGGTGCGTATGCTGATGCCAGATGGCCGTGAAGTATTCGGTGAGGTGATTGGCGTTGCGAGCGATGGTGTTTTGCTGGTGAGTACACCGCAAGGTGAACAGCGCTTTTCGGCGGGTGAGATTAGTTTGAGAGGCCTAAGTTGAAAAGAGGTAAAGCGTGATTTTAGCAATAGACTCAGGCAATACACGAACCAAGTGGGCAGTATTTGCCGATGATGGCCTTATTCAAGATGCGGGTGTTTCCTTAAACGCCGAGCTTGGGGAATTCGCTATTCCCGTAAGCTGGCAATCTTGCAAACGAGCAATTGCCGCCAATGTGGCTGGTGAAGTTGTTGCTGCAAGCATTACGGCATTGTTAAAAAAAGCTGAACTTGCATTTGTTTGGTCAAAGGCTGAGGCTGAAACGCTAGGCTTAAACAACAAATATGAAAAGCCAGAAACCTTAGGTGTTGACCGCTGGGCGGCGCTGGTGGCAGCATTTAAGCGACACCTCAATCAGCCGGCTTGTTTGGTCGTCAATGCTGGTACTGCACTCACTATTGATGCGATTTATCAAAATGCTTTTATAGGCGGCTTAATCGTGCCAGGATTTAATATGATGCAAACTGCATTATTGCAAAATACAGCGGCGGTTGACCAGAAGAATGGCCAAGCTAAGACATTCCCGCTCAGCACCGCTGATGCAAGTGCGAGCGGCGTTATAAGCGCCGTTGTTGGCGCCATAGTGATGCAGGCGGACAAGCTTGAATCCTATTGCCAAGATGTGCCAACTGTTGTTTTAACAGGGGGAGACGCAGCCATGCTCATGCCTATTTTGACGCAGGTATTTGGCGCAAAGCCATTGCTAGCAGAGAATTTAGTGTTGGAAGGGTTGTATTTGATGGAGCGAACAAAATCATGAAGCGCAAAGTGATTCTTTTAGTCTTATTAAATATTGTTATTTTTGCCTACTTTCAATTGACGGATTTGTCTGCAACTAGCGGGCATCAAGCATTGCCTGAAATTCAGCCCGAAAAACTACAAATACTAAGTGATTCTCAAGTGCAAGCCTTGCCAACAGTTTCATCGTCTTCAGGCATGGAGTAATGAACATCGCCATGTAAAAAACGCGATGCTTACATAAATGATTTAGCGCATTAAAAAAGGAGGCCTAAGCCTCCTATTTTAATTAACGCGATTACCTTTTCTTAATATATAAATCAGTAATCGTGCCTTCTTTCATTTCAGCCGCAAAGCAGACAGTTTCTGAAAGCGTTGGGTGCGCATGAATTGATAAGCCTAAATCGTGCGCATCCGCGCCCATTTCAATCGCTAAGACAGCCTCTGCAAGGAGTTCTCCAGCATTGACACCAACGATTCCAGCGCCAATCACGCGGTGTGTGTCTTTATCAAAAATTAGCTTTGTTAACCCTTCTGTTCTAGCAACAGCAAGTGCACGTCCGCTTGCCGCCCATGGGAAGCTCGCTTTTTCGATAGCGATGCCTTTTGCTTTTGCTTCGATTTCTGTCATGCCTGCCCAAGCAATTTCTGGGTCGGTATAAGCCACTGACGGAATGGCTATCGCTTGGAACTCAACCTTATGGCCTGCAATGACTTCTGCCGCGACTTTGCCTTCGTGTGTAGCTTTGTGCGCGAGCATTGGTTGACCGACGATATCGCCAATCGCGAAAATATGCGGCACGTTGGTGCGCATTTGTTTGTCAACAGCGATAAAGCCACGTTCATCAACAGCTACACCTGCATTCTGAGCGTCAATATTGAGGCCGTTTGGACGGCGACCGATGGACACTAAAACGCGGTCATAAACTTCTACGCCTTTGGGTGCATCGGTATTGCCATTCACGCCCTCAAAGCTCACATGAATGCCGTCTTTTTTGGCTTCGATGTTCGCGACTTTGGTATTGAGCATAATCGATTCAAAGCGCTTTTCCATGCGTTTTTGTAATGGACGCACTAAGTCGCGGTCGCAGCCCTGAATAAGGCCGTCAGTAAACTCAACGATGCTGACTTTTGAGCCGAGCGCATCGTAAACGGTACCCATCTCAAGACCAATAATGCCTCCGCCAATCACAAGCATGCGTTTTGGCACATCAGCCAATGCCAAAGCGCCCGTTGAGTCCATAATACGTTCGTCTGTTGGCGCACCAGGGAATTTCGTCGCTTGTGAGCCGGCTGCAATAATCGCATTTTCAAAGCCAATTTTAGTCACTTTGCCGTCAGCACCTGTAACAGTGATCTGGTTGGGACTGGTAAATTGACCTAAACCTTGCACCACGTTTACTTCACGCTGTTTTGCCATCGCTGATAAGCCGCCTGTCAGCTTAGCTACCACATCATTGGTTTTCCATGAACGGAGTTGTTCGAGGTCAATATTTGGCTGACCAAAACTCACACCGTGATGTGCGGTTTCTTCTGCTTCAGTAATGACTTTGGCAGTATGTAAAAGCGCTTTAGATGGAATACAACCCACGTTTAAGCAAACGCCGCCTAGCGTTGAATAGCGCTCAATGAGCACTACTTTTTTACCTAAGTCAGCCGCGCGGAAAGCGGCAGTGTAACCACCAGGGCCTGAGCCTAAAACGACGACCTCACATGTTACGTCGTTGTCGCCTTGCAATGCAGCTGATGTTGCAGCTGGCGTTGGTGCCGCCATTGCTGGTTGGCTCGCAGGCGCCGTTTCAACTTTTGGTGCTTCTAGGATAGGCGCTTCAGTTTGAGCTGCGCTAACAGCTTCTGCTTCAAGTACTAAAATTAGCGAGCCTTTTGCAATCTTATCGCCAACTTTTACTTTGATTTCTTTGACCACGCCCGCATCTGAAGATGGAATATCCATTGATGCTTTGTCTGACTCAAGCGTGATTAAGGAGTCTTCTTTTGCAACGGTGTCACCAACTTTGACCAACACTTCAATCACGTCAACACTATCGAAGTTGCCAATATCAGGGACGATGACTTCTACTAAATTGCTCATGCCAACTCCTTAAAGTAACAAGCGACGAACGTCGGATAACATCATGCGCAAGTGACTAGTAAAGCGCGCGCCATCTGCACCGTCAATCACGCGGTGATCATATGAGAGGGACATCGGCAAGATGAGGCGTGGCTCAAAGCCGCCGGTTTCTTTGTTGTAAACAGGTTGGAATGAGGAACGAGATACACCTAAAATCGCCACTTCAGGACAATTAATAATGGGCGTAAACATGGTTCCACCAATACCGCCCAGGCTTGAAATGGTGAAACAGCCGCCTTGCATTTCTTCAATCTTTAATTTGCGCTCACGGGCTTTGGCAGATAGGTCACCTAAGTCGCGGGCAATATCAAGCACATCTTTTTTATCCACATCACGCACTACTGGCACTACCAAGCCATCTGGCGTATCGCATGCGAAGCCGACATTAAAGTAATTCTTCATAATCAAGCTGTCGCCATCAGCAGAGAGCGATGCATTGAAGTTAGGATAAGTGCGAAGCGCATTCACAACTGCTTTCATTAAGAAAGCGAGAAGGGTTAATTTAGCGCCGCGTTTTTCAGCGTCAGCCAACATCGATCTACGGAAATCTTCCAAATCAGTAATATCAGCTTCGTCGAACTGTGTCACGTGTGGGGCTGTTACCCAGTTGCGATGTAAGTTTGCGCCGGAGAGTTTTTTGATGCGCGAAAGCGGCTTTTGCTCAATCTCGCCATATTGGCTGAAATCAATCACTGGCATCGCGAGTGTGGTCAAACCAGAGCCCATGTTTTCAGAGCGAGGTTTGGCAAGCTCGCCTTTGACAAAGGCTTGCACATCCTCTTGGCTGATACGGTTTTTAGGGCTTGTGCCGCGCACCAGATTCAAATTCACGCCGAGTTCACGTGCAAATTTACGCACGGATGGACTCGCATGTGCGGCCTTGCCATCTGCTGCCACTGCGCTAGCGCCAATTGGATTAGGCGTTGCTTGTGGTTGAATGACTTTCGGCACTTCAGGTACAGGGCGTGATGGCTCTGGAATAGTGACTGGCTTTTCGTCAACCGTGACAGTCGCTACCACTGGCGTCGCGCTTGGCTGTGCAGCAGGCTTTTCTGCAGGCTTTTCTGCAGGCGCATCTTCAGAGGCGTCTAGCGTCAAAATCAAACCACCTTGAGCAGCTTTGTCGCCAACCTTCATGCTTATGCTTTTCACTACACCACCAAATGGCGCTGGAATGTCCATCGACGCTTTGTCAGATTCTAAAGTGATGAGCGAGTCATCTTTTGCAACCGTGTCGCCTTCTTTGACAAGTAACTCGATGACGTCAACGCTATCAAAGTTACCAATATCCGGGACAAGAACTTCTTTAATTGCCATGCTGTTATTCCTTAAGAGAGTCTTCTCTGTGTTAGCTTTAATTAATGCTTACACTGTTGTTGGATTAGGGCGGCTTGCATCAATTTTATATTTCTTAATTGCTTCAGCGGCTTTGCTTGCAGGCAATTTGCCTTCGTCCGCTAATGCTTTAAGCGTGGCAAGCACCACATAATATCTATCCACTTCAAAGAAGCTACGGAGCGCCTCACGGCTATCACTGCGGCCATAACCATCAGTCCCTAGTGACACAAAACGTTGTGGCACAAAGTTACGGATTTGGTCAGCAAAAGATTTCATGTAGTCAGTTGATGAAATCACAGGACCTTCAGCGCCGCTTAAGCATTCAGCCACATAGCTGAGTCTTGGTTTTTTCTCAGGGTTGAGCATGTTCCAGCGTTCAGCATCAAGGCCATCACGGCGAAGTTCTGTGAAGCTTGTGACGCTCCATACGTCTGGTGATACGCCCCAATCTTTTTCAAGCATTGCAGCTGCTGCAATCACTTCGCGCAAGATCACGCCGCTACCCATTAATTGCACTTTGGGGCCTTTTGCTTTGGATTTGCTAAATGCATACATGCCTTTCAAGATGCCAGCCTCAGTGCCTTTTGGCATTTCTGGATGACTATAATTCTCATTCATCAAGGTGATGTAGTAATACACATCCTCTTGATTTTGCACCATGCGGCGCATACCTTCTTGGATAATCACGGCGAGCTCGTAGCTAAATGTTGGGTCGTAAGACACACAATTTGGGATGGTGGCTGACATTAAATGGCTATGACCATCTTCATGCTGTAAGCCTTCACCGTTTAAGGTGGTGCGACCTGCGGTTGCGCCAAGTACAAAGCCGCGCGCACGTGAATCGCCTGCTGCCCAAGCTAGGTCACCAATTCGCTGGAAACCGAACATGGAATAGAAGATGTAGAACGGAATCATTTGCGTGCCGGTAACGCTGTAAGCAGTGGCCGCAGCAATCCATGATGAGAACGCGCCCGCTTCGTTAATGCCTTCTTCTAGAATCTGTCCGTCTTTTGATTCTTTGTAGTACATCACTTGGTCATTATCTTGTGGCTCGTATAATTGGCCAGCAGAAGAGTAAATACCCAGTTGACGGAACATACCTTCCATACCGAATGTGCGGGCTTCATCAGGTACGATAGGCACGATGTATTTACCGATTTGTTTGTCGCGCACTAAGGTTGAAAGGATACGTACGAACGCCATGGTGGTCGAAATCTCGCGCTCGCCAGTTGCGGTGAGCATATTCTCAAACGCTGAAAGCTCAGGCACCACAAGCTCGTTCCCTTTGCGGCGGCGTGATGGCACAGAACCGCCCATCGCTGCACGGCGTTCGGCCATATAAACCATTTCTGGAGAGTCTTCAGCTGGCTTGCAGAATGACAAGCTCTCTACCTGTTCGTCTGTGAGCGGCAAATTAAAGCGGTCACGGAAAGCTTTTAATGAATCGATGTCCATGCTCTTTTGTTGGTGCGTCGTGTTTTGCGCTTCACCCGCATCGCCCATGCCGTAACCTTTAACGGTCTTCGCTAAGATCACCGTTGGTTGACCTTTGTGCTGTGCCGCTGCCGCATAGGCCGCGTAAACTTTGTTAGGGTCGTGACCGCCACGGTTTAAGCGCCAGATGTCTTGGTCAGACATCGCGGCGACCATTTCTTTGAGTTGTGGATATTTACCGAAGAAGTGTTCACGCGTGTAGGCGCCACCCTTCGCTTTAAAGTTTTGGTATTCGCCGTCCACGCACTCTTCCATACGCTTTTTGAGCAAGCCATCTTTATCCATGGCAAGGAGTGGATCCCAATATGAACCCCAAATCACTTTCAATACGTTCCAACCCGAGCCACGGAAATCAGACTCTAGTTCTTGGATAATTTTGCCATTACCGCGCACAGGGCCGTCAAGACGTTGCAAGTTGCAGTTAATGACAAAAATAAGGTTGTCTAATTTCTCACGTGAGGCGAGTGAAATTGCGCCTAATGATTCAGGCTCGTCCATTTCACCATCGCCGCAAAACACCCAAACTTTTCGGTCTGACGTGTCTGCAATGCCGCGGTCATGGAGGTACTTCAAGAAGCGCGCTTGGTAAATTCCTTGCAATGGACCAAGGCCCATCGAAACCGTTGGGAATTGCCAGAAATCAGGCATTAGCCAAGGATGAGGGTAGCTTGATAAGCCTTTGCCGCCAGTTTCTTGACGGAAGTTATCCATTTGTTCTTCTGTAAATCGGCCTTCTAAGAATGCGCGAGCGTAAACGCCGGGGGATGAATGGCCTTGGAAGAATATTAAGTCGCCGCCAAATTTATCATTTGCAGCGCGGAAGAAGTGATTAAAACCCACGTCATATAAAGTCGCTGCAGATTGGAAGCTGGCAATGTGACCGCCTACGCCCGGTGATTTCTCGTTAGCGCGAAGTACGGTCATGATGGCATTCCAGCGAATCAGCGCACGAATGCGGCGCTCCATATCGGGATTGCCTGGTAACCTTTGTTGCAAATGCGTAGGAATCGTATTCACATACGCAGTTGTTGCGTTATAAGGAAGGTAAGCACCGGAGCGGCGCGCTTTGTCGATTAAAGTTTCTAATAAGAAGTGCGCACGCTCGGTCCCCTCGTTGGCCAATACCGCATCAATGGCTTCAAGCCATTCTTGAGTTTCTTGTGGGTCAATATCGGGGGTCAATGCCATGTGGTGGTTCTCCAGAAAACTTTTAAGGCTTATCAAATAAGACTTTGTCTAAAAGGTATAATCAACTAATAGTGTAACAACGCTAAGTTGTCATCATTTATTGCATCAGATTAATACTTCTATTAATCAGTGATTGTTTGGCTAAAAACTATTTTCGCTTTTTTGACTGATTCGGTCAAGTTTGAGCAGGTTTTTTCAAGATGAATCAATTACATAAATATGATCAATTTAACGAAATTAATGAAATTTAACGGCATTTAAACGAATTTAGTGAGGTTTTTGCATGTCCATCACTCTAAAACAAAATTTAACGCTTGCTGATGAAAAGTCATTAGCTACGCAAACCCATCTTGTATTTGTTTTGCCGGCGAAGCGCCCTGAAAACCTACCGTTTTCTAGTGCACTAGATGCCAAGCTTAAACGGATCAATAAAAAATATAGTGATTTGAGTAAGTCTGCAGTGATGGCTGATTTGCCAACTGGCGCTGTGGCAAGCTGGCTAGTATTAGAGTCTGAACTGTCTGCTTTTAAGCGCCTAACCCAGCTCCGTAAAGCAATTAAGCCCCTACTTGACGAGCACCCAAAAAGCCTGGCGATTGCAGTATTCGGGACGGATGCGGCCCGATATAAAGCAGCAAAAGATGCCTTTTATGTGGCGAGCGTGAATGCGGCGAAGTTACCTGAACGCAAGGGTAAGGAAGCAAAAAAAGACAACAAGCCGCATCAGTTAAAATCAGTGGAAATGTTTGGATGGCAGGAGCCTGATGCATACGCCGACATTCAAGCCTTAGTTGCCGGTAACGTCTTGACGCGCACCTTAACCATGACCCCGCCGAATGAGCTCAATCCTTCACAATATCGCGCTAAAATTGCGCAACTTGCAAAATCCAATGGCTGGAAGTATCAAGAATTTGATATGCAAAGGCTCACTAAAATGGGGGCCGGTGCCTTTGTGGCCGTGGGACAGGGCTCTGACCCGCAAGATGCGGCGATTGTGCATCTCACTTACTCCCCAAAAAATGCGAAAAAGCATATTGCGCTTGTAGGTAAAGGCATTTGTTTTGATACAGGTGGACATAACCTTAAGCCGGCTAAATATATGAGCGGTATGCATGAAGACATGAATGGCTCAGCGGTTGCTTTAGGGGTATTGCTTGCCGCAACAAACGCTAAACTTCCGATGAAAATTGATTGCTGGCTCGCGATTGCGCAAAATCACATTGGCCCGCTCGCTTATAAACAAAATGATGTGGTGACCGCGCTTAATGGCACCACGATTGAAATTGTCCATACGGATGCCGAGGGCCGTATGGTATTAGCTGACACGCTCACCTTAGCCTCACGTGAAAAACCAGACTGGATGGTGGATTTTGCCACACTGACTGGCAGCATGATGAGTGCATTAGGGGATCGCTATAGCGGCGTGCTAGGGAATAAGCCTGAGCTACTTTGTAAGGCGGTTGGCGTGGGCGCTGCAGTGGGTGAGCGTGTTTGTGCATTCCCATTTGATGATGACTATGACGAAGAAATTGAAAGTAGTATTGCAGATGTGAAGCAGTGCACCCTAGACGGCGGCGCGGACCATGTGCATGCTACCCGTTTCTTAGCGAAGTTTATTGAAAACGATACTCCTTGGTTGCATATCGATTTGTCTTCATACAATCGCAAGGGTGGGCTGGGTGCAGTAGCCAGTGATGTCAACGGCTTTGGCGTTGCGCTAACCTTTGAACTACTTAAGCAATATTAATCCGCTCGTTTGAAAATTTACTGATGCAGCCAAGCACCTAGGCTAAGTAATATTTTTTGATAACGCTGACCATTTAAAATAGCGTTGAGGTTTTGGTAGGAAAAGTTGTCGCAAGGTAAAATTAAGAATTGCGCCAACCATTCTAGGTCTTGAATAATGTTGAGTGTATCTCTATCACTTGCGCGAAAGCCGCTGTATGCAAGCGCACTTGCTATGCGATGATTAGCAAGTTTCATGTGGTAGACCGCCGGCGTGTGATTGACCTTTTTGAGAATCTCTTGATTATCTTGCATGCTAGTCAGCGCTTCTTGCATGATTTGCTTGGTGGTTGGCGGCTCTTTGTAGCGCTTTATATTCATTGCCTGCGCATGGGTTTTGATCAAAGGCTGTGGCCGCAAATAACGATAGCCCATTTGCGCTTTGCTGCCATTTTCTATGCTCATGGGGATATCTTGTTGCAAGCTCAATGCAAGTTCAAATAAGTGATAGATGTTGCCTTGCTTTAGCTCGATTTCTAGCTCGTGAATCGGGCAGATATGTTCACAGACTTTTTCTGTTGCGCTTTTAAGGTCACCAATATCCACAGATACCTCAATTATCGAGCCATCTGGGTAGCTTAGTCGCCAATCGGTACGAATAACATCCACGATAAACGCTGGCTTTAGCGCTTCTCTTAGCTTGCTGTCAGCAAAGATATTGGCTAAATGCGGCTCAGTAATCTTATTAAAGTCGGGTTCGTTTTTGGTGAGCAAATCTTCCCACTCTAAACGCTGATGCAAGCCGCCTAACGAACACCCGGTGCTTTTAATGGCTTGGAACCAGCCGCCGGACATGCTGCGAACACGTAAGTTGAGGCCGGCATCTAGCAAAAATAAATCAGGGGTGTCGTAATAAATGCTGACTAATTTACGCGTCCAAGGCGCTTCAATTAAACGCTTGATAATGGCTGGGTGATTATTTAAGAGTGGTGCGCTTGATTCGTCAATCCTAAGCTTCAGTTCGATTTCGTTGGCCATGGCTTGCTATTGTGCTTTATAAAGCTTGAGACTAAAGCTTGTGAAGGTTAACTAACGCTAAAGCATGTCAGGTGAGATTACCGCGCGAATAATCGCTTGCTCATCTTCTGCGCGGATGCGGCTTGCGATCCACCAAATCGACGCTTTTTTGACGCACCAAAAGTGGGTTTTGCGCGTCATTGCAATGGCGGCAGCCACCCCTAATGTTGGCTGATGCCCGACAATTAACACGGAGCCTTTACTCGTATCCCAATTGGCTGCTTTCAGAAGATCTTGAGGAGAGCCGCCAGGTGCAATTTCAGGAAGCGTTGTAAAAGGAAGCCCAAGCGCATTAGCTGTTTGCTGAGCACGTTTTGCTGGGCTCACCAAGATTTGGGTGTCTTTAGGCAAGCGAGGCTTCAGCCAAGCTGCCATTTTCTTGGCTTGCTCATGGCCTTTTTCGGTGAGGGCACGCTCATGATCAGGGTAGCCGTCTTCCGCCTCTGCATGACGCCATAAAATTAGTTCCATGGATGGGATTAAATCCGTCAAATGTATGTGAAAATAGTATAGCGGAATGTAATTTTTTCAAAGTCATTTATGGTCTGTCTGGCCCACCAATACTTTGTTTTGAGTCGTTAGTTTTAGAAATGAGTGATGATTTGAATCTTGATGTTTATTTTCCCCAATTTGGGCAATATTTACTGAGCGGCGATGACGCCCAAGCTTTTGCTAAACTATGCGCTGTGGGCGCATGGGAGAAAGATCCCGAGCATGCGCTTGAGGCTAGCCTATGCAAGCAGTTTGGGATAAAAAAGCAGGCTGATTGGCCTGTGGCACCACTCGCCTTGATAGGCGAAGAAGCAAAAAAATCGGCTGGCTATTGGTTTGTCGTTCATCCTGTTCACTTTGTGTTGCACCGGGATTACTTTACGCTGGGTGATGCAGTGCCCTTAAATGCGGAGGAAGCTGAGTTATTAGCGGCGGCGCTTAATCAACACTTTGCACAAGATGGCATTCGATTTCTGCCGAGTAAGACTAGCGATTTTTTATATCTCCATGTGAATGATGAGGTGGATGTCACCACTTATTCGCTCTCCGAAGCCATGGGGCGAGATGTTGGCAAGCACATGCCGCATGGTAAGCACGGCATGAAATTTCAGGCTTTACTAAACGAAGTGCAAATGCTATTGCATAACCATCCCATTAACCAAGCGCTCGAAAAGCGAGGCTTATTGGCAGTGAATAGCCTTTGGCTTTCTGGCGGTGGACGCTTTGAGGCAATCAATCAGTCAGCGCAAAAACTAGGCTTTCAACTCTTTGCAAATGATGCGCTTAGCATGGGCTTGGCAAAGTGGTCTGGGATTTCTAATGGGTTAGTGCAAGATTATGCGTCATTGAAATTTGCAGGCGATGCAGTGATTGTGCTGGCTAACAATACCAACCTAGAAAGCGATTGGTTTGCACCAGCGCTTAAAAGCCTGAAGCAAAAAGAACTAGAAACCTTGCGCTGTCATTTTGATGTGCATGGTATGACGTTTACGCTTCACCTTAAACCCCGCGACACTTGGAAGTTTTGGCGAAAACTTAAGCCAATTACTAACTATTTTAATTTGGCAAATACTTAAGCATGGCAAATATCGTTCGACGTTTGTTTAATCCAGATGCCGCTGCATCCTTAAGTAAAGAGGGTGTCATGCCAATCTTGGCTAGGGTGTTGTCTGCACGTGGCATTCATCAAGCCGCACAGCTTGATGTTTCGCTCGCTAAGCTCATTCCGCCCGAACAGCTCACCAATGCTTCACAAATGGCCGTTTTGCTGGCGGATGCGATTGCACAAAATCAGTCTTTGCTGGTGGTGGGTGATTACGATTGTGATGGCGCCACAGCCACGGCAGTGGCGATAAGAGGCTTACGGAGTATGGGTGCCCAAGTGGATTATCTGGTGCCCAACCGTTTTGAGTATGGCTATGGCTTAACGCCTGAAATTGTAGAGCTTGCTGCCGAACGTAAGCCAAACATTATCATTACCGTGGATAATGGCATCGCAAGTGTGGATGGTGTGGCAAAAGCCAATAGTCTAGGGATTAAAGTGCTGGTCACTGACCACCATTTGCCAGGCGATGAAAAGCCTGAAGCAACTTGCATGGTGAACCCTAATCAGCATGGATGTCACTTCCCAAGTAAAAACTTAGCGGGCGTTGGGGTGATTTTTTATGTGATGTTGGCGCTGCGCGCTGAGCTTAGAGCCCGAGGTGCGTTTGCCGACACGCCTGAACCTAATTTAACCAAGTTGCTCGATATTGTGGCGCTCGGTACTGTGGCTGACTTAGTGAAGTTAGACGATAACAACCGCATTTTGGTGGAGCAGGGCCTGCGCCGAATTCGGGCTGGCAAAGCTTGTGCAGCAATACGTGCATTGCTCAAGCTCGCAGGGCGCGATGCGTCAAAAGCCAATGCGCAAGATTTAGGGTTTAGTGTTGGGTCAAGGCTCAATGCGGCAGGGCGACTAGATGATATGGCGCTTGGCATTGCTTGTTTGATTTCGGATGATGAAATCGAAGCCACGGTGATGGCGCAGCGTTTACACACCATGAATTTAGAACGTCGCGCGATTGAAGCGGATATGCAAGAAGCGGCCAACATTTTTTTGGATGAAGTGGATGTGAGCGGGCAGTTTAGCCTCAGTATTTTTCAGCCAGATTGGCATCAAGGTGTGATTGGTATTTTGGCCTCACGCGTGAAAGAGCAATATCATCGGCCCGTGATTGCGTTTGCCTCAGGCGCTGATGGCAACTTAAAAGGCTCCGGCCGTTCTATTAAAGGCTTGCATTTGCGGGATGCGTTAGATCTTGTTTCAAAACGCCACCCAGATTTGATATTAAAATTTGGTGGTCATGCCATGGCAGCCGGGCTCACCATTCCTCACCGTGGTTTTGATTTGTTCAAGCAAGCTTTTGAAGACGTTGCTGCCAGCTTACTCACGCCTGCTGATTTGGACGCTGTGATAGAAACTGATGGTTCATTAGCCTCACATGAAGTGGATTGGGATGTTGCTGTGGAGCTTGATAAACAAGTTTGGGGGCAAGGCTTCCCAGCGCCTTCATTTAGTGATGAATTTATTGTGAAGTTACAAAAAGTAGTGGGCGAGCGTCATTTGAAATTGTCTTTGCAAAAGGCTGATGACCATACAGGTCGTATGATTGATGCGATTTATTTTCAACAAGCCACATTCTTGCCGACTAACGTGCATATAGTTTATGAACTTCAAACCAATGAATTTAACGGCCGCCAAAGCGTACAGCTGAATGTGCGGCACTGCATTCCTACGGAGTAGTCAGCATTCATTAAAACGCCTTGAGTAATAGGGCTCGCAAGCGTAAAATTCGCGTCAAATTTATTGGATTCAAATATGCGTCGTAAGCTCGTAGTAGCGAATTGGAAAATGCATGGGTCTATTGCCCAGAATCAGCAATTGTTTGAAGCATTCAAACAAAAGTTGGCGCTCATTGATAACATCGATTTTGCGGTTTGCGTGCCATATCCGTATTTATTCCAAGCGCAAGTTGTGCTCGGCGGCACTAATATCGCCTGGGGTGCACAGAACGTAGCTAAGTATCCTGTCGGAGCCTATACCGGTGAAGTGGCAGCTAGCATGCTTAAAGACTTTGATGCGACTTATGTCATCCTTGGGCACTCTGAGCGCAGCACGGCTTATTGCGAAAGCGGAGAAAATATTGCCGCAAAATTTGTGACGGCCCAAAATGCAGGTATCACGCCTATTTTGTGTGTGGGTGAAACTTTACAAGAACGCGAAGCAGGCATGGAACAGCAAGTGGTGGCAGAGCAGTTGGATGCTTTGCTACTTAGCCATGGCGGCACTGTTTTTGAAAACGCTGTCGTTTCCTATGAGCCAATGTGGGCGATTGGCACTGGCTTAAGCGCCACACCAGAGCAAGCGCAAGCGATGCATGAGTTCATCCGTGCTCGTATTGCGGGTTACGATGCTAATGCCGCAAATAGCTTACGCATCCTCTATGGGGGTAGCGTAAATCCCGTAAATGCGTCACAATTACTAGTTATGCAGGATATTGATGGCGGCCTGATTGGGCGTTGTTCATTAGATGCTAACGATTTTGAAAAAATTTGTCTTGCCGCTGCTTCGGTACATTAGCCAGTAAGCATTTTCGGAAAATAAGAGATCATGGAAAATTTAATTACAGTTATTCACGTATTAGCATCCGCCGCAGTTATTGGTTTAGTCCTTCTGCAACACGGCAAAGGCGCTGATATGGGCGCAGCTTTTGGTAGCGGCACATCAGGCAGTCTTTTCGGTGTGAGTGGCGCATCAAACTTTATGAGCCGCGCAACGGCGATTTGCGTTGCAGTGTTTTTTACAACAAGCCTAACGCTTGCTTATATGTCTGGTCACCGTGCTGACCGCGTGAGCGTTGTCAAAACAATCACCACTGAGCAAGCGGCTAAAAAAGCAGCAACCCCTGCAACGCCGGCGAGTAAAGAAGTCCCTCAGTAGTTAACATTGAATAAAGCGGCTGTGGTGGAATTGGTAGACACGCCATCTTGAGGGGGTGGTGACGAAAGTCGTGAGAGTTCGAGTCTCTCCAGCCGCACCAAAAAACTAAAACCCGTATTGTGAACATAATACGGGTTTTTTTATTGATAAAAGGAATTCCCATCCCCTGCCTGAGCCTAATATGCCATCCTGTCATGCCGCAGGAGGATGCGGTATCCATTTTTCTTTTTCACTGGTCAGCTAACGCTATTTTATTTTCTTGTGGCTTGAGTCTAAATGTTTTTGATTAGAAGGCTTAATCGTTTTTGATATGCTATTTTTTTGTAATTTTTTCTTTGGTGCTTTTTTGGTGCTTTTTTGGTGCTTTTTTGGTGCTTTTTT
>JBBAON010000014.1:49663-50977 GCA_040401435.1 Candidatus Methylopumilus sp.
TTTGGTGCTTTTTTGGTGCTTTTTTGGTGCTTTTTTGGTGCTTTTTTCTTTTGAAGTCTTCCTATCTTTTAAAGATTTTTTGGCTTTTGAAGTTTTTTTATCTTTTTTGACATACGATTTTTGCGCCATATTAAAGTTAATATTCTGATCAGAATATTTGAACTCAATCATCACCTTTCCAGCACTTTTTAGCACGAGCACACCATTGTTAATGGCAAAACTATCCGCCATGAGTAGTATGTTAAACACTATCACCTCTTCCTCTTTACTTTCAGGGCAATTGTTGAGTGAGGTCTCAAGCTTTCCTAGTCTAAATGTCCCATCATTTAACGCATTGAATTTCCCCATAATGAAATTGCAAGCACCAAAGGCTTTGTATTGACCAGTTTTATTAAAGCTAAATATCCACTGATCTTTACTTGTACTCAAGTTACTCGACTCTCGTATCTTAATAATTTGCCAGTGATGACTATGAAGGTCGCTTATTGAAATTTTTTCATCTACACCTGCTGGTTTATTCTCTTTAGCAAAAGCCATTTTTGAAGTTGAAGAGACCCCAGCTGGCTTATTTTCTGATGTTCTATCTTCGCTATTAATCAATCCTGCAATGCTCATTAATTGAGTCGTTGGGATTTCAGGTTGTTGCTGGATTCCAGCGCATCCGATGATGGGGTAAGTAATGACAAGGAAGAAAGTAATTTTATTCATGGTAAAGGTCTACTTAATGATCGAGCGAATGATGATGTTTCATATGTTGATCGGTTTATTTTTTGAGGTCACGATAAAAATTCTCATGGTCTCCACTACTAATTAAGATGATTTGATCGTTCGTGCTATCTTGCATTTAGTCTAATAAAAAATAATTGCTGCAGATACTGATGTTTCGCTCAAAGCGGGCGTTAATTTCAATTTTCATTCAAATTTGTATTTTTTGAGCATGCCAGCCTTCCCCTCTTCTATGCTGACCAAAATATCTAAAATCATGCTATCAGGTAGATATTTATTAGCTTCGGCCGCTTTGCCCAGTATTCAATTTGTTTATTAATCTAGCGCCCCATGGCCGCAGTATTTGGCTTAGCTGATAAAACAAGATCCTCTGCAATCTTATTGGTGGTAGACACGACATGACTTTTAAATTTTAGTTCTGAAATTTTGATGATGCAACCCTAATACCACTTTAAGTTTAATTGTATTATCTACTATAAGATGCGAAATAAAATTAACCAGCTTTGTACTTTTTCAGCGCACTTCTAGTTCTGCTATCAAGTAAGCTCCACAGCGCGACCTTCTCATCGTTCTCTAACATCTCGCAGC
>JBBAON010000015.1:0-39741 GCA_040401435.1 Candidatus Methylopumilus sp.
ACGAGCGAACGACTGAAAATCGTTAGGTCGCCGGTTCGATCCCGGCCCAAGCCACTTTACCCATTGTCGAATTCACTTATGTTTTTCAGGGTTTCTTCCAAAGGATCACTTCCATCTTTAACGTTTTTATACCAATTGATCGTCCACTCAATACTTTCTTCAAAACTCAATTTGTCAGACCATCCTAGTTTTGTTCTAGCTTTATTTGAGTTAAGCATCAACATCAAAGCTTCATGCGGATGGTTTCCTGAATCATTTTCCCAGTTTTTTTCTGCACCCCACACAGCGCCCGCAATATTGGCAACGTCGGCCACAGTCTTGGATTGATTTTCATCTGGTCCAAAGTTCCATGCACCATCAGCCTTGTTTTGAATTACTGCATCTACCAACATTAGATACCCATTTAAACAATCAAGCACATGTTGCCAGGGGCGGACAGAGTTAGGCGCCCTTAACTTTGGAGTCAATCCAGAGGAATATGAACGTATTAAATCTGGAATCAATCGATCAGCACAAACATCGCCGCCGCCAACCACGTTTCCCGCTCGAGCAATCGCGGTTGGTGCATTCTCAAAACTAGATATCCACGATTGCGTTGCGATATCTGCCATGGCTTTAGATGCGCTATAGGGATCCTGCCCCCCTAAGGCTTCTGTTTCGACATAGCCTAAGCTCTTACTTGTATTTTTATAAACTTTATCGGTGGTAACAATTAGCTGCGCCTTTAGGGCACTTAATTGCTGCGAAGCCCGAAGCACATTTAGAGTTCCGATTACATTTGTTTCAAAGGTGTCTATCGGGTGTTTGTATGATTCGCGAACCAAAGCTTGAGCCGCTAAATGAATCACGACATCGGGACTTATCTCTTTAAAATGCGATGAGAGTCTTGTTGATTCGCGAATATCGCATCGAATATCGTTTTTCAAGATGCGCCCGATATTCGCACGACTAAATAGAGCATCGTTTTCCGCCTTGATTGATATCCCGCTAACGTCATGACCACGTTCGCGCAATAACATGCAAAGCCATGCGCCCTTAAACCCGGTGTGGCCTGTTATTAGAAAATGCATAGTATCCTTCATTTCGGTTATGGCAATTGTACTTATCATGTTGGGGTTGGGGGGATGTTAATGCAAGTTGTTATTCTTGCGGGTGGATTTGGAACCCGTCTCTCAGAGGAAACTGATGTAATCCCTAAACCGATGGTCCGAATTGGTAATGTCCCAATACTGAGACATATTATGAATTACTATGCAAAATTTGGGCACATAGATTTTATAGTTGCTTTGGGTTATAAGGCTAACCTAATTATGGAATATTTCGATCAAGTTGCGTTGGATGAGCCCGAACTTTCTTGGAGAATTCAACTAATCGATACTGGATTAGAAACTGCGACAGGTGGAAGAATAAAGCGACTTCAAAACTTGCTCGAGGATGAGTTTCTAATGACGTATGGTGATGGGCTTTCAGATGTTGATCTCAATGCACTCCTGAATTTTCATAAGGAATCTAAAAAATTGGCAACTTTAACCGCCGTGAAGCCTCCACCGAGATTTGGTACAATTGAGGTCTCTAACGGGGCTGTTACAAATTTTGCAGAAAAGGACCCAAAATATTCTGGTTGGATAAATGGAGGGTTTTTTTGTCTAAATAGGCAGATCTGCTCTCTCATCGAGGGAGACAAAACATCTTTTGAAAACGAGCCACTAAATCTATTGGTGGCTCGAGGGGAATTAGGTGCCTTTGAACACTTCGGTTGGTGGCAACCAATGGATACATTGCGAGATAAGCGAACCCTTGAAGCTGTGTGGGAAAACAGTTCTGCCCCTTGGTTAATGAATTAGTTATTGAGAGACGCAGGCCTTGGAAATAGAAAATTTCATTCTAAAATTAGACCTCCTGGTCTAATTGCATTGACAGTTTCAAAACATTTCACTTGTCGCAACCAGTCATATATTCAAAGTTTTGGTACTCAATTAGCGCTGAATCCCTAAGTGATTGAATTGTCGCGGAAAAACGAATTGGAAGGTGCTCAGCTACTAATTCACCACTAAAACCGCCATCACATTCTTCACAAAAAGGCCCATCCATTCTATAGGAGATAATCGTGTTCTCTTCTAGGGCTAAGTACCCATGTGCAACACCTGGGGGTATAAATATCGATGTAGGTTCTGCTTCATTTAATTGCACAATCTGCAGATTTCCGCATGTTTCCGAGTTTTCTCGCATATCAAATAAAAAGTCAATAGCTTTACCTTGCACGAATGAAATAATCTTAGAGACCGCATGAGGGCTACCTTGAAAATGCATGCCTCTGAAAACATTTTTCTTAGATTCGGTGAAGAAATGTTCATATGTATCAAATGGTATTGGGAATAATTCAGTATCTGCAGCCGTATAAGCCTTAAATAGACGACCCCTAACGTCTACATGTGTGGGCATCTGCCAGACATGCACACCCATTACATTCCCAAGTGTGGGGTTATTGGAATTAGATTTGATATTCACTTAAACTCCCGGATTAAATGTCTCGCACTTAAACTAGCTCTGCATTCTGTCATATATGTCTATATATCTGTCGACAGAACTCTCCATGTCAAAGTGTTGTATTGCGAGCTCACGGCACCGTTCTGGTGTCAATGGATCACTTATCAAAGCCATTATCTGGGAGGCGATGGTTTGCAGAGTGTCACTATGGACAACAACGACACCCGTATTCGTGCTACTAAGCATCTGGTCTAAATCTCCGATCCCATTGCTCACAATCACAGGTCTGCCTGAAGCCAAGAATTCACCTATTTTTGTTGGAACTGCTGCGGCGAGGCTGTCAAGATTGTCCTGCTTACATATTGCAATTCCAAAGTGGGAAGCGCGAACATGATTTGGCATCTCCCAGTGACTAGCACTAAAGATTAAGTCTTCACCAACGCCTAAACGCTCGGCAGGAGACTCACCAGAGCGCGCCCATATCACTCGCAGGTCTACGCTCTTTCTGATCTCATCTAGGACTTGTTTAATTCTATTGATATCATAATAGTTATTGAACGTACCAGATAATAAGCATGTTACTTGGCCTTCCGGCATTGGTGACAGCATGAATTTTGATGTTTGCACGCATGTGGGAATTACTTCTGTAATCGTCGGAATTCTTTTATGTCTTTTTTTCAAAATCGGAACCACTGCGGAAGTCAATGTTGTCATCGCTGAAGATTTTTTAGCCGCCAAATTCTCGAGACTTCGCGCCGCTTTTGCCGTTAATCTGTTCCAGCCAGGCGTTCCAATAAGTAAATGCTGATCTGACCAAAGGCTGCGCACATCCCATAGTACGGGTGCGTCAATGCCACTTAATATCGCAGCCGCTGTCGCCATGTCACTTCTACCGTGAAGAACTAAGGATTTTGGAACGGTCCGGCGAAGTCTATTCAATCGAATTAATCCTCCTATTGCTCCTGGTCTTCCAAATTCCTTTGCAATCCACACAACACCGACTCTAGAAAACATCTCGACTAATTCATTTGACGGTTTGAGTTTTTCAAAAGTTATTAGACAAACCATCTTTCCTTTCTTAGCTAAACCAATAATCAAGGGCGTTATCTGACTAGAACCAACACCCTCTTGAATTGAATCCACCGAAAGGTAAGTGATATCAAACAACTTATCGTTCATAGAACACTCTCAAATAATTTGTCCCAAGCTCTTAGAATTATCTCTTCTGAATGCGTATCACGAATATACTGTTGACCTTTTTCAACAGATTCTTGGCAAAGTTCCGCTGACTCCATCATTTTGGTGATCTTTATTTTCCAATCATTGGAATCACGACAGATGCCATCGATCTGAGTGTCACTCATTACTCTTGTGTAAGCCAAGGAAGGAGAGGCAAGTGCCGGTAGACCAATACGCCACATCATTAGCAAACGATTCTCCGCTTTTAAGGGATTAAGTGCTCCCGAAGGATCGAGCGGCAAGACCGCTATGTGTGATCTCTTTGCCGCTTCAACGACCCCTTCCAAATTCCATTTGGTAAGTTTAAAATTTTCTCCCAATATCTCAGGAATATTCTGTAGTATTTTCTCGGTACTCCGATAGAAATACTTACCCAGCAACGATGGATATTCGAGGTCGGTGACCATTTCTAAAGAGATTGGTTGATCCTTAGATATCTCTAAAAATGACTTTTTTAGTAGTAATAATCCTCTTGCTGTGAAAGGCAATCCCTCCCACATCAAAGCAGGAAAATTTCGATTTTGTGCCGCTCTATTAAATGGAATCATCGGAAATTCTTCATGAAAGTCCAAAATTGTGTGTGTGTTCATGCAGTATGGGAGAATTGTTTCTCTTTGTTCAACAGTTTCACAAACCACTGCTTGGGCTAATTGGCAAGCTTCACTAACAATTTTTCGATACGGCCTAGGTCTACCTGAATTTTGACCAGTTATTACTTTCCCTGTTCCACGAAGCCAGTCCTTCCTTATTTGCTCTTTTCCTAAATATCCATCGACGAGATCTAATATCAGAGGAGAACGATTTTCTAATCCTGACCATCGAGTGAGGTCTGCCCTGCCAGAAAGAAATAAAACATCACATTTTTGATTTATATCAAGATTTATTTCATGCCCACGTTTTCTTGCCCAGTAAACTACGCGCCGCCTGTCAGCCGGGTGACCCAATTCTGGGCTGTTTGGGATATAGCCAATTCTTATTTTGGACACTGGAGAAGTCTAACGGAGCGAGCGAATTCGCTCTCTCAAGGACACGGCCGATCTCCAGCCGAGAGACAAAAGTTGAGAGTCTTGACCAACTACTATTTTTTTTTCGTGACCTAGAATTTGCTCACTGAAATCCAATAAGGACGCATCAAAATCAAACTCTGTGCAGATTAATTCTGAAAGCTCTCTAACGTTCGTGCCTATTCCAGTCCCAACATCCACAAAATGATTCAAATTATTCTCCAAAGTGTAAACAAGGGCGGAAGCGACATCTGCTGTGTGAATCCAGTCCATTTCATAACTTGGAGTACGAATTGAGAACTTTTCACTGTTACGAAGTTTAGCGATCAAATCTGGCACGAATCGTTCTGGTTTTTCATTTGGCCCAAAAGCTTGAAATATTCTAGCCCAGTGAGTTCGCTTTCCGTACTTGACGCCAATCTCGCTCAATCTCAAACCAGTTTCTATTTTTGATTTTGAGTAAATATCAGTTGGAGTTAATCTCGAAAGTTCTGCATTACAGAAACCTGGCGACTTGCCATATTCACTCATTGTCCCCAGCCCAACAAAAGATTCCACACCCTCCTGAAAGCAAATTTCTGCAAACTTTAGGGTTGCATCGCGATAGGCAATATTCGATTCATTGGTCCAAAACTTTCCATGCTCTGTGTCCCACGCTGTTGACAGGACAACATTCGGTCTTGAACTAATGAGAGCGGACTTCAAAGTTAAATCATCGAAAATATCTGTAACAAATTCTTGCCGCCAAGGGTTGCCACTTACTGAACGATTAAATTCAATAACTTCCCACCCCTTGGCGAAGAATGCCTTGGCGATTGGAGCGCCAAGAAATCCGCTAGCGCCTAATATCGCAATTCTAGGCATTCACTCCTCCTATTGATTCTCTAACGCAACTATATTCGACTTCCCAGATGTATACCTTTAATGCGAAATGAGTATTGAAACATTAACTTTTGCTAACTCCAGGGTTGCAACCATTTGTCTGTATTTGGAAATCTCTATGAGTTGCCTCTCGCTCATTCCTGATAGGACAGGGATAATTTCGGAAAATTAGAGGGAGCGCTCTTTGGGCATTAGAGTCCCATCAGTCTAGATTGCCGATCAAAATTTGGAATAATTCTGCGGACTTCCTCGAATGTCCCAGTGGCTAAAATGTTTCCTGAATCCATGTAGACGACGATATCCGCATTTCGAACGGAGGATAATCTGTGGGCAATCATTATGACCGTTGTTGATCCGTGGAGTTCTTGCAGCGAATCTGAAATAGTGGCTTCTGTCTCGCCATCTAATGAACTTGTCGCCTCATCAAGCACTAATAAGCTGGGCCGAGTAAACATAGCACGCGCGATCCCTAGTCTTTGTCGCTGGCCACCACTAATTTTTGCACCGCGTTCTCCAACTTGAGTATCAATCCCATGGGGTAAAGTTGTGATGAATTGTTCAAGGTGTGCAACTTTAAGAGCACTCATAACTAGAGCATCGGTGGCCTCCTCTGATGGATATCCCAAGGCAACATTCTCTCGAATAGTGCCCTCCGCAATTACAACATCCTGCGGAACATATGAAATTGCCCCTGGCCATTTTGGAATAGCAATTTGTGGAGGCATTCCAGAAATCGAAACAGTCCCTTCGTCTGGAGTTAAAATCCCAAGCAAAATGTCAACGAGTGACGTTTTTCCAGCACCTGATGGTCCCACTATCGCGACGAACTTGCCGATAGGGATTTTTAAATTAACATTTGAAACTGCTGGGGTAACTTGGTTGGGATAAGTCAAGAAAACATCGGTCATGTTGACTTCTGGCATGAACCCTTTATGTTCAGTATCTGGCACGTCATTAGAATCATAATTTATTGGGTTTTTACCGAGGGCATCCACTAGGTCCAAGGTTGTAGCTGAAGCTCCGAGACCACTCTTGATTGAGATAGTTCCTTGTTGCATTCGCAATGCTGCAGGTGCAATTCGTGTACCTGCAGCCAGAAATACAGCCAAGGTTGCAACCGCATGGGAAGCATCATTTAGGATGAATTGGAGTCCACCAATTATCAATGCCCCAACAACAACGGTTGTTTCGATTACATATTTGCTCACGTACGGCAGGAAACTTATTTCTGCTGCCGCATTTGCCAATTTGAAGCGTATGCTTCCAATTTCTCGTGCATAGTAATTTCTGCGATCGCGCACCACGGACTCGCGATACGAAGCAAAGACTTCTACTATCTTTTCATTACTTGCAATATTGAGCTGCGTATTAGTAGCCCCCAACAAACCAGCTCTAACATGCAATAATTTAAACAGAAAGAATCCTGTTGCTAAAAAGATTAAAATAGTTGCAGCACCCGTCACAGGGTCAAGAATAAAAATGCCTATTATGAGCAGGATTAGGAGCGAGAAATCTGACACCCAAACAACACTTGATGCCAAAACCTGAATTACTACTCGTTCTACTCCTATTGTCACTGAGTAAAGCATTTCCTGCGTTGTTCGTGATTGTACAATTAATAATGGCTGTGACAACAATCTTGAGATTAGCTCTGCTGAAATTCTTGCTCCGCGTTGGCTAAGAAAGAATAATACTCTCCGAGTAAAATAAATTGATAGAAGGGTTCGGCCTATTAGCAGCACCGTTGCTGCCGCCACCAAAATCCCAACTTGGGTTTGAAATTCATAATTTTGTATTCGCAAAATTCTAAGTACTTTACTCACACCGTCACCTGGAACATTGGATTCTAAACCGGAGACTGAAAGCGTCCCCAAGAGCCCTATCGCTAAAACTCCCAAAAGATCTAGGAATCCAAGAATGATCTGCAAAATTGAAACTAAAAAGATTTTACGTTGATCAGTCGGGGAAAGTATCCTTAGCGCTCTTCGTAAAGAACTATTCTCCCAGCGACCAGATTTGTGCAACACAGTCTCTCTCATTCTTGTTAATCGTCTACGTCACTTTTAATTCTGAGGGACAGATAATAGCGCTGTCAGGGTCCGCAATGTAACCTCCATTACATTCATAGTTACAATGTGCCTTAGCCAAGAAGGCCTTTATAACTTATCAGCCTGTGCAGAAATTCAATTCAACGCTCAATTTCATTACCATATTTCTGAGCAATCGTGATTGCTGAGCGTATCCAAAGCCTATAGTATTTGGCTGGAAAAATGACTGGGGGGGGTCGATTGAAATTTTTAGAGGGGAATCCCCTAATTAGTGTAGTTATTCCAAACTACAATTATTCAAAGTATTTGGATGATTGTCTAAGTTCTATCCTGAATCAAAGCTATTCAAATTTAGAGATTATTTTTGTAGATGATGGTTCCACAGATGGTTCAGTCGCCATTGCAGAGAGTTTTGGACACAGGGTCAAAGTGGTTATTCAAGATCATCAGGGCGTAAATGCTGCGCGAAATTTAGGTATTAAGAATGCAACTGGAGCCTACGTCGCCTTCTGCGATTCGGACGATGTGTGGCTACCAAAAAAAATTCAACTTCAAGTTGATTTTTTGGAAAGTAGGGAAGAGTTCGGTTTGATCTATTCTGGAATTTGCATAGTAGATGAGGATCTACGTCAAATTCGAAACCAGGATGCAAAGTATGCGGGCGATTGTTCTAAAGAATTCTTGAAACATCCTAGTGAGGCAATAGTTTTATTGGGGGCTAGCACGTCGCTCATTCGCCGTGAATTGATTAATAAAGTCGGGTTTTTTGATGAAACCATGTATGGGCCAGGTGAGGACTGGGACTTCTTTCGACGCATTGCCGAGATCTCATTAATAAGCTTCATACCAGATCATCTGGTTCTGTACCGACAGCACAGAATAAGTGCAAGCAGGGTTCCTGCGCGTCATTATTATGAAGGTAATCGTAATGCGTTAAGAAATATGTTTCGGCAGAACGGCTGCATCAGCCTATTCGATCGCCGGTTGAGTTGGATAAGGCTCCATTTGAGTTTCATGAAAAACGAATTAAAAAATAGGCAATTCTTTTCGGCATTTCGTGAGTTAGTAAGAGCCTTGGGCCGGATCGGTATCTAACAGCTTTTGCCTGCTGGATAAGGCCGACCGTCGGCTACCGTAAATTTCACTAATTTAACTGTATATTTTCTGAAGAAGGAAATATGTGCTCGGGTAAATTCCAAATTTATTATAATCTTGATCGGCATACTTCAGCCTGCTGTCGATTATTTCAAAGCCGGCATTCGTGAGCAACCAACTGAAATCGGTGCCATCATTTAAGGTTAGGCTCGAACCGTTTGGAACTATAAATAGATATTCAATTTCTTTCCCAACAATGAAGTCTACCCAAGCAGATACCGAATCAAGTGTCATTTCTGAGAACGAATGGATATTCACTGCTAGCATAAATTTGCCTTTTTCAAGGGAATGAAGTTGGTCTAATTCGTAAACAAAAATTCGTTTCGCCAAAACGTAATCTTTCAAATATACGCGACTTATGCATGTTGACAGAGGGATGGCATCTACGCAAGCAATTTCGACATGGGGGTACGCCTCGGCTAATCTCAAGGCTAGCCTTCCATATCCTGCGCCTATATCTATAATTTGTAAATTTGGGACATGTGAGAGGTTTAATAACTCTTCTAAATAATTGATCTCTAAAATACTGTCAACCAAATCCCGAGAGACATCCTGACCTTTAAAACTATAAAACTCCACTCCAAAAGATTTCGACTCTTTAAGCATGTTCCTTAGACCCATTGCGTCTTCTTTGATTGCATATAAATAAGAAATGAAATAATTTATCTCGCGATATAATCTGGTTTGCCATACATACACATTGTCTCCACGAAACTGGGTTACATCAAATTTCTTTAGATGATCTCTATTCCAAACGCCTGCAGAATGGTTGATTCCAAGTCTCTTATACTTTTCTTCTAGTTTTCTGAGCTCAACTTCAAATTCAATTGAACTCTTTACTGTTCTATTTTTCCCTAGGTGTAGGTACTTTGTGAATCTTCTTGACATGTTTGGTTTTTTTCCATCCTGAGGCAAGATCTAGAAATATTGCCCAACTCTATACACATTCTACTGGCTTGGTTTGACAATTATCCATCTCGCCTTTGGTCTCCTTCAGAGATCGCTTAATAGGTGTCGAGGGCAATGTTCTCAGTAATAGCAAATTGAGTACTCCAGCCAAGAGGATCTTTATTCCGAAGTTGCAAGGTTCCTTGGGAGCCTTGGGTATGTTCAAATTACATCAGAATTCTGCAATACTTAGCCGAATAGTTCGGTTGTTGGAATCTACTTACTGACTATTAGGTTGGAGAAGTCAATTGACCCTTGTCGTTCATTTGATTGATTTTAACAATAGAAATTCTTGGATAGAAAACCAATTGGATTTTTATCAGAACGCCGGTATTGAACAAGGTTTGATTTCATTTTCTGATCGAGGAAAAATTCATGATCACTTAGATTCCATTGGGCTAGAGAATAATGAGCATTTTGACCCTGGGCTTATGGGTTTTCTTAAAGGATGTCTGACCTTGAAGAGCTGGGCTAACCGACAGGACACGATTATTTATGCCCATGGTCATATTCCCGCGATTTTTGCCAGTTTCTTTCGCACTTTCACTGGGGTACGTTTTGTGATTTGTCATCACCAGCCAAGCCCTAAATTGTTTGCTCAATTAAGAAAACGAATCTTTTTCAGAGCTATCATTCATTCCATCTTCGCAAGGTATTATTATTGGCGTGCCTCTCTCATCCAAGTACTCTCACTAGAGATTGAAAATGTCCTCCTTGAGCGTGGGTTAAGTTGTGAGAAAATCATCAGAATCCCACTTGGTTTAGAGTTTAAGAAATTCTATAATCTTAAAAAGGAAAGCAAGAATTTTTCCCCGGCAGACGAATTAGTAATTGTCTCTATCTCAAGGCTTGCGTGGGAAAAAAGAATTGACTTGGGGATCAGGACAGTTGCCCATCTTATTGATCAGGGTTTTAAGGTGAAGTATTCAGTTGTTGGCACTGGCCCAGAGTTGGATTCCCTTAAGTTGTTAACTACTGAGCTCAAAGTTTCCGAACACGTCGATTTCTTGGGTCACCGCGATGATATCAATACTATTTTAAATCGGTCAGATCTTCTCTTCCACTTAAGTACTACAGAAGCCTACGGGCAAGTACTAATGGAAGCCCGGCTAACGGAATTACCTATTTTTACTTCTCCCTGCGGAGTAGCTCTTGACATGGAGGATAGGGGGGATCCTTCTCTTGAAGTGTTTAGAAGTGAAGATACTCTTGAAATAGCAGGGGAATTAAAGAAATTCGTCTTGAAATTGCAATCTCGATCCAGCACAAAGCCTGTGCTTAGTGGAAGTGAAAAATATATCTTGCACGACTATCAAAGAGCTATACGTGAGGTAGTAAGTATGTTTGTTGGTCTTTTTGCTTCGCGAAAACTTTTTAAGAAATAGTTAATCAAATCCAGATGGATCCCAATCTGATGGCGCTATATGACACCCCTCAAAATGAAAAGCTTCTGTGTTGACATTATCCCAATATGACCAATTTGATGGCAACCAAACTCGTCCTCCGAATCTCGAACAAAGCTGTGCACCCCACCAAGAGAGACTACTGTTAGAGCCCAAACATTTGTCAGCACCCGCCATAATCGTCAAGACATCCCAATCTGAAGTTTGGCTTGAGTCTAAGACTATTTCAGGTTTCAATAAATCAATTAAGTTGGTTATCTGAGTTTTATACTCTGTTAGAAGAATAATCCTTTGCCCAGAATTTTTAGTTGTCCAATCAATAAAATAATTACTACTCAGATTACAAAATTGAATCGGAGTCAATTTGTATCCGGCGGTAGGGTAACGTCGTACGTGTATAACTGTATAAGGATTTTCTAAGTCAAACTTTAACTTAATTTCTTTTAGATTTGCTTGGATTATTGGTAACAATTCGACTTCGATTGCATCTTCGGCTTGCTTCATTAATTGGGCATTTTGAAAGTACCCATACGCATACCGTATGGGATTAGGAATATTCAAACTTTGTGCCACTTGAGAATTGGGGTTTTCTCTATAGTAACCACATAGGAATAAGAGCCCTCTGAAAATAGGGAATCCCCACATACGATTAGCTAAATGGAGCAATTTTTTGAATGCCACTTGAACCACAGCATTATTGGAATCTCGTTCTACATGGAGGCATCTGGCAAAAATTTCCCCCATTTTGGGTCCAGAAACACCTAGCGACTTCTCATCTTCCTTGAACAGCAGGTCAATTCGAAATGATCCATTACTTGACAGGGTATGGCCAAAAAACCACTGAAACAGTTGGTTTCCTAGGCCGCCATTCAAGGCTATAATCGGATTTCCTTTCATGGACCGCAGAATACCCCAATGAAAGATCATAGGCCTCACTTCTATATGCCTCCTGTGAACTGAAAGAATGCAACAACATAGATGTGGTTTGTGTGAAAGTGGGCGTTCGACAAAAGTGATACCCTACTGTCGATTCTTTGCACAGTGATTTAGATTGCGAGAGAAAATTGCCGATTTGTTTGTGCTTTGACAACGAAAACTCTAAAGACGGCATCGGCGCTCAGGTATTGCGAATCATACAAGTATATTCTTTGGCCCGCGAATATGGTTTGGGATTTGTCTATTGCAATATTTTGTCCTTCGATTCGGCACCTACCGATAATTTTGATGAACAAAATCCGAAAGCCTTGTACCATCATAGAATTCGAGAATTCCTAAATTTGGAAGTAGATACATGCCTCAAAGAACATTCTGTTCATTTCCTCGAAAATTCCAGATTTCTCACATACCCAATAATACTTAGATTGTGGATGATTAAGAGAAACTGGAAATCTAACCGAGAAAACTCTCACGAGTTGTGGGTCGTGAAGAACCCTTATGGTTTAACAATGCGCAATCCAAATATACTTAGGCATTTTGAACTCTCTCGGGCCCCTCTTGAGGGCATTGATAAAGCTGAAAAAGATTTCGATATACAAATACATATCCGCCGTGCGGCGATTTCTCAGCATAAGCAAAATGAAAGATTCACTCCCACTGAATGGTACATAAAAGCATTAACTCAGATCACCACCGCTCTTGAGGCAGGTGGACGTAAATATAGAGTTAGCATCCACACAGATGTAGGACAACCTGATTCCTATATTTCAGCAATCGGATATTCAAAGGAATCTTTAGACTATGCTAAGACTCGTGGGCTAGTTATAAATGATGATGACACCATAACTTTAGATTATGAGAACTTCTTGTCATCCTTTAGTTCCTTCAAGAATGTTTCCATCGTAACGAACATTAATCCATTAGACGCATGGAAGATCATGAAAGAGGCAGATTTATTAATCCTCGCAAGATCAACTTTTAGCATAATCCCTGCCCTTCTAATTCAAGATGGGTCGGTTATATCTCCCATAGGATTCTTTAGAGGGCCGAAGAATTGGATTTATCTTGATAATTCGGCAGAGTTAAGTTCAGAAAATATTAGAAAAATCACGGATAAAAAGGTTATCCAGGAATATTAGCCAAAAGTTGTTTCGTAAACCAGAAGAATACTTCCCAACCCTTTTGCCACTAATCAATTTATTCGATTCGCGAAGGTCGAAACTTTCTATAAATATGTATAACCGCCCAGACCTGCCCCATGAGTAGTAGTGGAATAACCACAAGGCGATGGCGTGAGTCTCCCGATGTAAAAAAATCAGTTGCCCAAGCTGTTAATGGCACATACAAGACAATCTTTCCGATTATCGGATCAGACTGAATTAGAACTCGGGCCCCATACAACCATGCTACGAGGGAAAATGAGGCCACAAATATTGCCAGGACCAATACGAGGGTCGTCGAATCCGTAGCACTCTTGATTTCATGGTAAAAAGTCCAATTATGAAACCATGTGGCCCTCTTTGCGTCTCCAGATGAAGGTGACCAAAAGTAGACCGCATTTATAAAGCCAGACTTCAGAATCTTTCCGAAATTTCCACTCTCTAATGCCGGTAGAAAGATACTACCTGCCGTAGCAAGGGACCATGCTTGGAAAGCAAGACCATTACGGACGATGATAAGTAAAACTGGAGTTAAAAATGTTCCAAAAAAGATAAAGCTCGGCTTGAACCGTAATTTCCGATAAGCAAGAAATTGTATTATCAAGATCCACGGAATTGTTCGTGGGTGAATGGTGGCAGTGATTCCAGCCAAAACTCCAGCACCAATAATCCTTAGCAGCTTAGGGGTGGAAGAAATCTCCTTCAAGATTAGAAGCAAATAAGCGTAAAAAGTGAACATAATCAAGGGTTCATACATCGCTTGACCACTCATAGGAATAAATGCTGGTTTCAATAAGAATATGAATCCTATGGCGAGAGAAATCTCTTTCTTAAAGAAAACACTCGATATTTTATACACAATCCAAATTGTTGCGATCGACACTAAAACTTGAAAAATTTGGGCAAAAAGGATCCAATTAGTACCCCCTAATTCCACAAAAGTAGAAAGTATCACCGGATAGCCAATTGGATAATAGGGCGCTCCTTGGATTTGATCCGACCAAAATCCATACTTTGCGAATTCGACCGGGGCAATCGCATAATATGGCGCATCGGGACCACTACTAAAAATGTCACGACTCGCAACATAAATTAATCTCAGCACTAAAAAAATGCCAAGCATGCCCAAAAAAGTGTATTCGTGTAAAAGTGTCTTCTTGAACCAATTCATGATCAAATTCTACACTTATTTGAGGTCTGGAAGATGACTTTTCAGCTGTTGTTTAGTTTAGGTGTTGGATTGTTTGAACCCATTCCAATAAGATGATGCGTATTCAATCACAGATAATTCAGTCTAGGTCAGGAGAATGGTCTCACGTGCAGAATAAGGACAATGGTTTCTACGAGAAGGACTATAAGAAACTATTCTATGAAGGCGGGTCGGCCGGCTGGGCTACACAAAGAATACACAAAGCATTAGAAAAGTACCCCAGAAAGTTTTACTTTGACGAAATCCTTGAAATTGGTGGCGGCGGAGGTTTGCATGTTGAGTATGTGCAAAATAATTACGGGATGTATACCTTGACCGACATTTTGGATGTCCCCCTAGAAACTTTCCCACAAAAAATGTTTGACCGGGGCATACTCCGAAAAAGACTTGAAAACGCTGAAAGCCTAAGTTGTGCAGATAACAGTGTCGATAGGGTGATTTTCATGTGCGTTTTGCACCATATACCGAATGTTGAGATTGCTCTTAATGAATCTAGGCGAGTAGTTAAAGATGGCGGGCTTGTTTCAATCTACCTCCCGTGCGATCCAGGATTAATCTATAGATTTTGTCGAAAGGTTTTCACTGAAATGCGAGCTAAGAAGTTGGGGATAGACTACCGACTTATAAATGCAAGAGAGCACCAGAATCACTTCCATCAGTTGAATACATTAATCCGTCATGTCTTTGAATTTGACGAAATAAAAGTTCAAAGATGGCCAATTCCGTTTTTGTATTATGACTTTAATTTATATTTTATTTTCCAAATCAAGAAAACGCCTTCGATACTTCCCAAGAATTGATTAGTGGCTCTGAAAAAATGAAATTTGCTTTAAGTTTTTAATTTCCCACCTTGGATTATTTGATGATTTAATTTGTCTTACTTTGAACTTTCAATTAGACCTAAGAATGTTTTATACGACTTTATGTATTCGTCCGGATCGTATGATTCAGAGGCCAAAACTACCAAAACTGACTCTTTTGAGTTAAAAACAAGCTCTACCCAGATCATTGAAGGAACATAGAGAGACTTATGTTGCGAGAGAGTCACTACTTTTTCTTTTGATTTTCCATCATTTAGTCGCACCGTGACGGAGCCACTTGCGACTATAAGTAGCTGCTTGCAACTCTTATGCGCGTGTGCACCACGCTCAAATTCAGGTGGAACATTAGTAATAAGAAAAATTCTCTTGGGTTGAAAGGGTGTTTCACTCATAAATTCTATCGACGTTAAATCTCCCCTTGGGTCTATAGCCCTATTCAATTCAATCAGTTTAACCTCTCCTGGGAGTTTGACTTGGTTGTCATGATTATTCTGCTGCTCTAAGGGCGCATTCACAATTTATCCTCTATGCCGACATAGCCATGTATTTGTCCTGGATTGCCAAAAAAAATGGCATTTTCTGGTACGTCTTTTGTGACTACCGTTCCCGCACCTACCATCGCACCCGCACCTATAACGATCCCAGGTAAAATGGTGCAATTCGCACCGATAGAGGCTCCCTTATGAACTGTAATGGTGGGAAAGGTGCTCTTCCACTGTCGGCTCCGTGGAAACTTGTCATTCGTAAAAGTTGCATTTGGCCCAATAAAAACGTCATCTTCGATGCGAGTTCCATCCCACAATTGAACACCGGGCTTGACTGTTACGCGATTCCCAAGAATTACATCATTCTCTATAAATACACCATCACAGATATTGCAATCTTCTCCCAAAACGGCACCCGGCAAGATGTGAGCGAACGCCCAAATTCTGGTGCCTGCGCCAATTTTATTCGATTCCAGTAAAGCATTCGGGTGGACGAAAAATGTGTCCAATTAGAAAATCTCCGACTTCATAACAATTGCATTCGGTCTGTTCTTCCCGTTCTCGTACGTTCGCCACACATAAGATCCAATGACACCCAACCCTAAGAGGTTCGCCGAAGTTGATGCCAGAATTACAAGCATAAGAGCAGTATATCCGGGCGGTGCCACTCCACCTCCCATAAATCGGATGAGAATAAAAGATATGAAAATTGTCGAGATTGCAATCCCGCTTAATCCAATTACTTGTAGCAAGGTAATCGGGAGATGAGTAAATGCAAAAACGCTGTTAGCAACATATTTAAACTTTTTTCTTAATGACCAACTTCCCTTTCCGTGATGGCGGACAAGTCTATTATAATCTACATAATCCCGTCGAAATCCAACCCAGTAAAGCAAACCGACAAGGCTGGTGTTGCTTTCTGAGAGCTTGGAGATTTGTTCAGCCGCCAACCTGTTACATGCGAAAACATCAACACCTCCAGATGGAAAATCCTCATTTATCATTCGTCTATAAAAATACCAATACAAATTCGACATCATCGAAGAAATCAATCCATCCTGGCGAGAAACTCTACGGCCTACAACAATGTCACAAGTTTTATCCTGCAGCTTAATGAAGAAATCAACCAAAATTTTTGGTGGCTCTTGCAAATCAGCCGCAATAACTGCTATGAATTCACCCCTGGCAAACTTTAACCCCACTCTAATGGCCTCGAAAGATCCGAAATTTCGGGATAGTTGAACTACTTGCGCTTGCATTTTTGCATTTGGGAATCGCTCTAAGAGTATTGTTAATGATCTATCCGGTGAACCGTCAATGACAAATACTGCCTCGAAGCTTCCTTCGGAAGATTCGGCTAGGAGAATTATCGAGTCCACTAAAGCGTGTATCGATGCCTGGTTGTTATAAACTGGAATTACAATTGAGTGCGTGATTGGCTTTCTCAAGTCCTTACTCCAAGGCTTCCAGAAGTGCATCGATAACTGTCAACACCTCGGTCGGTGTCATTTCTGGAAAACATGGGATAGAGAGTATTTCAGTTTGAGCAATTCTTGATTCAAGCAGTGAAGGCGGAATCGCATTTTTTGGAAATGCTTCTTGGTCGCAATCAATTGTTGGGTAGTGGATAGCCGTTCCAATACCTTTCCCCTGTAAAAAGCTTTGAATGTTGTCCCTCCCAATAGCTGAAGGAATTCGAAGAATCGCTAGGTGGGCGGCAGACCCCATTGAAGAACTTGTGGAGACTGTAATGTCCGTCTCAGAAAGTGCATTCTGATACTGTGTTATCACATCTCGTCGTTGGGAATTTAAACTTGCAACCTTGCCGAGCCCTACTCTAAGGATTGCCGCCTGAAGCTCGTCTAATCGGCTATTCATACCTCCTAATCTAGAAATCTTGTACTTATCACTCCAACCATACTGCCTTAATTCACGTGTGGCATCTGCGAAAAAATCATCATTTGTGGCAACCATGCCCCCATCGCCGGCAGCACCTAGATTCTTTGTCGGATAAAAACTGAAAGCAGCAATATCGCCGAACGTTCCTACGCTTTTACCATTGAGCATTCCTCCCATAGCTTGGGCGCAATCTTCAATTACTGCGATTCCAAAGGGAACACATAAGGAGCGAATTCTATCGACTGGGGCTATGTTGCCATATAGGTGGGTAACAACGATTGCCCTTATCTCGTTCGAAAGTAATGCTGCGATTGTTAAATCAGTAGCGACTAAACTATCTGGGTCCACATCGCAATAAATAACCTCACACCCAATTGCCTGGGCAGCTGTGCTTGTATATCCGCCTGCATTGGCAACGGAAATAATTTTTGATCCACTTTCGCACCCTACGACTCGTAAGGCAATTTCAAGCGCGTCCGTACCAGACGCAACGCCCATGGCGTGTTTGATTCCAAGAAAATGAGCAAACTCCCTTTCAAATTCGGCATGCTCTGGCCCGTGAATATAAGAACCGCTCTCCAATACACGCAGGCAAACATCATGTACTTCGTTAGAGGTAGCAATCCAATTTCTTGCTAAGTCATTGAAGGGGACAATGAGTGGTTTAGTGCCCAAGGAAATCCTTTCTTAAGAAAATGATCCGATCTAACCTTACTGGCACCCTAAGCCGGTTTCAGGGGACTCCACCATTCTTTATTCTTCTTGTACCAATCGACGGTTGATTGTAACCCCGACTCGAAAGATATTAAAGGGAGGTAGCCAATTTCTTCTCTAACCTTAGAGTAATCGAGGGAGTATCTCAAGTCATGACCTTTTCGATCTGGGGTGTACTCGATTTGTGAAGCATCACTCCCCATCAAGGTCAATATTTTTTTTGCTAAATCTACGTTTGCTAACTCTGCCCCGCCCCCAATATTGTAAATTTCACCAGGTCGCCCTTTGGTTGCCACCATCCAAATTCCCCGGCAATGGTCCTCAACATGGAGCCAATCTCTGACATTCAATCCATCCCCATAGATTGGAATTTTTTTTCCTTCAATGAGATTTGTAAGAAGTAATGGAATAAATTTCTCTGGGTATTGGTTCGGCCCGTAATTATTCGTGCATCTGGTGATTCGAATATCCAATCCATAGGTCCGCCAATAACTTCGCGCAACCAGATCAGATGCCCCTTTACTTGCCGCGTAAGGTGAATTAGGCAAAAGAGGCGAAGATTCCGTCCAAGATCCTTCTGTAATTGTCCCATAGACTTCATCAGTCGAAACATGAATAAAGGTTTTTACCTGGCCTTCAAGTGAAGCCTGTAAGAGCGTTTGAGTGCCAAGAACATTGGTTGCAAAAAATGGGTGCGGGTCATCAATTGAACGATCTACGTGAGATTTAGCCGCAAAGTGAATGACTATCTCATGCCCAGGAACGACGGAAGCAAGTATTTTGGCGTCTTGAATATCGCCATGAAAAAACTGAAATCTTGAATCGCTTGAGACGGATAACAGATTGGACATATTCCCCGAATAGTCCAAACTATCTAAGACTGTAAGTTTTTGGAGGTCCGAGACATCGCCAAGATCACCAGCAAGCAAATTACGTACAAAATTTGATCCAATAAATCCTGCGCCGCCTGTAACTAGGATTTTCAAATCTTTAACCTCAATTCATCAGAAAGTATTGCAGACCAAATGTTTCAACAGTACTCTACAGGTGTGCGTGGGATAATTTTAGCAGGGGGAAACGGTTCAAGGCTTTGGCCGATAACAAGTTCGATAAGCAAACAGCTCCTCCCAATCCACAACAAACCACTGATTTATTATCCTCTGGGAACTCTTATGCTTGCTGGAATACGAGAATTTCTCATCATTACGACTCCCAGAGACCAGGATTCATTTAAACTTCTTCTAGGTACGGGCGAAGACTTGGGAATTCAGATCAACTATTCTACCCAGGCAAAACCAGATGGCCTTGCTCAAGCATTTATCATCGGCGAAGATTTTATCAAGGATGAAAAAGTGGCTTTAATTTTAGGCGACAATATTTTTCATGGGACCGGGCTAGGCCATCAATTGCAAACACTGACCAATGTCCAAGGGGCTCATATTTTTGGATACAAAGTTAATGACCCACGCAGTTACGGAGTTGTCGAGATTGACAATAGCGGGAGGGTGCTCTCTTTAGAAGAAAAACCTCCATTCCCTAAATCTAACATCGCGATCCCAGGACTCTATTTCTATGATTCCACTGTGATTGAAATTGCTAGCCGAATCAAACCAAGCCCAAGGGGAGAGCTTGAAATAACCGCAGTTAATCAAATATACCTTGAACTAGGACAGTTGAAAGTTGCATCTTTGGAACGGGGAACCATGTGGTTGGACACAGGGACATTTGAGTCCCTCTATGCTGCTACATCGTATGTAAAGGTAGTTGAGGAAAGGCAAGGAAATATGATTTCTTGCTTAGAAGAAATTGCTTGGCGCAATGGGTGGATAAGCGACACAAAATTGGAATGTTTAACGAAAAATATGGTGACCAATGAATATTCCACTTACCTGACCCAATTACTCAAAGCTCATGGAAACTGAAGGACCAATCATTTAAACTTAGACCTTGGGCCAACTCTTGTAAAACACAGCCACTTGTGAGGTCAAAGATGAGACATCCGAAATCAAATTCCCGCTAAATCGAAAAAGTTCAAAACATGATTGTCCTGATTTTATTTCTTTAGACTCGTCCGAAGGCCCTAATTCCTATGTCCTCCTACCATGTAACCTAGTTATACTCGAAAATTAGGGCTCTAATCTGAGTGAGAAGGAAGGTATTTTCTCAATGAACGAGAAGGTGGACGTGGTTGTAATTGGAGCTGGGGTGGTAGGTCTCTCGGTTGCAAAATCTCTTTTGTCGGCAAGAAAAGGGATCTCGGTAACTATCTTAGAAAAAGAAAGCAGTTTGGGATTTCATGCATCGGGACGAAATTCAGGTGTAATCCATGCTGGCTTTTATTATAGTCCAGACTCTCTAAAGGCAAGGTTCTGTGTTGATGGGAATCAAGCAATTAAGGAAATGTGCAAAAATTATGACATCCCCTTGAAAGAGGTCGGTAAGGTTGTAGTAACAACGACACATGAAGATGAGATTCGGCTTGAAAAATTATTTGAGCGTGGTTTAGAAAATGGGGTGCTTTTAGAGTTATTAGAATCGAAGTACTTAAAGAATTTTGAACCACTTGCGAAAACCCGAGATCGCTTTATTTGGTCGCCGACTACTGCGGTATCTGACCCAAAACAACTTATCGCCTGCTTGGCAAATGATGTGATCAGGTTGGGTGGAAAATTAAAATTCCAACAGAATGTTCAGATCGATCCAGCTAATCAGCATGTCAAATCAAATGATGTTATTTATACTCCTCTGCATATTGTCAATGCTGCCGGAAGTCAAGCAGACCGTATTGCGAAAGAGTTCGACTTCGGGCATGGGTTAGTAATGATTCCGTTTATGGGAATCTACCGAAGTACAAATAAGATCAGTCTGCCACTGCAGAGACTGGTTTATCCTGTTCCTAATCCATTGAACCCATTCCTTGGCGTACATCTAACGGTTTCAGTTCATGATCAGGTAAAAATTGGACCAACCGCGATACCGATGTTAAACCGTGAACAGTATTCATTGCTTGAGAAATGGAGCATCCAGGATATACGCGAAACCCTAGTCGGAGCATTTTCTATGCTTAAAGGAAATGCCCACGATTTTCCTGAAATAGTTCGTTCTGAATTTCCGAAATTATTGGAATCTAGGCTTGTTTCAGGGGCTTCAAAGTTGGTACCAGATGTGAAAGGCGTGACGAAATGGAAAAAAATGAAACCTGGAATTCGTTCACAACTCGTGGAGCTACAGACTGGAAAGCTTGTCAATGACTTCTTAGTTGAAGGAGATGCCCGAACGACGCACATTTTAAATGTAGTTAGCCCTGGATGGACTGCGGCCATTCCCTTTGGACGGTACGTCAGCGAACGAGTATTAAGGCATTTCTAGCCGTCTCAAAGTATGTAATAATTGCCTAAACCTTAAGACATCTAGCTCGAATTTGATCGGAAGTTGTGATGCCATCTTCATACATATTGCTTGATAGAGACGGAACCCTTATCAAGCACATCCCGTATCTAATCGAACCAACCCAAGTAGAGCTACTCCCAAAGGTGATTGAAGGTATGACTCTTTTCAAAGAGCTGGGGTTCAAATTTGGGATAATAACTAACCAATCAGTTGTGGGTAGAGGATTGGCTACAAGGGGGGATGTAGATAAAGTAAATGCAAGCATTATCCTACTTCTAGAACGAGAGGACATTTCGATTTCTTTTGTCCTAGTTTGCCCTCATAAGCCTTCTGACATGTGTGCCTGTAGAAAACCCTCTCCACAACTTGGAATTATAGCCATCGAAGAATATGGAGTGGATGCCCCTTCAAGTTACATGATTGGGGATGCCAGCTCGGACATCTCTTTTGGGCAAGCTATTGGCTGCCAAACAATTCAAATCATCGAGAGCCCCAACGAAGCTTCCAATGCCGACTACGCTACACTTGACCTGCACGATGCTGCGAAATTTGTTCAATCTCAAAGAGAAAGAGTGTGAAGTGGATTCTAGGGCAATATCTGAGACTAGAATCTCTGAACTAATTGGCATCCTTCCTCACTTTTCAAGCGAATGTGGCGACTCGATCACTCAAGCTGCAAGTATTGTACTCAAAACTTTCTTAGCAGGTTCAAAAGTCCTGATTTGTGGGAATGGTGGAAGCGCTGCAGATTCACAACATTTCGCAGCGGAATTTGTAAGCGCTTTTTCTAGGGATATCACGAGGAGGGGGCTGCCTGCCATGGCGCTTACCGTCGACACGTCCATTATCACGGCATATTCAAATGATTTTGGCTACGAAGGGGTCTTTTCAAGGCAGGTCGAAGCATTCGGGCGCCCCGGTGACGCACTCATAGTACTAACAACAAGTGGATCGTCAAAGAATTGCTTGAATGCAGTTCGCAAAGCCAAAGAGATTGGAATTAGCACAATTGCTTTTACTCGCACATTGGCTACCATTTCCGGGGAAGTAGACTCATCAATCGAAGTACCCTCAACCAATACTCAACATATTCAAGAATGTCACATGGTTGCCTATCACATCATAACTGAGATAGTAGAACAATCACTTTTTGGAGGAGAATAAAGATGCAAAAAATTTTGGTTACGGGAGGTGCGGGTTACATTGGTTCAATTCTGGTTCCTGATTTACTTAATAAAGGGTACAAAGTTACTGTAATTGATAATTTTATGTACAAACAACCTAGTTTGGCAGCTGTAGTTTCTAATCCAAATTTAGAAATTGTTTACGCAGATGTTCGTGACTACGGGACAGTAAAAAATTATTTAGCTACGGCGGATGTGGTAATTCCCTTAGCTGCGATAGTGGGCGCACCAGCCTGCGCAAAAGATCCACTTACTGCCAGTTCAATAAACAAAGATTCAATAATCTGGTTATTCCAACAACTTGGCTCAGGTCAACAGATCCTTATGCCGACAACTAATAGTGCCTACGGCAGTGGCGACAAGAATAACTTTTGTGATGAAAATTCACCTTTGAATCCGCTCTCGCTTTATGCAAAAGATAAAGTTTTGGTTGAAAAAGAGCTAATGCAGGAAAGTAATGCAACGAGCTTTAGGCTGGCGACAGTTTTTGGAGTTTCGCCGCGGATGCGCTTAGATCTGCTAGTAAATAATTTTGTCTACCGTGCTATGACAGATAAATTCATAGTCCTATTTGAGGGGCACTTTAAGAGAAATTATGTGCACATCCGAGACGTCAGCCAAGCTTTTTGTTTTGCAATTGAAAATCCAGACAAAGTCAAAGGGGAGATTTTCAATTTTGGACTGAGCGAAGCAAATATCTCTAAGGAAGAACTATGTGAAGCAATTCGAGTCCACTTGCCTGAGTTCACTTTCTTGGATGCACCATTAGCAAAGGACCCAGACCAAAGGAACTATATTGTTTCAAATGAAAAGATTGAAAGTAGGGGCATGAAGGCTTCAGTAAGTTTATCTGCCGGTATTGCCGAACTTATTAAAGGGCTAAAACTGTTCGAACAGCACCCATTTTCGAATCTCTAAATTAGATGATTATCACGAGAACACCATACCGTGTTTCTCTTTTCGGAGGTGGAACTGACCATCCAGATTGGTATCGACAAAATGGCGGTGCGGTTCTCTCGTTTGCAATAGATAAATACTCATATATAAATGTTAGAGAACTACCTCCCTTTTTTGACCACACTTATCGGGTCGCATACTCTAAAGTCGAAACAGGGAAAGATATATCTGAGATAAAACATCCTGCCGTTAGAGAAGGATTTAGAATCTTTGCCACTCATCCGAATCTAGAACTGCACCATCATGGTGATCTACCTGCGAGGAGTGGGGTTGGATCAAGTTCAGCATTCGCAGTCGGTCTCATACACGCGCTCCTGGCGCTAGATGGTCGAGAAGTTCCTCCAAATGAGCTTGCTCAAATGGCTATCGATTTTGAGCAAATTACATTGGCCGAAACAGTTGGATCTCAGGATCAAATTGCATGCGCATTGGGAGGAATTAATTATATTCAGTTTGGACCAGGCAACACTTGGTCATCTCAGAAGTTGGATATACCTCCAAGTTATCAAGAAGAGATAGAGGCGAGAATTGTCTTACTCTATTCTGGGATTGATCGCATCAGCTCAGATGTATCAAAATCTCTACTCGAAAACCTAGAGACCAAATTTGATTCGATGAAAAGAACCCAAGAACTTGCAATGGAGGGAAGAAGGATTTTCGCCCAAGAAGGTGACTTGACCCAAATTGGTCCAATGTTGGTTGAGAGTTGGGATCTCAAGAAGAAAATGAACCCCCAGGCCGTCACCCCCCACCTTGAAGAATTCTTTGAAAGGGCACAAAAAAATGGAGCCGAGGGTGGGAAAATTCTTGGTGCAGGAGGGGGTGGGTTTTGCCTATTTTGGATCTCGCCCTCAAAAAGAGAATCCTTCATCAGAGGCATGGCTCCGGCTGTAGCTGTGCCAATTCGAATCTCTTGGGAAGGTTCGACGAGAATTCTTTGAAGTTCTTAGAACACATTTTGACAAAGTCTCATATACTACCGAAATGCAAAATGACTGGACTGTTGAATCGTTGAAAGAGTTTGAGTCCCAAGTTGCCAACATCTTTAATGCAGGAGGCATCAAAGCCCCAGTGCATCTTTCGGATGGGAACGAATCTGCATTAATCGATATTTTCCAAGAAGTGAGGCAAGATGACTGGATCTTCTGCTCTTGGCGAAGTCATTACCAATGTTTACTGAAAGGGGTACCGCCGGAAGAAGTTTTGAGTGAGGTGGTAGCAGGTCGATCAATCTCCCTTGGTTTTCCGCAGCATCGGATTTTCTCGTCAGCGATTGTAGGTGGGCAAGTACCAATAGCAGTTGGAGCGGCCATGGGCGAGAAATTGAAAGCAACTGGCGCCCATGTCTGGTGTTTTATCGGTGATATGACGGCAGAGACAGGTATGGCACAAACTTCAATTCGATACGCAGAAACACACGACTTACCGATCACCTTTGTTATCGAAGACAATGGAATTTCAGTATTGACCAAGACTCGGGAGGTTTGGGCGAGCGAAACCCTTAGATTTAATGAGCGGAATTCTTCTAAGGTCCGAACTTTTGAATATAGGAGTAAGTATCCGCATGCTGGAGCTGGCGTACGGGTCCAATTCTGATGGGGCAATACCAAGAAGAATTGACCGCGGCCATGAAGCTCTTAGCTTGCGATAAAAAGGTGATCTTTCTCGGGCAATCTGTTGCAGTCCCAGGGACTGCAATGCGAACAACCTTAGAGCACGTAGAGAACAATCAATTAATAGAACTCCCCGTTGATGAGGATTTTCAGATGGGTTTAGCTAACGGGATGGCACTGGCAGGTTACATCCCGGTATCCGTATTCCCGCGCTGGAATTTCCTACTCCTTGGAACTAACCAAATCGTCAATCACTTGGATAAGTTAGGGGAACTCTCCCGTCAAACGCCAGCACCAAAAGTCATCATTCGTACTGGAATTGGTTCTGAAAACCCTCTCCACCCAGGACCGCAACATACGGGAGACTTTACCGAGGCTTTTCGAATGATGTGCCCTCGGATAAACGTCGTCCGTCTCGATAGCGCCAGTATGGTCGTTCCGGAGTATGAGAAAGCGCATTCGCGAAATGATGGTGTATCAACAATATTGATCGAATGGGGCGATAAATATGCCGAATAAAGTCACGTGGCCATTGATGAGAAATAATATTTCTCGCCTCGACTTAGATACTTTGATTGAGTACTTGCAGTCAGATGATCCAAAGTTAACTCATGGGCCAAAAGTTAAGGAGTTCGAGGTTGCTTGGTCGAAATGGCTTGGAGTGAAGTATTCCGTCATGCTAAATTCTGGTGCATCCGCTAATGATTTAACTATGTTGGCTTTACGAGAAATACATGGGGTTGGCGAAATCATAGTCCCGGGCTTAACTTGGGTCTCAGACGTTGCTTCCGTATTGCACGCTGGGCACACTCCTGTTTTCGTTGACATCAACAAACGAACTTTGGGTATGGATGCTAACGCTGTAATTAAAGCAATTACTCCAAACACCAAGGCTGTTTTCTTAACACATATCCTTGGGTTAAACGGGATTTCTGACTTCCTGCTTCAAGAACTAAAAATGCGCGCTATTCCTCTGATAGAGGATGTTTGTGAGTCACATGGAACAACACATAACGGGCAAAAGGTTGGTACCTTTGGTTTGGCATCAAATTTCTCGTTTTACTACGCACACCATATGACCACAATTGAAGGTGGGATGATTAGCACTAATAACTTTGAACTATATGAACTGCTAAGAATGATGAGGTCGCATGGAATGGCTCGAGAGGCTTCAGCTCAAGAGACTAAAGAAGCTTTTTCAAAACAATATCCGGATCTTAACCCTGACTTCATTTTTGTTACTCCAGCACATAACATGCGACCTAATGAGTTAAATGGGATTTTGGGATTGTCACAACTGCCGCGGCTCGATGCTGCCAATAAAAAACGAGGTTTAAACTACGAAAAATTCCTCTCGCTTCTTGACCCGACCAAGTTCGAAGTTGATTTCGAAGTTAATGGAAATTCCAACTACGCTTTCATTCTCATCCTAAAAGAGCCTGATTTCGCAACAAGAGACCGAGTGGAATTAGAACTTAGGGAACAAGGTATTGAGTTTCGCAGGGGACTTTCTGGTGGCGGCAACCAATTAAGACAACCATATTTGCGGCGATTGCCCGGAATTGATTTACCTGAGTCCTTGCCCAACGTTGATCATGTGCACCACTTTGGTTGGTATATCGGCAATTACCCAGATATTGACCCTGGTATTTTTTCTGCGATCAGTCAGGCACTTAGTAAGGTCTAAAGCAGAATGCCTCACCTGGCTGGGGTAACCTCACAAAGTACCTTTTTGGATCACACAGAATCAAGAAAATGACGTTTTAACTTGTGGAAATCTTAAGATTTCAAGATATACTACAACTTTAATTGGGTGATGAGTAGAGAGCGAAATTGTAAATTAGCCAAAATTATAGAAGTCCCTTGAGAGTTCTAATAACAGGAGCAACTGGGGCAGCTGGTTCCTATTTCATTGACTACTTAAGGGAATTTCACCATGATGAAGTTGAGGTTTGGGGGCTGTCGCGCTGGCACAGCACCGGAAGCCATAAAAATCTCTCAGCCTCCGCAGATTTTGTGCGGCTTATTGAATGCGACCTCACGGACCTTAGTTCAGTTATACATAGCCTAAAAACTTCGAAGCCGGATTTAGTCATGCATTTTGCCTCGCATGCAAACGTGAGAGCGTCTTTTGACACTCCCCTGGCGGTGGTTCAAAATAATGCGATTTCTACCCTCAATTTACTGGAAGGGTTAAGAATTCTCGAAATGCGCCCAAAGTTCATTTTGTCTTCGACAAGTGAAGTTTATGGCCATGTAAGCGAAAAAGATATTCCAATCAAAGAATCCCAGATTATGCACCCCGTTTCGCCTTATGCGGCATCAAAAGCGTTCCAAGACCACATCAGCCTCGTTTACTACGAAGCATTTGGCATACCAGTGATTCGCACAAGAATGTTTACTTACGTAAATGCCCGAAGGAGCGATTTATTTGCTACAGCTTGGGCTAAACAAATTGTAGCTATCGAGCGTGGCGAAATTAATGAATTACGTCATGGAAACCTTGACTCGGTTCGAACTTTGATCGACGTTCGTGATGCTATGTCTGCCTATTGGAAAACTTTTCTGAAATGTTCGCCTGGTGAAGTTTATAATATTGGTGGAACAGAAGTTTTTTCTGTAGGTGAGGTTCTTTCTATTTTAGTGGAAATGGCCAAAGTTCCAATAAAAACTTCTCTAGACCCCAACTTGCTTCGCCCCAAAGATGTAACTCTCCAAGTTCCTGACTGTAGTAAGTTTATTGCAGCTACGGGCTGGAAAACAACATACTCCATAAGGGACTCATTGGCGCATTTACTCGCGGAAATAAGAGAACAATAAGTTTGTCACTTTCGGCCTTTGGTTTAGGTTACCCAACTAATTTTCTAAAGGCTTTCTGTATCAAATTGCATAGCTTCCTCTCACTTTGCCGCAGATTAGAAGGTTGTTTACTCCTAAAATTTGATTCCTAGCAAGCCGCTAAACTTTACTTTATCTACTGTAGAAATCATTAATGTAAGTGCTCCTCTCTTGCCCAACTCCCTTAATTCTGAGAATCCGTGAAGATATTAACTAGCTCACTTTATGAAAATCACGACTTGAATTATATGAAACTATTTAAATAAATTCGATTAAAAGTAAACTAAGGGATCAGCACAATTTGTTTATGCTTAGGACTTACGGCTGTCTTTGCTCAGGTCAAATCCACAGGAGTTGTAAAATCAATTGCGATTTCTAGCTGAAAGGATTCTGCTTAACATCAATCAGATTTAACTGGCACGTTTCTCAAGTACCAGTCGATAGTTTTCTTTATTCCCTCGTCTAGTGATGTTGAGGCTTTCCAGCCAAAGATCTCTTGGACTTTTGAATTGTTTGAGACAAACGAGAAGGGTAGATTTGGTTTTGATTCATTGAACACTATTCTTAGATTCTTGCCAGATATCAGTATAACCTTTTTGACAAGTTCTTTGATTGAGATTCCACTACCGAATCCTGCATTAAACAGTTCAAATTTTGAGGATTGCTTGTCGAAAACTATTTCCACTAAATTTATCAAATCTTCTACATATAGTAAATCCCTTAACTCTGTTCCTTTGCCCCAAACCTCAATTTCCTCAGTCGCATTCAATACTTTCGCTATCGTTGCACCCATGACATGGCTGCGCTTTAGATCAAATTTGTCCCAGGGACCATATATGTTTGAATGTCGAATTACTGAAAACTTTGTGCTGCTTTGTCTTGAGTAAAATTCACACATCTTCTCAATATAGAGTTTGGTCCAAGCAACACCAAAATAGCTTGGGAAAACATCAACGTTTGCGTCGAATTCATTTTCTGCCTGAGGGCTACTCGAACTTGTATACATAGTGGTGCAACTAAAGAAAATAAAGTTAGAAACCCTACTATGCGAAACTGATCTAAGGATTTGTGAGTTCATTATTGCGTTATCCGTCACATGGATTTCTGGAGAGTTTACAATGTCACTTGCACCAGAAGTAGTTGCTGCTGCTTGTAATACGATATCGATATCATGCAATAGGGCGTCCACCTGCTCCTTCACTCTTAAATCCGCTTCGACCCATGTCACGTTTTTGTGGGTAAAGGTCTGAGAACGAAAATGGGTCGCGACCACTTGATACTTCAAGGGTTGGTTAGCAAACTTTAAGACTAAGTTGCGACCAATGAACCCTGTACCTCCACAGATTAAAACCCTTTTTATCGTCACTTATCCTCCGTCATCTCTACTCTACCCTCGTCGAAAGCGTTATACCTTCCTAAATGGGCATTCTTATTCAATAGGTACCAATTAATTGTTTCCTCGAGTCCTGATTTAAGACTTACCTTGGGGCTAAATCCAAGTTTTTGCAATCTTTCAATACTCATAATTCTAATGTCGTCACCTTTTGGTTGAGTGGTATCCCACTCAATACTCTTTCCTGGAAAGTAACTGGCGATCTCTTCTACTACCTCTCTTATGGTCGTAGGTACCCCTGAGCCAAGATTTACGGGAAGCAAATAACGGTTATCAATCACATGAATCATGGCTCTGGCTACATCTTTAGCGTGTATGAAGTCTCGAACGGCTGTTCCATCCCCCCACACTCTTATTGGATTTTCCTGCCCCGCAAATCTTGACACCAAAGATGGGATTACCATGCCAGTTCTTTCGTCAAAATTGTCATAAGCTCCATATACATTTGCCGGCCTAACAATCGATACGGCTTTCCATCCATATTCAATTTCATAAGCTTCTGCTTGTAGTTCACCCATACGTTTAGCATAACCAGCGAATTTATCATTATCCGAAGGAAATGTTTTCCAGACATTGTCCTCCTTGAACAATTGTGCCGGAGCATAAACTCCAACACTGCTTGTGAAAAGAAATTGGGATACTCCAGCTTTATAAGCAGCATCCATAACATTAAGATTAAAAAGTAGTGTGTTAGTAAAGAATGAAGCTGGTTGTGTCGCAGCCATTTTCGGTGAACCTTTAATTCCGGCAAGATGAAATACAATTTCTTGATTCTTGAACGCTTTCTCGCAGTTCTCACGAATTCGTAAGTCCATATTTAGGACTTCTACATCATTGTGATCGAAACTATTCGAAACATCTAATGATAAAACTCTAACTTTTGCTCCCAATTCCAGAAGTTCCCTCGTTAAGTAGTTTCCTATCATGCCAGTGCCACCCGTAACACAAACATTAACCCCAGCAAAAATAGACATTCAAGACCTCCTCGAGAATTTGCTACAATGTGATAATTGTTTTCGTAGATACACGTCGGACTTCTCAATTGTAACTCATTAAGAAATACTTGTGTTGATATTCATTAGTTATATCTAAAAATTATAGGGGCACCAAGAATTCCATTACTGGCCCTCTCATTTTAACTTTTCAATACCTTAAAGGAATCTTCGAAACTCATTTAACAGGCTCGACGACATGCTAATTTGCTTCGATTCATCAGGGTTTGGGTTCCACGTTAAATTAGAGAGATGCGGAACCTAATTTTGATGTTTCTTAATTTGGTCCTGCTAGTGCATTGGACTCATCCAAAATCTCGGCCATTCATACTTTCTCAGATCACAATCAGTCCAGAGCCGATGGAGTGGTTGCATAGTTGGAAATATTCATTTGATATTGAATACAGATTTTTACCAATTCACTGGTTACGATTATTAGTTTGAAAAATAGAATCAATTTTAAGTTGCATCAATCTTTAGGAAGGTAAATATGATTCTAAAGAGTTATACTTTCCAAATGGAGCATTCTTGTCCATCCTAAAGTCTATTAGATTCAAAGCCACTGGGTTTCGCTCGAAATGCTTGAGAGCAAAACTTTCGTAACTCATTTCAGTTCTTCCACCTAATTGAAAGATTCCATGCCCTCGTTCTTGGATTAGTAACTTCACTGCGCTAGCTACTGAATAAAGAGAGATCGGCGACAGAAAATGGTTCTGGAATATCTCAAACCGTTTACCTTCAGCTATGTATTTCTCCCACATTTTAATAAAAGTGGTTTCCGATGTCAATACTTTCGTGAGTCGCAAGATTGATGAGTCACGTTTTTTACTTGTAAGGAATTCTTCGATTAAGACTTTATATCTGCCATAGTTATTTATCGGATTTGTGCTTTCGGTATACTTATAGAATGATTTAGTACCGGCAAAAACAGCATTTGAAGATAGAAAAATAACAAAGACCCCTTTGTCCTGTAACATCTTTATAAATCTAGTTGAGTTTTCGACATTAATTCTAAAGGCTCTATTTGGGCTCTCATCACAATAACTTTGGTTTACGCCGGCGCAAATGATGGCAATATCAAATTGAACTTGTGGAATGTTGATTGAATCTAGTTCCAAATCCAGAAAGATTCTATCCGTCTGAGGGTCTTTCGAATCTTGTTTTCGACGCGTAGTTCCAACTACGCGAAACCCTTCCTGGCTTAGAAAATCATAAAGGTGGGAGCCGATCTGAGAATCAACCCCTACTATCAATACTGATTTTGCTTTATTGTCATTCACTTACGGCACACAACACTTACTGGGTTCTCATTAGATACTACTAGTTTCAAATAATTTACTAGAGGGGTCGTTAACAACAATGAAAATGGAGATCAATGATTTGCCTCACTCGTTCCAATTTTTTGTCAACGTTGACCGTAGATTTGACTTTTTTGCTGATAGTGTTTCTTCACGGTATAAGTATGTCATATCTTAAGGTCAGTCTGGTTTTAAGTGCTGGGAGTTCTCGCAGATTTTTCGCACATCAAGATGCCCTGCTTTCTTCAGTCATTTTGGTTGGATTTGTATAAATCCCATAAAGGGCGTTGGCCGGCTTCATTTTTCACCACGAACTTAACATGAATTAATGTGCTGCACTGAGAGTCTCGGGCTAATAAAATGTTCTTGATCAAGTTAGTCAACAGGTGCCCATTACCCGAAGCCTGCAGGTTTCATTGAAATAGAGGGTCCGGGCAGGATTGTTCATGATAAATCGGCACTTTCAAAGACCCTCAACCGATTGAGAGGATGCCTAGTTTTGTTCGTGCTCTAAGTGCTAAGTGAAAGATTCTTTCCTCTACGATAGGGGTATGCGAATTTTGATAACGGGTGGGGTGGGCTTTATTGGTTCACATTTGTGTGAGCGGTTAATTCACGACGGACACACAGTCACAGTAATAGATAATTTTACGACAGGTCGTGCTTCGAACTTATTGACTTTAAAAGGTGCCGATAATTTCACCCTAGTGGAAGGCTCAATTCTAGACACAGCTATTCTGAGCCCTTTGGTTCAAGGAGCAGACTACGTTTTCCATCTGGCTGCAGCCGTGGGAGTATTTAATATCGTCAATAAACCTTTAGCTAGCTTATTAACTAATATCCGGGGAACTGAGAACATACTAGAAGCTGCCCATTCAACCAATACACCTGTCTTTCTAACAAGCAGTAGTGAAGTTTACGGAAAAAATATTTCTGACGCGCTCAAAGAAAGTGATGACCGTATCCTTGGAAGCCCGATCACATTGCGTTGGTCATACAGTGAAGCTAAAGCTGTTGATGAATCTTTGGCTTACGCTTACTTTATTGAAAAGCAATTGGAAACAAGAATCGTAAGACTTTTTAACACGGTCGGACCACGCCAACTCGGCGCCTACGGGATGGTTGTTCCTCGTTTTGTTAAAGCGGCCTTGAATAATGAACCAATCACGATCTATGGTGATGGCACTCAAACTCGTTGCTTTGCCCATGTTTATGATGTGGTTGATGCAGTTATTGCTGTTGCATTTGCAGATAACACAATAGGTAAAGTGATCAATATTGGTAATAACTCTGAGATTTCAATTAATGATTTAGCAAAAAAAGTTATCAAAGAGACGGGCTCAAAGAGTGAAATCGTCTACGTTCCCTACACCGAAGCATATGGCGCGGGGTTTGAAGACATGGAACGCCGAGTTCCTAATATTGATTTAATAAACCAATTAGTGGGTTGGAAGCCACAGCGAAATCTTTCAACAATAATTTCAGACATTTCCGCAGACATGAAAAAATCTTCTTAGAGCGATGTAACTCCAGCGAGGTTCTTTAAAGAGTTAGTACAGTCCAAAATTTGGGTTCCTCTCGCGACAATACATTCAAAATCCATACCGGGCTGATTAGTGGCAAGGATCGCAACATCACAATTCCATCTCAAATCCACAGGCTCTGAACCATCCCATGTCAGCACTAGCGGGTCATGCCAAGCAACCACAGCCCCTAGATTTTTCAAATAATCACTTAAATCTGCTACTGGGGTTTCCCGGACGTCTCCAACTCCTGATTTGTATGCAACGCCAAGAATTAGGACTTTAGGATTCTTGATGCTTGGATTAATAAGTCTTAATGCACGTTCTGCAACATATTTTGGCATATCATGATTAATTGAATCAGCAGATTCTACAATTGAGACTCTACCGCCACTTTGACGAGCCCACCACGTTAAGTACAGTGGATCAACTGGGATACAATGGCCACCTACTCCCACACCAGGTCTAAATGACATGAATCCGTAAGGTTTTGACGACGCTGCATCGATAACTTCGTTAACATTAATACCAGATGTTGCACATATTTGTGAAAACTCGTTAATCAAGGCGATGTTTACTAAACGAAAAGTATTTTCTAATAACTTTGCAGCTTCAGCAATTTCAGGCGTTGAAACTGAAATAGCAGCGTCACAGATGGATTCATAAAATGCGAGCGCCATTGTCTGCGACTCGGCATCGATTGAACCTATCAGACGTGGAGTATTCTTTTGATTCCAAATTGGGTCACCAGGGTTTACGCGCTCCGGTGCGCTTGCAAAGTACAGCACTGAACTCTTGCTTGATTTAAGCGAGTTAACAATTGGAATAATTATGTCTCGTAGCGTGCCTGGGTAAGAGGTAGATTCACTGACTATTAAGGTTTCATTCGAAACATGTGGAGCTATACCTCTTGCAGCACTACTCAATAACCTTAAATCGGGCTCACGCTTTTCATTTAATGGAGTGGGAACACAAATTGTTATGACTGATGCTTGTGTAACTGCAGAAAAATCCGTGGTCGCTTTGTAGGCACCTTTTGAAATAGCAGCCTGTAATTGCTCGTCGGAAATGTCCTCTACAGGGCTTGAGCCTCCGTTGATCTGAGTAACCTTGGCAGCAAAGTTATCGATTCCGATTACGGTCCAGCCAGCATCAACTGCGGCCATGGCGAGTGGCAAACCAACATAACCTTGGCCAATAATGGCCAGAACTTGGGGTCGATGGACGTTCATGGATGCAATCCTAACCTCTCAGCGCCGGGTTGAGTGCACGCCAGAACCATTGGTCTTTAAGCACTTCTAATGGGTATTTAAGGGAAGATAGGTCCGTGAGGACAGATGACTTAAGCCCTATCAGGGTCATGCGAATTATCGCTCGGATGAATGTGGGTGGCCCAGCGGTACAGGTTTCAGGTTTAATGCGAAACCTGAATTCATCTATTTTCGACCACCGCCTCTATACCGGTTTTTGCGCTGCCGATGAAGCCGACTACGTAGACACTGTTGCAAAAGATATCAATGCCATCCGCATCGACGGGTTTGGCCGAAGGGTTAGTCTTGTTGGAGATTTACGAGCATTTCTTTCCCTCATCAGAGAGATCAGAAGTTTCAAGCCCCATGTAATACATACCCACACTGCTAAAGCTGGCTTCTTGGGCCGTACCGCATCAATCCTTTCCCTTCAACCATCAATTCGCGTTCACACTTTTCATGGACATTTGCTGATTGGTTACTTTGGCCCATTGAAGAGAATACTTATCGTAATTGCCGAAAAGATTTTGGCGATTTTCACTCATCAACTCTTGGCCGTTGGTGAAAAAGTAAGACAAGACTTATTGGGAGTAGGTATAGGAAAATCAGAAAAGTTTGGTTTAATGCCACCAGGTCTAGCGATTGGTAAACTGCTAAATAAAAAAGATTCTCAAGAGTTTTATGGTCTATCAAAACACGCTATTCAGTGTGCCTTCATAGGTCGGGTAACTCAGATCAAGCGTCCCGATAGATTCTTGGATGTGGTAAGCGAGATCAAGAAACGTGGCGTTGCTATCGAATTCTTCATAGCAGGAGATGGTGACTTATTACAAAATTGTCGCGAAAGAATCGCGCGCGAAGATTTGCCGGTGAAGATTCTGGGCTGGCAAAGCAACATCGAGCAAGTTTTGTCGGCAGCTGATGTTGTTATTCTTACAAGTGATAACGAGGGAACCCCATTGAGTCTGATTCAAGCAGGAATGGCAATGTTACCTGTTGTAACGACAAGAGTTGGATCTGTGTCCGAGGTGGTTTTAGAAGGGCTTACCGGAATCATTACTACTTTGGATGTGCAAGAAATTGCTGATGGTATTGAAAAACTAGCTAATACCGGAGAATTGCGTGCTCAGATGGGTGCCTATGCACAAGAGTTCACTCTGGCAAACTTTGGAGTTGAGCGATTAGTAAATGACCATGAGGAGCTTTACAAAAAACTGATTGCTAATCGAGCCAAGTCCTAGCCCAAAGCTCTAGCATTAACATCGGCCAAATAATGTTGTCTTTGTCTTGGCCGACCATATGAAGGTCCAATGCTCTTTTAACTTCAGCAGGGTTTAACCAACCGCGCTGAGTAGCCGTTGTATCAGTAAGCGTGTCTATCGCCATCTCTCTCATTCCTGTGCGCAGCCATTCGGCTCTTGGAATTCCAAATCCCATCTTTGGGCGATCAATTAATTTCGATGGCACCAATGAACGTGCTACATCCTTCAGAATATGTTTTGTTTCGAAACCTTTGATCTTGTACTTCCGTGGGAGTGATATGCCCCATTCGACCACATTGACGTCTAACATCGGCGACCTAAGCTCCAGGCTATTTGCCATAGTCGCGATGTCAACTTTCGCAAGCAAGTCCCCTGGCAGATATGCACCAAGATCAGACCGAATCATTCGATCAAAGGGTGAGAGATTTCCAGAAGCAAATTGGTTTAGGTTTTCAAATTCTGCTACTTTGCTTTGGAAATGTGGATTAATGAGAATTGATAATTCATCAGGCTGAGTTAAAGATAAAATCGAACTATATCTAGCAGCAAGTGATGCTTTTGAAGATAGTTGTGAGCCAACACGATTAATCTTTCGAGCGTTACCGAAGGATTGTTGTCCGGCAATTTTTAATCCTGATCGTGCAAGACCCAAAAAGGGGCTAAATTTTTGCATCAAAGGTGCTGCTAAATAGCGGTCGTAACCACCAAATACTTCATCGCCGCCATCACCGCCAAGTGCAACAATCAAGTTTTCACGAGCAAATTTGGCTAGTAAATATGTTGGCACAATTGAGGAATCAGCAAAAGGTTGGTCAAGTACATGAGCAATTTTTTCAACAACTAAAGCTGGGTCTGGGGCCAGAATTTCCTCATGGTGGTTAGTCCCCAAGTGCTTGGCTACTTGTTTGGCATGGTGTGCCTCGTTGAATTGAGCACTGTGAAAACCAATTGAATAAGTTTGGACCTTTTCGCTCATTAACTTAGCCATGTATGCGGTAACAACTGTGGAGTCATACCCACCACTTAAGAATGAGCCAAGTGGCCGCTCCGAAACCAATCTTCGGGAGACAGCCTCTTCGATTAACTTCTTAGTGGTCTCTAGCGCCTCGTCATAAGAGATATTTACCTTTGTAACAAAATCAGGCTCCCAGTATTTCTCTGTACTTACCTTCCCATTACGCCATGTAAGCACTGAAGCTGGTGGCAGTTGCATAATTTCATTAAATGCCGAGTTGGGGGCATTGATGTATCCGTACTGCATGACCTCTGCGACCATCTCGGCTCGAAGCGTGCAATCTGGGCGTGCCAACATAAGCGCTCGGACTTCTGATGAAAAGAACAAGGTTCCATCGCTTTGTTGGGAAATCCACAGTGGCTTCTTACCCATTCGATCACGGATTAAGTGAAGTGAATTATCACGGTCATCATGGATCGCTATTGCAAACATTCCGTTGAGCTTGCTAATAAAATCTAATCCGTGCCTCAAATAAAGATTAATGATTACTTCGGATTCACTTGAAGTTCTACAGTGGATCCCACTTTGCTCTAACTCTGCGCGTAACTCTCGATAGTTATAGATTTCACCGTTGAAAACCATGTGTATCTGTTCACTTGCATCGGATGCTGGTTGTTTCCCAGCATCGATCTCTACAATTGCCAATCGGCCCATTCCTAGGCCAATTCCAGGATTTACATATGTGCCGCTGTCATCTGGACCTCGGTGCCTAAGTGAATTGAGCTGTACGTCAAGCAAATCCTGTCTAGGAGCATTCGGCCCAATCCCTCCAGTTATTCCGCACATGAAGTAGGTTACTAATCCGAAGTCGCAGGACCATTAGCAACGCTTTGACCAAACTCTTTAAGCCATTCAACGGTCTCAGACAATGCTGCTTCAAATGTCTTTGGTTGTATTTTAGGAAACAGTTTCTTTAGTAAAACAGGATCGTTTTGTGACTCTTTAACATCACCTAAGCGCTCTGCTGTGTAGTTAACCTGCAAATCGGGAAAGTGCTTCTTAAGCATCTCTGTAGTGTCACGGAGACAAATACGGTTGCCGTAGGCAAGATTCATTGCACCTTCGGTTGTGACCTTCTCTTTCATAGCAGTCATCGCAATGTCTAAAACAGTGTCAACATAGGTAAAATCTCTGGAAGCGCTGCCATCTCCATAAACATCTATGGGTCGGCCTTGCATTGCTAGCCAAATCCATTTTGGCAAAACGGCCGCGTACTCATGGTCAGGGCGTTGGCGAGGACCAAAAACATTAAAGAAGCGCAGCAATGTGGTTGGAACGTTGTATGCAGCTGCATAAGCCTGCACATGACCTTCGGCTGCTAATTTGCTGGCAGCATATGGAGTCATAGGGCCAAGCCACATTGATTCATCCTTAGGCAACTGCATATTTCGACCATAAACAGAAGATGAAGATGAGAATATGACGTGGGCCCCCGTAGCACGGGCCACTTCCAAAACATTCAGAGTACCTGTCGCGTTCACATCGTTAGTAGCAACAGGATTTTTAATCGAGCGCGGCACAGAACCTCGAGCAGCCAAGTGAAAAATGGTTTCACAGCCTGAGAGTGCTCTTTTTAATGAATCTGGGTCAGTAATTGATATCTGGTGAAAGGTAGTTTTTTCCTTATTCACGTTTGAGATAAGCCCTGTAGAAAGGTCATCAACGATGACGACCTCATAGTTTTCAGATAACAAACGGCGAGTCAGGTTTGAGCCGATAAATCCAGCTCCACCTGTGACCGCAACTTTTGTCATGTCGGCAATTCTATGGCAGAGGGCAGCGTTTTAAACAAATCTAAATATACTTACCTTCAGCCAATAGTTTGGCGGGCGTTCAAAATCCCAAGGAGTAATGGTGAGCCAGGACAAAAGAGATGAAAACTTAGACCAAGGGGTCATTGATTCCTTTGGTCACGAGTGGGCAGCCTTTGATTATGGTGAAGCTGAAACTACCGAGGCACTAGATGCCCAATTTAACGCCTACTGCGCACCCCTTGATTTGAATCAATTCAATCCACAAAGTTCCATCGCCGGCGATTTTGGTGCTGGTAGTGGTAGGTGGGCTTCCAGACTGACTCCACATTTCTCACTTGTTTATGCTTTGGAGCCAAGTGATGGTGCAAGTCGAGTATTGAAAAACAAATTTGTAAATGAACCAAAGGTTGTCGTTTTGCAGGAGACTGTAGGTGCGAACTCAATTCCCTTAGCATCATTAGATTTAGCAATGTCGCTTGGAGTTTTGCATCATATTCCGGACACCGGTCTGGCGATCAAAGAGGTTTCCCGCAGGATCAAGCACGGGGGAGTTTTTCTTTGCTATTTGTATTACAACCTTGAGAACAAACCAACTTTTTACAGATTAATCTTCAAGGGCGTCAATGCCGTACGCCACCTGATTTCGGTTCTTCCACAAAGGATTAAACAGCTTGTCACTTCATCAATCGCAGCACTTGTCTACTGGCCGTTGGCAAGATTTTCCAAGCTGTTAAGAAAATTTGGGATAAATACTTCAAATATTCCATTGCACCACTACGCAGATATGCCCTTTGTGATGCTGGCAAATGATGCACTAGATCGATTTGGGACTACGCTGGAACAAAGATTTAGTAAGGCTGAGATTACAGAAATGTTACGTG
>JBBAON010000016.1:0-36976 GCA_040401435.1 Candidatus Methylopumilus sp.
TGAAGAGGTCTGGCGCAAACAAGGCTAGGTGTCTACAAAACCGTGGGAAGTCCAAAGCAGTATTTCGCGAGGCTCGAAAGTGTCTAGCTTAAACGGGTCGATTCACAGGGCTCATTGAAGCTTTAAGCCCTGATCTAACTGCGTCCTGGTTTGAGAACTGAAAAAAATTGCCACGGTTATACAAAATAAACTAGTTCTCATTTGGAAAACAACTCAAAAAATAGTCCTTTTTACAAAACAAACCCAATCCTTTGAAATCGCAGACTAGTATTGGGTTAGAGCGATATTTTCATCGTCATATCATGTTAAAAAATCACATTCTCCAAAACAAACCCAATTGTGCGCTAAGCCATATGCACCAAAGCTTTTAACGATATTTTTTATGTTAAGTGCTCTCCAAAATATGGTTTTTGCCAAACGAACCCAATTTTACTCTGAGAATTATTTAGCTTGGTTTACATGCGTATTTTCAAATTTTTTATCTAAGCATGAATTTAGGAACATTTGCGAAGGAAGATAGCGACTAGGAAGTGGGTGCGAGTGTTAAGCGCTAGGTTTATAAGTTTGAAAAGTAGAAGATAATAAAAAAGGCCAACATCGCTGTTGGCCTTTTTGCTTTGCAGCTAAGACGCGGGTCTTAGTTTAGTGCATCCTTCAAAGCTTTACCTGCGCGAAAAGCTGGTGCCTTACGTGCAGCGATTTGTAATTCTTTACCAGTTTGTGGGTTGCGACCGATACGTGCAGCGCGGTTGCTAACAGCAAATGTACCGAAGCCGATCAATGTAACAGTGTCACCACCTTTAAGGGCAGCAGTAACGCTACCTGTAAATGCGTCAACAGCTTTTGCAGCAGCAGCTTTAGAGATGTCTGCTTCAGCAGCAATCTTAGCAATCAATTCTTGTTTATTCATAGGATAATCAATCATAAAGGGTTACGGAGTCATTATCTTAACTTAATTTTTAAGGATTTAACAAATATCCATTATTTTTTTAACAAATTTTTAAATATTTTTTATGTTTTAGCGGTTATATGACAAACTAATGTCACCTTTAAACTAAGTTTAATCAAAAAATGCAGAATATGGTAGAAGATCTAAGTACCGTTTCACACGTGATCCAGCTGGCAGTAGCGCCAGTTTTCCTATTAACCGGCATTGGTGCGATTTTATCTGTGCTTGCGATGCGTTTGGGCCGTGTCGTCGATCGGTATCGCGTGTTGATGGACCGTGACCCGCTCTCACCGCACAACCTTCTGGAGATACGGATACTATCCAACCGCGCTGTTTGGACGCATTGGGCGATCACACTTTGCACCATCTCAGCCTTATTGGTGTCAACCGTCATCGTAGCCTTGTTCATTGGCTATGAAAGCAGTAAAGACCCTTCGCACATCGTGGCGCCCCTGTTCATAATCGCGATGGTGTCCTTAATCGTTGGCCTTGTTTGTTTTATACGCGAGATCTCACTCTCAACGCATACGATAGAGCTGCCTGAAGAATTAAAAGAGTGATGTAGCGATGACGCTAAACGAGTTGAAGTTTATTGTGGCGCTTGCAAAATCCCGCAACTTTAGAAAGGCGGCTGAGGTCTGTTTTGTTAGCCAGCCTGCCTTGAGTCTTGCTGTCAAAAAGTTAGAGGATGAACTGGGGGTCCTATTGTTTGAACGCAGTCGCAGCGATGTGACCATGACAGCGGTGGGTGAACTCGTGATTGAGCAGGCTACTCGCGTGATTGAAGAGGCAAAGCGGATTAAGGAAATTGCCAAGCAGGGCAACAATCAATTGTCCGGGCCACTGAAGCTGGGCGTTATTTATTCTGTTGGGCCTTATCTACTACCTGAAATTATTCCGGTTCTACGTAAACAAGCCCCAGAAATGCCCCTCATCGTAGAAGAAAATCTTACGAGTAACCTTGAGGCTCAGCTTCGCAGCGGCGTCATTGATGTGGCGATCATTGCATTGCCGTTCGAGCTCTCTGGTGTGATCACCATGCCACTCTATGAGGAAGAATTTGTCGTTGTTGTGCCAAGCTCACACGAATGGTCGAACCGACAAGAGGTGGATGCAAGCGAGCTCGCTGATGAGAAGGTGTTATTACTAAATAGTGGGCACTGCTTTAGCAATCAGGTGGTGCAAGCCTGTCCAAGCCTTACACGGAACGGCGAAGTGCTTCAAGGCAACTCACTAGATACGGTGCGCAATATGGTGGCTTCCAATCTGGGCATTACAGTTTTACCCATGAGCGCGACGATCAGTCGCTATCAAAATCCCTTAGTGAAGGCGATTCCGTTTACGTGGCCAGCGCCTACCCGTAAGATCGCTTTGGCCTGGCGTAAAAGTTATGGCCGGGTGCAGGCTGTCGAAGAAATTGCTAAATCTATTCGTGGACTTGAGATGTTTGCAGGTGGACTATTGTAGTCGCTGCTTAAGGTGTTTTTAATAAACGACGAACGCCCGGAATCCAGCGACGGGCAGATCTGCAGTTGATAGATTAATCGTCACACGCACCTCATCGTTGCCAGCCAAGCCCTCATCCAAAGGTTTTTCTAATCCCTTTAAATACGTACTTGGCGAAATTTTGCGGCGTGTCAGCGGCTTGTCTTGCTGGTCTGTCAGGGTGAGCTCGATCGATGGGAAAGATTGCGCATAGATGGCGTGGTTGATGATTACACAGCTGAATTTAACGATGTCCTCATGTGTTTCATCTTTAACCAGCTCAGTATCGTCAATCGCGATGAGTTCTGCATGTTGCGGGAGTGGGAGCGTGCAGCCTAAATAGTGACAGGTGGTTCTTATTGCGGGCTTGAGCGCGGGCCATTGCCTAGCAATTTCACCGCGAAAAAAATAAAGACTCTGGAATACTGCCAGCATCACCAGCAGGCCAAGCATTAGGAGGGCCATCGGCTTAGTGAGTGACATCCCTTTTTTTTCTGTCTTCAGAAAGTCATCAGGGACAGCAGGGTCGCCTAGATAGTCGGCAGCGAGAAACACGTGCTGACACTGTCCGCATCTTACCTGACCATCATGGGCTTCAAGCTGCTCTGGCTTAACGATGAAGCTGGTGAGACAGGATGGACATTTGGTGACCAAACGCACTGTATCAAGCCCTATTTCTTGGTGCCGGTTAGCAAGGTCCAGCTATCCATGAACACGGGCTCATCCATCGTAAACCACTCCGCATAGATTGCTGAAACTTGTTCTGCTTGCTCACGCAAGATGCCAGATAATGCGATGCGGCCATGTTGTTTACAGGCGCCCGCGAGGGCGGGCGCTAGAACACTCAGCGCGCTCGATAGGATGTTAGCCACCACGATATCCGCCTTTTTTTCAGGGTAGTCCGTGGCCATGTAAAAAGCAGCTGAAACCTGATTTTGCTCAGCGTTGAATTCGCTTGAAATAATGGCTTGTCCGTCAATATCCACACCCACCACCTCAGCCGCGCCCAACTTTTTAGCAGCAATCGCCAAGATGCCTGATCCGCAGCCATAATCGAGGACGTGGTGATGTGGTTTAACTTGATCAACCAGCCAAGCCAAACATAAGTGAGTGGTCGGGTGACTACCCGTGCCAAAGGCCAAGCCTGGATCTAGAACGATATTGAGCGCGTTAGGATTGGGTGCATCGTGCCAAGTCGGTACAATCCAAAGGTCGTCGGTGATTCTGATGGGGTCAAACTGTGATTGTGTTGCGCGCACCCAGTCCTGCTCAGCAACGGTTTCAGTGCTGTAGACTAAATCTTCAAACCCGGTGATCTCTTCGATTTGCGCAATCACATTGGCGATATCGACATCATCATTAAAGAGTGCGCTGATGATGTTCTTGTTCCAGATGCCTGGCGGCGGATCGCCCGGCTCGCCGAAGATAGGCTGTTCATCGGGTGTTTCTGCATTAGCATCTTCGATGCTGGCTGAGAGTGCGCCGATTTCCATCAGCGTATCACTCAGCAGGTCAGCGTTTTGGCTATGCGCCTCGATATGAAGTGAAACCCAGGCCATCAGAAACCTTACTTAGTCTGAATGCCAAGTTTGTTTTCAAGATAGTGAATGCTGGTTTCACCTAGTTGGAATGCGGCGTCGTTCATCAGGTCGCGATGAAGTGCCACGTTGGTCTTAATGCCTTCAACCACCATCTCAGAGAGCGCAATATTCATGCGTGCAATCGCTTGATCACGCGTATCGCCGTAGGCAATCAACTTGCCGATCATTGAATCGTAATGCGGTGGCACCATGTAGTTTTGGTAAGCGTGTGTGTCAACGCGGATACCAGGTCCGCCTGGCATATGGAACGTGGTAATACGGCCAGGTGAGGGAACAAAGGTATAAGGATCTTCAGCATTGATTCGGCATTCGATCGCATGGCCACGGAATTGAATATCCTTTTGACGTAGGCGAAGCTTTTCACCGTAAGCGACACGGATTTGCTCTTGAACAATATCCACGCCGGTGATCATTTCAGTCACTGGATGTTCAACTTGAACGCGGGTATTCATCTCAATGAAGTAGAACTCATTATTCTCGTATAAGAATTCGAATGTACCAGCCCCGCGATAGTTAATGCGCTTACAAGCATCTGCACAGCGCTGACCAATTTTGTCACGAAGGCGAGTTGAGATGCCAGGTGCTGGTGCTTCTTCGAGTACTTTTTGATGGCGACGCTGCATCGAGCAGTCGCGCTCACCAAGATAAATCGAGTTGCCATGTTGGTCAGATAAAATTTGAATTTCAATATGGCGTGGCTGCTCAAGAAACTTTTCCATATAGACCACTGGATTACCAAAAGCGGCTTGTGCTTCTGCTTTCGTTATATTCACAGAAGAAATCAATGCGGCTTCCGTATGCACAACACGCATGCCACGACCGCCGCCGCCGCCAGCGGCTTTAATGATGACCGGATAACCAATCGATTTGGCGATGCGGACAATTTCTTCAGGGTCATCAGGGAGTGCACCTTCTGATCCAGGTACGCATGGCACACCGGCTTTTTTCATGGTGTCTTTTGCGCTTACCTTGTCACCCATTAAGCGAATGGTTTCAGCGCGTGGACCAATAAATACAAATCCACTTTCTTCAACACGTTCTGCAAAATCGGCATTCTCAGAAAGGAAGCCATAGCCTGGGTGAATCGCTTCAGCGTCTGTCACTTCGGCTGCGCTAATTACCGCTGGAATATTTAAATAGCTTTGGCTCGATGCGGCAGGTCCGATACAAACTGATTCATCTGCTAATTTAACGTACTTCGCTTCTTTATCAGCTTCTGAGTGGACGGCGACCGTCTTGATGCCGAGTTCACGACAAGCGCGCTGGATACGCAGTGCAATTTCACCACGATTGGCGATGAGGATTTTATCAAACATTTAAAGCCTCTTTAGCCGATGATAAATAAAGGTTCGCCGTATTCGACGGGTTGGCCGTTCTCAACCAAGATGGCTTTAATCACACCAGCATGGTCAGACTCGATCTCATTTAAAAGCTTCATTGCTTCGATAATACATAATGTATCGCCAACACCCACGGTAGATCCAATATCTACAAATGACTTAGATTCTGGTGATGGTGAGCGATAGAAGGTACCAACCATTGGGGATTTCACCACATGACCTTCAATCACTGGCGCTTCTGCAGGCGCATCCGCGACTGGCGCTGCAACAGGGGCCGCTTGCTGTGCTTGCTGCATGTATTGTGGTGCGTAATGCATCGTACCCTGCGCTTGTGGAAGGTTACGGCTGATACGAACTTTTTCTTCACCTTCAGTGAGTTCAAGTTCTGAAATGCCAGACTCTTCGACTAAATCGATCAATTTTTTAAGTTTACGTAGATCCATCTCTTCACCTCATATTGCAGTTAAGCACCTTAATTGCGTGCGTTTATTTTAACTCCGACAATTAGTCAGATATTGTTTGAATTGCGTAATCTAAAGCCAGTAAATAACCTTGTGCACCCAAGCCGCTAATAACGCCAACCGCGATATCGGAGAAGTAGGAGTGATGGCGGAAGGTTTCGCGCGCATAAATATTCGATAAGTGCACTTCAACGAACGGCACCTTAATGGCTGACAGTGCATCACGAAGTGCAACAGAGGTATGAGTAAAGGCAGCAGGATTAATAATAATGAAATCCACTTTCTTATCTGCTAGACCATGGATGCGCTGAATCAACTCAACTTCTGAATTACTTTGAAATGTGACGAGTGAAATATTGGCTGCTTGAGCACGTTTTGCCAATAAAGCATCAATATCTGAGAGTGTATTGTTGCCGTAATGATCCGGCTCGCGCAAACCCAAAAGGTTTAAGTTTGGCCCGTTTAAAACGAGTACGGATTTTAAAGTGTTTTCAGCCATATTTTCGATGAACTCCAAAAGATAAAGCAGATTTGGAGGATTCAAGTTTGTCGTAAATTAGAAGGTATTCTACAGCAATTTAGCGAATTTTGAAGAAATTAACTGTTTTATTGCTTTTCTTTAAGCGCTGAAACTTGGCTAAGCGAGAGGATGGTTTTTTCAAGAAGTTGCTGATTTACGCGCCCAAAAAAGGTCTTAACGACTGCGCCTTTTTCATCAAGAATAACTGTATAAGGCAATATGCCCCGATTGTTACCCATCGACTCAGCAAGACGCATCGCCTCTAAATCACCCGCCAAGATAGGGTAGCTGACGGAGATGCTCTGCATAAATGCTTTTGTGGTATCGAAATCCTCAGTCGATAGACCAATAATCACTACGTTTTTTTGAAGGTACTGTTTTTGCATCTCGGAAAGCTCGGGCATTTCTTCTCGGCAAGGCGGGCACCATGTTGCCCAAAAATTAAGCACAATCACTTTGCCTTGCCATTTTTTAAGGAATTGTAGCTCGCCGTTCATGTCTTTAAACTGCATATTCATCATGGCATTGTGATCAATACTAACGGCCGTCGTCGGTGCCGAAGCGCTGGTTTCTGGCGGCGTTATGCTAAAGAACTGTTGCAATAAAAACCAGCCTGAAAAGACTGATAAAACAAGGACAATTAACAGACGAGCATAGGGTTGCATTCATCATCTCCCAAAGAATTTAGTTGGTTAAGCACCTTAATAAAGTCTTCTGGCGCTTGATAGCCGATGACCTTAAGTGATGCAACTTCATGACCTGATTTGTTATAAAAGATAATGCCTGGCGGGCCAAACAATTTGAATTTATTTAACAAGGCGATCTCTTCAGGAGAATTTGCCGTGACGTCCGCTTGTAAAAGCACAGCATTTTCTAGCGCTTTTTTAACGGCAGGATCGCTAAAGGTATACGTTTCCAACTCTTTACATGCAACACACCAGTCGGCATAAAAATCGAGCATCACGACTTTCCCATGCGCATTCTTAAGATGCGCTTCAAGCTCACTGATGCTATGGATGCGCTTGAAGTTTAATGAGGCGTTTGATGGATTGGTCGTTTTACCAATGAGCCCGGTCAGCGGTTGCCATGGAGACTTGGCCCCAGACGCCGCACCAACAACTAGGGTGAGCCCAAGCGCTAAAAGAATGATACCAAGCCCTTTTAAAAAGCGTGACGCCCTCTTAGCCTCAACGGGCAGAGGATCTAAAGCATGTAGATAGATGGACGGAATAATCAGGAGCGCTGCCCAAAGTAACAGTTGAAGATTGGTTGGTATGACAGGCGATATTAAGTAAATGGCTACCCCAAGCAGGATGACGCCAAAGAAATTTCGAACCGTTGTCATCCAAATACCTGCTTTGGGTAAGATATGGCCTGCCGATGCCCCAATTAGTAAAAGCGGAACACCCATGCCAGTAGAGAGTGCAAAAAGCGCAATTCCACCCAGCACTACATCATGCGTTTGACTGATGTAAAGCAATGCACCAGCAAGCGGCGCTGCTACACAAGGACTGACAATGAGCGCAGAAAGTGCGCCCATCGAAAATACGCCTATAAACTGTCCGCCTTTAATACCGTTCGCGACATTCACCATACGGTTTTCAATCCTGCTGGGGAGGCGAAGCTCATAAAAGCCAAACATTGAGAAGGCTAACAATACAAAAATAATCGCGGTAAGGCCAAGCATCCAAGGACTTTGAAGCGCATTACTAAGTAGTTGCCCTGACAGGCCTGCTGCAATCCCTGCCAAGCTGTAGCTAAGAGACATGCCAAAAACATAAGCCAGCGAAAGGTTGAAGGAATGAAGGCGTGAAGTGGTTTGATGATGGGCTTTTTTATCACCAACGATAATCCCAGACAAAATAGGAATCATGGGAAGGACACAAGGCGTGAGTGCTAATAAAAGTCCAAAGCCAAAAAATCCAATGATAATGAGCCAAAGCTTGCCGCCTTTTAGCAAGGTCGTTGCCTGATCGTCATTGCTATTTGGAGTGTTGCTACTTTGAGCCGTATTTGTTAAGGCAACCTCAACAGATTGATGGATGGGTGAATAGCATAAGCCTTTTTCGCTGCAACCCTGATACGTTGCTTCCAATGTGATCTTACTTCGCCCCTCAGCTACCCTTTTTAAAACAATGTCGGCAGCAAAGCTTTGGTGAAAGACGGTTGTTTCGCCAAAGTTCGGATCCTTTTTAAGTTCACCTTGAGGAAAAGAGATGTGGTCAATCGTGGCATGTGAGCTCTTAAATTGAATGCGATCACGATAAAGGTAATGACCAGGCGAAATTGTAAATTGCGCTTTTAAAGTTGTTTTGTCCTTAGCAGATAGCGCAAGTTTAAATGCTTGGTCGGGACTCAAAACCTGATCGTTCGTCTCGAATAAGCTACTTTTGGTTCCCGAAGCGCTAAGCCCCTCCGCCCACACAGGCGACCCTAGATTGAGACTGATCAGCATTATGCTGATGATCAAAGCTGGAAATTTCAAGTCAAGCGTCCTAACTTTAAGTTGCGATGGCGATATTGTTGGTCACCCAATCTAAATATTTGGGCAAACCCCCCCTAAATATCGACAAAAATGATTTCTGGGAGTTCATAGGGATGATGTTCTAAAATCGTCGCTTCTATTGCCGCAAAGTGATTGCGAGAGGCCTTGATCATCATCGGTATTTCAGTCGTTTTTTCAAGCTTACCTTGCCATAGATACATTGAAGTGCAGGGTGCAAGTATATTAACGCAAGCGACTAATTGCGCGGTGATTAAATTTTGTGCTAACTTCTCTGCAGAAAAGATGTCTGGTAAGTTGGTTAGCACTAAAATAGCGTTATTCTCGGCCACGGTCGTCATATTCAATCTTTTGCTCGATTAGCAATTTAAGGAAGTACTTCATGCGCCTGTTCATGCTGTTAATTTTACTCGCATTTCCAATATTGGAGATATGGTTAGTCATTGATTTAACCGCGCAATATGGTTGGTGGTTTATTGCCTACTTGGCGAGTGTGACATTCTTGGGCTTACGCTTAATTAAACAGGAAAAACAATTCTTCGCTGGCCGCATGATGCAAACGCTTGCACAAAGTGCGAGTCCAGGGAGCGCCTTATTTGGGAGTGTTAAAAACTTAATCGCTGGAATTTTGTTCGTGATTCCTGGTGTTGTGACAGATGGCATCGCGATCATTTTACTGCTAATGCCTAGTGCAACATCCCCTTCTCAAGCTGCTTTTAAGCAAGGCGCCGCGAATGATGATGTCATTGAGGGTGAGTATCGGCGTGAAGACTAAAGTGCTTGCGTACTTCGATTTAATTAATAGGATAAAAAATGACTCATCAAGTCACCATTCAACCTAGCGGCAACGTTTACTCGGTGCTCGATCACGAAACCATCTTGGATGCGGCGATCGGTGCTGGGCTCAATTTGCCGTATGGGTGCAAAATTGGCTCCTGCGGCGCTTGTAAAGGCAAAGTATTATCAGGCGAAGTAGATTATGGTAAATACCAATCAACGGTTTTAAGCGAGGCGGATAAAGCAGCTGGCTTGGCATTATTTTGCTGTGCGAAGCCGTTGAGCGATACGGTGATTGAGTGTCGAGAGCTGGCCGCTTTAAATGGCATCAAGCCTCGCATCATGCCAGTGCGCGTTCAAATGATGGAAAAGCTTTCGCATGACGTGATGGCATTATTTCTCAAACTGCCAAGTAACGAGCGTTTGCAGTTTTTGGCAGGTCAGTATATTGAGTTTATTTTAAAAGATGGAAAGCGCCGGGCCTTCTCGCTGGCAAATGCACCCCATAACGACGAGCTTCTCGAGTTGCATTTACGCTTAGTGCCTGGAGGTGCGTTTACCGAGTACGTTTTTAACGAAATGCCAGAAAAAGCAATTTTGCGCTTAGAGGGCCCTTTTGGAAGCTTTTACCTGCGAGAAGACAGCAGTAAGCCGATTATATTTGTTGCGGGGGGGACGGGCTTTGCACCGATTAAGGGATTAATTGAGCATATGTTGCATCAAAAAAGTTCGCGTCAAATGGTGCTCTATTGGGGTGTAAAAACGCTTGAAGACCTCTATATGCCTTCCTTGCCTGATGCCTGGGCAAGCATGCATCCCAACTTTACGTTTATTCCAGTATTGTCAGCCCCTGCTGCAAGTGATGCTTGGCAGGGAAGAACCGGCTTTGTGCATCAAGCGGTCTTGGATGATTTTGCAGACTTAAGTGCGCACCACGTTTATTGTTGCGGCGCGCCTGTAATGGTCGATACCGCGTCGGTCTCATTTAAAGAACGTGGACTTCCGGTGGACGCATTTTTTGCAGATATTTTCTCTTACGCCGAATCTGCAACAACAAGTTAAAGTTGTTGCAGTACTGAGGCTAGGATTCTCAATCGTCTTGATGGAAACGACGTCTAGCGCGAACGCCTTCCGCCAATATTGCTAAAATATCGAGCGTGTCATCCCAGCCTAAGCAAGCATCCGTAATCGATTTTCCAAAGGCCAATTGGCATCCAGGAGTATGGTCTTGGCGACCTTCATTCAGATGTGACTCCACCATTAAGCCCATGATGCGTTCATCACCAGCTGCAAGTTGCTCAGCAACGTTCTTCGCTACTTCGAGTTGTAAGCGATACTGCTTGAGGCTGTTCGCATGTGAGCAATCAACCATTACTTTAGGCCCGAGTCCGAATGCAGCTAATTCTAACGCAGCTGCATTGACATGAGCGGCATCATAATTGGGTGTTTTGCCACCACGTAAAATGACGTGGCAGTCTTCATTGCCTGCAGTTGAAACAATTGCAGACTGTCCTTCTTTGGTCACGGATAAGAAATGATGTGGGCTCGCTGCCGCTTTAATTGCATCAACCGCAATACGAATATTGCCATCTGTGCCGTTTTTAAAACCGACAGGACAAGAGAGTCCTGAAGCTAATTCGCGGTGTACTTGAGATTCTGTGGTCCTTGCGCCGATTGCGCCCCAGCTCACTAAATCCGCGGTGTATTGCGGCGTAATGGTGTCTAAAAACTCTGTGCCAGCTGGCATGCCGAGCTCGTTCACTTCAAGTAAAAAGCGTCTTGCGATCTCTAAGCCCTCATTAATTTTGAAGCTACCATCCAAATAAGGATCGTTAATTAACCCTTTCCAGCCAACCGTTGTTCGTGGTTTCTCAAAATAAACGCGCATGACAATGATGAGTTCTTTTGAATAAGCATCCCGCTGTTCTAGTAAGCGCTTCGCATAGGCGATGCCAGCTTTGTCGTCATGAATAGAGCATGGGCCGATAATGACCAGTAGTCGGTCATCAGCATTATGCAAGACTTGATGAATTGCATCGCGGGTGGCAACAATGTTGTCCACGGTTTTTTGAGTTGCTTGCAACGCCTCTAAAAAATCAGAAGGCGGTTTAAGCGTTTTGATTTCTTTGATGCGCACATCATCAGTTGCAAATTTTTGGATAGGGCTCATGTTATCTATATCGGTTCACAGCGAAAGTGCTATTTTAATGCAAATCCGCAACAAAATTGGTGCTGGCACGATAATGTTGATTGGCAGCGGTATGTTGGCCTTTTTGTTCTAGCAGGCCTGCGAGTGCTAAATGCCTTGTGGCACTGGGCGCAATACTTAAGCTAGCTTCGTAATAACTCTCAGCTTTGCCCCAAAGCTTTAATCGTATGCAAAGTTTCCCCAAGGTTTCGAGTAAATCTGCATCGCTTGGATGATTCATAAGCCAATATTCAGCTTGTTGTAATTGTTTGGTTGGCGAGCTTGTCAGACAGTTTCCAAGCAGCCTCACCAAGGTGCTAGACCATTGTTTAGTGAGATTCATTTCAACAATTTTAGCCGCTTCATCATGAGCGCCAGCTTCAATCATAAGCTCCACAGCCGTTAATACTAGGCGCTCGTTAAATTGATCCTCTTCGCTGAGTTTTTTCCAGTAGGTGTTTAAGCTTGGGACATCCTGCGCGTAACGCTTGATTAAAGCTTGATGTGCTTGAAGTCGAATCTCTTTGATTTTGAGTACTTCAATCAAATCTGTTTTTTCGAGTGTTTTTAGAATCGTTAATACACGATCCCAATTTTTAAGGCGTGTTTGGATTTTAAGTTCCATTAACAAGGCTGGCTGATAATGAGGTTCAATTGCCGCGAGTCTTTGTAAAATGGTGAGTGCAAGTTGATATTGCTGATCATCGAGGAGCATTTCTGTTTGTGTTAATAGTCTAGCAATCGCGGCTTTGGGTGCCAGACGTTCAGCTTCTGATAAAAAGTAGTCTCGTCTAGTTTTATGCCTAAGTTTATGTGCCGCTCGCGCACCAATTAATGCGGTCAGTCCAGCGTCTTCTCCAAGATCGAGGGCTTTAGCTGCTGTCTTTTCTGCGAGTTCATAACGCCCCTCAACCAGCGCATGAAGGCTTTGGATTAAGGCTTGATGCCCGATTTTTTTACGTAAGTTTTCTTTATAAGTCCTGACTGTTGCGGGCAAGTTGCGGGTGTAGTTAAAAAGTCGCAAGGCAAGATGCAAGCATATAAAACTCAAGCTCATGACAACAATGAGAAAATTTAAGGAAGTTTCTAAGCGATAGGTTGGCGTTTTGATGAGGACATAGCCGGTATTTCCGCTTTCAAGCAGCGCGATGCCAATCGTTAAGCCAAGAATAATGACTGTCCAAAATAACCAGCGCATTATGGACGCTTTCTTATTTTTGCTTCGTGATTCGGTGCAGGCACAAAACTAAGCTTGTACTGATTGAGCAATCGCAGGCTTTGTTCAACATCCGGTAATTCAGTTGAAATAGGCTTGCTGGTGAGCCCCTTTATTTCATCAAGCGTATTTTGAGTCAGCGATTCACGGCCATCAAAGTGGAGTTTAATCGCACTTTCTGCGGCTTCTAAATCTGCTTTGTAAGTTACATCATCGTGTCGAAGTAATGCAATGCGAGCAGTCAGAAGATGTAACTTAATATTCTCTCGTAAGAAAAAAGTTTGTTCTGGCGTGAGAAGGGCTAATTCAGGACGGTCAATACGCTCGATGCGCACCATCCCTTTGATGTCTTGCCAAATCTCTTGCGTCAATTTGTGCCAAGGGTTAGTAGATAGATTCGGGGGTGTGCTTTTTCGATCGGCGATCGGGTGACGATCACTCACTAATGCTAATTGATCAACGCGTTGAGATAGGCCGCCAATTTTTAGGCTGATGTTAGTAATGTCGGCCAATGGTAAATTTTGTAAACACTGAATATCTTGGTTAATTGATTTGCGTAATTGCACTGCTTTTTGGCTATCAAAACCTTGTAGTCTTGTATCGGATGCTTGTAATGCCAATAATGCCGGTTTGATGTTTCCGGCTAATTGTAATTGTTGATTGGCAATCACCAGCAGTTGCTCAACATCTGACAGCATGCGCTCTTCGCGATTGTTAGCAAGCTCTTGGTAAAGGGCTTGAAGGGCGGCTTGTTGGTCGAACGACTCCGTGTATTTTTCTTCTAGAATCTCAGCGCGGGCCGCAATTTCAATGCTACGCGTATCCGCGTTCTTGGCGAGCGCTAAACTTTGCAGGTTTTTTTCATTGAACATATCAAGCTTAGCCGCTAGTTCCCGCTCAAGGCCTTGAATATTCTTCATGCTTGATAGCCATAGTAGTGCCACCGCCAGGAGTGACAATAGAGAAAGGCTTAATGCGATTTTCAACCGGCGTGACGAGGGTATCGCATTTGTTTGCACATGATTCATCGCCGGGGCTTGATCGTTATTGGTTTCTTGGTTCATCGTTTGATTTTATCAAGTTCATTCTAGTGATACTGATGGTGTGAGCGCTTTAATTAAACATGCCAACATTGCCTCGTCACCTGGACCCGTTGCGATTTCAACATTTAAGCCTAACTGAGCCGGTTCTTCAGCAATTCTAGCGTGATTCACACATAACTTAACATTTTTAATCCACGCTTGATGATTTGCCATTGCCAGCAAGTGGCGCATGGCCTCCGAGCTCGTGACAACAATAGCATCTAGTGCTTCTTTTAGATGGAAGGCCGTTAATTGATTGAGATCTTTTTGAGGGTTGATGCGTTGATAGCATTCTGCGAACTCGACTTTAGCACCTCTTGATTTTAGGGTCTCCGCTAATACTTCACGACCGCCTATTCCTCTAAAAATCATCACTTTTTGATGTTGAACTGCCTGCATCTCCGGCAGTGCTAGTAGTGACTCACTATCAAAGCGGCAAATAGGAATCAGGGTATTTTTAACGCCAAATGTGGCTAACTCAGCCGAGGTGCTCGGACCGATCGCAGCAAATTTTAAGCTTGCTGGAAGGTTAAACTTGCTGACAAAAGGCATACCATTTTGTACCGCGTTACTACTGATAAAAATCGCCCAGTCATAACTATCTAAATGGCTAATAGTATTTTCAAATGTTTGATAATGGTCGAGCGGCACTATTTCAATGAGCGGAAAAGAAATGACATCGCCGCCGGCTGCTTGAATTAACTTGCTCAGTTTTCCTGCTTGAGCAATCGGTCTGGTAATGACGATATGACGACCTTGAAGCAAGTGTGAGTTCATCTGAGTATCAATGCGTATCTAATGTGGCAAGAATTCGATTTGCACCTAAAGCGACTAATTTTTCAGCAAGTAACTGACCTAGTTTTTCAGGGTTTTCGGTACTCCCCGTGACAGTCTCTTTCACCACTTCTTTACCATCGACGGTTGCTACAAAGCCTGTCATGGTAATTATGTGATCTTTGATTTGTGCATAAGCGCCGATGGGTACCGTGCAGCTTCCAGCGAGCGCACGGCTCATGCCACGCTCCGCTTCTACACAAGCAGCCGTGGCAGGATGATTTAATGGCGCAAGAATAGCAAACATATCCGTGCGGCTTGCATTAATCTCGATGCCAAGCGCGCCTTGACCAACAGCAGGAATACTATCTGCTGTTGAAATAAACTGACGAATTCTAGCGGCTAATCCAAGGCGAATTAAACCAGCAGCAGCCAGTATGATCGCTGTATATTGACCTTCATCAAGCTTACGTAATCGAGTTTGTAAGTTACCACGAAGAGATTCGATTTTTAAAGTCGGAAAGCGCGCTTGTAACTGGCTTTGTCGACGTAAGCTTGAAGTTCCAACGACGCTTCCCTCAGGCAAAGCTTCTAGACTTTCGAAATCATTCGAAACAAAAGCATCGCGTGCGTCTTCACGCTCACCAATCGCTGCCATGGCAAATCCCTCAGGCAGGTTCATGGGTACATCCTTCATCGAGTGCACGGCTAAGTCTGCGCGACCATCTGCTAATGCCTGCTCAAGTTCTTTTACAAACAGACCTTTACCGCCGATGCGCGCGAGTGGAGAGTCTAAAATTTGGTCACCAGTGGTTGTCATCCCCAATACTTCTACAATGCTTGCTGGATAAAGCGTTTGTAATCGGTTCTGAATATGTTTGGCTTGCCACATCGCAAGCGCACTTTCGCGTGATGCAATGACGATTTTATTTGGTGGAGTAATCATGCAATTTATATCTATTAACAGTATTTAATTTGATTTTAGCATACCGTGGCCGCTTGGCTTGTTTGATAGGCGAGGGATGTACAGAACGGATAGCATAGAAAAATCGATGATTTGCTTTATACTTACTCTATAAATTTATTACTGATAAGTGTCGTCAAGTATGCAAGAAAAATCACAACAAGATAAAGTCTGGTCAGGCCGCTTTAACGAGCCAGTGTCAGAATTGGTGAAACGTTATACAGCCTCTGTCGACTTTGATAAACGTCTCGCCGCTGTTGATATCCAAGGATCCTTAGCCCATTCCAAAATGCTCGGCGCGCAAGGGATTATTAGTCAAGAAGATGTCACTAAAATTGCACAAGGCTTAAATGAAATCTTGCTGGAAATTCAAGTAGGTCAGTTTGAATGGCGCCTCGACTTGGAGGATGTGCATTTGAATATTGAAAAGCGTTTAACTGACAAAATCGGTGACGCTGGTAAGCGCCTGCATACAGGAAGAAGTCGTAATGATCAGGTGTCAACAGATGTTCGTCTTTGGTTGCGCGCGGTCACTGATGATGTCATCGCCGGTATTCGTAAATTGCAAACCTCGATTGTTGATCTAGCAGAAGAACATTTTGATACTGCGATGCCAGGGTTTACCCATCTACAAGTTGCACAGCCGGTGACCTTTGGGCATCACTTACTCGCATACTTTGAAATGTTGCAACGTGATGCAGCGAGATTTGCGGATGCACGTAAACGCATTAATCGTTTGCCATTGGGCGCTGCTGCGCTTGCTGGAACGAGTTATCCGATTGACCGCGAAATGGTCGCGAAAGAATTAGGTTTTGATGGGGTTTGCGAAAACTCACTCGACGCTGTTTCTGATCGTGATTTTGCGATTGAATTTACAGCCGCAGCAGCTTTAGTGATGACACATCTCTCACGTTTTTCAGAAGAGCTGATTTTATGGTCAAGCCCGCGCTTTGCCTTTGTGGATATTGCCGATCGCTTCTGTACCGGTTCATCGATCATGCCGCAGAAAAAAAATCCTGACGTGCCTGAATTAGTCCGCGGTAAAACAGGACGTGTGACAGGGCATTTAATGGCGCTTCTCACTTTGATGAAGAGCCAGCCACTTGCCTACAACAAAGACAATCAAGAAGACAAAGAGCCCTTGTTCGATACAGCTGATACTTTGTTAGTTACTTTAGAGATTTATGCGGATATGTTGCGCGGGATCAAAGTGAACAAAGAGGCGATGCGAGCAGCTGCGACTGAAGGCTTTGCAACAGCAACGGATTTAGCTGATTATCTTGTTAAAAAAGGAACGCCATTTAGAGATGCACATGAAGTGGTTGCTTTAGCGGTTCGTCATGCCGTTGATAAGGGTTGTGACTTATCTGAATTGCCCCTAGCTGAACTGCAAAAATTTAGTGCGCATATCTCAGAAGATGTTTATCAGGTCTTAACTTTGGAAGGCTCGCTTGCTAGCCGTAACCACATTGGTGGCACCGCCCCAGCGCAGGTAAGGCAAGCGATTGCGCGGGCAAGAAAGTCTTTGGTTTAAAGAAATATTTGCAATAATTCGTTAAGAAATCGTTGGCCCATTAATGTGGGTTGAATGGTGATCTGGTTTTGAGAATCTAAGGATTGTGTGAGCAGTCCCTTTTTTTCGGCTGCACTTAACTGCTTCGCGAGAGCATGCATATTTAATCCTGTTCGCTGCTCTAATAAACTTAAAGGTGTATTGCCCGTTAAGCGAAGCGCGTTCATCATAAATTCAAAGCCTAATTCCTCGCGAGGAATGATCCATTCATGATCGACAGCTTTGACAGCATGTTCTAAATAACGGTTAGGATGTTTGTGGCGTGTCTGCCGAATGATTTTGTCGTGGAAACTGAGTTTGCTGTGTGCACCAGCCCCAATGCCAAGATAGTCACCAAAGGTCCAGTAGTTAAGATTATGGCGGCATTGCTTACCTGGCTTAGCAAAACCTGAGGTTTCGTAATGCTCATAGCCGTTTGATTTTAAGATGCCTTCTATTTGCTCCTGCATCAATGCGCTGGTGTCGTCATCCGGCAAACTAGGCGGTGTACGATGGAAGGGCGTATTGGGCTCTAAGGTCAAATGATAGAAAGAAAGATGGCTCGGGTTGAGTTCACACGCACGTTTCGCATCCCTTAATGCATCTTCCAAAGTTTGATTCGGTAGCGCATACATCACATCCAAATTTACACTATCAAAGGTAGCAAGTGCTAACTCAGCCGCTTTTATCGCTTCATCTTGATTATGAATTCTGCCAAGTGCACTGAGGTAGCGATTATCAAAACTTTGAATGCCAATAGATAGTCTGTTAACGCCCGCAGCTTTATACCCAGCAAAGTGTCCTGAATCGACCGTGCCCGGATTGGCTTCTAATGTGATCTCCGCGCCATACTCTAAAGGAGTGAGCATGCGGACCTGACTTAAGATCCGATCAATAGCCTTATCTGAAAATAAGCTTGGCGTACCGCCTCCAAAAAATACGCTCTGTACTTTTCTTCCCCAAACTAAAGGCGTTGCTTGTTCCAAATCCGCGATTAGAGCATCCACATAAGACTCTTCTGAGAAGTTATGCTTATTTTCGTGGGAGTTAAAGTCACAATAAGGACATTTACGCACACACCAAGGAATATGAATGTAAAGTGAGAGCGGTGGTGGGTTCTTTAAACCCGAAATCGTATTGCTACCAGCGAGGGGTGCTTGAGTGTTTGGCGGCGTAACGTTTTCAATCGGAATGATAGGAATCATTGATTGCTGCGCTTAATTTGAATCGGTATTTGGGTAAGGATTAATTAGGCTGTCCACCAGCACATGTAAAGCTTCCCGCATCTGTGCTTCAGAGACTTCCATCAGCAGGCCGTCTTCTAATGCATCCTGAGCAATCTGTTTGAGCTCATCAAAATTCTCGGTCATGACTTTCACTTTTTCCGTGCAGGAAACAATACTGCCGTCATCGCGTACCCATTTTGGCAAGCTTGATTTGTTGGCATCACTCATACGACAAGTCTTTCTAATTTTTGTAGCAGTTTTGTCATGGCATGGCCGCGATGACTAATACGACTTTTGATCTCTAATGGAAGTTCAGCCACAGTTTTGCCAGTTTTGGCATCTAAAAATAAAGGATCGTAGCCGAAGCCATCGTCACCTTTTAGCGCACTTAAAATTTCGCCTGTCCAAATACCTTCTGCAATGATGGGTTCAGGATCGTTCTCATGACGCACCAATACAATGACACAATAAAAATGCGCATGTCGATTCTGCTCTCCTGCCATCACAGTCAATAACTTTTCATTATTGCGTGCATCTGATTTTGGAGTGTCAGCAGTTTCGCAGGCATACCTTGCAGAGATGACCCCTGGCGCCCCTTTTAGCGCATCTACGCATAAACCAGAATCGTCAGCCAAAGCAGGTAAGCCTGTTAATTTACTTGCATGACGCGCTTTTGCTAATGCGTTTTCAATAAAAGTAACAAAAGGCTCTTCAGCTTCAGGCACGTTGAGCTGCCCCTGCGGGATAACTTCTAAACCAAGCGGCGCAAGTAAATGCGTGAGCTCTTTGAGCTTGCCTTTGTTACCTGATGCAATGACAAGTTGATTGAAAGGTAAATGCATTACAGGCCTAATGATTGCTTCTGCTTCACAAAAAGTTCTTTAATTCCTAGATGTGCAAGACCAAGCATCGCGGTCATGTCTTCATGACTAAATGGTTCACCTTCTGCTGTTCCTTGAATCTCAACAAAGCCACCTTTGCCTGTCATAACTACGTTCATGTCAGTATCACAATCAGAGTCTTCGAGATAATCGAGATCAAGTACAGGCGTGCCTTTATAAACACCCACGGAAATAGCGGCTACAGAGTCTTTGAGTGGCGATTCTTTGATCAGTTCTTTGCTGAGCAAATAGGAAATGGCGTCCTGCAATGCAACATATGCCCCAGTGATGCTGGCAGTGCGCGTCCCGCCGTCCGCTTGAATCACATCACAATCAATTTGAATGCTACGTTCACCAAGTTTTTCTGGATCAATAATGGCACGTAAGCTACGGCCAATTAAACGTTGAATTTCTTGTGTACGTCCAGATTGCTTGCCCCGAGCCGCTTCTCTATCCATGCGACTGCCTGTAGAACGGGGCAACATCCCATACTCTGCTGTCACCCAGCCTTGGCCCTTACCCTTTAAAAAGCCGGGTACTTTTTCTTCAACGCTTGCAGTGCAAAGTACATGCGTATCACCAAATTTGACCAATACGCTGCCTTCAGCATGTTTGGTGTAACTGCGAACAATCTCTACAGTGCGTAATTGGTCGTTTGCGCGCCCGCTTGGGCGTGAAGTATTGGCAGACATCATGTATCCTAATTTTTGGCTTAAGGTCACCATTATAAGCTAGAAATATCTTGTTATTCATGGCGTGAAGTTGACTAGATTTGATACCATCTAAACTCTTAAAAGGAATCAAACGCAATGATTTATAGCATGACAGGTTTTGCCTCACTTGAACGGCAATTGACGAACGGGGTATTAGTGGTTGAACTGCGTTCAGTGAACCATCGCTACTTTGAGCTTCATATGAAGCTTGATGAGAATTTACGCAGTTTCGAACCTATTGTGCGCGAGCTGATTTCAGCAAAATTAGGTCGCGGTAAAGTCGAATGTCGCATGAGTCTTGTACAACGCGGCGCAGCAGATAAAGCCTTGTCCTTGGATGCAGAGGTGCTCACCAACCTATCTGAAGTCGCTACGCAAATTCAGAAGCGTTTTCCGACAAGCCAAGCACTTTCAGTGGCGGAGATTTTGCATTGGCCGTGGGTTGTTCAAAATGAGCAGGGTGACAATGCGCAATTAGCAGAAGAAGTTAAAAGTGCGCTCAAACAAATTTTAGAAGACATGACGGCCTCACGTGCGCGTGAAGGCGGGAAGATGAAGGCATTAATTCTTGAGCGTTTGGTCGATGCAGAGTATATCGTTGCAACAGTGAAGCCATTATTGCCGCTTCAAGTAAAAGCTTATCAAGAGAAACTCACCGCTAAACTTCAAGAAGCTTTTAAAAGCCTGGATGAAGATCGGGTGCGTCAAGAGTTGGTTTTATTTGCACAGAAAATTGATGTTGATGAAGAGCTCACAAGATTAACTGCTCACGTGAGCGAAGTGAAACGCATTTTGGATGCCGATCAAGCGGCAGGTAAGCGTTTGGATTTCCTCATGCAAGAACTCAATAGAGAGGCCAATACCTTGGGCTCTAAATCAGTATCGACAGAAGTATCGCAAGCGTCAATGAGTTTGAAAGTGCTGATTGAACAGATGCGCGAACAAATTCAAAATATAGAGTAATTTAAAGGCGGAGTCATGTCAGGCAACTTATATATTATTACAGCTGCTTCAGGTGCTGGAAAAACAAGCTTAGTGCGTGCGCTTCTTGCAGCCGATGCACAAATCAAACTTTCCATTTCCTACACTACCCGCAAGCCTCGTGATGGCGAAGTTGATAGTGAGCACTACCACTTTGTAGATGAGCTGACTTTTTTGAAGATGATGGCAGAAGGTGACTTTTTAGAAAGTGCTTATGTGCATGGTGCACGTTATGGCACGTCTCAAACGAGGGTGGATGATGCCTTGGCATCAGGTAATGATTTAATCTTGGAAATTGACTGGCAAGGGGCTGAGCAGGTCCGCAAGCTTTACTCGACGGCGTTGAGCATTTTCATTTTGCCACCCTCCATGACTGCCCTCGAGTCTCGTTTACGCGGTCGAGGCCAAGATGCTGAAGAAGTGATTCTCAAGCGATTAGCAGTAGCGCGTGAGGAGATGAGCCACGTGGGGGAGTTCGACTATGTTACAATCAATGACAAATTCGAGGAATCATTGCAAGATTTAGTGGCGATTGTTCGTACTAACCGACTCAAATGCAATGCCCAATTGACGCGTCATGCAGCGTTAATTAAAGGCCTCGTTTAAATTTCTTAAAAATTCAGGAGTATTACCATGGCGAGAATGACAGTAGATGATTGTCTAGAAAAAATCCCAAACCGCTTCCAATTGACTTTAGTTGCAGCTTTTCGTGCGCGTCAATTAGCAAATGGTTCAGAGCCTTTGGTAACGACTTACGGCCAAAAAGATAAACCAACCGTATTAGCTCTGCGTGAAATTGCAGCAGGTAAAGTTGGTTTGGAAGTCCTTAATCGCGGTCACGCCTAATTCTCGGCTGTCTTCATTCATTGTAGATAGCCTGACATGTCACATGATAAAAATCATCATCCAGGAAAGCGCGCGGCAGACTCTCTAAAGCTTGCTGCGCCACTACTCCCAGCGGATCGCGAAGATTCGCAACTCACGATAGCCCTCAAAAAATACCTCAAGCCCTCAGAAATCGAACTGATATGGGATGCCTATCGTTTTGGCGATGCCGCGCACGATGGCCAATCCCGCAAGAGCGGTGAACCTTATATTACCCACCCAGTTTCTGTTGCATTGATATTGGCTGGTTTACACCTCGATACCCAAACCATAATTGCTGCGCTATTACATGATGTGGTTGAGGATACTGGTATCACCAAAGAAGAAGTCCACGAAAAGTTTGGTGGCCAAGTGGCTGAGCTTGTCGATGGTTTGTCTAAATTAGATAAAATCGAATTCCAAAGCGCTACAGAAGCGCAGGCAGAAAATTTCCGCAAAATGCTTCTCGCCATGTCTCAAGATGTGCGGGTGATTTTAGTAAAGCTCGCCGATCGTTTGCATAACATGCAAACCTTAGATGTGATGAAGCCAGAAAAACGCCGTCGCATCGCGCGTGAAACCTTGGAAATTTATGCACCCATTGCCAACCGCTTGGGGCTTAATGAAATTTACCAAGAGCTTGAGGATTTGAGTTTTAAAAACCATTACCCGATGCGTTATGGGGTTCTATCCAAAGCCATTTTAGCTGCACGTGGTAATCGCAAAGAGGTGGTGGGTAAGATTTCGGATGCCATTAAAGAACGTTTAGCTGAGATGAAAATCGAGGCCGATGTTTCTGGCCGTGAAAAGCATTTATATAGCATTTACAAAAAGATGACGGGTAAAACCATCGCTTTTTCACAAATCTTTGATATTTATGGTTTTCGTTTAATCGTTAAAGATTTACCAGCTTGCTATGCGGCGCTCGGTGTATTGCATGGTTTATTTAAACCAATTCCTGGTAAGTTTAAAGATTACATTGCCATTCCAAAAGCCAACGGCTATCAGTCATTACACACTACCTTGTTCGGTCCATTTGGGACACCAATTGAAATTCAAATACGTAGTGAAGCGATGCACAATATTGCAGATGCAGGCGTTGCTGCCCATTGGCTTTATAAAACCACGGATGCAGATTTTACTGCGATGCAGCAACAAACCCACCAATGGTTACAACGATTACTGGATATTCAATCGGAAAGTGCTGACTCATTAGAGTTCTTAGAGCACCTCAAGGTTGATTTATTCCCTGACGAAGTCTATGTGTTCACGCCTAAGGGCAAGATTCTCGCGCTTTCAAAAGGGGCGACAGCGGTAGACTTTGCCTATGCAGTGCATACCGATATTGGGAATCGCTGTGTCGCGGTGAAGATTAATCAGGAGTTGGCGCCGCTGAGGTCAGAGCTCAGAAATGGTGACCATGTCGAAATTATTACCGCAGCACACGCGCACCCCAATTCAGCTTGGCTTAACTATGTGGCCTCTGGAAAAGCGCGTGCGCATATTCGTCATTTCTTAAAATCTATGCAATCAACAGAATCAGCCCATTTAGGCGAGCGCCTGCTTAACCAAGCACTGCGTGCGTTGCATTCGGATCCCAGCAAAATTGACGAGTCTCAATGGCAAAAATTATTACGAGACTATGGCGCTAAATATATAGAAGACATTCTCACCGACATCGGTTTAGGTAAGCGACTCAACGTCATGGTGGCTCACCAGCTTATCTCAATGGGCGAAGAGCACGGCGAAAGGCACGCCAAGCACCCGAATAAGCCGCTTGGTACCATTACCATTCGCGGCACGGAGGGAATGGCCGTGCAGTTTGCCCCATGTTGCCGGCCGATTCCTGGCGATCCGATTTTAGGTTTTATTAATAAAGATCGAGGTTTGGTGATTCACACCCACGATTGTCCTTCTATTCGTAAATTCCGTGTGGACCCAGATAAATGGTTGGATGTTGAATGGGATCCCCAAGGCAATCGATTATTTAAGGTGAATTTGAAAATCGCGGCAGCTAATAAGCCTGGGATGTTAGCAACGATAGCTTCGGCGATAGCGGATGCGAACTCAAATATTGATAACATTAGTATGGAAGAGTCAGATAGCAGCACCTATACCAATATTTTATTCACGGTACAGGTCCTAGATCGCGTGCATTTGGCAGACTTAATGCGCCGATTACGTAAGATTCCAGATGTGGTTAGGATGAATCGCACCAAAGCCACTGGCGCCGAACATAGAGCGTAACAAGGATATGGTAATTGTTTGCCCCATCAACGCGTTGTGAAAGGTAAAGTCATGAGTGATTATTTCAATCAAGGTCAGCGTCAGCTTCAAGAGACATTTGAAACTGTGCCATTGGCAGATCGGTTGCATGCCGGCATTATCGCTCCAGAAATTAATCCGCTAGATGCAGCATTTATTGAAGCACAAAACATGTTCTTTCTCGCAACAGTGGATGAAAAAGGCCAAGCGAACTGTTCTTATAAGGGCGGACCAAAAGGACTTGTGAAAGTGGTTGACCCAACGACCTTAGCTTTCCCGATTTATGATGGTAATGGCATGTTTATGTCAGCAGGCAATGTTCTGGTGAATGGACAAGTTGGCTTGTTGTTTGTCGATTTTGACAAACAGGCGCGCGTGCGCGTTAATGGTTTAGCGACGATTGCTGAACATGATCCATTACTTTCAAATTGGCTAGAGGCTCTTTTGGTGGTGCGCGTTGCTGTGAGAGAAACCTTTCCAAATTGTCCACGTTATATTCATAAAATGGCCTTGGTTGAGGAATCTGTTTTTGTGCCAAAAACACAATGCAAAACACCGGATGCGCCATGGAAAAAATTGGAAATTGTGGCGGATGTGTTACCACCAAAAGATGCGCATTTAGCAAGCAATGAACAAGATGTGTTGGCGGCTATTAATAGAAATTAACCTTTATTTTTAATCATTGATATTTAGGAAAACTAATGAACAAGCAAATTATTCATACGGATGGCGCGCCTCAAGCAATCGGGACGTATTCACAAGCCGTTAAAGTAGGCAATACCGTCTATCTGTCTGGCCAAATTGGCTTGGATCCAGCTTCGATGGAGATGGTGGAGGGTATCGAAGCACAAGTGCATCGCGTGTTTACAAATCTTAAAGCGGTAGCTGAAGCTTCGGGTGGTTCACTGGCAGATTTGGTGAAATTGAATGTTTTTTTAATTGACCTCTCAAATTTTGCGCTGGTGAACACCATTATGGCTGAATACTTTACCCAGCCTTATCCAGCTCGCGCAGCAGTGGGTGTTGCTTCATTGCCTCGTGGTGCCCTGGTTGAGGCGGACGGCGTGATTGAGCTTAACGCTTGATTTAGCAAAGCTAGTTTGACCAAGCTCGCGGACATCAAAGGAATCACTAAGCCCGTACTATCTGGCTTGCATAAGCTAGGTATTCGCGATGTTCAGGGCTTGTTGCTCCATATGCCGCTAAGGTATGTCGATGAAACGCACATTAGTGAAGTGCGTGCGCTTCGATTGGGTGAGCAGGCGCAGGTAGAGGGTGAAATCATTCACCTTGAGGTGAGCTATAAACCACGTAAATCTTTAATCGCTCGTTTGTCGGATGGAACGGGTGATATCTTTTTGCGATATTTGAATTTTTATCCGAGTCAAATTGCCGCGCTGAAAGAGGGAACACGTATTCGCGCTTTAGGCGAAGTACGACATGGTTATTTCGGATACGAGATGGTGCATCCGCAAACGCGGGCCGTTCGAGAGACAACGGCTGTTAAAGAGACGCTTACACCCGTTTATCCAACAACAGCGGGCCTAAGTCAGCCTAGCATTCGTAAGTGGATTGCTTGGGCATTAACGCATGGAGATGTGAGTGAGACCTTGCCCCTATCTTTTTACTCTAAACAAACACCAAGCTTTCAAGCGAGCTTGCAGTCTTTGCACAATCCACCGCCAGATGCCAATTTACAGGCCTTAGAAAACCGGACCAGTTTTGAGTGGCAACGCCTCGCTTTAGATGAGCTGATTTCCCAACAACTTTCTATGCGCCAGCATTACGCCAAACGGCGTGAACTTGGCGCACCAGTGTTAAAAACATCGACGAATCTAATCCCTGCTTTACTCAGCTCATTGCCCTTTGGTTTAACAGGTGCGCAGCAAAGAGTCCTCAAGGAAATTAGTCAGGACTTAAGTCGCCCGTATCCGATGCAACGTTTATTGCAAGGGGATGTAGGCAGTGGTAAAACAATCATCGCAATGTTGGCGGCTTTGCAGGCGATAGAAAATGGCTACCAAGCTGCGATCATGGCGCCGACGGAAATCTTAGCAGAACAACATTATCAAAAAATGCTGCACTGGCTCGAGCCTCTAGATATTAAAGTCGCGTGGCTATCAGGCAGTCAGGGTAAAAAAGACAGAACGGCTTCTTTAGAAGCGATTGCAAGTGGTAGTGCGCAACTTGCCGTTGGCACACATGCTTTGTTTCAAACGCTCGTACAATTTAAAAACCTTGGTTTAGTTGTCGTCGATGAGCAGCATCGCTTTGGTGTTGAGCAGCGACTTTTACTGCGTCAAAAAGGACAAAATAATGCGATGAGTGCGCCGCACCAGCTAATGATGTCCGCAACGCCTATTCCGCGCACGCTTTCTATGAGTTATTTTGCGGATCTGGATGTATCAGTGATTGATGAATTGCCACCTGGCCGAACACCGATTGCCACTAAATTAGTGTCCGATGCTAGGCGTGATGAAATTGTGGAACGAGTCAGGGCTGCCTGTAGTCAAGGGGCACAAGCCTATTGGGTCTGCCCACTGATTGAAGAGTCAGAAGTCCTGCAGCTACAAACGGCGCTAGATACGTTTGCGCATCTACAACAAACCTTTCCTGATTTAAGGGTGGGCTTAGTCCATGGGCGAATGAAGTCTGCAGAAAAACAGGCGGTAATGGCGGAGTTTAGTCGTGGCGATCTTCAGTTGCTGGTGGCAACAACGGTCATTGAGGTGGGTGTGGATGTGCCTAACGCGAGCCTCATGGTCATTGAGCATGCCGAACGCATGGGTTTGAGCCAACTCCATCAATTACGTGGCCGCGTTGGTCGTGGGGCCGCAAAGAGCGCTTGTATCCTAATTTATCAAACGCCTCTTTCGGAAACGGCCCGTGCAAGACTTAAAATTATCTATGAAAGCAATGATGGCTTTGAGATCGCGCAAGCAGATTTGCATCTGCGTGGCCCGGGTGAGTTTTTGGGCGTCCGGCAAAGTGGGGCGCCTATGCTTAAAATTGCCGATCTCGAACGTGATGCGGATTTGTTAGAAAAAGCCCAAACGCTTGCGGATGATTTGCTCAAAAACTATCCTATTGAAGCCCAAAAGCATTTGGATCGTTGGTTAAGTCGCGGCGAGGAATTGGTCAAGGTGTAGTCATGAAACCTCGCGATATTCCCAATTTTTCTGTGCGATAATTTAGTGTGAATATTTTGCTACCCTCCTTTTATCAGCGTGCCCGCTGGCTTAAGCAACCCATGAATTGTGGTGCCTACCGGCCATGGTTAATTGAGCGAGGCTCACTGACTAAACGATTGCAAGCTAAGACGCGAGGTTTTCAAGTGAAACCCTTAGCTGTGCATGATGGCTTGCCGTATTTGGACGAATCTATTTTATTAGGCCTGGTACCGCACCATCAAGCCCTGCTTAGAGATGTGATGTTGATGGACCATCAGAGGCCCTTGGTATTTGCGCATAGTGTGTTGCCGCATGCGAGTTTGCGTGGGATTTGGCGAGGATTAAGCCGTCTTGGCAATCAGCCCTTAGGCGCAGCCTTGTTTGCTGACCCGCGAGTCTTGCGCGCGCCGCTTCAATATAAGAAGATTTGTAGGCACCATGTTTTATATCAGGCACTCGCGCAACAGTTGGATCAGATGCCCCCATTTCTTTGGGCGAGACGCTCTATATTTAAATTAAAGAGTGCTTACAAATACCAAACGATTATGGTCACAGAGGTTTTCTTGCCAGCGGTCCTCGATCTGAAATGAGGTTAAGCAACGTGATTAATAAGATCGATGCCTATCAACGCTTGATGCGTCTAGATAAGCCTATTGGGATTTTGTTGTTACTTTGGCCAACCCTTTGGGCGCTATGGTTAGCTGCTGATGGACATCCGCATTGGACGTTTGTCGGGATTTTTAGCTTGGGGACCGTCTTAATGCGTTCCGCCGGCTGTGTGATGAACGATGTGGCGGATCGGAACTTTGATGGGCATGTTGCGAGAACCCAAAACCGGCCACTGGTTTCCGGCGAAGTAGCGGTGAAAGAGGCTTTGCTCTTAGCAGCGGCCTTGAGCTTGCTTGCATTTGGGTTGGTCATCACGCTCAATCGATTGACGGTGTTACTTTCCATCCCTGCCCTATTTTTAGCGGCGAGCTATCCACTGACTAAACGCTTCTTTGCATTACCACAGGCTTACTTGGGCGTGGCGTTTGGTTTCGGTATCCCGATGGCCTTTGCAGCAGTGCAGGGCGAAGTGCCTTTTGAGGCTTGGCTTTTGTTGCTTGCGAACGTTTGTTGGTCTTTGGCTTACGATACTGAATATGCGATGGTCGACAGAAAAGATGACTTAAAAATTGGCATACGTTCGTCGGCGATTACATTTGGTCGCTTTGATGTTGCGTGGATTATGTTTTTTTATATAGCGATGCTCACTTTGCTTGCCTGTATTGGTTATGGCCTAAATTTTTCTTGGCCTTATTATGTTTGCTTGTTGGCTGCATTTGGGGTGGTTTTATATCATTATCAGTTAATTAAAAATCGCGACGAGATGCAGTGCTTTAAAGCTTTTTTGCACAACAATTGGCTGGGTGCATTAATCTTTGCGGGTATGTTAATAAATTATTATCCTTAATGGATAATGCGCTCATTGTGGTTTTTTATTCAAAAAAGAGAAAAGATTCGCAGATACCGTTTGACAAAGGCCTCTACGCTGACATAAAATCCGCCTCTTGATTTTTTTTGTGATTATTGGCTTACCAATGAAAACCTTTTCAGCTAAAGCGCACGAAGTAAAGCGCGACTGGTTCGTAGTTGATGCTACGGATTTAGTGCTAGGCCGTTTGGCTAGCGAGATTGCTCACCGTTTACGTGGCAAACATAAAACGATTTATACACCGCACGTTGATACAGGCGATTACATCGTCGTGATCAATGCGGATAAAATCAAAGTGACAGGTACGAAAGACTTGAATAAGTTGTATCATCGTCACTCTGGTTATCCAGGTGGTATTTCAACAACTAACTTCGGTAAGATGCAAGAGCGTTTCCCAGGCCGTGCCTTGGAAAAAGCTGTTAAGGGCATGTTACCAAAAGGTCCGTTGGGTTATGCAATGTTCCGCAAGATGAAAGTCTATGCAGGTGCTAAGCATGATCATGTGGCGCAGCAGCCACAACCTTTAGTCATCCAAAGCCAAGCTTAAGGAATCGATATGATTGGTAAATATAATTATGGTACTGGCCGTCGTAAAAGCTCAGTAGCTCGTGTTTTCTTGAAGTCTGGCAAAGGCAACATCGTTGTTAATGACAAACCGGCTGATGAATATTTCTCACGCGTGACTTCACGTATGATTCTTCGTCAACCACTTGCATTGACAGATAACGAATCAAGCTTCGACATCATGGTAAACGTGGTGGGTGGCGGCGAGTCTGGCCAAGCTGGTGCAGTTCGTCACGGCATTACACGTGCTTTGATTGATTACGATGCAGCGTTGAAAGCTGCCTTATCTAAAGCAGGTTTCGTTACACGTGATGCACGTGAAGTTGAGCGTAAAAAAGTTGGTTTCCGCAAAGCGCGTCGTCGTAAACAATTCTCTAAACGTTAATTTTTTAGCGTTCAGCAAAAAAAGCCGCGTTATTGCGGCTTTTTTGTTTTCTAGTCAGGCTTTTTGTTAATATGCTGTTTGCTGGCTATGCTAATAGCCAATGGATTTTTTAGAATGGTTTTGAATGATGGATAAAATCAAAGTAGGGATTGTAGGCGGCACAGGCTATACGGGCGTGGAGTTGCTGCGTTTGTTAGCAATTCATCCAAATGTTGAATTGGCAGTCATTACTTCGCGCGGTGAAGCGGGCATGGGTGTGGCTGAAATGTTCCCAAGCTTACGTGGTTATGTGGATTTGAAGTTCTCAGATCCTGCACAAGTTGATTTGTCTGTGTGTGACATCGGATTTTTTGCAACGCCTAATGGCATTGCTATGCAGCAAACTAGAGAGCTCCTTGCCAAGGGCGTGAAAGTAATTGACTTAGCCGCCGACTTTAGAATAAAAGATGTGGCGACTTGGGAAAAATGGTACGGTATGACGCATGCCTGTCCTGATTTAATTTCAGAAGCGGTTTACGGTTTACCTGAGATTAACCGGGAAAAAATCAGAAATGCTCAACTAGTGGCAAACCCAGGCTGTTATCCGACTGCGGTGCAACTTGGCTTTATGCCGCTCCTTGAAGCTGGCGTAATTGACCCCACTTACTTAATAGCAGATGCGAAATCTGGCGTGAGCGGCGCAGGGCGCAAAGCCGAAGTCCATGCTTTACTTGCAGAGGCTGGTGATAATTTCAAAGCTTATAGGGTTGCTGGGCATCGTCACCTGCCAGAGATTAGTCAGGGCTTAACTGCGATGGCGAATCAACAAGTGGGCTTAACTTTTACACCGCACTTGCTACCGATGATCCGTGGCATTCATGCAACCCTATACGCGAAGTTAACTAAGACGGTTAACTTGCAAAAACTGTTTGAAGATCGTTATCAAAGCGAAGCGTTTGTGGATGTGCTCCCTACAGGTAGTCATCCAGAAACCCGCTCGGTTAGGGGATCGAACCAATGCCGAATTGCAGTGCATCAACCACAAGGTAGCGATACCGTAGTCATTTTGTCTGTGATTGATAATTTGGTCAAAGGCGCTGCAGGACAGGCTGTGCAGAACATGAACATCATGTTTGATTTGCCTGAAGGTTTGGGCTTGAACGTGGTGCCATTGTTGCCATAGTCATTTATTAACAATTTCTGATATAGTAGAGCTATTAAATCAAGTATTAAGCGACATCGTATCCGCGCAACTTTAGTGTCTATTGGGAGACTAAAGGAAGAGTAGTGATCATTAAGGAGTATGAAATGAATGCAGTAACCGAAATACCAAGCCAGTTAGTCTTTACTGATAATGCGGCAAAAAAAGTAAAAGAGTTAATTGAAGAAGAAGGTTCGCCTGATCTAAAACTTCGCGTATTCGTTAGCGGCGGCGGCTGTTCTGGTTTTCAATATGGGTTTACGTTTGAAGAAACTGTTAATGATGATGACACACAAGTTGAGCGCGATTCAGTGACGCTTCTGATTGATCCAATGAGTTTGCAGTACTTGCTAGGCGCTGAAATTGACTATACCGATAGTCTGCAAGGCTCGCAGTTTGTAATTCGTAATCCGAATGCCACCACGACTTGTGGTTGCGGCTCTTCATTCTCAGTTTAACTAGACATTATTTGAACAAAATAAAAGGCGCCTCGGCGCCTTTTATTTTTGAATCCGCTTAGCGTTGACCAACCGGGACAAACTCACGTCTAGTTTGACCCGTATAAAGTTGACGAGGGCGTCCAATCTTACCTTCTGGGTCGGAGATCATTTCGCTCCACTGCGCAACCCAGCCAGCAGTGCGTGCAAGTGCAAAAATTGCTGTAAACATGGAGTTTGGAATGCCCATCGCGCGCATCACGATCCCAGAATAAAAGTCGACGTTAGGGTATAAACGCTTACTTACAAAATACTCATCCTCTAAAGCAATCTTTTCTAATTCCATCGCAAGTTTAAACATCGGGTCGTCGTGCAAGCCAAGGTCATTTAATACTTCATGGCAGGTTTCACGCATGATGGAAGCGCGTGGATCCATATTGCGGTAAATGCGATGGCCAAAACCCATCAAGCGGAATGGATCATTCTTATCTTTTGCGCGTTTGATAAATTCCCCAATGCTACTCACATCACCAATTTCTTCAAGCATGTTGAGGGTGGCCTCATTTGCACCGCCGTGCGCAGGGCCCCAAAGTGAGGCAATCCCTGCCGAGATACAAGCAAATGGATTTGCGCCGCTTGAGCCTGCAAGACGCACCGTTGAGGTCGAAGCATTTTGTTCATGGTCAGCATGTAAAATCAAAATACGTTCAAACGCTTTTGCAAGAATTGGGTTCGGTACATAATCTTCACAAGGGGTTGCAAACATCATGTGCATAAAATTTGCTGCGTAATCGAGCTTATTTTGTGGATACATGAAGGGTTCGCCGATGGTATATTTATAGCTCCAAGCAGCAATGGTTGGTACTTTAGCCAGTAATCGATAGGCGGTGATTTCACGCATCTTTGCATCATGGATATCCGAGGATTCGCCATAAAATGCTGACATAGACCCAACCACGCCAACCATCACCGCCATTGGATGCGCGTCACGTCTAAACCCAGAAAACACTTTTGTCAGTTGATCGTGCAACATTGTGTGTTGGTGCACTGTGTGACTAAAAGTATTTCTTTGTGCTTCGCTTGGTAATTCACCATGAATGAGCAAATAAGAAACTTCCATAAAACTACAGTGTTTTGCTAACTGCTCAATCGGATATCCACGGTAGTAAAGAAGACCTTGTTCACCATCAATAAAAGTAATATCTGAGCTACAAGAGGCCGTTGATAAAAAACCAGGGTCATAGGTGAAAATCCCATGCTTGCCAAGGCTGCGGATATCAATCACATCAACGCCTAGATTCCCAGATAGGATTGGCAATTCGATAGGCTCGCTACCGTTATCAAAGGTTAAGGTTACTTTTGTAGGTTTGGTCGTCATTGCACTATTCAATCAATGGTTATATCAGTAAATTAACTAGCATAAATCGCGCCTAAAATACGCAATCCATCTGCCCCTGTTACACAAGGAAGGTTGCCTGGTGCCTTAATGATGGCTTGGCGTGCCAGCCAAGCAAAGGCAGCAGCTTCCACATCACTTATATTAATGCCTAAAACATCCGTTAACTCAATTTTCACAGGATGCAACAATTGTCGCAAGCAAAGAATCATTGCATCGTTAAAAGCGCCTCCTCCACAAAGATAAATTTCATGGGTATTGGGGGCGTACTTTTTTACGGCATCCGCAATAGAATGTGCGGTGAAAGCTAATAAAGTGCGTTGAACATCCTGAGGTAAATAGTCAGGCTTTAGATAAGACGTTAGCCATTCGATGTTGAATAGATCGCGGCCAGTGCTTTTTGGTGGCGTAAAATTGAAAAACGAATGTGCCAACAACTTAGACAACAGCTCATCAATCACATTGCCTGTCATCGCCCATTGACCTGATGCGTCATAGCGGTGACCAGTATGAAGCTCACTCCATGCATCCATCAGCATATTGCCTGGGCCAGAATCAAAGCCAATTGTTTCTTGGCCAATATTTAATACGCTCAGATTAGCGATGCCGCCAATATTGATAATGGTGCGGTTGATATTAGGATGCCCGAAAACTGCCTGATGAAAGGCTGGTACTAGGGGAGCGCCTTGACCATTTGCGGCGATATCTCGCCTACGAAAATCTGAAACCACAGTGATGCCGGTTAATTCCGCCAATAATGCGGCATTGCCGATTTGAATGGTGAAGCCAAGCTCAGGTCTATGTCGAATGGTTTGTCCATGACAACCAATGGCTGATATCTGAGAAGAATCAATATTCGCTTTTTTGAGAAGGTCATTCACCGCTTGCGCATAGAGCTTTGCCAGTTGATTACCGACGAGTGCTGTGCGCTCAATTTCGTTAGGGCCATTTTCGTGCAGAGAGAGAAGTTCTTCCCGTAAGTCTTGACTAAAAGGCAGGGTGCTTGCTTCAACGACGCGTGACTGAAGAATTTGATCTGAAGTTTGCGTGAACTCAGTGAGCACTGCGTCAACACCATCTAGGCTGGTGCCTGACATTAATCCAATCCAAAGAGCTTGCACGTTAATTTTGCAACTCGCTTGGTTTAATCAATAGAAGCAACATTACTTGCACGTAATAAATTCAATTGCGCTGTATATTCAGCTTTTTTCGCTAAAAAAGCTGCTCTATAATTTGTAGGAATAGGTGCCGCCGTTGGCAGGGCAATAGTGACTGGATCTCGGTTCTCACCATTTAACAAGAACTCATAATGTAAATGTGGTCCAGTGGCTAGACCTGACATGCCAACAAATGCAATTACTTCGCCTTGGGATACTTTAGCACCTGGACGTAAGCTTGACGCAAAACCTGATAAATGACCGTAAACAGTGCTGATCTTGTTGTTGTGTTGTAAGACGATAACCTTCCCATATCCACCTTTCGAACCAATAAATTCAACGGTACCATTAGCAGAAGCTTTAACGCGCGTGCCAATTGGCGCGGCATAATCTACACTTTTGTGCGCGCGCATGGTTTGTAAGGTAGGATGTAAGCGACGCGAACTAAACCCAGAACTAATCCGTGAAAACTCCAAAGGCGAGCGTAAAAATGACTTCTGCATACTCTTTCCGTCCGCTGTGTAATAAGCAACGTGGCCACTAGGATCTCTATAAATAAAAGCACTGTAAGTTTTGCCATCATTAGTAAATTCAGCTGATAGCACTTGCCCTGCTTTAACTTGGAGACCCTCACTATATTCAGCTTCATAAGCGACGACTAAACGATCACCTTTACGAAGGTCTGTTTGAAAGTCGATATCTGTTGAGAAAATGTCAACAAGTTGCATGGCAACTGAGTCGGGAATTTCAGCTGCATCTGTTGCACCAAAGAGTGAATTTTGGATCGTAGCAGATTTGAGTACGGTATGTTTGTTGCGGTTAATTTCGTGTGTTTTTGCGATATAGCCAGAATCCGCTTTAATAACACTTAGTAAATTTGTACTGTTAAATTGATATTGGAGCGCGATGAGTTTGCCTGCTTCATTTGTTTGTGCGCGAACGGTTTGTCCTGGTTTAAGCTGCGATGCTAATTTGCCCGCATCGTGATTGGTTCTTAAGAACTCAATCGCGTCATCATTGAGAATGTTAAGTCTTTTTAGGAGACTGGCTAGCGTATCGTCACGACGGATAATCTCGGTTACCCAGAAAGACTGGGTAATAGCACTCACATTTGATAGTGCGTCAAATTGAGGAAGCGCGACCTCTTCCACAATTGTTTCAACCGAAATATTGTCAGTGAGCGTTTGTGGTGCAATGCCAAATGCAGTCGCAATCCCTAATAATGGTAAGCAAGAAATTGCAATAATCCAACGCAAATCAAGCTTTCGTGCTTTAGTTGCTGTTTTTTGCGTTAAAATACGCGGTTTAGAATTTTCTAGATTGTTGGGCTCGTTACTCTGCACCGACGCCACCTTAATACGTACATATGAGGGGCGATGCTAACAGAAAAGTGAATTTTCGTGAAGTTTGGGGTGAGATGTGATGGGCGCAATAATATATATAGGCATTAAGTGATGACATTAAATTCAGTATCGATAGAACAGAGCCTTGCGCTAATCAAACGCGGAAGTGATGAGCTTTTGATTGAAAGCGAATTGGTAGAAAAGTTAAAAACAGGTCAACCCTTGCGCGTAAAAGCCGGTTTTGATCCCACTGCTCCAGATTTGCATTTGGGCCATACTGTTCTTTTAAATAAGTTGCGCCAATTCCAAGAGCTTGGTCATCAGGTGCTTTTTTTAATAGGTGACTTTACCGGAATGATTGGTGATCCAACAGGTAAAAGTGCAACCCGTCCACCATTAACCGCTGAGCAAGTGCAAGAAAATGCAAAGTCTTATGCTGCGCAAGTATTCAAAATACTCAAGCCTGAGCAGACTGAGGTTGTGTTTAACTCAACATGGCTCAATGAATTAGGTGCGGCCGGCATGTTGAAGCTAGCCGCAAGTCACACGGTCGCTCGTATGCTTGAGCGTGATGATTTTAGTAAGCGTTATAAAAATAATCAGCCAATTGCGATTCATGAGTTTTTATATCCTTTATTGCAGGGTTACGATTCAGTGGCATTGAAAGCTGACGTTGAATTAGGGGGCACTGATCAAAAATTTAATTTGTTGATGGGCCGCGAACTGCAAAAGCAAGCCGGTCAGAGTCAGCAGTGTGTGTTGACCATGCCTTTATTGGAAGGCTTAGATGGCGTCAATAAAATGTCTAAATCTCTCGGTAATTATATTGGTGTTGCTGAGCCTGCAAATGTGATCTTCAGTAAGATCATGTCAGTCTCCGATGAGATGATGTGGCGCTATATCGAACTGTTGTCTTTCGAGTCGTTAGAAACGATCGCGCAGTGGAAACAAGAAATTGCCGCAGGCGCTAACCCTAGAAATACTAAAGTATATTTTGCCCAAGAGATTGTTGCGCGTTTTCATAGCCAAGAAGCAGCGGATGAGGCGTTGAAAGATTTTGAGCTGCGTTCAAAAGGCGGCATTCCAGATGAAGTATCTGAAGTTACCGTTGAAATTTTAGAGGCAAGCATTTCTGTGCCGCAATTACTCAAGCAAGCTGGATTGGTGGCAAGTACGTCTGAAGCAATGCGTGCGATCGAACAGGGCGGCGTGAAGTTAGACGGTGAAAAGGTTAGCGATAAACACCAACAAGTGGCCAAAGAAACAAAGGTTGTTGCGCAAGTTGGGAAGCGCAAATTTGCGCGCGTCACAATAAGTTAACTTAAATGTAATTAGTTTGTAAAAAACACGACATTCCTATTGACCGGTTTTTATTGTTCTGTAGAATGCGGCGTTCGCTTCAAAGACAAGGCGGGAAGCAGCAAAAAAGAGTCATAAATTATTTGATTTGGTCTTGACTAAATTTATCAGGTCTGTATAATGCGCCCCTCTCGTTGCTAACGCGCAGCAGCAATTTGTGTTGGTG
>JBBAON010000017.1:0-35612 GCA_040401435.1 Candidatus Methylopumilus sp.
GCCTGATGATCGGCCTTTGGGCATTGGGCTCAAGAGTGTGGTTTTTGAGTAGGGGTAACAGGTTTACTGCCCCATATAAAATGAGACTATAGATTTAGCACTCATTTAAGGAATCAGAGATTCAATGCCCCGGACCAATAGTGCTGTCATAGCAAGCCTTAACTGGTCTTTTTTTGCACTGGCCATTTTTTGTATTGCCGCCTATTTACCTCTCATTATTAACGGTGGAATCATCGTTGATGACTGGGGGGATATTGCTCATAATCTTGATTGCGATGGCTTTATTCATTGCTATCAAAGCTGGTTTCCTCTATTTTCCAACAGGCCTTTGGCCCCGCTACCAATTACTGTTAGTACATTTATATTCGGGACTTTTTTTCCTGGCTATTTGGTCTTAAACACAGCAACTTATCTGTTAGCTATTTTTCTAACTCGAAGAGTAATTTCCCAGATTATCGGAAACGGACCGTCTATTGTGTTTGGGCTGTTTGCAGCTATTCCATTTATCGCAATGCCCGTAATTGCCTCTCCCATCAACCAGCTCACAGCAACGGGTTCATTTCTGTTATGGGCTTTATCTATAAATGAGTTAAATAATTTTGTAGGCTCCTCGCACAAAAAATCATATGTTTTAACTTATGTTTATTTGTTGTTGGCATTTTTAACCTATGAAGTAATTTTGCCTTTATTAGTTTTTACAGCACTTTTACCATTTATCGTCAATGTGGATACACTTCGAAAAAATTGGTTTAACTATTTCATTCGATTTGTTTTACCTATAGGCGCTGTATTAGCAATTATTATTATATGGCAAAAGGGGATTGCACCACAATTTATGGATGTGGACTCTCGCTTAAAGCTTGAGCCACAGCAAATGCTTGCAAAACTTCATACCTGGGGCCATGTTTTTTTTGCCCAAATCCCCAATCTATTCATAAAAATCGCAAATTATGTGAAACCAAGCCACTCCCTCTTGTGCGCGATCTTCATACTGACTATTTTTCTTGGATTTTTTAACTCCGAAGTTAGTAAAAAAACAGATAAGGTTTTCAGATTTTTAATAGTAAGTGCATTATGCTTTTTAGCTTCCTCAAGTATCTTCATACTCTCTAATGAATCCGCCAACTCCTGGGGATACCAAGCGCGCGGGCTTTCTTCTACTTGGTTTTCATTAAGCATTCTTTTGGGCGGCCTATGCAGTCTTATGGCCCTAAGAAAAGTCCTTATTCTTCCACTGATTACTGTTTTTGGGGTTATGAGCACTCTTTCCTTTGTAATTCAAAGAGATAACTATATTCAGTCCTCGAGGACTCAAATGGTTATTATTAGCAATGTACTAGACTTAATTCGTCAAAAAAATATTCCTAATAACTCAGTTGTAATTGGGGATGTCCCAAAATTTTTAATCCCAAATTTCAATGACGAAATTATATTTAGCCAACCCTGGGATTTTGGTGGAGCTCTCGCCTTATTATCAAATGGAAAAGTTAAAGATGGTGCTGTTATTGATTCAAAAAGACAGGACTTTAATCGGCTCCTGATAAAAAATAACGATATTGAAATTAATGGATGGTGGAAGACAGGCGTGGATAAGCTCTGGTTATATGAGTTTGATTACGATCAACAAAAAGGAGTCCTATCAAAAATAGAAAGCATTAATTCCTTTAGTGAAAAAATGCATGCCTTAGGCTATAAAGCCACCCCATAAAGATCATTTGAGATCTCCATGAAAGCGCTACTGCCTCTACATTACAGGCCAGATATAGATGGTCTCAGGGCTATTGCAGTTTTATCGGTTGTTCTTTTCCATGCCTTTCCCAATGGTCTGCCAGGTGGATTTATCGGGGTAGATATCTTTTTTGTAATATCAGGCTACCTCATCTCAAAAATCATATTTTCCAAAATTCAAAGTGGTACCTTTAGCTTTTTAGATTTTTATGGGCATCGGATACGTCGCATCTTTCCATCACTCATTCTAATATTGCTCAGCGCTCTGATTTTTGGATGGTTTGCATTACTGGCTGATGAGTATCGGCAACTAGGAATCCATACCGCTGCAAGTGGACTTTTTGTAGAAAACTTATTGCTGTGGTCTGAATCGGGGTACTTTGATAATAGTTCTGAAACAAAGATCTTGCTTCATCTTTGGAGTCTTGGTATTGAAGAACAGTTTTATATTATTTGGCCAGTTCTTCTGTGGATATCATACAAAGCTAAATGGAATTTTCTAGCGGTAACAATACTGATTGGCATCAGTTCATTTGCCCTCAATATTTTTCAAGCAAATATTGCATTTAATTCTGTAGCAGACTTCTATTCCCCACAAACGCGTTTTTGGGAGCTACTAATAGGCGCATATTTAGCTTATTTAGGATTAAATGAATCTAAAAATTTCTCAATATTAAAATTAAATATAGCCTCTATTGCAGGCTTCCTGCTAATAAGTGTTGGTCTTTTGTGCATTAATAAGAAACTCAGCTTTCCAGGGTGGTGGGCCCTAATGCCTGCCCTAGGAGCAATGCTCATGATTGCCGCCGGCCCAAATGCAATTCTTAATAAACTTATCTTATCAAATCGAATATTAGTTTGGATTGGTCTAATCAGCTACCCGCTATTTCTTTGGCACTGGCCGTTACTCTCATTCGCAAGAATAATGGAGGGGGGGACGCCTTCTCACTTTACTAGGGCGGTACTAGTCTTTGCTTCCTTCTTGCTGGCATATTTAAGCTATCGTTTTGTAGAAATTCCTATTCGTTTTGGCAAATACCAACAGAAGAAAGCTCTGGTGCTTGCATTGCTCATGTTTATCATTTCTATCATAGGGATCTATGTGGGAGTCAAAAATGGGTTTGAGGATAGATCCTCAATTTCAAATACCAAGGCCATTAATTCACAATTCGTAGGATCAATGTGGAAATACTCTAAAAATGAAGCATGTCAGAAACAATATCCCTATGCGCCAGCTAAAAATTATGCGTGGTGGTTTTGTGCTGCAAATACAGATCAGCCGCCAACTCTCCTTGTTTTGGGCAGTAGCTATGCGAATCAACTATACCCGGGGATCATTGAAAATCATGAGCTCAAGCATCACCGCGTTTTATCAATTGGAACCTGCTCTGCACAGTGGTTAGAGCCTCCCTCAAGCAAAAAGGTTGATGAATCTCCGCACCCATGTGGAGCGATTAAGGCTTATGAACAGCAAGTCTTTATTAATCAAATTATTCAAAATGATAAATCCTTGCGCTATGTCATCATAGGTGGCCTTAATGACGAATCAAGTAATAAAGAGGCCTATGCGGCACTAAAAAAGCGAATTGATTTTTTGGAGGAAAATAATACAAGAGTCATTCTATTTGCACCCCATATTTATCATGACTATGATATTAAGTCATGTTTTTCACGACCACTTATCAAAACTAAAAATGACTGCAACTTTCCATACTCAGAATACGTAGAAAGAACTCGTCAATTTAATCAACTGGTCTCGAAAATCAATACGACTAACCCCAGAGTTCTTGGATTCAACCAGAATGACTTGTTCTGCAAAGATCAGAGCTGCTCATTTATCCTAAATGGTATGCCAGCGTTTCGGGATGAAGACCATCATCTATCAGAATATGCCAGTAAGTTGCTATTTGAGAGGTACTTTGTTCCCTGGGCTAAACAGAACATACCTGAAATGCTGAAGACTCCCTAAGATTACTCATTTGCTGTTAATTTTTATTAAATTTAGCAGGAAAATTAGCCTCAGAAAATTGAATCTTGTAGATTTTTTTCCAAGCCCAAGCTTTATCTTCTGGATAAATAGTAAATGACTCAACCTCATTTGTACTCAAAAGTTTAGGGTCTATAAATATGGAGCTGAAATCGACAGAATTCCCAATGAGAGGGGAAAGGATAAAACCTGTCTTAGCCATGCTTGGAATAATCCTGTAGTTCCTGACTGCGCCACTCTTAAGATACACCATTATCCTAAGCTCACTTGATTTAAAAAAGATGTTTAGCAGCCTTCCTATAAGAGTTGGTTCAATATCCAACTGCATATAAACCAATCCATTATTTTTAGGGGTAATTACTTTTTTTCCAATTACATACTCGCCATCTAGTAAAAGGCGCCTGCTATCAACGGCATTTATGCCCTTATTCTTTTTTAGAAAAATAAAATTATCTATTTCCTTTATAGGGCGGTAGTTTGATAGCAAAATCTGCCAGCTTAGTCCATCATCAAGACTTGGATAACGATCATCAATTGTTGACACTTGAAAAATAATATTTTCTGGTGCATTGCTTCCCAATAGATAGTTATAGTTTCTTGTTGCTAAAGCGGGGTTATAAGCTGCATAACTTTGAAAAATTGGGCGTGGTTGCCAATCATACCCATTGCTAATTAACTTAGCTTGGTCAATCGGAATACTATCTACGGATCCTTCTAAGGCTGGAAACTGTGAACGTATCTTAATTTGATTGAGAGAATTTTCATATTCTTTAATGTACCCCTTTTTTGCTTGATAGCGAGTTATTAGGCCAGCTGCACCATCCAAATAAGTATTTGTTAAAACAGTTATGGCCCCTGAAAATGTCAAATAATGAAATCCTATAAACAAAGAGCCAATTAAAGATATTGCTGATGATAGCTTTAAATTTTGAATTGGGGCCACTAAGAAAAGAAGCATGCCTGAATAAAGCAATGCATTTGCGGAAATTAATGCATGGGCATCATGCCTAACAAATCCGCTTTTAAATGCGATAAAAAGATAGATGAGATAGACGCAACCTAAATATAGCCTCAATATTCTATGTACATCTATTTTCAAAATAGTGATGACCAATACTAGCGACACCAAAAGATATATAAAAATTTCTAAAGTATTCCCAGAAATCATCATAGCCTCGCTGTAGCCAGAGATGATCTCACTCATGGACAGAAAGTAGCCTGGTAAATTAACTAAGGATTGCCCTGAAAAGCTCCAAAAATAAAAACTGGAGAAAAGAATTGCAATTGAAACTACAGCTCCACTGAGCCATTTTCTATAGTAAAAAAAGATGGTAATAGAGCAAAGAGCAACTGCAAAGTACAAGACAAAAAGAGTCCCCTTTATGAGGGGATAAAGTCCAAAACCACTAAATAATATTGCCGTAAATATAGTTAATTGATATCTTGCAACAGAAGATTGCAAGATAAGAGGGGCAGTTTTAAAAGTAAATATTGCAATTACTAACGCGTATGACAATAATAAAGTGTCAGCAGATATGCTTAATAATAATGTAATAGTAACGAGAATAGCCACAACATACCATGTAGATGCCCTAGCAAGATATAGTACAGCCGCCATATAGAGAATAGCCAGGTATGCAGCTCCGAAGATCATCAGATCATCAGTGGCAGGATGATATCCCCTAGAATAAATTGAGGCAAAAGGACCGAATGTAAACATAAAGTCCCTGCCAAATACCCATCCCTTAGAAACCGCATAATTAACTCCTAAAACCCAAGACGGATCAAGTGGATTAGCATCAGAAGGCATCCCTGGTTTAAATGGGATAAAGATAAATAAAACCGTTATCATAAAAACAAGTTGAAAAAACAACTTCAAATTTATGAAACAAAAGTTAGTGTTTGAATGCTGTTTTAGCATGCGATCATTTCTTCAATTCTTAATTCCAAGTTTGATTAAGTCATTATATTTTTAATGTATGGTCAATCGCCAAGGGGTAAATTAATTTAAAATCACAAATGTTTAATTTTTATAATACATTACATAAATGCACGGTCTAACGGTAAAGAGCCCAAATAAACGATTTTATAAGTTGACTTTTCTTTTCCTATCGCTTGGCTTGTTAAACGCATTTCTTTTCTACCTCTTTGGCGGATTTAATACGCCGTTTCCAATATTGCACGACAACGCTTTTTTGGGGCTTCCAATGCGTTTTCTTATTTCAATTTCATTAAGATCGGGTATTTTTCCGCTTTGGGACCCCTATATTGGGGCAGGAGTCCCACTACATTCGATATACACATCCATAGGACTCTCGCCAATTGTTTGGGTTCTGTCACTATTAAGAAAATATGACACTGTTCTATTCATCTTGGAAATACTTGCATTGAACTTCCTTGGGTTTACTGGAATGTGGTTTTGGCTTAAAACCAGATCTTCAACATTTATTTCACTTTTAGGTGCTTTAAGCTACTCCCTTAGCCCTTATCTGCTATTTCAAGCCAAAATTAATTTAGAGGCCATGGGTTCTGCAGTAGCAATCCCGTGGATTTGTCTTGGGGCATATCAAATATCAAAACAAAATTCAATTGGAGTTGCAGTTCTCGCTGGAGGACTGGGGCTTGCATTTACCTCTGGCTATTTAGGTACAAATGTATTGATGCTTGAACTATTAGGGATCTGGGCACTATTACTCATTTGTATTCAATACGGTTCTTTGGTAGGATTTGATGTAAATAAATCTCAAAAAAGTATAAGGCTTCCTATAATTTATTTTCTGGCCTCATTAGTTCTATGTACCTTCATACTCAGCATACCAATAACAGAAACACTGAATAATCTTGATTTAGATTTTTTTACTAAGAGAAATGTTGACCCTTTTACGGCTTCTATACAGCTTGAATCGCTTAAAAATCTTTTTGATAATAGTGTCAATCCATTCATAGCAGATCCATTTGGGGGGCATGATGTAATGCTCTATGTGCCATCAATTATGCTGGGAGGCCTGATCTATGGCCTATATAAACCTGATCGAGTAATGATTGCTACGCTACTCGCTTTCACCATCACTTTAATGGCATGCCTTTCAAAGGAGTATGTAGTAGCAAAATTTCTGGTGGGCTTATTGCCAGGTTTCAAAGAAATACGCTTTCATGCATGGCTTTCAATTTTATTAGTCTTCTTTTTGATCACCATGGGATCACTAGGGCTGTCTAAGTTCTACAAAGATTCGCAATATGGTCACAAAACTACTAAGCCAGTAATTTTAATAACCATCATCATCATTACTGTAACTTATTTCACTCAATCCGATAGAGATTGGACATACCTTTTTATAACAACACTTATTTCAATCACATCCCTTATATCATTACAAAAGATTGCGAATGGAACCAACCCTAAAAGGCTTTTATTATTTATATGCATTATTTTTTTATCCCTATTCCAAATGTATCTAGCCAATATTAGATGGGATCTTGAGGGATTCAATAAGAGATTCGGAGTGCAAACTAAAGAAATACAACAAAGACAAAGGGAAGTCATTAGAAATGCTTTGCCGGCTTTTACGATTCCGCCAAATACTAGAGATTTATTTCCGGAATATCCAGATTCAGAAAATGAGCATTACTCTAAAAGACCACTTGTCGAGGGATATTTGCCGCAACGGAATCCTGCGATTACTAAACTCATCACCGAAGGTCAGATGGAGATCTTAAAATACTATGCCATCACATCTGTTGGTAAGCCGATTCGATATGAGTTAACTTCATTAACTCCGAACCAATTCAAGATAAAGCTCTTAGAGGATTTAGGCAATGAATCCATCGTCATCACTACACCCTATTCGCCCAATTGGAGAGGGTATGATCAAAATCACAAGCCCTTAGAAATTCAAAAAAATAAATTAGGGCTTATGGAAATTTCTTCAGTACCTGGAGGACGCTTTATCTCCATGGAATATGAACCGAAATGGCTAAAATTAATGCTGTCATTAACTATATTTTCTTGGGCTTTTATATTAATTTGGCCCCTCTACAAAATCTTGAAGTCTAATACTGTCTATAGAAAACAATAGCTACTCTTCAAAATTAATTCTTTCGCGCTCTACAACAATAGGGCGATTTTTTACATAGGAGTGAATAGATCCGATATATTCCCCTAAAATTCCAATAAAAATAAAGAGTAGGCTAAACAGCAAAAATATACCAATGACAATTGGAGCCATTCCCACCGGGAATGAATACCAATTAAGTAATTTCATGATCGTGTAATAAATAGCGACTAACAAGCTCAGAAAACCAATCACAATGCCACAAATACTGGCCAATCTAATGGGGACTAGCGAGTGACTCACAATACCTAGCATGGCAATATCATATAAAGTATAGAAATTATTTTTAGATATACCTCGCTCACGTCTTGGCTGTAAAAAAGGAATTGTCTTTATTGGAAATCCTAATTCGCAAATGAGCCCGCGAAGATAGGGGTAGGGATCGGAAATTTTTCGAACCTGATCTAATACTTTTTTGTCATACAGACCAAATCCCGTAGCATCCTTTACTAAATCAATATTGGCGATGCCATCTAAAACTTGATAGTAAAGACGACGTAATTTATGTACTAAAAAATTAGTTTTACTTCGAGGTTTGACTGCTAATACTACTTTCCAACCTAGTTCCCACTGAGCAAGAAATTGCGGGATTAATTCAGGCGGATCTTGAAGATCTGATGCCAGTGCAATCGTAGCTTCGCCCCTTGTTTGCATCATCCCCCAGTAAGGGGACCGAATATGGCCAAAGTTACGTGTATTAACAATAATTTTGACTCGAGGATCCTTAGAGGCCAGAAAGGTCAATTTTTTTACCGTCTGGTCCTCGCTAGCATTATCAATAAAGACAAACTCAAATTGATATTGGGATATTTTGTCGGTAGCGTCACAAATGCGACGATAAAGCTCATCAACATTTTCTTCCTCGTTATAACAAGGAATAGATAGACTAATTAATGAAGCCATTTTATAAAATCCTCAGTTTTAACCAAAATCAATATTGAGTAATTAAAACATTGTATTCAATGTAAATCACCATGCCCCACTACAAATTGAATTTATATTCCGAATTTTCCTTCTTAGGTACCAATAAAACGATTCAAGACTACATGGCCGGCCTGGAAAGCTATGATTTATTAAATAGCAGTGATAACTCTCTTTCAATACCTTCCAAAGATGAATATTGGGGCTCATATCCAAAGCGGGATGCTGAATGATCCTCAGAATAATAAAAAGGCTTTAGCCCGGTAGCATTAGGATGTGACGCATTATTTGAAACTTGATATTGCAATCCAAAGCTCGACTCCATTACGCGCAACAAAGTAGCCTTATCAATAGGCTCTTGACTATACGCATCGACGGCGCAATTGACAATCGGAGATCCGATAATTTTGGATACCAATTGATAAAAATCAAGAGGATGTAAGTAATCTCGAACCATAGGGTCAGAGGAAGTTGTTAATATTGTTTTATTGGCTATGGACTGAGCAACCTGAGTCATAAAATAAGCTGCACTCATATCTTGCGTATGACTAAAGTAGTTAAAGATTCGTATATCTACAATTGCCAACTGTGGATCAGCCCTGTGACGTGCTTCTGCATACATCTTAGAAATCCCGTACCAATCACGATTTTGCATTTGATTTAACTGCAATGCTGAAACCGTAGCAGTATTAGCCGGTTCCTGAAAATCAGAAAGATATGCTGCCCCACTACTCATAAAAATATAACGGCATTGGGCATGCCTACGTAAATAATTTATTACAAGCCGATCATATTGCTCCGTGACTTCGAAAATGGCCGAACCCATTTTTAAAGCCTTTCCCGGATCACCAACTCCCACAAAATTCATAATGGCGTCATATGGTGAAGCAGTCTCAAACTCAGCGTAATCTTTAGCGCTATAGCGGTCAGCCAGGCCATTTTCTCTAAGCCAATAGTCAACAGTTTTTGCTGCTCTTGAGAAGAGAATAAGCTCATCATTACCGAAATGCGAAGTGGTAAGAACGAAGTCTTTAGCAATCTGACTTGTTCCTCCAAAAATAGCGATACGCATAGAGTTAACTAAGGCTTATAAGTTCGACAAAGCAAGGCGATGGGAATACCAACGCCAAGTTTTATCTAGCGCCTGCTCTAGAGAGCAAGTCTGATTTACATTTAAGGACTTTTGAATTGCCTGTAAATCAGGGTAAAAATCATCTGTATGATTTAATTTAGCCGAACTACTATTTGTATTAAAACTTAAACGGGGCTTTAAGGAAGTTTTCATACAAATTAAATCAATTAAATCTGTATGTGATATCGGCTGGGAAGCGCCTAAGTTGAAAACACCGCCATTTTGCCCTTTGATTAAAGTCACTAACACCCACCAGGCCACGTCAGATCCATATAAATAGCTACGTCGTGCACTACCATCTCCGTGAATACGAATTTCGCGACCTGTCACAGCGTCTTGCATAAAGCTATTTAATGCCCATGGTCGATCTAAATCCTGATAGGGGCCAATAAAGGTGAAGGGTCGTATGACGCCAATAGGCATACGAAACTGACTACGATAAATGGAGGCTAGACTCTCTGCGGCACGTTTTGAGTCAGCATAGACATTGTGAAGTTTGCCAACCTCTGACGAAAAATGATCAGACTCTAAAATTGGCTTACCTTCTTTGGAATTACCAACCACGAGCCCCGAGCTTACAACAAGCAACCTCTCCAATCCACCGAGCTGATTTGCTGCATCAAGGGTATTCGCAGTCCCAAGCAAAGTAGTTTGATGAACCCGCAGTGGATCAGAAGAGTGAATACGGTTATCAGGAATTCCAGCAGCATGAATCACAAAATGTGTTTCTTTTTGAAATTCAAAAGGCGAACGAACATCTTGGGTTCTCAGAAAAATATCTGAGCGTGAGCTTAGATGGGGATATTTCTTGGCCCACCCCGAAGTATTTCGTGCATAGAGATCCAATGTAATCCCAAGGCCATATTCATCATTAAGGGCGCTAACCATTTCTGCGATCCAGGTACCCATAAATCCAGTACCTCCAGTCACAGCAATGTGCTTTGTTTTAATCTGAGTCATTACTTCATGTTGATTTGCAGCCGCAGCTAAACAATCATTTCGTAATTCTGCAAGCATATTTTTTTCTATATCTTGGGAAGGCATTTCCTAACTCCGCTTCTCTTGTGCACTAGCCAATTGTTTTGCAACTTCTAAAATAAGGCTTTCTTGACCTGCTACGGCATTGCGCCTACCAAGCTCAAAGAAAATATCTCTAGGATCTACTCCATATTCCTGAGCTATCGCACCCACTTGCTTAGAAAAGCCGGAGAAAACGCCAGCCAACCCACTCACTATTGAAATGGGGGAGCTAAAAGGAGCCACTGGGTTAAATTCTTTTTCAGCAATACTTGCCGCATCTAAAATTTTGTATAAATCGATTCCGGTCTCATAGCCTAAGCGCCCAAGAACGGCAACTAGCACTTCTAATTGGGTATTACCGGCGCCTGCGCCAAAGCCACGAATACTGCCATCTAAAATGGTTGCGCCAGCATTAACAGCTGCAATCGAATTGCTGACTGCCATCCCTAAATTGTTATGCCCATGAAATCCTACTGGGATATTTAGACCATCTACCAGCGTTGAAATTCTTTCAGTGACATCACTAGAAAAATATGCTCCTGCAGAATCCATAATTACAATAGCTTCAGCCCCATAGGACTCCATCTTTTTTGCCTCTTCGAGCAATACTTCAGGAGATGCCATATGACTCATCATTAAAACGCCATAAGCCTCCTTGCCGGCGTTCCTAGCGTAAGCAATATGACGCGCAGTAATATCCGCCTCAGTGCAATGAGAGCCCACGCGAAAAATGTCAACTCCTAAATCTACTGCCCTAGTTAAGTCATTTTTAATAGTACAAAATCCTGGAATGACGTGAATGGCCATTCGCGTATTCGTCAAATTTTCTCGAGAAACAGACAAAATTTCTTCGTCTTTTAATTTGCACTCACCTACCAACATAGATGAGGCGCCCAAACCATTGCCATGTCCAACTTCAATCACAGGTACACCGGCCGCTTCAGCAGCCTTGCAATAAGAGACAAAGTTTTCTCGACTTAATTGGTGTCGAATTGCATGATTACCATCGCGCAGCGTAGGATCAGAAATTAGTATTCGCTTATTCATTTATCAACCTCACAGATTTTTTGATTTGGCAATCAATTCAGCCATAGAAATAGCGGCACAATTAATAATATCTAGATTACCAGCATACTGCGGAAGATAATCCCCCATTCCAATTACTTTAATCGTCGTAAAAATACGATCGCCATCGATTGTTGGCTCAACAATTAATTTATATCCAGGAACGTATTGACAAATTTTATTGACCATCTTTGAAACCGCCTCTTGAATCCGACCAATATCGGGATTAAGTACCTTGGCATAAATGGTGGTTTGCATATCAATCGGTGGAGTAGCTGGATTCAAAATGAGAATAGCTTTGGTTTTCTTAGCGCCAGTAAATTTTTTTAATGCTGCCTCGGTCGTCTCTACATATTCATCTAAGTTATGTCGGGTCGCTGGTCCAGCACTCCGCGAAGCAATACTAGATGCTACCTCAATGTATTCAATCTCTTTATGAACTTGAGAAATGGCATAGGCAATTGGAATTGAGGCTTGACCGCCACAGGTAATCATATTGATGTTTTGCGCCCCTTGGCTTACGCAATCAGTAGCATTGATGGCAGGCACACAAAGCTCGCCTAATTTTGCGGGAGTCATATCGATGACCATTTTTCCCAGCTTTTCCAATACTGCCCAATGCTCAATTTGCGCCTGAGCTGAGGTACAGTCAAATACCAGATCACAAATTTCTGGCTGGTTGATAATGGCCTCAATACCGCGATCCGAAATGGTAACCCCCAGCCCATTGGCGCGCTTCATGCCTAAAGAATTGAGATTTCTGCCGGCAAATAAAGTGCACTCAATAAACTCCGAGCGAGCTGATTTCACCAATAGATCAGTTCCGATATTGCCAGAGCCAATAATTGCAATTTTTAATTTCTTAAGAGATTTCACATCAATAGTCATTGTCTATTTTGACCCACTATAGAAATTTTGATTTTTCATGCATACCCACAATCATCGCCTCTTTCAATACATCTCTCGATAGAAGCGGTGAAAGATCCTCCAAAGGAGGCGACACCAAAGTTCCATCTTCTTGAATTACTAGAGATAATTTCGGAGAAAAGAGTTGCTTGGGATGCATGAAAACTTCACAAATTACTGGGCCCTTACTAGCCTGTACTTGCTCTAAAACTTGGTCGCATTGCTCCCAACTGTCAATTTGATAGGTAGGTATATCGAAAGCAGCCCCTACTTTTGAAAAGTCTGGACAAGAAACTCCTGATGCTTTATCTGTGCCAACATGACTATTCTTAAATAATGCATTTTGGGTATGCTTAATCATTAAGTACCCATCATTATTAAAAACAAAGATTTTGATAGGTAGATGATGATGGGTAATGGTTTGTAATTCCTGTAGATTAAGCATCATGCCACCATCACAGTTAAGGCACATTACTTCGCAACGATCTAAGGCAAATGATGCGCCCATCGCTGCGGGCAGCCCAAAGCCCATCTCCCCTAGACCTGTAGATGTCATCAAGCGCTGACCTTGTCTCATATGCAATACCTGATGACCTGATAACAGTGCAGTCCCCATATCAGTAACCACAACCTGATTTGGTTTGAAAAATTGATTTAGGCGCTCCATAAAACGATAAGAGTTCATAAAATCCTCTTTGTCGTCATGCTCTTGATCGACCCAAGGAAATCTTTGACGATAAAGATCGCATTGCTTAATCCACTCTTCTTTTGGCGACAGTGCCTGCTGTTGAAGACGCTCGCTGAGCATCCTTATAAACTCTTTTGCATCACACACAATACATGAGCGTACTCTCGTCTGATGTTTTTTTGCTTCGTCTTCATCGATATCCACTACATCTATGATTGCATCTCGCGCCAACTCTGATAAATCGTATCCAACTTGCGGAAGTGCCAGACGGGTACCAATCGTGAGCAAATAATCGGAGTTTTGTAAAACAAAGTTTGCCGACCTTTGGCCATAGACGCCCGCTCGACCATAAATCAAGGGATGGCCAGAATCAACCATATCAATGCCAGCCCAGGATACCAATGCAGGAATACCCAATTGATTTAATAAAGGTTCAATATCTTTTTCACCACCAGCCAGACGAATTCCATGACCAAGCCATAGTACCGGGCGCTTGGCAGTTTTTAAAGACTCAATCACCAAGTCAACTTGAGCAATGAGAGGTTGATCCTGTGATTTCTTTTTTAAAGGCGGTATAAATTGCTCTAGTTCTGCTGGATCAATTTGGCTTGATTGAATATCCATTGGTATTTCAATCCAACAAGGGCCTGGCCTCTCATTCAAAGCAGTAAATGCAGCTTTTTGGATTTCATAGATGGCTTTTGATGGAGACATCACACGATTGGTATATTTGGTAATACTGCTGACGACCCCTACAGAATCGTAGCCCTGCACGCCCCACATCCGCAGAGGATTTTCCAGTTTAGTAAATTTAGAGTTTTCGTTGCCAGCAATAATAATTCCAGGAATAGAGTCGGCCCAAGCCGATAGCACTCCAGTAATACCATTGGATGCGCCTGCTCCTGTAGTTAATAAGCAAGCTGCCATTCTGCCGCAGGTACGATAGTAAGTTTGCATTGCCATAGTAGCTGCTTGCTCATGATGAATGCAAATAATCTCGGTGAAACCTCTTTTTGCAATCGCCTCGAATAAATGTACATTGCCGGCCCCAACCATACCAAATGCATGTCGAATATCAAGCTCTTCAAGAGCTTGGGCAATTATATCGCTTACTTTAATTTTATCGTTCATAAGCCAATTGCTATATTAGAAATCTACGCCCAAAAAAGTCTCAATATGCTTTGCGGCATATTCCAGCATCTCCGGTGTTAATGCAGGCTGCACACCAATCCAAAAGGTATTGTTCATCACATTATCAGTATTAGTGAGCTCGCCGCTAATACGATATTTTGCATTGGCCATATAGGGCTGGCTGGTGAGGTTCCCTGCGAATAATAGACGCGTACCAATCTTATTTTGATCTAGGTAAGTCGTTAGATCCACGCGAGAAACTGGGCAAACATCTTTCAGAGTTATTGGAAAACCAAACCAAGATGGTTCAGTCCCTTCGGTTGCCTGTGGCAACTGAATAAACTCCTCACAAGATTTGAGCCGTTCTTTTAAGAAGGCAAAGTTATCTTTGCGAGCCTGAATGAACGCCGGTGCCTTTTCTAACTGAGCCAAAGCACAAGCAGCCTGCATATCAGTAATTTTGAGGTTGTAACCTAAATGACTATAGGTGTATTTGTGATCATAACCAAATGGCAGGCCACCTAATTGCCAGGCAAAACGTTTGCCACAAGTATTATCTTTACCAGGAGGGCAATAACAATCTCTACCCCAATCGCGAAAACTTTCTGCAATTTGCTTGAGTTCATAGTTATTGGTAAATACCGCACCACCTTCACCCATAGTAATGTGGTGTGCTGGATAAAAACTTAAAGTGGCGATATCGCCAAAGGTACCAACCATTTGACCGTGATAGGTCGAACCCAAAGCATCGCAACAATCCTCAACCAACCATAAATTGTATTTTTTGCACAATTGCGTAACCACATCCAAATTAAACGGATTACCCAGAGAATGAGCCAACATAATTGCTTTAGTTTTTGGGCTGATAGCAGCTTCAATTTTAGCGGCATCGATATTGTGAGTTATTAGGTCCACATCAACAAAAACGGGAATAGCACCAAACTGCAAAATTGGGTTGACTGTAGTTGGGAAGCCGGCTGCTACCCCAATCACTTCATCGCCTTGACGAATCGCACGATCCCCCAACTTAGGAGAAGTTAATGCTGAAAAAGCCACTAGATTAGCTGAGGAGCCTGAATTCACCGTAATGGCATACTTAACGCCAATAAATTCTGCTAATTTTTTCTCAAATAACTCATTAAAGCGCCCTGTTGTAAGCCAACCATCGAGCGAAGCCTCCACCATATTTTTAAGCTCTTGAGCACCAATCATTTTCCCCGAAGGCGGAATTAGGGTTTGTCCAGCAATAAATGATTGAGGGGCATATTGCAAGTCAGAGTACTCTTGAACTAGCTCTAAAATCTTTGCACGAATTCTATCTTTGGCAAATTGATCTGTTGATATTGTGGTCTCGGTCATAATTTTTCTACATTTAACTTTATCTTGAGGAAGTGCAATACATCTTAATCTGCCTATGCATTAACGCTTGTAAATCTTCTTTGTTCTGAAATGCCTGATGCCACTGAACAATAGCATCAACGGCCGCTTCTAAAGACCACTTTGCTTTCCAATTTAAATACTGACTCGCCTTGGAGCAATCTAACTTTAAAAGGTGTGCTTCGTGTGGTTGAAATTGATGATCTTGCTGCCAGCTTGCCGTCTCACCCATGCGTTGTTTCCATTGGGTAATCAACAATGTAATGACTTCTTGCACTGTCCGTGCATCACCATCGTGGGGGCCAAAATTCCATGCCCCATTAAAAGTCGCGCCTTGTTCATACAGAGATTGAGCCAAAACCAGATATCCCGACAAGGGCTCTAATACGTGCTGCCAAGGGCGGATAGCTAAAGGGTTTCGAATGATTAGAGGAATCTTCTTTTCAAATGCGGCAACGGCATCTGGAATGAGTCTATCAGTCGACCAATCGCCGCCACCGATTACATTACCGGCACGCGCTGATACAATCGCTACCTGGTGCTTTGAATAATCAGCTGGAGAGAAAAAAGATTGGCGATATGCCGCTGTCACTAACTCAGCACATCCTTTGCTACTGCTATAGGGATCGTAACCACCCATTGGCTCGTTCTCACGATAGCCCCTATCCTGCTCTATATTTTCATAACACTTATCGGTAGTCACAATCACTACCGCTCTCACACTAGAGCATGCCCGAACTGCCTCTAAGAGGTTTGCCGTTCCCATCACATTAGTTTCATATGTCTCTACTGGATTTTCATAGGAGTAGCGCACCAAAGGCTGAGCAGCCATATGGATGACAATATCAGGGGTAGCATGATTCATCGCCTGACGTAAACTCGCTAAATCTCGAATATCCCCAATGCAAGAATGCTTACATAAGCCTAAAACCTGAGCCTCATCAAAAAGATTTGGATTAGTATTTGGGGCAAGTGCATAGCCACTCACTTTTGCCCCCATTGCATGCAACCAAACCGTGAGCCAGCTGCCCTTAAAGCCAGTATGACCGGTTAAGAAGACTTTTTTACCAGGCCAAAATTGTGGGTCTACCACTCCCTTCATGACCAACTCTTCCAAGGTGCCTTTCCATCGGCCCACAATTCTTCTAGGTAATTCTTATCGCGCAAGGTATCCATCGGCTGCCAAAAATCGTGATGCTCATACGCAGCTATCTGCTTTTGATTAGCAAGCGCCTCTAATGGCTCCTGTTCCCACACACTAGAGTCATCTTTGAGTAAAGGGAAAATCTTTGGTGAAAGCACAAAAAAACCTCCGTTAATCATTCCACCATCACCCTTGGGCTTTTCTCGAAAGGTATTTACCTTGTGATCACGAATATCTAAAGCACCAAAGCGACCAGGCGGATAGACTGCAGTTAGAGTTGCTAACAATCCCTGCTCTTGATGAAACTTAATCAAAGCAGCGATATCAATGCTAGAAACTCCATCCCCATAAGTCATGCAAAAAGCTTCTTCATTTTCTACATACTGCTGAACTCGCTTAAGACGTCCGCCTGTCATCGTTTGTTCGCCAGTATCAATCATCGTCACTTTCCATGGCTCTGAATAATGCTGATGCACTTCCATAGAATTGTTCTTGATATCAAAAGTAATGTCAGACATATGCAGAAAATAATTTGCAAAATATTCTTTAATGACATACCCCTTGTAGCCACAGCATACGATAAAATCATTGATGCCGTAATGGGAATACATTTTCATGATGTGCCAAAGAATGGGCTTTCCGCCAATCTCAATCATGGGTTTTGGTCGAACAGAGCTCTCTTCAGAGATTCTGGTACCTAAGCCCCCCGCTAAAATGACAGCCTTCATTGTTCAAGAATTCCTAGAATCGTGGATTTATTTGCATGGTGCGGCAATTATCTCAGTTTAGAAGGCAAAACGAAAAAATCTAACAGCCACTTAATACAACTTAAAAGGGGGTTGATAGGGGGGTCTAATTGATCTCTGGCGGAATGCAGGTCAAAGGGGCCAATAACAGCAAGTGCTTGCCCGTTGGAATAAAGCTAGCAGCAGGCACTTGGTAGCTAGAAAAGATGAAATAGCCCTTTGGAAGCTCAAAATTACTGACTTTTCTATCCTCAAAGGTCAAAATCGCCAAATCATTAGAGGAGTGCATTTTTTTCTGTAAATTAAATTCAGGTCGCAAATCATCAAATAGGGGTATTGGGGAGTTTGCAAGTCCCCTTCCAAATGGCGCCATTTGGAAGGCATTAAATGGACTCATTGTTGCTAAAAATGCATCCTCCGTATCGTTTACATGGAACTGGATGCCACAATCTCGCTTTTGCAAAGCGGCCAAATCACTTTGTACTTCCAGGTAATAATCGAAGGTCTTTTTTGGCCACCTTTGCCCGATAAATACTGATGGCTTAACCCCCTTAAAGCCATCATAGCGTTGCTCAGTAGTGGGGAACCAATCGTTATGCGGATTTGAAATAATCGTCCACCCCGAAACAATTAAAAACCCCAAGAAAAGCAATGTGGCAATCTTATATCGGTTGGTCAAAAAATATAGTAAAGGAACGCCTACCACCATCCCTGTTGCAAGTCTAAATAACTCCGGCAAATGTAATGAGGAGCTTAATAGTAGTAGGGAAAAAAGGCCCACCATGAAGTAATTCCAGCGATCGCGCAGCCAACCAATTCCAAGCAGCACAGCACAGCAGGTATAAGCTGAAGCAAATATAGTCAAACTTAAAAGCATTAAACGCACATCTAATACTCGCAGGCCGAAGCTAAAATAGCTCAACATATGCATCACAGAGCTCCAGATTCCATTACCCATTAATTGGCGAGCATATGCCTGAGGAAGCAAAACTGCATCAATATACCAGTATGGTAATAACTGATAACTTAGCAAATAAATAAAAAATAGCATTAATGGAAAACTCAGTCCCACTGAAAAATAAACGAGACCGCGACCTTGAATAAAGCTCTCCCGATAAATTAACTTGAGCAATATTCCACTTACCGAAAAAACGATGATAGGCATCAAAAGTCCCTCGCGGCAAAGCACGGCAAGAGAGAGTAGCGCGCCTGAGAGAAAATAATTCAAAGAATTTTTACTCCCTTTAATATAAAAAAGTAAGCCAAAAACTAAAAAGGGGAATGCAATGTAGTTGGACCAGGGATAAAACACAATCGGATGCAATAAGGCGCAGCTGATAAAAGTATATAAAGCCAATTTTCGACTTGAGGTCAGCTCATAAGCAAGGCAATAAATGCCCAGCAGCCCAATTGCATAGGCTGCAATCGTTGCAAAAAATATCGATTGGAGAGTGCCCCCAAGAACAATATAGAAGGCACTTTGAATAATGGGCGTGAGAATTCCATATTGCACAAATATTTCTTGATATGGAAGGCGCCCTCTAACCATATCTTGCACATTACTTAACATCAAACCCCAATGATGAGGGTCGATTTGATAGCGCCCTTGAAGCCAAGAAAGCCCAATCACCACTGATAATGCAATACAAATAAGAACATACCTAACAAAAGGCTCTAAAAACATCCAATTCGAAGGGTTCTTACTGAGTGCTGAGGAAAATGTTGACATCAAGGTGCTCGGTAAAAAAAGTCTCGTTTGACCAAATCAGCGCATTGCTGGCCAGTCAACTCAAAAGTCCAGACATTTTTTGCGCTACCTACATAATGAACGGGAAATAAATGCTTTTCTGTAAGCAGGCAGTCGCTTACATGACCCTGCCAATTGAGTGCTTCATGTCTTCGATCCAAATGAGGAATAGCATTGGCTACTGAAGATAGCAAAAAGAAAGTTGCCCCCATTCTCAGCATCAAATAACGACCATCAAAGGCTAATTGGATTAGGATCCAACTCAATAAAATATATGGGAAAAAGAAATACCGCGGTCCAGCATTCACTGGATTGAGAATATTAATATCAACGCGATATATCGACATTAATATGCTCGCTAAAAATAAGTAATATAAAGCCATCAGTGAGACACTTCGGTTTTTATAAAGACCCCAACCCATAAACCCAAATAGCAAACATCCCAACAACCAATTAAGGCCAGGGTCAATATTGCCAATGACGTAAGAACCTAAAAATACTTCTATTGTGCGATAGGAATGAAGTAAATTAAAATCTGCTGACTTACCATATGAGTACATAACATAGAGTTGAACTAAAGCGCATCCGAGCGCTACTCCAAATAGTCCAACTTCCGATCGATCTTGTCTAAAGATAAAACATCTCACCAAAAAAAGTGGTAACGTAATTAAGCACACCGGTGATGAGAGTGATGCAAGACAAATCAAGATGATTCTGAGTGGGATATATTGACCGGGTCTCCAAAACACCATCACAAACAGCAGTAAACTACTCCACCAGTAGGTGTACATCGGCAAGCCAAAGCACTCTGGATCTGATGGAATGAGCATACATGCCATTGCCAGAAAAATTTGCCCTCTTAGATATAGTGGCGATTTGGCAATCACTATAAAAACAAAAATGATGAAAGCCCACGCCAAGATGGTGCAAACCAGAGGGTAATACACAAAAGAAATCCAAAGTGAAGCTAAGGTAATTAGTTTGGGGATAAGGACAAGATATCCGCCCACTGGTCTAAAAATATCTATAAATCCATAGTTCACTAGACCATAGATATTTTCTACCCCATCCTCAATCCAAACCTCTGGATATACAAGCCGAGGCCAAGCTCGAAGCAACAATAAAGCAAAGGCTAGTAACACTAAAATTGGTATTGAAATCGTTTTAGCGCCAAAAATTGTTTTCACGCTCCAGCCCCCTGTGTTTATTTGGGCTTACTAACAACGATCAGAAATTGCTGTCCCATGATCTTCCAAATCCAAGGCACTTGAAGATATAGTCGAACTAACCAGGGGTGGTTTGGCATTCTATTTTGTGTGGTGTAGGGCAAAAACCGATCGATGCAAATTTCCGGCTTAAAGCCTTGCATTAATAAAGCCTCAATCAAGGCTAAATGCGTTAATCCCAGATGATGATCATAAAAATCCCAATATAAGCCGGGGATGTAGCGCAAATTAGGCCCTAATATGATGTACTTGCCACCTGGCTTTAATAGATTCATGACTTGTTGCAAAAATTCATTTAAAACATCTTTGCTAGGAAGATGCTCAAGAAAATTAGAAGTAAAAACAATATCAGCACATCCCAATAAATCTTCATCAATTTGAAGCGCATTGCATTGGTGAAACTCAACATCGGGGCTCAAAAAGGCCCGCGTATCCGGATTCATATCTACGGCAATTTTTCGCTTAGCAACGATATTGTTGATGAACTCCCCATAACCACAAGCAATATCCACAACCGTGCTGGCAGGATTGATCAGTTTCTGCAGAAAATTTTGGCAGATGACTCGCCAAATCTCATTTTTTCGAGGCAGCTGATCCTCTGCAAAACGGATTTTGTATAACTCTGCTAAGTCACTTCCATTCATTTACATCAATTCCTAATCAATATTGCTGTTTTTGGAGGTGATTACTTTATAGTTTTTATCAAACACACTTGTTGCCCTAAGTATAGAAGCATCAATCCCTAAGAGGCTGATGTTGAAGCAGCTTTTGCCATTTTTCGACCAAAACCAATACTTTCTGAAATTCCACGATCTTCTGGATAGTAATAAGAGGTGTCAGCTAACCAAAGACCTTGGATCGGCAACTGCACTGGTGGCAGGGTATCTAAATACCCAGGCTCGCAGATCGGCTGGGCATAGCGATAGCGACTCACCCGCATATCGATGAAGTCTGCATCCGATAAGCTTGGGTTAATCTTTTTAAAGTAAGCCTTCACCTTGTCCTTAAAGACCTCATCAGACTCTGCAAATTTAGGATGCTCGCCCGGCAAATAAAATGGCACATAGGCAATGTGCTCTTGACCCATGGGTCGCAAGTTGGAATACTCTACCAAACCAGGAATATCCATCTCCGGATCATTGGTGTTGAGCCAAAAATAATCAGTGAGCGCTTTTCGCATCTTGACGATCACGCAGGCCACCGCAATATTTTTCTTCGTAATAAATTGCTGCAAAATCGTTGGGGGTAAATCTGGAATTAGCTTAGGCACATAAGGCAGCGGAATAGTACTGATTACCTTATCAAAGGATTCAAATCCATCTTTGAGCTCTATACCCTGAATACATCCATTTTCAATGCGTACCTTTTGCACCGGAGTGCTTAGACGTATAACGCCACCATGCTTTTCAATATCACTTTGCATAGCGTGCAGGAGCGTATCGGACCCACCATCTAAGTAGCCTAATTTTTCCCGAAATAAATCATAGCGCGAACGACCAAGACGGCGAATACGACTCCAAATCCAGGCAGCAGATAAATTATTGGTGTACTCATAAAATTTATACTCGAATAATAAACGCCATAGGGCATCGTAGGCCTCAGGTCCCACCCACTTTTTTAACCAAGTTACTGCATCCTTGTGGTCTAAACTGTGCCAATCATTACGACGCACTGATAAAAAAGCATGTAGGCCATAACGTATCTTGGCGATAAAACCCAAACCCCTAAACTTTAAGAGAGCGATCGGATTGCCCCAGTCTTGCAATTGATTACCAAACCAAAATCCCATTTTGGCATGCGTCCAATGCAATTGGTTTGATAGGCCAAGCTCTTTCAAGATGTCAAAAAAGGCTTGATCTGAAGTGCAATGAAAATGGTAGTAACGCTCAATACTAGTACCTGAAAAATCAAAGGCCGCAGTCATGCCGCCAATACGATCATCAGCCTCAAATATCACTGGCTCATAACCATCGCGAGCTAGCTGATATGCTACTGCTAGGCCCATAGGACCTGCACCAAGAACAGCAATCCGCTCTTTTTTGCTCGTTGGTTGAGAATGTTGACTCATTAAAAATCTAAGCTTACTTTGCTATAAATTGGATGTGTAAAAGTTTGGGTCACCGCTTGTTCAAATGGGGTCGATTTCACATTAAAAATATCAGGCCAATCAATTACCTCGAATTCATCCTTAGTCACTAAGGCCTCTAATTGCTGGGTAGTAAAGGGTGGATTGTTATCTACCAAACTCCACAACCACAATAAGCCATAAAATACATTGTAGGGAATTTTGATAATGCGAGTTGAAGAATGTGTCGCTTTTTTGATCACTCGAATCATATCGATGTAGTCAATTTTTTCCTGACCAGAAATATTAAATATTCCACCCGCCTTATGGGACTTGATACAGCTAATAATAATGTCGCAAAAATCCCCAACAAAGAGCGGTTGCCTCATAAAGCGCCCATTACCCGGAATAGGGAAAAAGGGGGTCTTTTGCATAAAGCGCGAGAGCCATCCTAAATGCTTACGATCAAACCAACCAAACATTAAAGTCGGACGCAAAATGGGGCAATCTATGCCACTTTTGAGCACGCTCTCTTCTTGAATAATTTTGCTACGGGTATAAAAATCATCCGCAATTGATTTGACTACTGATGAGCTAATGTGCACAAGATAAGGGGGCCGATCCGTTTTCATAGCCGTCAAAATATGCTCGGTGCTTGTAATGTTATTCGCAACAAAGTCCGCGTAATCTAAGCCGCCAATATGGGCTTGTAACATCACTACAACATCGGCTTCTGAAAATCTCTTTTGCCAGTGACCAGGCTTAGATAGATCAACCTCAATAATTTCAATATCAGGATGCAGGGTTCTCAAAATAGCTGTGTTTGTGACATGCTTATCAAACACCACAATATTGCTATACCCGTGAGCCTTTAAGCGAGCAATTAAATTTTGCCCCACCAAACCTGCACCGCCAGGCAAAAATATTTTTTGTGTTTGCATAGGTAAAACCAGTTTCACTAATATGGAGCCGCAAGGGTTGCATCAAAAATAAGTGGGGGGTATAAAAAACTTCGCCAAACCCAGTCATGAAAACAAAGAAATCTAAAAAACGTTTTTAATTTTTCCAACCCAATCTTGAATTTTGTCACCAATCGATTTGGATTTTTCCTTGGCTACTACAGCGCCATCTGATTGCTTGCCTGCCTTTTGTTTGGCTAGTTCCTCTCGTTCTTTGGTTCTTCTAGCCTCTATTTCAAGTAGGCGTGCTTTGTCATCTAAGTGAATCACCCAGCCTGCGTTATAGGAGATGGTGTCATCTACCGCGGCGCTAGAGACAGATGCTGTCACCGGGGTCTTACTGGATTGCCCCATGACCCATGGACTCACCAACGCAAGAACCGTAGAGCTAAGACCTAATTTGAGAATTTGTCTTCTATTCATAGATGGAGTAACCAGGCTTAGCCATTCTTTTGAAAGGTTTGCTTGAGGTGATCGCCTAGGCGCATCCCTAAAGCAGCAATAGCCCAAGTTGGATTGGCATATCCTACCGTTGGAAATAAGCTACTACCGTTGATATATAAATTTTGATACGCCCAGACCCGTGCATTACTATCACAGACGCTGTCTTGCGGCGAGCTACCAAAACGGGTGATTCCACTTGGATGAGCCCAACCCCAAGTATTTAAGAAAATTGAATCGTTATCAATGGTAGTAACACCTAACTTATTTTTCAATAAGTAATCGGCCAACATTCTGGCAGTAGTATCAATTGACATCATGTCTCTTGCACCAAAGACACAATAAATTTTAAGCTTGTGCAATCCAGCGCCATTTTTTTCCGCCACAATTTCAATCCGATTATCAGGATTAGGAAGCTGCTCTGTGCGCGCATAAAAAGTATGGAGCTCTAGTTTCTTGCCCCACTTTTTCTCATAAAACTCTTGCACGGCTGCTTCATTTGGACTAATTTCTTTCACTGCAGCTAAAGTAAGTGAGATCGAAGCGTTTAGTAAATTGAGTTTTGTTTTATAGTCAGCCCCCACAATGTAGGCAGGCAACCATTTTCGGTATTTAACTTGAGCCCAAGTTGGCTTTGCAACCACCTTAGGATCAACAAAACCCTCGCCGGTAGGAACATGGGGGTGAGCCATCAAGGTTTTTCCCACTAGGCCCGATTCATTGCCAACCGGAACCTGACGATTATCTGCAGGCTGCAATAAAACCTGAGCATTACCTAAGCCACCAGCACCTAAAACAATTTTGGTATTTTTCTTAACGCCTGCAAACTGCACTTTTCCATCAACCGAATACCAAATACCATTGATATGCTTCCCACTCTCATCAGCTGTAAATTTGATGACATTGTGTTTGATGCGTAACTCCACATTCTTTAATTTCGTCAGCAACTTAGGATCGGAATAAGACAGTGGGGAATCCATGATGATGTAGGGGCGATCGACAAAAAGCTTAGCTGTGTCGTACTTTACTAAGTTAGCAACCGAAGGGTCTTCCCCCATTAAAGTAGCCGATAAGCGATACCATTTCTCTAGCTCATCAATGGATATCGGCCACTTTGGCCTGCCATCAATACCAACTAGGTCCCACTTTTCTAAGGGGGCCGAAAAACCATTCCAGATCCGCGAAGCGCCACCATAGACCCGTGACCAATGTCCGCCCCAATGATGATTAATGTAATGGCCCCGTTCATCACTAAAGGTCAGACTATCGGCAAAGTCTGTACGCTCATAATCGCCACCCTCAAGGACCAATATGCGTAAATTGGTATTGCGTAACTGACCAATCACCGATTGAGACGCAATACTGGTCCCAATCACAATCACATCTGCATCAAAAAATTTAACCGGATCCATAAAAACTTATCTACCGGCTTGGCCGGAAAAGGAAAATGACATAATGCCATGAATTATAAGGGCTTTTAACGATCAATCTGAAGGCGCGCTTAAGGTGTTTTGGCCTGAAAACCCTTCCCAAAAGCTTATACTGAGCACCTCTACCCTCAGATTGAGAGCGCGGCTGTATGCACTATCCCAAAATCAGCATCGTCACCCCTGCATTTAACGCTAAGGGTACGATTGCCCAAACGATTGAATCGGTTCTTGGCCAAGGCTATCCAAACTTGGAATATATCGTGATGGATGGTGCTAGCACTGATGGCAGCGCGCAAATCATTGAAACCTATGCCAATGAATTAAGCCACTGGCAAAGCAAACCGGATGGCGGCCAATACGATGCCATCAATCAAGGTTTTGCTAAGTCTTCTGGCGAAATTATGTGTTGGCTCAATGCCGATGATAAGTTTTTGACTGGTGCACTCTTTGTCGTTGCTGATATTTTTTCGACTCTTAATTCGGTAGAGTGGATTTCTTCACTACAACCAGCTTCTTGGGATGCCAAAGGCAACCTAGCGCAAGTCAGAACGCTACCAGGATTTAGCCAGCAAGCCTTTTTAGATGGCCTGTACTTACCCACTACTACCAAAAAAGGATATTGGCTCCAACAAGAGTCGAGTTTTTGGCGCCGCTCCTTATGGGAAAAAGCAGGAGCTGCTATTCCCAATTACGATTTGGCAGCTGACTTTGCGCTATGGTGCCGCTTTTATGAATTTGCGCAGCTCCATGGCGTCAGTTATCCGCTTGGAGGCTTTCGCATGATGCAAGGACAGCGGAGTGAGGATTACCAAACTTACATGGCACAAGCGACTCAAGCATTAAAAGCAGCTAGAGCAAGATTGGGCTGGCAAGATACGACGAGTAGCTGGCTATCTAGCAGCATTGCTCAATTACCAGAACTGGGCAATTGGATCAAAAACCGTATGGGTTATGAAGGTGCATTTATTGACAATAAAACGCCTAAGAGTGAACAAGCGCATTGGGAAGTAACTCGTAAGCGATTTTTGCCTTAAGGCTGAGTGCGCATTATTTTCTTATGACGCAATTCTCTTCACCATCAACTATCTTGCGCTTAATGCGTAGCGCCAAAATTCGCGCGACCAATCATTTGCAACATCAGCTATTGATATCAATTGAAAAAATGCCACCGCCCTATCGATTTGCTTGGCGCAATTTTCTCTTTAGCAAACTACCTAGTGTGTTTGAACAAAGCCCTGCTTATCAAGATTGGAGAAGAGCCTGCGCCTACTTTATTGACAATCGCCCTGCCTCAATTCAAATCATTGATCTTGAAAAGATCGCCAGTCCAACAACAGTGCCTTCTAAAAAAATTGCGATTCACGCCCATATTTTTTATCTCGACTTAGTCCCGCAATTAGTAGTCCTGTTATCTCAGTTTCCATTACCCTTTGATCTACTAATTTCTGCAGTAGATGCTACAAATGAAAAGTTATTGCGTAGTCAATTTCAGGAGCTAGCGCAATTACAGGCGCTACACATTCGTATTACCCCTAATCGCGGTCGTGACCTTGGACCCATGCTCTACGCTTATGGAAAAGACTTACTACAATATGATTGCATCGCCCATGTGCACACTAAAAAAAGTGTAGCTACCAATGCTATTGGCAATCTTTGGCGAGATTATCTTTGGAAGGGTTTGCTCTCTAATCAACAAGAGCACATACCCAAGATCATCGCGCTTTTATCCACCTATGGTCTGATTTACCCCCAAAAGTTTCCGCTCATTGATGTGCAAAATTGTCAGTGGGCACAAAATCTAGCAGGGGCGCATGATTTATGCAACAAACTCACAGTACCCCAGCCGCCCGATGGTTATATTGAATTTCCTGCGGGCACGATGTTTTGGGCTAACCCCCAAGCTCTCAAACCCTTGCTGGACTATTCCTTTACGCCTAATGACTTTGATCTTGAGCAGGGCCAAAGCGATAGCACCATCATGCACACCATTGAGCGTAGCCTAGCGCATATAGCGCAGGCTCAAGGCTACTCGATTGGCTTGTTACGCTACCCAAGCGCCATCTCTTACTATCCATAAGCACATGCCCAAAGTATCGCCGCCCATCATTTCGATTGTCATTCCCACTTATGAGATGAAGGCTCAAGGGGTCACTTTCTTAAAGCGCTGTTTAGATTCCATCCAAAAGCAGCAACTTGAAGATCCTGCTCTCATTGAAGTGTGCATTAGCGATCAATCAACTGATCATGAGATTGAACACTTCGTTGAACGCTTTGCCAAAGACATTGCGGCTAATCATCGCTACGGCATAGCTGTGCTCTACCACCGCACCACTACTGGCAAAGGCATGGCAGCCCATAACCTGAATTGCACCATTGGCTATGCACAAGGATCCTTTGTCAAAATACTCTTTCAAGATGATCTATTGGTAGAGAACAATTACTTAGCAACTGTGCTTGAGCAGATTGCGCAACACGATCCTGATTGCATCATGAGCGCTGCTACCCATACGCAAGATGGCCTGACCTTTTTTAACCCCATGACTCCAGTAGAAAATCCCTATTTTCTATTTGGCAACAACACTGCAAGCTCACCCTCAGTGCTGACTGTTCGCAAATCAATACTTACTAAGATTACTTTTGATGAGCATCTCAAGCTCTTATTTGATTGCGATTTTTACCACCAGATCTTTGCACAAAAACTCAAAGTCAAATTCATTAACGACATTCATATTGCCAATGGCATTTGGGAAGGGCAAAGCCAGTTTGGCATTAGCCTAGAAGCTTTTTCTAAAGAAGTGCGCTACCTCAATTGGAAGTTCCCTGAGGCAAAGCTAGAAACTCTTTTGCCACAATACCAAGATTATTTTGCAAAGCTCCATCCAGAGGCACCATTTCCATTTAGCACTCAAATAAGGGCTCATTTTTTACAGCAATGGTGGTGGCGTCATACGCGTAAGCGTCCTTAATCGTCCAACCTAAAAAATTGGCATCTAATGCTTTTAGTTAACAGTTTGAATCGATATTTATTTGCGCAGTAAGGCAATCAAGCGGCGCAAGGGCGCTGTGATTTTCCAAGAAGTCGATTGCAGCACGTTTTGCAATTGCGCTTGGCTGTAAGCAAATTCTTCTGTCAGCTTTGCTAGCTGCGCAGCATCTTCGACTTGCCCTGGCAGATAACTAAAATCGGTTACTGCTTTTTTGGATAAGGCGCTAGCACGAATTTTCTCAACATATCCTTGCACACTACTATTTGAAAGTAGTGCCTGTGGCAGAGCATTAGGCAGAGTCTGATACATGGAGTAAGCCAAGCGATCCAAATAATCATCCGTATAAAGATATCGATTGGTTTTGACAAAGAGCACTTCATAGGGATGAACACTGCGCCCAAAGTAACCCAGCACTTCATTGGGATCACCCACGGTAGAGCTTGGGTTAGGGTTCACATGTGACAAACGATAGTCGATGCGATTAAATTCTGGCAAGAGGCCCCGTAAATCCCAGCCCATCGCCAAAACTAATTGAGATAGGTGAATTTCGTAGTTTTCAATCGCCAGGGTTTTGCTGCTATCGCGATCTTCTTGATAAAAGCCATCGGTTATCAGTTGATCCAGTACGCTGGGACGCAGGGCATAGGCCATAGTTTGTACATGTGAGTAGGGCGGCTGTCCACCAAAGCGCTCTTGATAATGGATCGAGTGGCGAAAGTCTTCTTTTAAGGTGCAAATCGAGACACCCACCATCCCCACATCGCCTGCCAAGGGAGCCAAAAAAATCTCTAGCCATGACTGGGCTTGATAAGGCGGAACAAAAGGGCCACGTACAGAAGAATTAATAAATACGACAGCCTTATACGCTGCCACATCAAGACCTGCATTGATCACCTGGGCATAGCCACCAAAATCACTTTTTTTGGCTTCAGTCATGACATACCGAACGTTATCTAAACGCAGCAGATCGACAGAACATTCACCACTGACCACCACAACATAATCGTGCGCAGCGCTAATACCAAAGATGAGAAAGTGCAAAAAGTTATCTCGATAACTCGCATCTTTTTCAAAGTAGTGATAAATAATCAGGCTTTTGGAAGACATGGCTTATGTTAAAGCACTTTTGTATGGATTGATGCAATTTACCAAAAGCACTTGGGGCAGTTCGTTTTGCAAAATTCTGGCAATACCCGCCCATAGACTTCGGACTCACTTACGTGAAATTGAAGAAAAAATGAGGAATTGTCTAGATAAAACCCTCAGAGCACATGACATGCCGATTCCAAGGAGCCCTTAAGCAACAGCACTAGTTTTTCTGCGCATTACCTCTAAATTTAAGATAAATTATAAAATTGACCTTTATCTTGATATTTAGAATCTCGCCCACTTGATCTACTTCCTTATTTTTCTTAATGGCTTCAGATTCTTTGGGTTGGAATACACCCCTCCGGGATTTTACGTAGATGAAGTTGCAGGCGTGGTTCAAGCCCTATGCCTATTACAAACTGGGCGTGATTTTTACGGGGATTTTCTGCCGCTCTTTGCCCCTGGTGTAAATGATGCGTTTTATACCCCAGCTTATCTGTATGGACAAGCAGCCTGGGCAGCACTTTTTGGTAATTCGATTTTTGCCTTTCGTGCTTTTATCGCCTTTATTTCGGCTCTCACTATTGGGCTACTCTATGCGTGGATTAAAAATGAGTCTTCCAAAAAAATAGCGCTTTATGTGGCTTTTGCAGCGACCATCATGCCCTGGTCATTTCATTTTTCGCGTATTGCCTGGGATCCGCCGTTAGGTGTATTCTTTTTAGTTGCCGCTCTTTGGGCCAACCGCCGGTTTGCTAATGCCTTTTTAACTGCTGCTCTACTGACCCTGGCAGCCTATTCTTATTCGCCGCTGCGCATAGCTATTCCGCTCATCTGGCTCTTTTATCCAAGCGTCAACCTAAAGTCAAAAGCCTGGGTTTGTGTTTGGGGATTATTGCTCGCCATTCCTTTAATACTGCAAATGCAAATACCGGAGTTCATGGCGCGCTCAGAGCTACGCTCTCTATGGAGTCCTTACTCAACCAATGCGTATCGTAATTTCGATAGCATGCAATTGGTTTGGATTGGCATCGAGCAATTTGCTGCTCACTTTAGTCCTCAATTCTTATTTTTTGGCGGCGATCAAAATCCACGTCACTCGATCGGATTTTTTGGGCAGCTGAGCTATTTGGATGGCGTAGCATTCATTGTTGGCGCACTCACCTGGGTAATGCTGCGCTTTAAAAAATCAACCCTAGCTTATTTCTCAGACGCTGAAAAAAAATTACTAGTCATAGCACTTTTAGGCATTGTGACTAATGTTATTCCAGCAGCGCTCACTAACGAAGGCAATCCCCATGCTCTACGTACTATTGGGTGCTGGCCGTTTTATGCCATTCTCACCGGCGTCTTGCTCCATTTTTTATCCAGGGTATTTAATAGTAGGCGCGTGCATATCGGGGCCCTGTGTATTGGCATCCTATTTTTTAGCCTCTACCAATATCGCCTCTTCTGGCATTACCCCACTATGGCCAAGGCATATTTTTTACCGGATGCTTCTAAAATTAACCAAGCCTACGCTTTGATGACAGAGCAAAAGCTGCGGTGTACTGATATTCCTAAGGAAGGTAAACCTCGCCTTCCCGATGAATTGGTTCGCATCACCTTAAAGCGCCCTATTCTCTTTAACCCCAAAGGCTATGGATCCCTGTATTTGGGAGGGCATTGGCATGAGCAAGAGCCTTGGGGGATTTGGTCACAACCTGATGGCTCGCTTCTACGCTTTTTAAAAGTTCCGCCCAATACCAAATCCTTAAGTCTGACAATTAAGGGGATCATTTCCCCCAGCCACCCCGAGCAATTACTCTCAGTACACGTCAATGATGGTTCAGCTCAATCCTTTATTCTCAAAGATTCTGCGCAGAGAACTATTGATATCACACTCACTGCGCAAGATCTAATGCGTACCCATGGCTTAGAAATTCGCCTAGTAACACCAGAGCCAATAAACCCCATTGATGCAGGCATCTCTAGCGTCGATAACCGAAGCTTAGGCATTGGGTTGATATCTGCAGTTTTTCGCTAGATGCGCATTGAAAAAAAGGTTTAGGAATTTCCCAAACCCTTTAACTTTGCATGTTCAATAGGCGAAAATAATAAAAATCCTATCATTGGCATTTCTCCCACCTTGTTCTAAGGTAATAGTGGCGCCATTACTAACTTGCGTTAGATCCTGTGCAGGCTATGACATTACATTGATCATGCGCTTACGTAATCTAGTAAAAGATGTCCAGAAGAATTTACAGCGTCTAGTCAAATAACAGTGTCCTACATCAGTAATAGATAAGAAATGACTGGCAGCTCTTAAGGTTAATTGTAGTTATTGCAATTGGCATGATTTAGCTAAAAAGCGCTTGAATACCTTTAGCATTAGGCTGCATCACATTTCCACGCTCAGTAATGATGCCTGTGATCAATTCAGCTGGCGTCACATCAAAAGCAGGATGGCGAGTACTGACGCCATGAGGGGCCCACTGGGTAGACCCATATCCCACAATTTCTGATCCCGCCCGTTCTTCAATTGGAATCTGGTCACCATGGGAAATACTTAAATCAATGGTGGATATTGGACAGGCGACGTAAAAGGGAATCTTATGGCGGTGAGCTAATACCGCCACCATGTAAGTTCCAATTTTATTAGCTACATCACCATTTGCAGCGACACGATCAGCCCCCACAATCACTGCATCAATCTCACCACGAGACATCAAGTGTCCAGACATATTATCTGTAATCAAAGTTACTGAAATATGATCTTGCATTAACTCCCATACAGTCAAACGAGCGCCTTGAAGATAGGGCCTCGTTTCATCTGCAAAAACAGATATTTTCTTGCCGTTTTTAACTGCAGAGCGAATCACACCAAGGGCTGTTCCATGACCCGCAGTAGCTAAAGCACCTGCATTGCAATGAGTTAAGACTCTATCATTATTATTTAAGAGTGTCGCTCCATGCTCACCCATAGTCTTATTAATGGCGATGTCCTCTTTGAGGATTACATGTGCTTCTACCAATAAAACCTGAGCAATATCAAGAGCAGTTTGTTGCTCAATACTGTCCCACTTCCTTTGCATGCGATCTAATGCCCAAAAAAGATTGACAGCAGTTGGCCTACTTTTTGACAGAGTCTCAATTCCCCGCTGCATGCCACTCTTAAAAGATTGTGGTTCGTTCTTTGCAAGATGGAGCGCCTCAAGTGCCACACCATAGGCAGCCGCCACGCCAATAGCAGGAGCACCACGAACGACCATGGACTGAATAGCATTGGCTACAGATTGTGCTCGATCATAAGCAAGATAGGTAATTTGATTGGGTAATGCACGCTGATCAAGCAACTTAATAGTGCCATTCTCCCAGCGCAAGGTTTCCACCACAGATGACATGACTTAATCGCCCTCAAACTCAGTGAGGGCATACACTGTGTGACCAAGAGCCTCTTATCGCTTATGACCGCCAATATCAGGTAGATCCATTACAAAGGCACATTCGACAATTTCTCCGCCCATTTCCTCAATCAAGGAAGATGCTGCCTCTGCAGTACCTCCCGTAGCTAGTAAGTCATCAACCAATAAAATGCGCTCACCAGGATTAATAGCATCCGCATGGATTTCAATTCGATCAGTCCCATATTCCAAATCGTAGTCCCTACCCACAGTTTCAGCTGGCAACTTACCCTTCTTGCGAATGGGAATAAAGCCAACTCCTAATAGATAGGCTAAAGGTGATCCCACAATAAATCCACGCGCATCAATACCGGCTACTTTATCTATGGGAGTATTTTTGTAACGTTTGTGAAATGCTTCGACCATCATCTTTAACCCTAAAGGATCCTTTAGCAATGTGGTGATATCCCGGAACATGATTCCTGGCTTTGGATAATGCGGAACAGTGCGGATATAAGATTTAATATTCATATAAATTAAGACTCTGGATTGCGGAAGGGGCCGTAACCCTTAAATTTTTCGATTACCTGCGTCATCTCTGCTTGAGTTAACAATATGGGTTTTCCTAATTGATTTGCTATTAAATATTGTTGACACAAAGACTCTACCTCTATGGCAAGAGCTAAGGCTTGCTGCAAATTGCCGCCTACAGCTATTACTCCATGATTAGACATCAGGCAGGCAAGACGACCTTGCAAAGACTGCACCACATTATCTGAAAGCCCTTGTGATCCAAAAGTTACATAGGGTGCACACCGAATAGTGTCGCCCCCAGCCATAGCAATCATATAGTGAAATGGCGGCAAATCGGTTCGTAAGCAAGAAAATGCGGTGGCATAAGGGGAGTGCGTGTGAATGACTGCTTGAACCTCTGGACGAGCTAGGTAAATATCTCGGTGAAAGCGCCACTCACTTGAAGGACTTCCGGCCCCAATAACTTTGCCTTCCATGTCCATTTGAACTATCTGCTCAGGCAGCAATTGATCTGTAGGAATCCCCGTTGGGGTGATCAAAAAGCCTTGATCATTTCGTAAGGAGCAATTACCTGATGCTCCCTTATTAAGGCCCAATTCAAGCAATTGCAGTGCGCAATTTACCAATAAAATTCTATGATCAATCACTTTATTACCTTCATCCAAAAATTATTTTTCACTTGAAAAAATACGGGCTGTAATGGCATCTAATTTTTTTCTTGTTTCCTGATTTTGCACATCCCTTGAAGTAACAATTGCATTACTTAAGGCAGAACGGCATGTGCATTGTTGAGAATGATGATCCGCTGCAATAGTTGGGGCAACTAATTTAACAACTGTTCTTGCATTTTCGGCATTTTCCAATAGCACCTTGACAATTTGATCCATCGTCACATTGTCATGGCCCTCATGCCAGCAATCATAATCAGTCACCATGGCAACCGATGCATAGCAAATTTCCGCCTCTCTTGCTAGCTTCGCCTCAGGCATGTTAGTCATGCCAATTACGTCACAACCCCATGATCGATGGAGCTCCGATTCTGCTTTAGTAGAAAATTGAGGGCCTTCCATTACCAAGTAGGTCCCACCGCGCTGATGAGATAACTTTGCCATATCTACCGCAGTTTCCAGATGATCCCCCAGTCGATTACAGACTGGATGAGCCATCGAGACATGGGCAACAATCCCATTTTTAAAAAAAGATTTTTCTCTTGCAAAAGTTCGATCAATATACTAATCAACAATAACAAACATCCCCGGCTTTAAACTTTCCTTCAATGAACCTACAGCGCTAACAGAAATAATATCCGTAACACCCGCTTTTTTAAGAATATCAATATTAGCGCGATAGTTAATTTCAGATGGAGAGAGCTTGTGACCCCTTCCATGGCGGGGCAAAAAAACCATTTCTACCCCATCCAAATCTCCAAATAACAAATCATCGGAAGGCTGACCAAAAGGAGAGTCCATTTTTTTCCAATGTAAATTTTTTAGCCCAGCAATGTCGTAGACCCCGCTTCCACCAATGATGCCCAATAAGTTTTTTTTCATTATTTATGCTCGAACCAGAATATAGATTATAAAGTTTCTTATTTTATCTCTTACATACATTAATTATCCAATACTAAATAATACTCAAAGAGTTTATATTTTATAGTTAATTTATTATGATCAGTTAAATCATTAAGTGGAACATTTTTTTAATTGATTATGTAATCTAAAATATATTCAATTATTTTCTTAAGAAAACCCCCATGTCAAAATCAAAAGTTGCCCTGATTACCGGTATTACTGG
>JBBAON010000018.1:0-10961 GCA_040401435.1 Candidatus Methylopumilus sp.
AACCCCATGGTTGATGTTCGTAAAAATGACTTAGTTACACCACTAGCTGCTCCATCTACTGTAGAAAGCCTCAATGCAATAGATCCGCGTCTAGCGCTAAACATGCCAATGCCAGTAGTGGACTCGGCCGCAGGAAATGCTGTCAGAACTGCCCTACAAAATGGTAATCTCGCAGAATTAAAAACCATACTGGAGTCTGGCGAGCCCAGTGTTCAGCAAGCAGTTCTATTAGAAATTTCTAATCTGTCTTCTGGTCAATCTAGCCTATCAGCAAAGCTTTCACAGGCAAATTTAAACAACCTAGTCTCTGAAAACCTGAGCAAGATGGATAGATTAGGAGGCGCCGCCTTAGGTCAGCTGCTTTCTGAAATATTGATTGCCGATACGCCAGAAATAGTGCCTAGCACACAAAATCAAGCTAACTTAAGTCAGGCTAAAAGTGTACTAGTGAGTTGGCCAGTAATCGATCCTAGTAAGCTTGCTACTCAAGACCCAAAAGTGGTCATGGGCATCCTATATCAAAGTTTGCAAGCTTCTGGTATTTTTGCCGCCGATCAACTAAAGAGAGTGTTATTTCCTGCGGGCAGTGCCGATGAACAAATAGATTCTTTTCTGACAGCAGGTGATCAGCACAAGGCTGGTGAGCTCATGGCGCAATTATCAAATGATGCACCGATGATTCGCGATTCAATGCGCCTGTTGTTGCGTGGCGACTTGCTATGGCAAGGTCAGTTGATGCCTAATGTACAAGGGCGTCTATACCGTGAAGATGCTTGGCAATCAGATCCTCATCAGCCAAATCAATTGGAAAAAGGCAGTCGTATAACCCTAGAAGTGGGCTTGCCTAATCTTGGCCCTCTAAAGATTATTGGTACTCAGTTTGGCGAAAGCCTTCAGTTAATTGTCCAGGCAGATCCTGTAGCGCAAATAACTATGTCGGAGGCCTTTGCTGCATTAGAGGCGCAATTGCACTCGCAAATTGATCCCGAGACGCGGATTAGTTTGGGTCAAATAGAGGTGTCTGGTTAATGCAAGGCAAGGAAGAGAAAAAAATCCTCAAGGCAGTAGCACTTAAGTATGAGAAGAATAGTGCTGCGCCGCGTATTACGGGGCAAGGGGAAGGTTTTATCGCTGAAGCAATTCTGGCAAAAGCAAAAGAATTGGGTATCCCTACGAAAATAGAGCCTGAACTAGTTGAGTTTTTAATGCAGCTCAAATTAAATGAACTAGTACCCCCTAAGCTTTATGCGGCGGTGGCAGAGGTACTAGCATGGGCTTATGAATTAGATGGCAAAACGCTCGAAAGGCCTATACAAGAATAAGCCCCTTTGTAGGATTAGTTTGTTATTACTAAAGGGGGATTAAAGCAGAAAATCAGGCACAGTAAAGGCTAAACCTTAGACCTGAAGATTGGTAACTTCTTTGTAGGCTTCAACCAGTTTATTTCTAACTGCGATCATGCCTTGCAGTGATAGATTGGCTTTTTGCAGAGAAACAATCACATCCTCTAACGAGGTATCTGATGCCCCAGTAGAAAAAGACTGAGCTTTTGCTTGGGCGCTGTTTGATGCAGTATTCACATTCTCAATCGCATTTTTCAGAATGGCTGAGAAATCAACTCCGTTGGCACTTTGAGAATCTGTAGAAACAGGTTTACCACTGGCTGCAGCAGCAAGTGCTTGCATCCGGGTAATCATGGCATCTACGTTTGGAGTACTCATTGTCATATTATCTAACAAAATCAATCATTAATAAAGCCAGACTCTTTATAAGACTTCAGCTTGTAACGTAGTGCACGAGCCGAAATTCCTAAGATTTCCACTGCCTTTGTTCTATTGCCATCTACTTTGGCCAAAACCTTCAGAATATGCTCACGCTCTACTGAATCAATGTCTTGCCCAATCTCATCTATATCTGATGCAATATTTGTGCCACTTTTTGGGGTATCAATAATGCTCTCTTGGGTGGAGGAAAGGTCAGGAATGGCATTTTTTGTCACCCTAGGTGGATTAATTCCTAAATCTTCCAATTCCAAGTCTTCTGCCAAAATGTGGTCACCATCAGCTAGTAATACGGCTCTTTGGATAATATTCTCTAGTTCCCGAACGTTACCTGGCCAAGAATACATTTCTAGTAGTTTTTTTGCCCCTTCACTCAACATCAGCTGATCTCGGCCAATGTTCATGCGATAACGAGATAAAAAGAAATCGGCGAGGGGCAAGATATCGCGTGGGCGTTTACGAAGCTCAGCAACGTGGATTGGGAATACGGCTAATCGGAAGTAGAGATCTTCCCGAAACTGACCACTTTTAACCTGTTCTTGAAGATTGCGATTGGTTGCTGCTATGACCCTGACATCTGCTTGAATTAGTTCAGTTGAGCCAATTCTTTCCACCATTTTGTCTTGCAGTACCCGAAGTAGTTTGGCTTGCAAAGAGGCGGGCATTTCACCAATTTCATCTAAAAAGAGCGTACCTTTATGGGCTTGCTCGAACTTACCAGTTTGGGCTTTGGTGGCGCCAGTAAAGGAACCCTTTTCATGTCCGAAAAGAATAGATTCAAGTAGGGTATCTGGGATCGCTGCACAGTTAATGGCTATATAAGGTCCATTGACTCTTTTGGAGTGCAGATGAATATGACGAGCCACCAATTCCTTACCCACACCAGATTGGCCAGTGACTAAGACGCTTGTATCCGTACCGGCTACTCTATCGCAGCGAGCAAATGTTGCAATCGTTTCTGGATCAGTAGCAATTAATTGATGCGCAGGGCCGCGAATTTCAGAGCCGACTAGTTGTGAGCCTTGAGTAGGACTTACTACTTCAGTTGTTTTAATGGATTCAGGTTGATTGCGCGCAATGATTTCAATGAGCTGCTGCGGCACAAATGGTTTAATTAAAAAATCCCTTGCGCCAGCCCGCAGGGCTTCTACAGCTAGTTTGGCATCTGCAAAGGCAGTCATGATGACAACCGCAAGATCAGGACATTCTTTTTGCGCGATCTTAAGTAAATCTAATCCAGTCATTCCTGGTAATTTGTAATCAGTCACTAAAACTGTTTTTAGATCTGGGCGTAATAAAGGAATGACTGTTTCAGCGCGTTGGTGTGTCACAAAGTCAATCTTATTCATGCGTAAGGTGATCGCAATTGCCTCCCTGAGGTCCTCATCATCTTCAATCAAAATCACGGGAAATGGTTGTGGGTCGCTGGCACGCATAGAAGTTTTCTGAATTAATGAATTAAGGGGGATTGGTCATAGGGAAGGTTGATCTTAAAGACTGCACCGTTTTTAGAACTCTCCGCGCTGATACTGCCTCGGTGCGTTTCAATAGTATTTTTTGCAATAGAAAGACCAAGCCCAGTGCCATTGGCGCTCGTGGTGGCAAAGGGTTCAAATAAGGAATTGATGATTTCCTTAGAGATACCTGGGCCTTGATCAGAAATCGTAATTGTGAGCATTTGCTGATCACTTGTAGCCGTCAAACTAACAGTCTCATTTGCTTTGGAAACTGCGAGTGCATTTTCCAAGATTGCGACAATAGCATTGGATATTGCCTTGGGCTCTACCAATAGATTTCCCTGATTGATATTGCTAGCGGTGACCGACAAGCTGACTTGCTTGGCTTCAAAGAGAAATTGAATGCTAGCTTGCGCATCTTCAATGATTTGGGTGGCGTTTACTAATACTGTCTTATTTGGTTTATTTGAAATAAAGCGCAACATATCTTGTGATAGTTTCTCAAGATCTAGTAGTTGTTTGCGCAGGCGATCAGCAAACTCTTTAGCAGTATCGGCATTAATTTGCCCATCACAAAGATGGGATGCGTAAAGTAGGGCGGTTGCTAGCGGTGTTCGAAACTGATGGGCAATGCCAGCGGCCATGCGCCCCATTGCCGCCAAACGATTTTCTCGTTGTGTTTCTTCATGCCGCGCAATATTGGTAGTGATATCTTGAATTTGAATAAAACTACGCGAGCCTTCATTGATTCGAATAACTTGAACTGTTTTTTGTATGCGCTGATGTATGCCCTTTTCTGCGATGACATATTCCCCTGGGGTGATAGAGGCTAGCCAATCAGCCGGAATTTCAAAAATTGCCCCTGGCTTTAATTCAGGAAGAAAGATTAGTACTGCTGGGTTATGCAATAAAACCACATCGTTTTCCAGCAAGATAACGCCTGCTGGAATGGCATTTAGCAAAATCGCCAGGCGTTGATTTGACCTTTGTAGCTCGCTACTAAGCTGGTTGATTTTGTCCTGCAGGGCAGTCTGCTGGGCTTCGAGTTTCTGGGATTCCGCATAGAAAATCGCAAAAGCTTCCTCTAGATGTTTAGTGGCATCTAGCGTGTTCTGTTCGGGAGGCAATTTGCTGGTATCTGGGGTCAATGAACGATTTTTTAAGGGATGTGATGAATAGGCAATATTTGCCGTTTTTTATAAAATAGGACTCAAGGATATCAACATTTAGGCAAAATAGGCAAAAATGTTCTATATATAGTGTTATGATCATTTTTAGAATCAGCCCTGACATGACGGAATCTATCAAAATTGAGTGAAGAAACGCAACCCGGATTACAGGAAAGCGAAAAAGATGCGGCAGTAGTCAGTATTGGCTCGCAGGTTGCCGCAGCCCCAGTAGCTCCAGCCAGCGCTTTTAGCGGGGGCGGTGCGGCACTCCCCCAAAGTTTAGTAGGCCTACAAAATCGCATTAAAGCACTCAACGCCCAGCAACGCCTGATTTTATCTGCTGCAGTATTTTTGGTAATTGCAGTGCTAGTGTTTGTTTCCATCTCTGGAAGAAGCAAGGACGACTATCGCATTTTGTTTTCGAGCATTAACGAGCGAGATGGGGCGGCGATCGTAGCGGCTTTACAACAGATGAACGTGCCTTACAAGTTCACCGAAGGCGGGGCGGCCATACTAGTCCCTGAATCAGCTGTTTATGAAACTCGTCTCCGTTTGGCGGGTCAAGGCTTACCCAAGGCTGGTAACGTGGGTTTTGAGCTGCTTGAAAACCAAAAAATGGGAACTAGCCAGTTTGTAGAGCAAGTGAACTACCAGCGAGGCTTAGAGGGTGAGTTAGCCCGCAGTATCAGCTCCTTAGCACAAGTTAAATCTGCAAGAGTCATGCTAGCGATTCCTAAGCAGACAGCCTTTATGCGCGAACAGGAAAAACCGACTGCCTCTGTCATTGTGACAATGCATCCTGGACGTTTCTTAGATCCTCAGCAAGTTGCAGCGATTACCAATTTAGTAGGCTCCTCTGTCCCAAATCTTGGCCCAGCCAATGTCACGATTGTCGATTCAGAAGGCAGCTTGCTTGCGCCTAATGCACAGCGTCTTGCAGGTTTAGATAGTACGCAATTAAAGTATGTTGCCGAACTCGAGGGCGCGCTATCTAAACGCGTGCAATCGATCTTAGAACCTGTTACCGGCAAGGAGAATGTCCGAGCGCAAGTAACGGTCGATATGGATTTTGGCGAGCTCGAGAGAACTGAAGAAACCTTTGGTCGTAATTCGCCACCTAATCAATCTTCGATTCGTAGTCAACAAACCAATGAAGCTGCCACCCCCAGCTCGACTACCTCTGGTGTGCCTGGCGCCTTAACCAATCAAGCGCCTGGTGCTGGGCAAGCGCCGATTAATACTCAAGCTGCTACTGGTGCAGCGGGACCGCAAAACCTCAATGCACCCCCCACTAGTTCTGGTTCGAGCGCCAGCAATATTAAAAAAGATGCCACGATCAATTACGAGCTTGACCGCGCAATTCAGAGAATTAAGTCTGAAAAAGGTCAAGTCAGAAGAGTTTCTGCTGGCGTGGTGGTGAACTATAAACAGCCCGTTGGCTTAGACAAAGATGGTAAGCCTCGCAAGCCGATCCCATACAACGCTAAAGAGCTTGATCAAATCAATAATTTAGTTAGGGATGCTGTCGGTTTTTCAGAGAAGCGTGGTGATAGTGTGAGCGTTGCTAACATTCCATTTAAAGTGGAGGTAAGTGATGAGCCACCGTTTTATAAACAGCCTGGAATCATTGAGTTAAGTAAAGAATTCTTCAAGTTTGCAATTATTTTGGGCTCGCTTAGCTTGATTTTTTTTGGAGTCGTGCGTCCATTACTCTTTCCTCCGAAAAAGGACGAAGTTATGGAAGAGCAGCGTATTGAAGAAGAGTTTGACGAGAAGATTAAAGCGGAAATGGCGCAGATGGATCCTCGGGCGCGTGAAAAGCGCCGTATGGAAGTCGAGCTCTTACGCGAGCGCCAGCGCCTTGCTGAAGAAGAAGAGCGAGCTAGAGCTGAGGAAGATCGAAAACGGACAGAGGAAGAGCGTAAGCGGATCGATGAAGAGAAGAAGCAAGAGTACGATGAACTTCTTCAGTACGCTAAGGATTTTGTGGAAAATAACCCTAGAGCAGTTTCTGCAATTTTCAAAGAGTGGCTGTCTGAGGATGCGGCAAAGCAAAACGCAAGCTCGGCTGAAGCTGCACCCGCCGCTTAACATGAGGAGAATCTGTTTTGGCTGATGAAGCTCCCGTAGAGAAATTGTTATCGATAGCGGAAGCTCTGAAAGAGGGCGTCAAAGGCGCGCCTGTTGGCGGCACGATTTCTTTCGATGATTTGGATGGTGCGTCTCGTGCTGCTGTAATACTTTTGGCCGTTGGTGCTGAATCTGCAGCGAATGTGATGCGCGGCATGACCCCTTTTGAGGTGCAACGTCTCTCAGGAAAGATGGCCGTCGTGCGCTCTTTGAGTAGAGATTTAGTGTTGGAAGTGTTGCGGCAATTTAAGGATGTTAGCTCCAATAACACCCAAGTTGCATTTGATACTGATGACTTTATGCAAAACATGCTTACCAAAGCAATGGGTGCAGAGGGAGCTTCAGATTTATTAGGGCGCCTTGAGTCAACGTTAGACATGTCTGGTATTGAAACTCTGAAGCGTATGGAGTCAGATGTTCTGTACGAGCTCATCAAAAATGAACATCCGCAGATTATTGCAACAGTTATGGTGTTCTTGGATCCTACGCAAGCGGCTGGCTTGCTAAAGCTATTCCAAGATGAACTGCGTAACGAACTGATTTTGCGCATCGCTCTTTTAGAAAAAGTGCAGCCAGCTGCTCTGAAGGAGTTGAACGAAGTAATGTCTCGCTCTTCAGGTCCAGATTCAGATTTCCGTCGCAGTACTGTGGGCGGCGTTGTGCCTACTGCCGAGATTTTGAATATGCTCTCGGGTGGGTTGGATAAGGTCGCTTTAGAAAATATTCGAAACTACAACAGTGACTTGGCAGATGCTATTCAAGAAAAAATGTTTGTCTTCGAAGACTTTTTGGAGCTAGAAGATCGTTCATTACAGACCTTATTGACAGAGGTTCCGCAAGAAACCCTCATCATTGCATTAAAAGGCGCAAGTCCTAAATTGCGTGAAAAAATCTTTAAGAATATGGCAAAACGCTCTGCCGATACAGTGCGTGAGGATCTTGAAACAAGACCACCTGTGAAGGTGATCGAAGTAGAGTTAAGCCAGAAAGATGTGATTGCAATTGCCCGCGCCTTAAGTGAAGAAGGTCGAGTCAATATGGAGAGAGGTAAGTCCGCTGATGCCTTCCTCTGATGAGGACTCCTTGCTAACGCGATGGGAGCCACCTTCTTTTGATCCCCCTCAGCCCCCTAAGCCACCCAAGGTGGCTCCGATTTACTACCCCACTGTTGAAGAAGTTGAAGCCATTCGCGAAGCTGCTTACAAAGAAGCTTATGAGCTTGGTTCTAATCAAGGCTTTGTAGAGGGCCGTGCAGCGGGTTATGACGAGGGCAAGGCAAGTGGTCATGAAGAGGGATATAAAACGGGGTACCAAGATGCAGAGGAAGAGACACTGCGTTTGCAAAATGCTTTAGGTCAACTTTTAGAAGCAGTGAGCGGCATGCCTGAGGCAATTGCTGAACCGTTGACACAGTTTAGTTTTGAAATCGCTTCACGTTTAAGTGCCAACAGTTCAATGGAGCGCGCTCCCTTTGTCATGGCGGTGCAAGAAGCGCTGATGCGTTTACCTCGACCCGGTGAGAATCTTTATCTGCGCTTACGCGCTCAAGAAGTGGAAGCTTGGAGAAAGATTGTTGAAGATCCAGGCTTGCCATTTAATTGCACGATCTTAGTAGACGCTGATGTTCGTCCTGGGCACGCTTATGTAGAGGTGAGTGGTGCTCGTATTGATGTGGGGGCAGAAGCGCGTATCGCATTAGTCAAGGCCGCTTTAGGTTTAGATGGTGCAGCAATACAAGAGGAAAAAGGGATTAATCCCAAAACTACTGCCGAACTCTTAGACAATCAGTCCGATAGTGAGTCGCATATCGAAGATGAGTCGTTTAGCGAAGATGATTTGCATACCGCAGATGAGTTGCATGCTGAAGTAGATGATTCAGATTCTGTAGAAGAGGTAGAAAGCGATCCTGAAATTGATCCAGACGATAAGGCGAATCCAGTATGAGTGTTTTGCAAGCTCATGAATTGGTAGATCAGATAGAGTTGCGGCGCCAACATTTAATGCAAACGCCTTACTCGATTCGAGAAGGAAAATTAAAGCGCGTCTCCGGAATTGTTTTAGAAGTTGAAGGCTTGCCAATGAGTATTGGGTCTGGCGCAACCATCCTATCGGAGTTGGGTGGTAAGACTTACGATGCAGAGTGCATTGGCTTTAATGGTGCAATAACCTATTTGATGCCGATTGATGCGATGGAAAATATTTCGCCAGGTGCATTAGTATATCCAGCAAATACGCCCTTTAACTCCGGAGCAGGTTATATCTCTAGTAGCGTAGGTGAACCTCTGACGATTGGTGAGAGTTTGCTGGGCAGAGTGGTCGATGGTTTGGGCCGACCAATCGATGGTAAAGGTTATGGTGAAAAACAATTTTCACCCATCATTCAAAGAATGTTAAATCCCTTGGATAGGACGCCTATTCACGAACCCTTAGATGTTGGCATTCAAGCAGTAAATGGCTTGTTAACAGTAGGTCGTGGCCAACGCGTTGGAATATTTGCGGGCTCCGGTGTGGGTAAAAGTGTTTTATTGGGAATGCTTGCACGTAATTGTGTTGCTGATGTCATTGTGATTGGCCTTGTTGGCGAACGCGGTCGCGAAGTTCGTGAGTTTTGTGAAGATACTTTGGGACCAGAATCATTTAAGCGCGCTGTAGTTGTTGCCGCACCTGCAGATGCTTCTCCCTTAGCGCGTTCAAAAGGAGCGTCATACGCAACTGATGTTGCGATTTGGTTTCGAGATCAAGGTAAGCACGTGGTTTTGATTGTGGATTCACTCACCCGTTATGCAATGGCTTTACGAGAAATTGGCCTGAGCTTAGGAGAGGCGCCGGTTGCGCGAGGTTATCCCCCTAGTGTATTTGCCCGCATGCCAGAGTTAGTTGAGCGAGTCGGCAATGGCGCCAATCCCGATGGCTCGATCACTGCTTTTTATACAGTGTTACTAGAGGGTGACGACACTAATGATCCTGTTGCTGATACCGCTCGCGGTATTTTGGATGGACACTTCTTCCTTTCTAGAGAGTTAGCCGATAGCGGACACTACCCAGCTATAGATGTAGAGAAGTCAATTTCTCGGGTAATGCCAAAGGTAGTATCAAAAGAGCATCTGCTCTCTGCCAGAAGAATGAAGCAGTTGTACAGTCGATATATGCGGGGTAGGGATCTAGTCTCGATGGGTGCCTATATTGCGGGCAGTGACCCAGAATTAGATGCTGCTTTGCAGGCTTGGCCAAAAATTCAAGCTTTTTTGCAGCAAGATGCCGATGTAGCTGTTCCCATTGATCAAACTGAAAGTTTGTTAGCCGAAATTAGCCCACCTAATCTGTAAATCTTATGAACGCCATAGAGCTCCTGCATCGCTTAGCCAAAATACGAGAAGATCAGGCTATGGCGCGGGCAAAACGGGTAGCTAGTCAGGTCAATCAGCAAAAAGCCTTTAAAGATCAAGTGCTTGCATATGCTAAAGATTATGAATCTCAAGTGCTTGCTGGTGGTAAAGGTGGAGCTTCGGTTTCTTTCATTCAAGATGCCAATGCTTTTAGAGAAAAGTTACTACACAGCGCAATTGAGATGGATGGACAGATTCAGGGCTTGGCTAGAGCCTCCGAGGACACCTTAAAAACAGCTACTATGGCCAGAATGCGTACTCGGGGACTATCTAAGTTAGTAGACAAAATGCACCGAGAGGCTAAAAGAAAGCAGGCTAAGGCAGAGCTAAGCCAGTTTGAAGATAACTTCTCAGCAAGGCTAAGCTTTAAATCTGGCACGAAAGATGCATAGTTGGTAGTGTTCCATTTGGAGAAAGCATGCCAACAGTTAGTCAAATACAGATACAAGCAGCAATTAGCCCCATAAATGAGGCTATTGCTCAACCGGGTAGTCTTGCCGGTGGCTCTGTCATGCCTGTTGGTTTTGACACTTTCTTGGCTTCCTTGAACCAAAAGATGCTGGCACGCATGGATGCGAGGACCAATTCAGATAAATTAAGCAGCCCTAAAAATAGTTTAGGGGCACTAGGTATGCAAAATTTGCCTGGATTTACAAACCAGGATAAAGATTCTGCAAAAATTACCGACCCCATGCAGTTACTGGCGGCTCAGATGGCTGCCCAAGGCCTGATTAATCCAGTCTTGATTCAGCCTATGGCAGTCAGTCCATTGCTAAATGGCGGCGTTGGGGTTAATGCCATAGATTCAAGTAAGACAGTGGCTGGATTGAATTTGCCTGGCGCTAATGGTTTAAAGGGTCAAAATATCAATCCCCAGCAAAACCTATTAATCACACAATCGCTTGCAAAAGCAATGAAGGACGCTGGGCAAGGGAATAATTTAGGTACTCAAAATCCGCAGGTAGCTCAATTAATGCAAATGCTGCAGCAAGCGCAACCAACCACGACTGCCCAAGCCAGTGCTCTAGAGCAATTAAA
>JBBAON010000018.1:11061-32740 GCA_040401435.1 Candidatus Methylopumilus sp.
AGAGCAATTAAAGGGTTTAGTAGCTCAAGCGAGCCAAGCAACACCAGCAACACCACAGGCATCCTCATCAGACCTTAAACCTGTCATTGCAGCCGCTACTTTCACTCCAGGAACAGCTGAAAAACTTACTACACAGAATCTTCATGAACGAAGTGCTGGGGGTGATCGTCAAAATACCTCGATTAATGGTCCTCAAAACACGAAGAATTCTGATAATGCTTTGACGCCTTTATTTGCAGGTCAGGTATCCAAAGAAAATAAAGGGCTTGATGCCTTGCCCCGCCTTACCCCTGAGTCAGATTTTCAGACTAGAGAGCTTGAAAAGACAAAAGATTTAGCCGGTCAAGATTTTAATAGCCTAAACACTCAATATAGTGGTCTTGCGCGCTTAGATAGCCAAACCCCAGAAGCCCTACAAAATTTTCAAATTAAGCAAACAGAAGCTTCTCTAGTGAGTGGCCCCTTACATAGTGAGATCATGAGTGCTGCTAAGTCTGGTGGCGGCCGAATTATGTTCGAATTAACTCCACCAGAACAGGGCACTATCAGAATCGATTTACATATTAATCAAAATGGCGATGCACACTTGATCGTTGAAGGAGCGAGCGATGCTACTAAATCTCGCCTAGATCAGGGCGGCCAAAACTTAAAGCAAGAGTTTGCTCAAATGGGTCTCAATCTTTCCCTTGATCTTAGGCAGGGTAACCAGTCTCAACAGGCATCGGGCCAATCCTTTAATAATGCCCGTCAGGACTATTATGCTAATCAGCAGACCGTGAATCCCAGCCCTAAAAACCTTGCAGCAATAGGTCTTATAGGTTCGGGTCATAATACGAGTGCTAGCGGAACAGTTCATCTGTTTGCTTAATATGATGAAATATAAAGGGAATTAGCATGGCTGATGAAGAACGCGTAGAGCCTACCTTAGATGTAAATGGCGGAATACCACCCCCACCTGTCGTAGAGCAGATAGAGGTTGAAGAAGAAAAGCCTAAAAGCAAAAAGATGCTATTTTTAATCATAGGCTTGCTAGTGGTGCTTGCTGGAGCAGTTGGCGGCTATTTTTATATGCAACATAATGCTGAGCTCAAAAGACAGCAAGAAGCTGAAGATAAAAGACCTGAAAATATTCTGAAGAAGCAATTGATGGAGCGTAAAGATAATGCCGCTCCGATTTACATTGCTTTGGACGAAATGATCGTAAACCTCCCTGGCAGGGGTGGAGAGCATTACTTGCAGACGAAGATGGTTCTCAGAACAAACGATGGATCTACTGAAGATAAGATCAAGAAGTTCTTGCCAGTTATCAGAGATAAGATTATTACGGTTTTATCCTCACGCCAAATGCAAGAGTTAGCTACTGTAGAGGGCAAAACAATGATGGCTCGTGAGGTTGCTTTAGTAATTAATTCCATTATTGCGCCGCAGCTAACTGCTATTTATATACTCCAGCAACAACCATCAACTGCTGATATTCAAAATTTAGAGAGAATTGGTGCTGTGCCAAAAGAAACCTCTTCAGGTCAAAAGATTACTGGTGAGGCAGCTAGGGCTGCAGCAGAATTTTGGAATGTTACGGAAATGGATCTACCTGTTCAGGCGGTACTATTCAATACTTTTGTAATGCAGTAAAATAGTAGCTAGATAGTCCACTTAGGAAGATATGGCGACAGGAGCAATCAATGTCGAGATGAACATTGCGGCTGAAGATCAGCAGTCGATGTTCGACAAATCGAAGATTATTGCTCGTCGGCGAATGCCGACATTGGAGCTTATTCACGAGCGCTTTTGTCGTGCTGTTCGCTTATCCCTGTTCAATATGATTCGTGCACCAATTGAGGTGCAAATGCATATGCCAAGCGTCAAAAGCTACGAGCAATTTGTATCCGAATTTCCTGAGCGTACAAATATTAATATTGTTGGCATACGTCCACTGCGCGGGGTAGGATGCTGGATTGTTGACCCTGGCGTTGTCTATATCGCGATTGACAATATGTTTGGTGGCGAAGGTCGACTGGCACCAAGACTGAATTTGCGTGAATACACCCCTACTGAGTTGCGCATCATTCGTCGTCTAGTTGACGCACTACTGAACGACTATGAGAAGGCTTGGAAAGCGGTTTATGAAATTAAGTTTGATTTCATGCGCCAAGAGACGAATTTTGGATTTGCTAAGATTACCTCCCCCGGGGAGATGGTGCTGCACTCTAAATTTACCATTGAGATCAACGGCAGACCTGGTGATGTTGACCTTTGTATTCCATTTTGGGTAATGGAGCCTATCAAAGCGATCTTGTATAACAACATGCAAGGCTTTGCAAGTGAACCTGATGAGCATTGGACTAACCTATTAAATGATCAAGTTCACGAGGCTCCAGTTACTGCTGTAGCTGTATTGGCACGTAAGCAGATGCTATTGCGTGAGATTACATCTCTATCGGTGGGAGATATTATTCCCATTGAAATTAATGATCCAGTTACCGTCTATGTTGATGGCTTACCTGTGATCAAGGGGCAATACGGTGTAAAAGAAGGTCGCTATTCAGTCAAAGTGAGTACGATTCAACATCCTGCAGAGTTTCTCAAAAGTCCCCTAGAAAAGGCGCGCTTGGGCCCAAGCATGATGCGAAGTGCGGAAAAAGGAGAGTTGTATGAGCAGTCAGGGGAAAAACCTCATGCTCTTGCACCGATGCCAGCTTCTGAAATTAATAAAAAGCAAGTCTCAGGCGATACAATAGACCAGCTTGCGGATGCACTAGAGCCTAATGAACCCAAGCATCAAGCAGGCTTGGAAGAGACAAAGGAGGATCAAAATGGCTGAAAATGATAATGATTTAGCGAAAACACTAACGAGTGCCGATGTTTCTGGTTCCCTTCGCAAGGCCACATTTAATAACTTAGAAGATGGCGCTAAATCTGGCGCTGACTTTAATGATATAGATTTGGTTATGGATGTACCAGTTCAAGTTACAGTCGAGCTTGGACGCGCAAAAATGCAAATTCGTAATCTCTTGAATCTCACATATGGATCTGTGATCGAGTTAGATATTTTAGCTGGAGAGCCTCTAGAAGTGGTGGTGAATGGTTGTCTAGTAGCTCAAGGTGAAGTAGTTATCGTGAATGATCGTTATGGCATCCGCTTGACGGATATTGTGACTCCCGCAGAGCGTCTGCGTAAAATTAATCGTTGATTTTAAATGGGCACCTCAGTTGGAGGCATGTTGCTTTTCTCGTTCATCTGGCTGGCACTTGCTGCCGCACTCATATGGGTCGTTGCCTATTTAGTAAAGCGTGATTCTGCAGTACGCGCAAGTAATCCGCATGTAATGATTTTGGCTCAACAGGCTTTAGGTCCAAGAGAGCGTGTGATTATTGTCAATGTACTCAATCGTATCTTGGTGATCGGGCATACCCCGACTCAAATTAATCTGTTGACCGAATTAGATCCAGAGGATGTCGCCCACTTAAAGCCACAGCCTAGTAACGTTGATTTTGCAAACCAGTTACGTGCTTTGGTCAAAAGGAAAATCAGTTGAAAAATATGATTACCTTTTACATCACGGGGGTAATCGGACTACTCGGATTTTTCCCATTCATAGCGTGGAGTCAAACCTTGCCGCTAGTAACTGCAAAGCAGGTTGGTGGTGGTACGTCTTACTCAGTACCAGTTGAAACGGTGTTAGCCCTCACCGCGTTGAGTTTTTTGCCTGCAGCTTTGATTTTAATGACCAGCTTTACAAGGATTTTGATTGTATTTTCCTTGTTACGTCAGGCTCTTGGATTAACGACCATGCCGCCGAATATTGTATTAATAGGTCTCTCCTTATTTCTAACCTTATTCATTATGAATCCAGTATTTGATTCAATGTATAAAAATGCTTATCAACCATATTCTGTAGGTAAGCTGGCTTTTCCCCAGGCGATAGAAATTGGATCAAAGCCGTTAAAAGAGTTTATGCTGAAACAAACACGCAAAGACGATTTGAATTTATTCGTCAAGTTGTACGGTAAAGAAATTGAAGCGCGTGAGGATGTTCCGTTCACGGTCTTAATTCCCGCATTTGCAATTTCAGAAATTAAGACAGGTTTTTTAATTGGCTTCATTATCTTCCTGCCATTCTTGGTAATTGATTTTGCAGTTGCTAGTATCTTAACCTCTCTTGGTATGGTGATGGTTTCGCCAATGATGTTTTCATTGCCCCTGAAGTTGATTGTATTTACCTTGGCAGATGGCTGGGTCTTACTCTCGACCTCATTAGTCCAAAGTTATATTAACTAATTGCTATGGAGAGTGGGACCATTCTCGATTTGGTATATCAGGCCTTGAGGATGGTAGCAGTTTTAGCAGGGCCAGTACTAATGGCACTATTGGTTGTAGGATTGATCATTGGTATTTTGCAAGCAGCCACCTCTGTTAATGAGTCAACGGTTGCATTCATTCCAAAGCTAATTGTATTTGCTGCCGTTGTTATCATTGCTGGGCCGGTCACTCTATCATTGTTTACAGACTATATGAGAGAGCTCTTTGCTCGTATACCAGGCCTAGTCAATTAATTTATGTTGACCATCAGCAGCATGCAAATTGAGCAATACATGGCGATCTTTATGTTTGCCTCATTAAGAGTTTTTGGATTACTTTTAACTGCCCCCATGTTTGCCTTACGAACAATACCATTGCAATTTCGTTTATTCATTGCTTTGGCATTCGGTATTTATCTTTTGCCACTATTAGGGACTGAAAAAATTCCATACCCAGGAAGCATTACTTTTTTTGCCTCGGTAATTGAGTTAGCTATTGGCGCCTTCATTGGATTTACAGTGAGAATAGCGTTTATGGTGATTGATATCGCAGCAGAAGTACTCTCTTTTTTGGCAGGCTTTAGTTTTGCCTCCACTAACTTTTGGGATCCCACATTAGCTTCTGGTTTGGTTTCACAGTTTATGGGTATAGTTGTCTTAGCACTAGCCTTTACTTTAAATATTCATTTAGTTTTAATTGATTTAGTCTTGAGTAGTTTTAAAACAGTACCATTAGGCGTTTGGCCGCAATCTTGGACATCTAAAGGATTGATAGATTTATTTTCCGCATCATTTCGTTTAGGATTAATATTGTCGATGCCAGTACTGCTGGTTTATATGATGTTTAATTTAATTCAAGCGTTTTTAGGAAGAACTAGCCCACAAATGAATTTATTTTCTGTGGGGTTTGCAGTAAGCATACCCCTAGCTTTTTTAGTCATCTTTATGATCTTGCCCGACCTACAATTTATTTTAGAGCGCTCCCTTGAAAATCCTTTGCAACTTATTCGCCAAGGTTTGGAGATGCCTAATGGAAGATAAATTAGAACTCAAATTCCCGTTCAAATCTATAGGCGGGGTTTTATTAATTATTGCTAGCTTTTCTGCCAGCTGTCAGAGCGTTGATTTATCTGATCTATCAACCTTGCAAACAGGCTCAATTGAGATAGTAATTAGTCCAAAAGAGCAGTCAGCGATTAGGCAAAATTCACTCAATCAAAGCTTTAATGGAGCGGATGATTGTGATAGGCAGTTTCCGTTTCCGGCAAGTACTCAGAAGGCTGACCCTTACGGTGAAAAGGAGTCTGAGATTTGTAAGAGGCTACAAATTCGTGGCCAACGAATGCAATGTGAAATTGATGCACTGTTAATGGAAAAACCAGCATCTAATACTACTGGTGCCAAAATTGAACTCGCTAGTTGGGCACGTTGTAACGGCAAGGTAGCTAATTTATTGATGGAGGGCTTTTACCTGCCAGCCAGTGAAATCGAAAGAAGATTGCAAATTTGTAGCTCAAACTATTACGCCGATCCTGGTAAGATGCCTGCGCCAGGTTTGTACCAACGTTTTTTGAAGTGGTATACAAGCAATGATTTGACGCCACCACCAACTGATGCGGCTCTTGAGGTGGCATTAAAGCAGTCAACACCGCTTGATAGCCGTCAAGAAAGTGCCGGGCTAATGAAGTGTGAGTGGATGTTTAATAATAGCCGCCCACCTCAGATAGACCCCCTACCATCTTCTGCTAATAGTAATACAGGGTCAAATAGCATGGCTATAACTCCCACTAAAAAGCCGACCAAGAAGTAGGCGTAAATAAGTAATAAGGCGCTAATAAAGACGCCATTGAGGCTCTTTTAGAGTAAAAGATTCATCAACTAGAAATATATTTGTAGATATTTCTTAAACGAAATCGCAAATATTGCCGTAAGCGGTCACATGATGAATAGAATCCTCAACTCCTTTGCTATGGCAGCGCTTACCATCCTTTTTCTATCGGCTTTACAGCCGGTAATGGCATCTGATCCTGCTTCAGCAGTGAATGTGCCGGATAAGGTGGCCGATAAAGCCAAAGTAACAGTATCACCAGCCCTGTCTAGTGATGATGAGATGAGTAAGGCGCTTACCAATAAAATCAGCAAAGGATCGGGCGATATTGTTATTCGCACTAGCGACCTGCCTGTTAGTGGCTCTGCCGCTGCTACGAAAGAAGCAAAAAGTAAGCCTGCAGTTAAAGCGCTTGCTAAGCCTGCTGAAAAAGAGGTACATGTTCATCATTGGTCGTATTTTGATGGACCTGAGGGCCCAGAAAACTGGGGTAATTTAAGTAAAGATAATCTGGCCTGCCTCAAGGGAAAGAGTCAATCGCCGATCAATATCAATATTGACCGAGCTGTCAAAGCGCAATTAAATCCTATCGAATTTATTTATAGACCATCGCCATTATCGATTATTGATAATGGACATACCATCATGGTGAACTACGGTGAAGGTAGTAATCTGATGGTTGATGGAAGGCAATATCGGTTAGTTCAATTCCACTTTCACAAGCCTAGTGAAGAAGCTATCAATGGTGAGCGCACAGATATGGTTGCGCACCTAGTACACCAGCACCATGATGGAGATTTAGCGGTTGTTGCGGTCTTAATGAGTACTATTAAACCAGCTAGCTCTAGAAAATATTGGTGGGGTGATGATTCTGTTAAAGAGAATTCTTTCATCAATACCCTTTGGAATAATGTCCCACTAGTTAAGGGTAAGAATGAGACGCCTGGAGTCATGATTGATATCAATCAAATGTTGCCAGCAGATAAAAGCTACTTCACTTACATGGGGTCATTAACAACACCACCATGTAGTGAAAATGTTCATTGGCTCGTTCTGAAAAATCCTATTTATGTCAGTGAGGAGCAGGTAAAGAATTTTGATCGCATGTATCCGATGAATGCGAGACCATTGCAGCCAAAGGGCGACAGATTGGTTAAAGAAACTAAGTAGCATTTGACTACTCAAAAAATTTTTAAAAATATGAGTCAAATAAAAAAAATTTCGAATCAATCCAACGGAACTATTATTCTTTCTGAGCGAATTGCTTCTGAGTTAAATGGCAATTGCCAAGTATTTGATTTGGTTGATATGGCCATAGCATTCCATAAAAATGGGATGCTTGAGGAAGCCAGTCTAATTTATGAAAAAATTCTGATTAAAGACCCAGGGCATACTGATGCCATGAATTTACTGGGCCTCATCGCTTTGCAAAAAAAAGAATATCCACAAGCTATAGATCTTATCAATAAAGCGATTTTAGCGTCAAACGATAATAATGTATTTGAATTCCATGCAAATCTTGGGTGTGCACTTCATCAAGAGGGATTGCTAGATGAATCAATAGCAAGTTTTGATTTAGCAATATCCCTAAGTCCTTCAACTGCACTTTATTATACGAAACGAGGTCTTGCCCAATTAGAAAAGAAGTATTTTGATAGTGCTATCAATAGCTTTGATCAGGCAATAAAGCTCAACCCCCAAGACTCAAAGAGTTTTTATTATCGAGGCCTTGCTCAATTAGAGAAGAAGCATTTTGATAGCGCTATTAATAGCTTTGATCAGGCAGTTGATTTAAATAGAGATTTTGCAGAGGCTTTCAATAATCGCGGCCTTGCTCAAGTCGAGCAAAAGTATTTTGATGAGGCTATTAATAGTTTTGATCAGGCTATCAAGCTCAAGTCTGATTATTCTGAGGCTTTATGGAACAAGGGCCTCATTTTATTAAAATTGGGCAATTTTGAAGAGGGGTGGCCGCTATACGAAAGTAGATTAAAAGGTAGCCCTAGTTTTCCTCCGGTGAGACAAGAGCTTCAAAATAATTTCATTAATATAGGTGGATTGACAAATAAGTCTGTTTTACTTATTAGTGAGCAAGGCGTAGGCGACACAATTCTTTTTTACCGCTATGTAAAAAAGATTTTCAATCTGAATGCTCGTGTAACTGTTGCAGTTCAAAAGTCTTTAGTTGACTTATTGTCTGCATCAAAGCCCTTATGGAATATAGTCAGTATTGAAGGGGTATTACCAGGGTGCGACTATAAAAGTTCACTACTAAGCCTCCCATTCATTTTACAAGAAAAATACGTTGATATTAACGCTGATAATCCTTACATTTTTAGTGATCCGATTAAAGTATCGGAATGGAAAAATAGACTTAGTCCAAAGCGAAAACCCCTAATTGGATTAGTTTGGAGTGGAAATACTTTATTTAAAGAAAATGCCAAGAGGAGTGTTCCCTTGCTGCAGATGATTTCATTCTTGCCTGGCAATTTGCAGTATGTAAGCCTGCAGAAGGAATTAAGTGATTTTGACTTGAAGGTGCTAGAAAGAAATGTCTTTATTTCAAATTATGCAAGTTATCTGACTGATTTTAATGAAACTGCTGCATTGATTGACTGCTTGGACCTAGTCATTACTGTGGATACTAGCATCGCACATCTTGCCGGTGCAATGGGCAAGAGGGCATGGCTACTGCTAAGTGAAAATGCTGATTGGCGTTGGTTTATGGATACCGAGTCTTCACCTTGGTACCCAACAATTAAAATTTTTAGACAGGATCAATTGGGAGATTGGTCAAGCGTCCTAAAAAGAGTCGAACTCGAACTGATGGCGCAATTGAGATAAGCCTCCAAATTTTTCAGGTATTTTCACGGCAGCCTGCCAGGTAATCGGGTAATTATTGCCAAAAAGCCCATTTAATAGGCAATTTTTACCTTTTTTATAGCCTTTCCTCCTAATTAATCTAGTTCTTGCCCGAAAGAGTGGGCATATATTCGTCTTTTTCTAAAACTGGCACGCTCCTTGCATATTTCTTCTTGAGGACTTTCCCCTCGGTTTAGATCATTCCCAATTTGGGAGGAGATGAAATGAATGCAGTGCCGCAATACGACTCATTAATGTTTGGTGAAACCGCGCTGAAATTGCGTACTTTTCGCCAGCAAATCTTGAGTAACAACTTGGCAAACTCGGATACTCCTGGCTTTAAGGCTAGGGATATACGTTTTGCTGACGTATTGAAGGCGCAATTAGAGGGTAATTTACCTACAACGGGCGTGTCCATGGCGACAACTCATGCCGGACATATTGAGGGTAAAAATAGTAAAGATGATCCACGTCTGCTCTATAGAGTGCCAAATCAGCCGTCAAAAGATGAAAACACAGTTGATAGTGATGTGGAACTGAGTGAATTTACGAAAAACTCCGTATTCACCGAGGCAGCGCTCAGTTTCTTAGGTGGCACTCTGCGTAGTCGCTTATCTGCCATTACAGGGCAGTCCTCATGAGTTTATTTTCTGCTTATGATATTGGGGCTTCTGGCCTTACAGCGCAAGCGATGCGCTTGAATGTGACCGCCTCCAATATTGCTAATGCAGAAAGTGTAGCCGGTCCAGATGGTCGACCTTATAGAGCTAGGCAGGTTGAATTTAGCGCCTTGATGAAGCCGGGCTCCCCCGGGTCAGGCGTTGCAGTAAGAAGTATTGTGGAGAGCGATGCACCACTGCGAATGGAGTATCGGCCAGGGCACCCTAAGGCTAATGCTGCAGGCTATGTGGAGATGCCCAACGTGAACCCAGTCGAAGAGATGGTCAATATGATTTCAGCATCGCGCTCTTATCAAATGAATATTGAAGCGATGAATGTTTCACGTCAATTGATGTTAAAGACCTTAGATTTAGGTCGCTAAATTTTTTGAACAGATAAAGAACTAAAGACATGACAACAACCGGTCCAATGAGCAACATCCCCGTATACGATCAAGCCGTAGCTAAGAGTACGGCTACAACTTCATCCTCGATTGGAACATCGGCGAATGATGAAACTCAGAATTTTTTGAAGTTGCTGATAGCGCAGATTCAAAATCAAGACCCAATGGCGCCGATGGATGCTTCAACTATGACAGCGCAAATGTCTCAGCTCAATATGGTTACAAGTATGAGCAATATGAATACCTCAATGACGGCAATGCTCAAGCAAATGCAGAGTGTTGACTTTATGAATCAAGCTTCGCTCATAGGGCATAGTCCAGCAGTAGCAGGAAATACCATCTCGTTTGATGGAGCTAGCCCAGTGATCTTGGGTGCAAATGCTGCAAATCCGATGAGTTCAGCAGTGGCAACAATTAAAGATGCCAGTGGCAACATAATTAATAGCGCAAGTCTTGGAGCTGTAGTTGCTGGAATGAGAAATTTTGCATGGGATGGCACGGATGCTGATGGGAATGCGGTCACCGCAGGTACATATAGCATAAGTATTAGCGGAACAAATACTGCAGGTGGAACTGAGTCTCTAACTGCATATGTAGCATCCCCTGTAGCTGCTGTAACTAAGGGTACTAAAGGTGAAACGCTGCTCACCTTGCAAGATGGAAGACAGATTAACGCATCAACAATCCAGCAATGGGTCAATTAAATCAATAAAGAAATTACGATAAGGAGTCAAAAATGGGATATGGAATCGGATTAGCAGGCTTAACAACAACTTCACAAGCAATTGACGTTGTCAGTAATAACATCGCTAATGCACAAACGGTTGGATATAAAAACGGACAGTTTGTATTTGCTGATATGTATTTCAAGGCAAATGATGCACAGGCAAAAGATCGAGTTGGTATGGGCTCTCAACAACAGGCCATTAGAAGAGATCAATCCTATGGATCGGTAACATCTACACAAAATCCATTGGATTTAGCGATTACTGGCCCTGGTATGTTCATGCTAGCAAAAGATGTTGTCGGAACTGTTCCGACCGAAAGTCCTAGTAAGTTTGAATATACCCGCAATGGACAATTCGGGACGGATAGTGAAAACCGAATGGTCAATCCTAGTGGCTTGTTAGTAGTAGGCTACCCATCAGATGAATCTGGAAATATTATTGCTGGTGCAAAATCAGTGATGACTTTGGATCAAACCCCCCTGCCATCGCAACCTACTCAAAATTCCGTAATGGCTATGAACTTAGATACCAGGAATGGTGCATTAGATTACGCCTTTAGTCCAACGAATAGCAGTACCTACAGCCAAGCCACATCGCAAACTTTATACGACCAAAATGGTACCGCACATATATTAGCTTTGTACTATAAGCAAGTCTCATCCCAGGAATTAATATTAGAACTAGACGATGATGGCAGCTATTCCTATAATCCAACTCAGTCAATAACTTGTCCAGATAATGAGCAGTTAGCTTTAATCGCAAGTACCTACAAAGGCGAGGATAAAAAGTATGTCACTACATCAGGTGCGAGAGCGCTTGGCAGTGGAGAATCGATTAATACTGAAGACGTAACAATTACTGGAGCTGTGAAAACCTTGACAGGGGGTACATTAAATACAATTGGATCAACCTATGATCTGACATTATCTGACGGAACCCATGTTCCGATTACGCAAACGAGAGCAGGTGTAGTGGCAGGTGGTGTTTATACAACTACCCCAAGATATACAGCAAACGTCGATCGCTTTGAAGTGTATGCAACGATTGATGGAAATAAGGTCGGCCACGACCCAGATACTGATGGTGATGTAGATTTTATACAGCAAAGCGATCTTTCAACCTACACTCAGCAAATGTCCATTGGTACTATGGCCTTTATGGGGGGTAAAAATATTGATACCCTGCAATTGGGTTCTGACGGAACGCCTGAAAATGACGCATCCACAAGTCTTTACATAAATGCATTAAGTTCTAGCGTCGCTGGTGATTACGGGCGTACAGATGATTACGGAATTATGCAATTTACGATTACTAGTGACGATATGTCAGCGCTTACTGCTCCTTCTCAAACATATGCAAATAGTCAAGATGGTCATACCGTATCAAATTTATCTAGTTATGCAATTGATAGTGATGGAAAGTTAATTGCAACCTATGACAATGGTGAAACTCTTGTCAAAGGGCAATTAATACTGGCGCAATTTAATAATCTTGATGGCTTGATGCCAAATGGTAGTAATACATTTACAGCAACAGACACATCTGGCGAGCCAATTTTGAGTGCGCCTGGAAGCGGTTTATTGGGGCAGGTACGATCTAAGGCACTAGAGGCATCAAATGTGGATCTAACGTCTCAGCTAGTTCAGCTCATGGTGTTGCAAAGACAGTATTCAGCCACATCACAAGCATTAAAACTGCAGGCATCAACACTGATTGATGATGCAATTAATATGGGTCGATAAGCAGTACGTCCTAAATTATGATTAATCGATACGCCTACACTTCCATGACGGGGGCGACAGCTTCAACAAACCAGTTGGCTGTTACCTCCAATAATCTGGCGAATAGTTTAACGCCCGGTTTTAGAGAGGTGATAAGCGCATTTCGCGCCGTGCCCCTAAAAGGTGATGGCGAACCGTTTACAGGAAATGGCGCAGATACAAGAGTGTTTTCTGTTGAGAGCACCCCGGGGAGCAACTTTACAGGCGGGCAGATACAAACCACCTCCAATCCACTAGATGTTGCCATCAAAGGCGATGGATTTTTTGCAGTGAGAAGGCCGGATGGCAAAGAGGCTTATACCCGGGCTGGTAAGTTCATGGTGAATGATCAAGGAATTTTGAGTGTTGGTAAGGATATACCGGTGGTCGGTGATGGGGGTAGTATCACAATTCCAACTGGCTCAACGTTGCAAATTGCAGAAGATGGCGCAATTTATACCCAAGTACCTGGAACGCAGTACCTCAATCAAGTGGGCAAGCTAAAACTAGTAAACCCAAACACCAACAATTTAGTGCGCGCAGAAGATGGCTTGTTTGACCTACCAGGAGAGCAAGCGGCTTCAGATTCACGTGTCAAAGTAGTACAGGGAGCTTATGAGTTAAGCAATGTAAATCCAACGTTGGCAATGGTGCAAATGATTGGCCAAAGTCGAATGTTTGATTTAAATACCCGCTCAATCACATTAGCTGATCAAAATGCTAGATCTGCTACCACGCTCTTATCGCTATCACGTAGCTAATACAAGAAAGATAAAAAATGTTACGTTCATTATGGATAGCTAAAACGGGCATGGATGCCCAGCAGATGAATTTAGATACGATTGCAAATAATCTTGCTAACTCATCGACAACCGCATTTAAGAGAGTACAGCCACTATTTCAGGATTTGCTCTACACAACTATTCGTGCTGCTGGTTCTGCAGCGAATGCACAAAACCTTTTGCCAACTGGACTACAGGTTGGATCAGGATCGGCGATTACTTCTACTGAGCGAAATAATATACAAGGTACATTATTTCAAACAGGTAATCAATTAGACCTTGCTATTAATGGAAATGGATTTTTTCAAATTGCGCTTGCTGATGGAACTACTGCTTACACTCGCAATGGACAATTTAGTAAAAGTGCTACCGGGCAAATTGTCACATCATCTGGAAATGTCGTTTCACCTGGTTTGACTATTCCGATTACCGCAACAGGTATTACGATTAGCCTTTCAGGGCAAGTGTCAGCTTCGGATCAAAACGGAAACGTGACGACAGTTGGTCAATTATCGATGGCTAACTTTATTAATCCTGCGGGATTAGTTGCGCTTGGTGGGGGAAACTACATAGCATCACCAGCCTCCGGTAATGCAACGAATGGATTGCCAGGGTTAAATGGTATGGGCACGATGAATCAGTATTACATTGAGCAATCTAATGTGAATGTGGCTGAAGAACTGGTGAATTTAATTGCAGCGCAGCGAGCTTATGAGATTAATACGAGAGCCATATCTGCCTCTGATCAAATTTTGCAGCGCGTCTCTAATTTAGGTCAATGATGATGAAACTCAGTAGATCATTACAATGTGTCTTTGTGAGTGCCATAAGCGCCATCTTACTAGGCGCTTGTGCTAGTGCAGATCGCCCTTCTTTATTATCCACTCCTACTACTGCAAGGCCACGTCCGATTCAGGAAACCTCTGCGAATATGGGAAGCTTATATCCGGCTAATTCAGGTGGACCCTATATTAATGCAGTGAGTCATCGACCACTTTTTGAGGATCGTCGCGCAAGAAACGTAGGCGACACTCTCACAGTAGTGCTAAATGAGACAACCAGTGCAGCGAAAAATTCTGGGATGGCGGCCGCACGAAAAGCAAACGGTACATCAACTTTTGGAAATAATAGCCCCACTTTTAATGGAGCCATGTTTAGCATTGCTAACGCCGCAAACTTTAGTGGAACTGGAGATATTAAGAGCGAGGGTACTGGCTCTAGTGCCGCAAGTAATACCTTTGCCGGAACGATTACTGTCACCGTAGTAGAGATTTTATCCAATGGAAACTTAGTCGTTGCTGGCGAAAAACAAGTTGCTGTGAGTAATGAAGAGGAAATCATTCGCTTTGGCGGTATAGTTAATCCTAATACGCTGGTGTTTAACCAAGTCTCATCACAGCAAGTGGCTGATGCCCGAATAGAATACCGCGGCCGTGGTGCAACAGATGACACCCAAGGTACCGGTTGGTTTACCCGTTTAATGCTGAAGTTAGCACCGTTCTAATGAAGATAGATAATCTAGCTTCGCGATGGACAAAGGGCTTACTGATTTTAGTAAGTCTAGGTTGTTTTAATGGCCTCTGCTTTGCTGATCGTATCAAAGATTTTACTGATATCGCTGGGCAAAGATCAAACCAACTAGTGGGATACGGTTTAGTAGTTGGTCTGGATGGAACTGGCGACCAAACAACCCAGACGCCATTTACCCTCCAAAGTGTTTTGCAAATGATTGGGGTATTAGGTGTTACTTTGCCATCAACAGGGAACCAAACTCAGCTTCGTAATACGGCAGCAGTGATGGTAACTGCAGACTTTCCAGCACTTTCTAGGCCCGGTCAGCAGTTAGATGTCACAGTCTCTTCTTTGGGTAATTCCACTAGCTTGAAGGGCGGAACTTTAGTGATGACGCCACTGAAGGCTGCTGATGGCCAGGTTTATGCACAGGCTCAAGGTAATGTTGTAATCGGAGGCTCAAGGGCTGCAAGCGGTGGGGCTTCAACTTCTGTTAATCATCTATCTGCCGGAAGAATTCCTTCTGGTGGTATTGTAGAGAGAGCCGTACCAGCACTCCTGGTGGATGAGTTTGTCCAGCTCGATTTGCGTCAAGCTGATTTTTCATTGATGCAAAGAACAGCTGAGACAATTGGTCGTCGTTTTGGTATTGGCACAGCATTGCCAATTGACGCTCGATCACTGAATGTGCGAGTGCCAACGGAGCCATTAAAAAGAACAGCATTTATGGCAGCATTACAAGATTTAGATGTATTGATGGGCAACCAACCTGCACGAGTGATATTGAATTCGCGAACAGGATCTGTGGTGATGAATCAAGCAGTTCGACTATCACCCTCTGCCGTTGCCCATGGAAATTTAACCGTCAAAATACAGCAGTCACCAACGGTTAGTCAGCCATTGCCTTTTAGCCGTGGCCAGACAACAACCGCCACCGAAGATACTGCAACCATTAGCGATAGTGGCAAAGAAAATAGTTTAATTTCAGTTCCAGGCGGCGCTTCTTTAGACCAAGTGGTCAAAGCTCTAAATATGATGGGTGCCACCCCGCAGGACTTAATATCAATTTTGCAATCACTGAGAGCTGCTGGTGCCTTGCGGGCAGAATTAGAGGTGATTTAGTGGACATTAATCAATTAACACCTTCAATTAACCATGATGTAGCTAGACTTTTGCAAGGTGCAGCTACTAAAACCACGTCAACTAATTTAACCGATGAGGCTAAATTAAAGCAGGCTGCACAGGGTTTTGAGCGCACTTTAATTAGACAGATGCTCAGTTCCGCCCGCAATACGAGTTTAAACGGAATGGATGGGCAGAGTAATACCTCAAAATCTTACTTAGAAATAATGGACGACCATGTAGCCGATATGCTCTCAAAAGGACCAGGCATTGGATTTGGAAATAAGATGGCAGAACAGCTAATTGCGCAGGCTAATGCAGGAAAGCTAAGCGGAAATGAAATAGTAGCCGTAAAACCATTAGACACTCCTCGCTCAGTTCCAGTTACAGCACAAACATTGCAGTCTTTGCAAAGACCAAATGGCTTTGGGAGTGCTCCTTAATAAGGAAATTATATGGGCGTCTATTCAATCACCGATTCAGCAATGGCTGCGCTAAACATAGCGCAGGCAGGAGTCTTAATTACCTCGCAAAACGTCGCTGGAGCTTCAGTAGATGGTTTTACTCGCCGATCTGCAGTAGCAACTATTAATGCAATGGCGCCGAATAACTTGATGCTAAATGGCACAAGCTTCGCGGTTGGTGGTTTTACACGTCAATATTCAGCTTTAGTAAATGGACAGTTACTGAATCAACAGGCAAAGTCTAGCTACTCCGACACATTGGTGCAATACACGCAATCGATTGACACCTTGGTATCTGGCACTTCTACTGGATTAAATTCAGCCATTAGTAACTTTTTTAATGCTATGGGGACTTACGCAGCAGATCCAACAAGTAAATCACAGGCGGCGGCGATTACCGCAGCAGCAAATGATGTTGCACAGCGTATGACTGGAATGACAAGCTTGGTTTCGCAAATAGAGGATGACGCTGAAAAAGGATTATCTGATACTGCGGAACAAGTCAATACACTCTTGCCAGCCCTAGCACAAATTAATCAAAAAATTATTGAGAGCACTAGCGCAGGAAATGCAACACCATCTGCTGATTTACTGGATGAGCGTGATCGATTAAGTTCACAATTACAAAAATTAGTAGGTGGACAAACGCTGATTAACGGGGATGGTACGGTTACGCAATTAGTCGGTGGCATGCCCTTAGTAGAAGGGGCCATTGCCAATAAACTGATAATCAATAGTAGCGGTACATATTCTTTGCAAAGTGGTACTAATGATTCAACCATATTGAGTATTCAGGATCTAGAGGGTGGACAGGCTGGAGCCTTATTTGAGTTGGTTAATAGCTTTGTACCAAAAATTAATCAGCGTTTAGATGCTTTGGCTATTGGATTAGTAAAGGTTGCGAACACAGCAACAGCTAGTGCTAGCTCGGGTGTAGGGCTTTTTGGATTTGAGGTGGGATCAGATACCTATTTTGATCTTGCCACTGATCATACGACCAATATTCCAAGCATGAGTTCTGCCTCAGATATGTCCTCTCTATATACTTTACTAGCTGATTCCAGTAACTCTATGACTTCAGTAGGGCTGATTGCCAGCAATTTTATATCCATAGCCCCTAAAGATCCATCAACATATTTTGATGATGATTCTGGAGATCCTATTATCACTTCGGCTATGGCCAATACAACCTCCAATACAATTTCAATATTTGCAAATACTACCGCTAGCTTGGTAAGTGATGTCGGGGTTCAAGTTGCCTCATGGAGGAGTAGTCAAAAGGCTGATCAAGCTGTTCTAAAAACTTTAACTGATGAACGAGATTCAATTTCAGGTGTTAACTTGGATGAAGAGGCAGCAAATTTATTAAAGTATCAACAGCTCTATTCGGCCTCTACAAAAGTGCTTCAAGTAGACAATCAAATGTTTACCGCCCTTTTATCAATTATGAATTAGGATAAATAATGTCTATTCGAATAAGCTCAAACCAAGTCATCAATGCTGGCGTTGATTCTATGAATACTGCCCTGAATGACGCAACTGCGTGGCAACAAAGAATCAGTTCTGGTAAGAATTACACCAAAGCCTCGGATAATGTCTACGCTATCTCAAGAGGAGTTGAGTTAGATTTTGATATATCGCGGCTTCAGATGTTCAAATCCAATCAGGCAATTGCAACGCACAATCACAATAATGCACAATCTCAAATGGATAGCATCCTAAACCAACTTACCCAGCTTAAAACGAGATTTATTCAGTCCCAAAATGGCTCCCTAAACGAGTCTAATTTTGCAGCATTGGCTATTGAAGCTGGGCAAATAAGAGATGCTATTCACAGTCAAATGACGGCTAAAGACTCAACGGGTCACTCAATCTTTCCCGATGAGGTAAATAGTGTTCAAATTGAGCCGGGGGTTACGGTGGACTCTGGTATTGCTTTTGAGGGTGCTTTTGGCGCAAATAGCTCATTGGCAGATTCGGAAAATTCCGATATTTATCTAAACATAGACGCTTTTGTAACCTATTTGACAGAAAAATCTGTGGGCGGTCCAATAACCATGACTGGAGCAGAGGTATCAAGTGGATTGGATGCCTCGTATACGCAGTTAATGCAGGCGCAACAGACCAGCGGAGGTATTTCAAATCAGGTCGATAACGCTCAAGAGACGGTAATTGCTGTTAGAACTGAATTAAAAGCAGCATCCTCAGCACTTTTAGATACCGATATGGCTGAGGCTACGGCAGCTTTTACTAGATCCCAGACCTTATTAAACGCTGCTCAAGCAATGTTTGCTAGACTACAGCAAAGCAACTTATTTTCAAAACTTTAGATTGAGTAAATAGAAGTATGAATATTCCATTAGGCTGGATTATTGCGATGGGGTGTGCCCTAGGGGGCTATGCTCTGCATGGTGGACACCTGATGGTGTTATGGCAACCTACCGAGGTCTTGACGATTGTTGGCGCAGCTGTCGGCACGATGATTGCTTCAAATACCATCATTAATCTGAAGAAAACCTTAGGAGCCTTAGGGGGTGCGTTCAAAGGCGCTGGTGACCAAAAGAAAAAACACTTAGATTTACTGTGCCTCATGTTTGAGATTTTGCAAAAAGTGAAACGTGACGGTTTGATGTCCCTAGAAGGTGATATCGAGGAACCTGAATCTAGCCCGCTTTTTGAAGCTTATCCGGACATTTTGAAGGATCACCATTTAGTCGATTTTATTACTGACTACTTGCGGATGATGCTTGGTGGTTCTTTGGATCTAATCCAACTTGAAAGCTTGATGGAGCAAGAGTTAGATGTCCATCATCAAGAGAGCCATATACCCGTGGCATCAGTGACGATGGTGGGTGATGGCCTACCAGCGTTTGGTATTGTGGCAGCGGTGATGGGAGTGGTTCATACTATGGGCTCCATTGGTTTACCCCCAGCAGAGTTGGGTAAGCTCATTGGAGCTGCGCTAGTTGGCACCTTCTTAGGTATTTTGTTAGCCTACGCTTTTGTGCAACCAGTCGCCAAAGTTCTAGAACAGCAAGCTGAATCTGAAACGAGAGCCTTTATGGCAATCAAAGCAATTTTGCTTGCGAGCCTAAATAATTTCCCCCCTGCAGCAGCTGTAGAATTTGGACGTAAAGTACTTTTTACTTATCAGCGTCCAACATTTACTGAGCTGGATGAAGGTACTAAAGCCGCTAAAGGGAAGTAAGCACTATGGCTAAGTCCGACGCGCCAATTATTGTCATTAAGCGCGTTAAAAAAGGTGGTCATGGTCATCATGGCGGCGCCTGGAAAATTGCCTACGCCGATTTCGTGACCGCGATGATGGCCTTCTTCCTGCTGATGTGGGTTTTAGGATCCACTACAGCAGGTGACTTGGCTGGCATCTCATCTTACTTTCAAAATCCGATGCGCGTTTCGATGAGTGGCGGCCAAGGGTCCGGTGAGACTACCCGCATTATCAAAGGCGGTGGCGATAATATTTCTAAAACTGCTGGAGTAGAGTCCAAGGCTGATGCCGATACTGAACAACGTCGCGTCAGTGACTCATCAGTTACTGATGTTGAAAATGCCCGTAAAGATAGAACTAAGAATGAAGCGGTAAAAGGAGAGATTGAAAAAAGTGTTGAGGCTGATGCTGAGTTAAAAAATATTAAAGGACAACTCTTCATGGATATCACCTCAGAGGGCCTTCGCATTCAGGTGGTTGATGAAAAAGGGAAGCCACTATTTAACAGTGGTGGCGTTGTGCCGAGTGTTGCAGCTAGGCGTTTACTGCGGGTGATTGGAAAATCTTTAAACGACAATCCCGGTAAGATTCGTATTGAGGGTCATACGGACGCTGCAAAATTTTCTAATGGTGAAGCTGGCTATACCAACTGGGAACTTTCTAGTGAACGTGCTAATGTGGCTCGCCGGGAAATGATTGCTGGAGGTTTAGCGCCTTCAAATGTTGGTCAAGTTATCGGTTTCGCAGATACCATTCCTTTAAATCCAGCCGATTTAAGTGACCCTTTGAATCGACGTATCTCGATTACGCTCTTAAATAGAAAGCCTAAGAAAGAAGAAAAGCCGGTGCAAAGACCGATTGAGAGGCAGAAAGAGGAATTGCCAAAAGGGGCGCAAGAAATCCCAGCCAATTTAAGGGCACCCGCCCAATTTTTATCTAAGGATGCACCTATAGCCCCAGCAATGGATACCTCTAAAGTAGATAAACCAGCTACAGGCAAGCCTGCGAGGTAAAGCCTTGTCACCGTTCTTTAGAATCCTTCTTACCTTAATGATACTTGTGCCCTTAGTGAGCACGGCTTCAGACCCTAGAGTTCAAGACAAAAATGTACAAAAAAAGAGCAGCTCTGAAGCTAAAGGAGCTTCTGAACCATTTGTTGGGCCTACGAGTGAAGCAAAAAAACTTTATAAACGCTATAAGCGCAGCTTTGATAAAACTATCGTTGCGATTGCTTGCGTAAAGAACCCCAAATGTATTGAGCCAGAGGATGAGGTGCTGCGTTATAGCAAGGAGGCTTTGGGGATCTTAGAAAAACTTGATACCCTAGCAGCAGAGGGGGATGTGCAGGCAAACTATTATCGGGGCTTAATTGCCTTTGAGCGCATGAAGTACTACGATCGTCAAGCTGAGATCGTTACTCATCCCGATTTCATCCTAACCAATACCGTTTTTCGTCGTTATGCTAAAAAACAATATTTATTAGCAGAAAAGTACTTTTTAGTACCCGCTAAAGTTCAAAATCCCAGCGCATGCGAATATTTAGGCAATCTTTATCTAACGACAATAGTTGGTAACCCGCAACAAGAAAAGGCGGCCATGTATTTCTACAATGCTGCTAATGCCTATATTGAGCAGGGCAACCAAATTTCTGGCGCAAGGATGTATACCGCAATGAAGGATAATCTGAATCCTGCAGACCCTAGAATTATTCAAGTGTATGCAAAGTTGCATAATAAGGAGCCTATTGCGAATTGGCGAAAGTTACCAGGTGATTTCGTACAAAGTGCCCCAAAGAAGGCTGAGCAACATTGATATGCTATTAATTGGAAAGTAAAAGTTATGAATGAAAAGCTTGAATCCTTAATACAGTTGGCTAAAAAGCTCCTGCTTTGGCTTATTCTGCCCTTGGTTATTCTGGTTTCTGCCTTTATCTTAGGTGAGCAATTTGAGGTTGGTCGATTAGCGGCAATCGCTAGTTGTGAAGGAAGCGTTAACAACAGTGCCTGTATTCGTTCCAAGGGCTATTTAGC
>JBBAON010000019.1:0-28321 GCA_040401435.1 Candidatus Methylopumilus sp.
CATTTTCTGCAACTTTATTAATTCGATCTTCAATTTTTTCTTTAAATCTTATTATGCCCCCTGGTATGTGCCAGGCCGGCCCGTAAAATTTATCGTCACGCCATGTCAATAATGTTTGTCCTAGTTTGTTTTTAACAAGCAAGTCAACATTAATCATTGGCGTCAATTGGCTGACAAAATAGAAAGCCTCTTGCGGAAGCCCCGTCTTTGAATTGGGTATATGTTTGAGTGCCTCATCAAGCAAATATGACAAATCTTTATTTGTCATTTATTACCTCTAATCCATACTCTCTAAGTATTGCAATATTTTTAACTTCTGGATATTGACTACTGAGAGTCTTTGCAACCTCATCAGAATAAGCTGCCGCCATTACTATTATGGCTTTTGGCAAGTCCTGATGAATGGATTGAGGGTCTTTTATTAATAAATGCGTTCCAGGCGTATATTTATTTTGTTTAAATTTAGCTGAATCCACTACGTGACTTACTTTTGAATTTAAATTGGCAATTGATATGACAGCAAGTGCTTGATGTCCCGCCCCCCAAATAATTACTTCATTTTTTTTGAATTTATTTACATAATTTCTTAATTCATTAACGATTTTATTTTGTTTTGTCGTAAAGCTACTTATTTTTAGGGCAGATCTTTTTTTGACTTGCGCAGACAAAATGTAATCGTGCCAAATACTATTTATCTCAATGACGTCAAAACCATGTGTTTCAAGTACTGTTCTTAATGTTTTTTCAGAGAAGTAAAAAACATGGTCAGCTGTGAACTCAGAATACATTCCATTTTTCAACATGAAATCAAAATTTGGAACTTCTACTAACCCCACAGCACCATCATTTAAATAATTTTGAAGGGAATGTAAAGATCCACTTATATCGGGCCAGTGCTCCATAAAGTTAAACGTGGTGAATGCGTCAAAACTTTCTGCCCAAGAGTTTTCATAGTCTTTAGATAAGTATCCCTGCTGAATGTTTAGACCTTTTTTCTTGGCAATTTCAACGCTTTCTTTCGAATGTTCAATACCATAGACATTTTTGCCTCCGGCTCTCAATAACAACTCTATGTATTCTCCTTGACCACTTCCAATTTCTAATATTTTTTTGTCTTTTAAATTGAATCTCTGAATCCATTCCGCCAGTTGCTTTTCTCTAAATCGACCCATTTCCTCTGAATAAGCAATAGCTCTTATCACATCTTTGTAGTAATCAACTGGCTTTAAATTATGCTGTAAAAGGCCACATTGCTGGCATTGATAGATTTTTAAATCCACTACATCGTCTAATTCTTCCAAGTTATCAAGAAAACCTTGAGCAGATCTGGGGGAGTTTGGATACTCCAACAGTGCAGGGAATAAAAAAGGCCCCTTACATATTCGGCATTGATTTATTTCAGACATCAATTTTTTCGGATGCAGGGTGCAAAGGAACAATCATCTCTTTGCGTAGAACCTCTCTAGGCAACAAAGGGGACATATCCTCCAGGGGCATAGAGATGATAGATCCGTCTGCTTGTGGCATGGCCGAAACCTTTGGCGTCAACACTACGTCCTCTTCTAGTATCACTTCAACTATTTTTAATTTATCTGAAAATAAATTTCTTTCAATATCTTCTGTGTTTGTAACCCTAACGCAATCTATGTCTAAAGCCTTAGCAAGCGCTATAAAGTCAGGGATGAAAAGCCCGGATTCTTTATTGCTGCCAATATAGCGCTCATTGAAATAATTTTTTTGCGTATTTCTAATGGACGCATACCCATTGTTATTCATGATGACCAATGTGATTGGCAGATTTAACTGCTTGAGAGTGGCAAGTTCTTGCAAATTCAGCATCAGACTTCCATCGCTTTCCACACAAACCGTTGGCCGCTTACCAAATCCAATGCATGCGCCAATAGCGGCTGGCAGTCCGTAACCCATTGAGCCAAGACCAGAAGTAAGGAACATTCTTTGCCCCTTCTTGTTTCTAAAGGCTGTATAAAAGACCTCAACTGCCAATCCTGAACTTCCTGTTACTACCAATCTGTCTTCATCAATGGCCTCTGATAATTTATCAGCAAACTGAAAATGGCTTACAGGCTTAGAAGTAGTAAAAGTTTTACCGTCTAATGGCGTGTATCGTTTTTTCCAATCTAAACACTTCTTATGCCAAACTTCTATATTTTTAATTACTGGAAAATTCAATACCCATTGCTCAATAAAATTTAATGCATCAGAGCATATAGACACATCAACTTTCATCAAGTGTCTGTCTAATTCGTTTTGATCCACATCGACTACAACTTTTTTAGCTTCTCTCGCAAAGCCTTCTGGGTTGTATGCAGTAATCACATTATCTAAGCGGCATCCAATGCTGATCACGCAGTCACTATTTTGAATTGCGAAGTTTGGCGCTCTTGCTGCCACTACACCAGGCCGTCCAATATACAAAGGATGGTCCCACTCAAAAGTATCGGCAGCGTTCCAAGTGAATACACAAGGGATTCCCAGCTTATTGGCTAGAAGCTTGAATTTTTCTGTAGCTCCCGATATCCGAACACCATGACCAATCATAAATATGGGCCGTTCGGATTTTGAAAGTATCGTATTTATTTGAGCAATTGCGGCAGTTAGGTCATTTAAATTTCGGTCGACAGGCGGATTAAAGGTTGTCAGGGCATCCGGATCAATTGGAGAAGCCTGAATGTCTAGCGGCACGTCAATCCAAACTGGGCCTGGACGTCCGCTCTTCATTAGCCAAAGAGCTTCCTCTAGGCACTTACGTGCGTCTGTTGCATTTGTTATAGAAACCGCATATTTTGTTATGGGCTTGACTATAGAAATAATGTCCACCTCCTGAACACCACCCTGCCTAATTGGGCGACCATTGAGTGCATCTGATCTTTTGACTTGACCAGAAATGACCATGAGAGGAAGAGACTCAATCCAAGCGCCCGCTAATGGAGTGACAATATTGGTTGCTCCTGGCCCTGTGGTTACAACAGCCACACCAAATCCTACAGGGTGTGTTCTTCCGTATGCCTCAGCAGCGATTCCACAGGCTTGCTCGTGATGGCAAGGAATAGGCGTAATTCTTTTTTCACACGCTATGGCATCATTCAATTGCATGGCACCACCGCCAGGAAGCAAGAAAATATCTTGCACGCCTTCGTCAGCAAGTCTCTGTATGAGATAGTCAGCGACGCGTATTTTTTTTGACCCCTTCATTAACCCATCCAGTAGGTTAAATGGGTTTTACGCATCTTGTTATTCATAATAGATTCATCTGTGTAGTAAGAATCATCTTTGTAATGCGTCGATGAGATTTCCTCAATTACTGACCCGGTAGGGCTTACAAAAGCATGCCTCACGCCAGGTTCGACGTTGACCACTTCTCCAGGAAAGCAAACTCGCTTCTCACCATTCAGAGATATATGAACTTCCCCATGCAAGACATGGAACGTTTCTTCTTTTTTGTTGTGGTATTGCTCAGGATGCTGCTGACCAGGGAGCGAGACCAATAGCTTCTTGCAATACCCGCGGTTCACCACGGTAAACATAGTGAGACCTACTTGATCGAATTTGTCTAATCCATAGTGGTGAGAAATTTCTAAATCAATCCCTCCAGGCACTGTTATCTTGCTTTCCTTGATTAGATTACTAACTTTTTGGGCTATCTTCCAAATGGTGTCGCGCGTATCAATTCGCTTCGCATTGGTGGGTGTTAATGCTGCATCTTTGCTAATTTTTGACGAGCATGTAAATTGCACATATTTAGACCAATCGTTTGCTGTAAATTGTCCGTCTTCTGGGGGAAATGCAAAATAAACATCGTCATTAGTTATTGTTGCCCCGGCCTTAACGTCATGTCTTAAAAACACACCACGCCGCAAAGAACGAAGGCTGGCTTTTTCAGCTGTGTTTTCTGGCAACCTTTGGTCACCGACACCACACACTGTGAATGCATAACGCGCGGCTTCAAGCCAAGCTTGAATTTGCAAAGGGCTTGCCGAGTAGGCGTTAAGCGCATATTTTTCTGTCTCCACACCCACATGCTTTTCAAATATCGTTGCCCCCTTAGCCACAGCCATTTTTACGATGTCGGTATTACTGGGGTCTTCATGCGTTGAAAAGCCTATGCGAACACCTGGATATCTTTGTTGTAATAAATTGATCTGGTTGATATGTAGTTTTTCATCCGCTGTTGGGTATTCGCCTACACAGTGCATGATTGCAAAATCTTTATTGCGGTGCGCAAGAAAACTCACCACCTTATCAATATCGGAAAGTTCTGCCCCAGCAGTAGAAGCAATGATTGGCAAGTTGGCCGCCACCGCCTCTTCAAGCAAAGGCCAATCAGTAAAAGAGCAGCTAGCTATTTTTAATATGTCTAACTTTTGTTCCACGATCGTTGCAACAGAAGCATTGTCAAAAGGGGTGGCCATCGCCAAAAATCCCTCTTTTCTGATTGTGGAAACCAGTTGATCAAAGTTTCCTCTTGTTAGTTTGGTCTCAGAAAATCTTTTGATGTACTTGATGTCATCTCTACCCCTCATAGAAGGGTGAATAAATGTATCTAACTCTCGATACTGCAACTTAAAGGCAAACTTGAATTCAGGGAATTTCCGACAGACCGCGCCAAAATCTGAAATAACTTTAAACCCATGGGCAATATCTCCCATGTGGTTGTTAGCCATTTCTAGAACAATTAATTTATTTGGAATCATTTTTTTCTTTCAAAAATTTAGACCCAAGAAATTTTCTATCTTGGATGCAGAGTAATCCAACATCTCTTCTGTAAGCGCGGGTTGAACACCAATCCAAAAAGTGTCATTCATCACGCGGTCTGAATTTTTAAGCTCCCCAGACACTCTAAAGTTTTTGTCAAGCATATAAGGCTGTCTAGTTAAGTTGCCGGCAAAAAGTAAACGCGTTCCGATTTTTTCTTGGTCTAAATATGTCAACAAATCAAGTCGACTTACAGGTGAGTTCTCGCGCATTGTTATCGGAAATCCAAACCAAGATGGGTCCGTGCCTTCCGTAGGAGTAGGCAGAATTAGATATTCTTCAGTTTTATTGAGTCGTTCTTTTAAAAATTTAAAGTTTAATTTACGTTTCGCAACAAATTCTTGCAGGCTATCTAACTGCGCTAGGCCGCAGGCGGCCTGCATGTCTGTAATTTTTAGGTTGTACCCTAAATGGCTGTAGGTATATTTGTGGTCGTAGCCTTCTGGCAAGTTACCCAACTTCCAACAAAATCTCTTGCCACAAGTATTGTCTTTTCCTGGTGGGCAATAACAATCTCTTCCCCAGTCTCTAAAGCTTTCAGCTATTTGCTTTAACTCTAAATTATTTGTGAATACTGCTCCGCCTTCACCCATTGTGATGTGGTGGGCCGGGTAAAAACTCAATGTTCCAATGTCACCAAAGGTTCCCACCATTTGCCCTTGGTAAGTAGAGCCTAAAGCATCACAGCAGTCTTCAATTAACCAAAGATTATGTTTTTTGCAAACCGCTTTTATTACACCCAAGTTAAATGGGTTTCCCAAAGTATGCGCCAACATAATTGCTTTGGTTCGCGGCCCAATTGCAGCCTCAATTTTGATTACATCAATGTTGTACGTGCCAATTTCAATATCTACAAATACAGGTACAGCACCAAACTGTAGTATTGGGTTTACAGTGGTTGGAAAACCAGCTGCAACCCCTATAACTTCATCGCCCTGTTTAATAGCCCGATCACCTAATTTAGGTGAAGTCAAAGTGCTGAAGGCAACCAAATTAGCAGATGAGCCGGAATTAACAGTCATCAAATATTTGACGCCAATAAATTTTGCTAGTCGTGACTCAAATTCTTCGTTGAATCTACCCGTTGTTAACCACCCATCTAATGATGCCTCGACCATCAACTGAAGCTCTTTAGCCCCAATCAACTTACCAGAAGGTGGTACCAAGGTTTGCCCGGGCTTAAACGCTGCAGGGTTCAGAGTAACTTGCGCATATTTAGCTACTAATTGAGCAATTTGGGTTCGAAGTTGTTGGGATTCGCTCATGTGCTTGTTGTTGCCGAGTATTCGTTGATTTGTTTAAGTGAAAATTGTTTTAAATTTTCGCACGAAAGCCACGCTTTATGCCATGAAATGGTTTTATCTAAAGCTTTATGAATGTCCCAACGCGGAGCCCACGAAAGTGCACCCCTAGATTTAGAAGTGTCAAGCTTCAAAAAATGTGCTTCATGCGGTTGCTGCTCATGTTCCAAAATCCAAGATGCACCCTCTCCCCACAGATCCACCATGTGATCTACGATCCACGAGACTGGTTTAGCGTCCTCCTCTTTTGGGCCGAAATTCCATGCTTCTGCGAAATTAGACCGATCATTCCACAACGCTTCAGCAAGGGTTAAATAACCAGAAAGAGGTTCTAAAACATGTTGCCATGGCCGTGTTGCATCAGGGCTTCGAATAACAACCGGCTTGCGATCTTGAAAAGATTTCAAAATATCAGGTATCAACCTATCTTGCGCCCAATCTCCGCCACCAATTACATTTCCGGCACGTGCTGAAGCCAACCCAACACCTTGCTCTTGAAAAAAGGATCTCCTATAGGCAGAAGTCACCAATTCAGCACAGCCCTTACTATTGCTATAGGGGTCGAATCCCCCCATTGGCTCGTCTTCACGGTATCCCCAAACCCATTCTTTGTTTTCGTAACATTTGTCAGACGTCACATTGACCACAGCCTTAGTGCAACCTTCCTTTCGTAAGGCTTCAAGTAAGTGCACAGTTCCCATGACGTTGGTCGCATATGTCTCAATCGGATTTTGATAGGAGTAACGCACTAAGGGCTGAGCTGCCATGTTTATCACAATTTCGGGGCGTGCCTCTAAAACAACCTTCTCTACCGCATTGAAATCTCTAATATCCGCCACATAAGATCTCATGCCTACGCCAATATTTGCCAATTCAAACATATTCGGTTTTGTAGGTGGCTCGAGCGCCAGCCCCGTTAAGTTAGCACCTAATGATTGGAGCCACAAGGAGAGCCAACTACCCTTGAAGCCCGTATGTCCCGTAATAAGAACTCTTTTGTCCACCCAAAAGTTGGGGTTCATTTCCACACCTTCCAAGGCGCCGTACCGGCAGACCACAACTCCTCAAGCTGGGACTTATCCCTTAATGTATCCATGGGCTGCCAAAAACCCTTGTGAAAATAGGCTTCTAACTGACCTTGGGAAGCAAGGGTTTCCAATGGGCCGCGCTCCAAAATTATTTGGTCGCCTTCAATTAAATCAATCACTTCAGGGCTAAGTACGAAATAACCTCCGTTGATAAATGACCCATCACCATGCGGTTTTTCATTAAAACTAGAAACATGTGTGCCCTTTATATCTAGCGCACCAAATCGTCCTGCAGGTTGCACTGCAGTTACAGTTGCTTTTCTACCGTGTTTGCGATGGAATTGCATTAACTCTGTTATGTCCACGTCTCCCACACCATCGCCATAGGTTAGACAAAAATCATCTTTGTCTAAATACTGTGCAATTCGTTTTAATCGTCCACCGGTCATTGTGTTGTCGCCGGTGTCTACCAAAGTAACTTTCCATGGTTCTGCAAATTTTTCATGGATTTGCATTTGGTTAGTGCTCATGTCAAAGGTCACATCTGACATATGAAGAAAGTAGTTAGCAAAATATTCTTTAATAATGTAACCTTTATAGCCACAACAAATAATGAAATCATTTACACCGTGGCTTGAATAAATCTTCATGATGTGCCATAAGATTGGTTTGCCACCGATTTCTATCATTGGCTTCGGCCTCAATGCCGACTCTTCGGAAATTCTTGTACCTAAGCCACCGGCCAAAATAACAGCTTTCATTATTTCCCCATTTTTGTATCTTTATATACCCATCACTAACCGCCTAACCGCCTAACCGAAAAAATTCTCAACTTCTTTTATAAAATTTTTAACAGCTTTTTCTGAGTCATTTTCTTCTTTTATCAATTGCCTCTTTAATTCGCTTACTGTTGTGAGCGCTTGTTCGATTTTTACATCTTCGAATCCATAAGAAATTCCATACCTTTTTTCTAAATCAGGCTCCCAAACATGCTCGTCAATTCCCTCTTCAGGAACAACTATTGATATACAACCACACAAAGCAGCAAAGCGAGAAAATGCTGTGTGCCTGTCAAAGGAAATGAAATATTTTGATCTTTTGAATATTTGCGATATCTGCGTATGCTTCAACCCATCAATTAATATTGCTCCCTCCATGCTCAGTGGCACGCTCGTTATCTCCCCCTTTCTAACGCAATAAGCAACTCCAAGCCTTTCAGGTGCCCAGTTTTGTTCGTTATAGTGATTCTTCAAATATGTGAAAATATATAGATTATTTATTGATGTCTGTGAATTTAAATATGTAATATCTTTATATTGATTAGAATATTTAAAGTAAATTTCATTTGGCCCATAGTATATATCCCCACTAAAGAAACCAGGATTGTGCAATAACCACCTGGTTACGTTCTTAGCCCCCAAGGGGTTACCAAATACTATTTCAGGATATATAACAATTAATTCATCTAAGGCAAATTTTCCAGGAAAATCTTTTATTACCGGCGTATTAAATCTTTTACTTGTTTTAAACCTTCTAAATGGCTGCCTTATTATATTTTTGAAGAATTTTGGCAATAAATATTTGTAGTTAAGAATATTAATTTCAAAATTATCGAATCCGGGGTATAAATAACATTCATACCCAATTTTATTAATCAGATCACATAGATGGTGCAGTGTAACTGCACCTCCATTATTTTCTGAATAGGAGGGTGAGAAAATTATAAATTTGTATTCTTTTGTCATCAACTCTTTTATTTTAAGGATACGCTGCAGCAAGAATATATTCACGTAGCATTATGCTATTTTAATTACTAGAATTATCCTCTAAGAATTGTTGCTCGCCGCATAATACTGCAAGTAAAACACCAATAAATGCCGAAAGAAAAGTCAAATTAGTTGTTTCCGTTACAAGCCCCGCAAAAAATAAATGTAATATCACTACTAACATATTCACAGACACAAGCCGATGTCGCCGGTCTAATTTCATTTTCAACCCACTTGCCGCCCTATGCGCCACAACTATATACAAACTAACGACGGAGATGAATCCCCAAATTCCCGATCGCACAGAATTAGTAATGATTTCATTATGAAATCCATGTTTAGGCGCATCGATCGCCACCTTAGAAGCGTAAATTGAAAATTCTTGCCAATTAATCCTATTTTGCCAAGACAAGTCACCCCATCCAGCAAAAGGCCTCTCAAAAAAATACTCAGCACCCATTCTGTACATTGACAAGCGCATCTCAATTGATGAGTCCGCGTTAAGCCCATTTATTTTGTAATTTGAAAATTCTTGTATCCCTAAATCTATTTTATTTATGAATTGGCTATTTTGATAAAGTAATATAGCCAGACCAAACAGAGTAGCTAAAAAGAAAAAGAGCCGCTCCTTTTTACTAATCACAATTAATGAATAAAAATATAAAATTACAATGAATACAGGTAAGTTTATCCAACCAGTTCTTGCTCCGCTTGTGATTGACAAGTAGAAGCCAATAAAAATAGAAAATATATAAAATAATTTATGTAAATAATTAACTTCTTTATAATAATGAACCGCCCCCAAACATGCGAGGAACGCAAATAACAATGTGAAACTACAAAAGCTAAGAGGGTCAACAAAGTAAGTAGTACTGTATCCGTGCCAATTAGTTGCAGGGAAATATACCCTCGTTATAAAAGTTACAAACAGAGCTATTGGAATAGCCCATTTAATCCAAACCTCAGTAATGCTCTCCTTTCCTTTGCTTAAAAGCCAGCCCCTCGATATTGCCAAATAAATAGGAATACATAATAGCATTCTTATTGGTGCATCCCAATTATTAATATAAAATTCGTTTCTTATTGATTGACTTATTCCAATTGCTAGGGTGGGTGATAAAAGTACAAATAAAAAAAGAATTTGTGTTTTTGTAATCGATTTTTTTAATGTAGTTAAAATACTCACTTTTGCAAGAAAAGTGATTGCTCCAAAAAATAATATGAATAATATTAAATTAGTCCCATGTTTAATATTTAAAAAAACAATGGGCAATAAAAACAAAAGAGTACTAAAGATTTTAACTAGCAAATTAATAATTTAAAAGCAATATTTAAAACTTAAATAGAATATAAATAGGTTATATTCTTTTTTTCATTATACCTAAAAATACTTTCCCATGTACAATTATTCAGTAACATTTGCAACGCTTAATTGCTTAAATTACACGCAACAGTGTATCGAAAGCCTTCTGGCATCCGGAGTAAATGCTAGTCGTATCGTAGTCGTTGACAACGCATCCACAGACGGTACTAAAGAGTACTTGCAGCAAAGTGGGTTAGGTGACGTCATTTTGAACCGCCAAAACCTCTCTTGCGGAGCTGCTTGGAACCAAGGTATTTTAGCTCAACAGAGCGAATGGACGATTGTTATGAACAACGACATAGTAGTAGCACCTGGTTTTGTGCAACGTTTGATTGAATTTGCCACTTTTAACCAGCTTAAACTTGTCTCCCCTGCACGAATTGACGGAATATCAGACTACGACTTCCTTCAGTTTTCTGAAAAAGCACAAATCACCACAGCTAATGCAGTTCGCTGGGGATCTAGCAATGCTATTTGTATGTGCATCCACTGGTCACTTTTTAACCAAATTGGCTTTTTTAGAGCTAACCCCAACTTATTGGGATTTGAAGATGGTTTGTTTTACAACGATGTACGTAAACACGGCATTTCTCACGCCACAACTGGTAGCGTGTGGATTCACCACTTTGGTAGCGTAACCCAGCAGCATATGAAAATGGTCCTAGGCAAAACAACCAAAGAAGTACTCGTCAAAGTAAATGACCGAAAACTCTATGGCCAAAGCTGGTTTGAGCGAAAGCTGTACCGCCACCGTCTGAAACGCTCGCACCTTGCGTGGCGCGAACAAGAACTGAGCGACTTTGGAATGACACTTCACGGCACTCGCGTTCAAAATGCATTTGTTTGGCTATGACCCGCTTACTTTTAAGAATCGCATTTCAAGAGCCATTAGTCATTTGACGCCTGTCTTTCCCGCTCCAAATACACCCAATCAACCACTTCATCACTAGGTTGATATTCTTTTACCACTTTTTGCAAAAACTCTCTAATCTCAGCCACATCATTGACACTAAGCGCTAAGTTGAGTGAATGAAGTAATCCTTGCAACTGATCCCAAGGAATAAATTTTTCTTGTGCCTTCAAAATGCGCGGATGTTCCGTCGGTTGAGGGTTGTCACCAATTAAGAGCTCTTCATATAGCTTTTCACCTGGCCTCAGCCCCGTTATTTTAATTTCGATATCACCCTGCGGATTACTCTCGTCTTTAAGCGTCAGTCCAGAAAGTTTCACAATGCGACTGGCTAGGTCATATATTCGTACGGGTTGCCCCATATCAAGTACAAAAACATCACCTCCCGCACCCATAGCCCCAGCTTGTATAACAAGTTGAGCAGCCTCTGGGATTGTCATGAAGTAGCGGGTGACCTCTGTGTGAGTTAGCGTAATGGCTTGACCATTCTTGATCTGTTCACGAAACAGAGGTACTACCGATCCGCTAGAACCAAGCACGTTACCAAACCGAACTATTGAGAAGCAAGTCCCATTGCGGTTGCTAGCCGAACCATTGTTTAACGCTAGTATATTTGTAGAAGGTTTTTTTTCATTCAAGGCCTGTAATATCATTTCTGAAAGTCGCTTGCTTGCCCCCATGGTATTGGTAGGCCGAACGGCTTTGTCTGTGCTTATCAAGACAAAGTTCTGCACTCCGTTTTGAGCTGCAGCTTCCGCACAAACCTTTGTTCCCCAAACATTGTTGCGAACACCCTCAGCGGGGTTGTGCTCCACTAGGGGCACGTGTTTGTAGGCTGCAGCATGGTAGACCGTCTGAGGTTTCCAAGTGTCCATAATTTCGTTCATACGCTGCTCATTACAGACAGAGGCAAGCAAAGGAATCACTTCGACTACCTCCCTTGGAGAGCCTTTATGAGAGCTTAAAACGTTCTGGATTTCTTGGTGAATCTGATAGAGCGCAAACTCGCTCATATCAACTAACAGCAAACGCTTTGGCTTGGAACGGAGTAATTGTTTGCACAACTCACTTCCGATACTTCCTCCTGCACCTGTCACGAGAACAGTCTTGTTAAAGGTGTTGCGGTTAAGAAGCCATTCGTTGGGCTTAACAGGATCTCTACCCAGTAGATCGTCGATATCCAACTGGCGCACGTCAGTAAATGTCACCTTTCCAGACACGATATCGCTCAGGTCTGGCAGCGTGCGCACCGAGATCTTTAACTTTGCAAGCAGAGCAAGTATTTGATTACGCCTATCCCTAGAAGCAGATGGCAATGCTAAAAGAATATCACTAATAGCCCTTAGGTTAACTATTTCTTCAAGATCCTTTGGGTCGAAAATCAGTAATCCATTCAATATCTGTCCATGTAGGCTGGAGTCATCGTCCAAAAACCCTGCCACATTCATAGAATGGCTATTGGCAAGCGCAGAGGCAAGCTGCCTACCGGCACTTCCTGCTCCATAGATTAATACTTGAGGTAGAGACGATTTTTTAAGCTTGCTGATGTAAAAACCGCTTAGCCATAATCGCGCAATAATCCGAGAAGCACTAATCAAAGCAAATAGTAATATTGGTTGAATTAAGCCAATTGTCCTTGGCACACTTTGGAATCCAAAAAATGTAAAGATTGTTGAAAAAAGTAAGGTATAAATAACCATACCATTGACCACAGACATCATCGCAGATATATCGCTGTATCGAAATATTGCACGATAGAGCCCAAAACGCACAAAAATTGGTAGAGCCAATACTACAGAAACAATAATCGTTATAAGCAGAGGAAAAGTCAGGAAGCTGCTAATAGGCATAAACTCGCCTAGGCGCAGGTAGAGTGACAACCACACACTTAACAAACACAGCCCAGTATCCACTGCCATTACAAATAACCGTTTGGCAGGTCGAGGCAACTCTAGTACGTAATTAGCTATTTGCCGATTTATTTGGTCAAGTAATGATGTAATTTGTTTCAATTTAAAACGTAAAAATATATTTTCAAGTTACCAAGAAATATCGTAAGCTAATAAAGCGACTAGTAATAAGCATAATTAACTTAATGCTTTATACCATCACTTTTAATTATCCTAATGACGGTTAACATTATGATTTTTAAATCAAATAATATCGATTCTTTATTTAAATATTCCTTATCAAATATTACCTTTTCTTCTATATTCAATTCATCACGACCATTTATCTGAGCCCATCCTGTTATCCCAGGTAACAGTTTATCTATGCCAGCTTCTTTACGTAAGGCTATTAAATCTGCCTGGTTGTAAAGGGCAGGACGCGGGCCGACGAAACTCATTTCCCCTTTTAAGACGCTCCAGATCTGCGGCAGTTCATCCAAACTGCTTTTCCGCAAAAATTTACCGATAGGAGTTAACCAAGCATCCGGTTCTTGCAAAAGATGGCTAGCCACGTCTGGAGTATCACTGCGCATGCTACGGAACTTAGGCATCTTGAAAATATTATTATTGCGCCCCACCCTATCAGACCAATATAAAACTGTTCCTTTAGATGTTAATCTTACCGCCAATACAATTAGCAAAACGGGAATAAATAAGATAATTACAGAAATAAAAACTAGGGAGAGATCAAAAAATCGTTTCATACTTGGTCATAGCTATTGTATGGCTCTGCGTATGCCTTCATCCAATGAAATAGGGGGGGTCCAATCCACCAACATCTGATTCTTTGAAATGTCTATCTGCAAGGATCCACAAAGGCGCTGGTATAAATCTAATTTGTTGAAGATAATAGCGCCAGCCCTTAGCGCCAAAGGCGGAACGTAAAACAAACGAGGTACTACGCCGAGCGCTTTGCTCACTCTCAGTATTAATTCATTGGTTGAGAGGTCCTCTCCATCACTGGCTAGAAAAATCTGGTTTGAAGCGTTCGGATGAACCAAGCAGCTGGCAATTAAGTCGATCAGGTTGTGCAAGGACACCAGACTACGACGATTGTCCTTGATGGCCAACAGGGGCAAGGGAGCCCCTTTCGCAACCCAATTCAACATACGCGCGAAATTACCTTTTGCTCCGGGGCCGTACACCAAGGGCGGGCGAATGATGACAACGTCCAGATCACTTCTCCGAGCAAAGGCATGCAGAGCCTGCTCCGCCTCAAGTTTGGAGACTGCATACGCGTCCTGCGGTTGGGGCGAGTCATCCGGCCTAAATCGGGTACTTGGTGCGGTCTCTTCACCATTCACCTTGACAGAGCTGAGAAAGAAAAAGCGCTTCACACCCGCAGTGACTGCCCTGCGAGCAAGCAGCAACGTTGCATCCACATTTGCCGCACGAAAAGCGCCCAGGGGATCTGGATCGCTCTCACGCATCACATGGACTCTGCCGGCAAGATGAATAACGCAGTCGCATCCCTTTAGAGCCTGAAACCACCGAGCCTCGTCATTCTGCTGAATGATTAGGGCTTTGGATATCTCATATGGCCTACGAACAATGGGCACCACTTCATGGCCCAGCCCAGACAAATGTGGGCACAAAGCGCTGCCTATAAATCCGTTAGCCCCGGTTACAAGAACTTTCATGGACTTAAGCTACGCTAACTTGCCAAGGTAGCGAATCATGCTTGCCAAATGCCACCGCATATGACGAATGCTAAGGCGACTGGCGCGTTGCGCATGGTGAATGACAGACACTTCTGGACAACACACAATCTTTAAACCCAACCGGTGGGCCCGGCGGCCGATATCGACATCTTCATAATATAAAAAATAACTTTCATCAAAACCTTGCAACTGCTTGTAGGCTTTGGCATGGAACAATATGAACATGCCTGCAACCCAGTCGGGCTCAAGGGGCGGCTGGCCAAGTGTGATTATGTAGCGTCCATCCGGGCCACCCATCGCCTTAAGGAACAGCGATCCTATCGTAGGGAAATGGCGCACGCTGTCCTCAACCGTGCCAGCAGGAGCAAAGACCACGGGTGCTGCTATATCTGCTGGATATGATTGCATCACACTAGTCAATAATGGAAAAGGATTGCGGGGTAACTCTATATCCGGATTCAATACACAAAAAAAGTCTGTAGCGCAGTGCCTAAAGGCCGCATTGTGGTTGGCGCCAAACCCCTTGGGGCTGGGGTTGTTGATACGGACTACTCGCGCGTCATCACAGATATGCAAGGTCTCGGGGATATTGCATGTAATCACAATGCGAGAAACGTCAGAAAAGCCCAATAAACGTTTAACCAGTCTTGAGGCCATTTCACCCTGACCATGGCTGACGACTGAAACCGTGATCATGGCCCTATGGTCCTCGGCAGAGATTCATCAATGGCTGCGGGGGGTTCCAAAAACATAGAGCGATGTCGCAGCAGAAATGTTGCGCTTAATTTCCCTTTTGTGCCATAGCAGTAATGGTCGGGTCGCAAATTTTCGTTAAAACCCGAACGCAACAAGGCGACTTCAGCGGTTTCATGAGATCGGCCTTCCAGCGTATCGATCATTTCCAAAACCAAGTCCCGTATTTCATCGGCTGTATTTTCCACAATCTCCAGGTCTGCTTCCGCATAGAATCGAGACATACGAAAGTTGGCAACGGAATGGCTTAATATTTCTGCGGCTGTCAAGAATTCCGAGTGCCCCACATACCGGATGGGTTTGGGTATGGACAAGTCGCCCGGCCTGAAGCCCGTCGCCGCAAACGGTGTCTGATTGGTCAGCGCTAAGGGTATGCCAAATATAGAGCTCACCAAAAACAGCCCCGAGGTATTGCCCAGAAAAAACCGGCAGCTTGCGCACAAAAAAACATCCAATTCTGCCGACCTGGCGCGGTGGTGGGCGTAGTCGATCACACCTGCCATCGGAGCCAACGGTTTGGTGCTGGCATCGCCCATACGGACGCACCAGCCACCGAGAGCAACAATTTCCTGCATGGCCGGAATCAAAAACTCCGCAGTCAAGTTGCGGTAGCCATGCACGCTCTCATCCCGGGCTGAGTAACCGCCATCGCGCGAATGGAAACATACAAACCAGGCTCCCTGCGGCAATCCCACTTCCTTTAGAAACTGCTCTCCGCGCGACTTGTGTTCTGGTCGCAATTGCAATAGAGCAGGCCGGTCAGCCCATGTCGCTTGGACCGCAAAATATTCAGCGGCTCGCCCAATGGCCAGTACATAGTTTTTTATGCCGTAGCGCATTAGCGGCCCGCGGGTCATAGGTTCCAGCAGCCAGCACGCAACCGGATGGTTCACAACAGTAAGGTAGTCCCGCCAGTAATCCAAAAGGCAGGCATTGGCCACTTTGTGTTCAGGCGCCAAGATGAAAAAGCGCTTGCCAGCTCCGTCAATCTGGCCCAATCGAACCTTCTTCAAAAAGCAGTCCACCTCGGCTGCCAGGTGACCTATTCGCTGGGTCAGAACTGGCAATCGCCTGTATCCCGCCAAATGCAATGGTAAGGAAAGTGGCACCAGGCCTAGCCACAATAGCCATAGGGTTGCACGCAATGCGACTTCTTTAGTCGTCCACAAGAGCCCTTCGTCCCTGACACGATTGAGCGCGTACAAAAAACGCACCCCGAACCGGCCGAGGTTCACGGGGTGAATCCGTATGAACGACCAAACTCTCGCTCCGCCAGCGCCAGGCTTTCCAGGTTACCAATGTCGCGGTGGTATTGATCATTATGGAAAGTGCACATCCGCCCCAGGTAGTGGGGCAGCACCTCGATGCTGAGGTCAATCACTGCTTTATTAAGCGTTGCCATGAAGGCAATCACCTCTGGCTCAAAGATATACACAGCCGCATTGGCGCGGGTCCCTGGCGGGTTGGCCACCTTTTCATGAAATGCCACCACTTCGCCAGCAAGTTCTTCAACAATGCCGCAGGTTTGTGGCGCATCGGTGTCAAAGGTCATCATGGTGATGGCGCAACCGGGCGGCCGGTTGGCATGCCTTGCCACAAACCCCCGCACATCAAACACGGTCAGGTTGTCCGCATGAGCCACCAGAAAGGGCTGCCCTTCAAACCAGGCGGCATTGGCCAGCACAGTCCCGCCGGTGCCCAATATTCGGTCTTCATGCACCAGATCCACCCGGCTCATCCAGGGGCTGTGCGCCACGAAGCCCCTAACTAGTTCAGGCAAGTAATGTGTGTTCACCAGTGCGCGTTCAAAGCCCGCCGGAAACAGCAAATCCAACCAGTACGCCATCAAGGGCTTGCCCTGCACGGGCACCAGACATTTTGGGATGGTTTCAGTAAGGGGGCGCAGCCGAGTACCAAACCCGGCTGCCAACAATAAGGCCCTCAAAATCTAAGCTCCATGATCAACTCTTCCGCGGTCAGCGGCAAATTTCCCACACGCCCCACCTGACAAGCCGCGGCGATGCAACCCAGGTACGCTGCCTGCCAGACGTCCGCCCCCAAGGCAAGCGCCATAGAGGAACAAGTAAGTAGCGAATCCCCGGCGCCAGATACATCTTTGGGTGCAGAGTTAAGCGCTGGCAGCTGATCGGTCAAATATTCATTCCCGTCGTTCGCAGGTGCATGGATCAGCAAGCCCTCAGAGCCTAGCGTGACAAAAACCTGATGCGCCTGCGCCTTTAAGCGCAAAGCTTCTGCCAACACCACCAGGCCGGAGCTGTTGTCGCGCATGGAAATCCGAGCCTCGTGCTCGGTGGGAGTAAGCAAATGCATGCCCTTGTAACGGGACACGTCGCCCATCTGAGAAGATGCCTGACTGTCCGCCACCATCATGATGTTTTTCTCAAGGCAGTGCGCTACCACCCGCTCCACCAGATCCTGCGGCAGGCATCCGTAATTAAAGTCGGAGAAGACCAGCAAATTGCAGCCCTGCAACGCATCCACCACTTTGGCAAACAAGGCATCAGCCAACTCCAGGCTGATATCGTGCTGTCGTAAATGGCTCACCCGCAGCAGCGTCTTTCCGTTGGCTCTGTAGCGCTGCTTGAGCGTGGTGGGGCGGCTGTCATCCAAAATAAAAGTGCTGTCCACCCGGAAGCGGGTGAGTGTTTCTTTGGCATAGGCTGAGGTGGCATCTTTTCCGGTGACGCAAAGGTAACGCACCTTGGCCCCTAACTCGCTCGCATGTGCGGCAACAATGCCCGCACCACCCACAAAGCTGTCATTTTTAATTGGCGTCACCACAATGGTCGGGTCTTCCTGGGACATACCCAGTGCATCGCAGTTTATGTATTCGTCCACAATCAGGTCGCCCAGCACAACCACGTTGAGTTTGGAGAAATTATTTACCACGCCTATCAAGTCAGCAAAATCAAAGCCGTGTCGTTGCGGGAAGTCCTTGGGCTTTTTGATGGAAGAAAAATTGGTCTCGAGCAACTCCCGCTTCATCAGGTCAATCGAAGAAAACCGCACTTCGCCGGAGCTGAATAACAGCTTGCCGCCATAAGCTTTCAGCACTTCACGCTCCGGGTTCACGCGATTTTCGTATTCCTTGCCCTTGACCACCACCGCAGGTTTGAGCTTGGAAATGTAAGCCTTGGGTGCCTCCTGCAACAAAAAGGCATGGCCTACTAAGCCAATCGCTCGCACACCCTCCAACCTCATCTCGGCCGGAATATTGACTGCGGTGGACGTATCTCCATATACGCCAACCACCAGAAAGTCTCCGCATTCCGCCGCAAACTTGAGCAGGCGCAAATGCCCCGGGTGAACGATGTTGAAGTTGCCCGAGACAAACACAATGCGTTTGCCCTCGCCCGCCTTAAGGTGGATCTCGGCCAACTCAAAGATGTTTTGGTTTTTATAGTCCATTTTCCTGCCCTGTCAATTCCTTTGCCACCTCGGTGAAGGGCTGGGGCAGTAGGCCCCAAGTTTCGGTTGTGTGTGCCATAGATAGCGCACTGTAAGCTGGTGATGGCTCGGCCCCCAGGCGCTGCCGCACCCAATCCTTCTCCACAGTCTCATCCCCACCCAGCTCAGCCGCAATTGCCGAAGCCAGCTCGTAATAGGTCACATCCCTCTCACCAGAGAGGTGGTATACACCGCCCTCATTGCCAGCACCAATACTTTGCAACGCTTTTACCACAAAAGCTGTGGTCACCGGGCACATCACCAAATCCGCAGCGGCTTTAGCCGGCGCATGCGATTTAAAACTCTGCATCCAACCGCTGTACAAAGGTTGCGCCCTGTCCACCACCTTGGTCAGCCGCACAACAGCACAACTGCCCGATAATTCTGCGGCAGCAGCAAGCAAGCCAGCTTCGCAATCCGCCTTTTGCCTGCCGTATTCCGTCACCGCAGACGTTGGGGCACGCTCGTCCAACCCAGCCTGTGTGCCACCAAACACGGCGTTGCTGGAGAGGTAAACCACGCGCGCGCCCCACTGCATAAATTGATGCCCCAGCTCGATTGTGCGAGTAACGTTAATGTGGCTGCTGCCTTCAGGATCGATGGCGCAGGCCGCAAAGCCCGTGACGGCCGCACAAACGAACACCACTTTTGATTGCTGCACCACATCCTCTGGCAGGGTCTTAAAACCATCCTTCAGATCAAAAAACAAACGACCCGTGAGCGGCTCCGCGCGGCGTGTGGTACAAAGCACTTTCCAACCGGTTGCTGCCATATGTGCAGACAAGGCACGCGCTATGAGCCCATCGCCACCTACCACTAGTGCAGATTGCATCCCCATACGCTTGCCCTAAACGACGCTGACTTGCGTGGTGCTTTTGGGCGTGGTGCAGACTGCAATCAAGTAATGTGCCATGGGCGTGAAGCCGGTGTGCACCACTTCGTCGTTCATAGAGAACAAGAACACGTTATGAAAATACCCCTCAAACAGGGCCTGCAGGTCTTTGCCGCTTTTGCAGTTGACATGGCCAATTTTGCTTTGCGGTGAAGCGTATGCTTGCGACTCTAGCGTGGGCATGCCGACAATCAGTACCCCATGGGCGCTGAGTGAGCGGATGACATTCTTCAAAAACTGCACCTCATTTGTCTGCTCAATATGCTCCAGCACATCAAGACTGTAGATGGCATCAAAGGTACCTGGGTACGGCCCAGACAGCATGTCGTGTACGTCAGCCTTTATGGGCCATTTGGCATCCGCCCGATCTTGAATGTCGGCCACAAAAATAGGGTCGAAATCGAGCACCGTGAGGCTTTGCACCTCTTGTTTGACGATACGTGAGGCAAATGCATCGCCACAGCCGACCTCCAACGCACGCTGCTTGCCAGCCAACAATTTGGCAACAAACTTGTAGCGTGACAAAGTAAAAACCAGGCGGCGCGGGTCATCGTGCCAGACCTGGTTGTTCATCATGCCCAGCGTTGCGAGCCCCTTGCCCTTCTTCAGGCTGACAAGGGCCTCGTATTGGGGTTCTTTGGTGGAGTAAGCAGATTGCATTTTTTCTGGATTTAGTTGAAATAGTTTTCGTTCTTAACGAACATCGTAAATTCCAGGCTCACGCGTGTCGTTGTGCCACCAGGCTCGCCACCGTGCAACAGGCGGTCATGGAAAACAATAGCATCCCCCGGCTTGCCCTTGAAGAATTCAGCGCCGAGGCTGGACTCGTCCTCATCAATCCGCGGCTTTACAAAACCATCCTTTGCAACGCCGTGATACCGCCAATCTTTTTTGTGTGAGCCAGTCACATATTTAAAACCGTTCTTGCCTGGCTCAGAGAAAATGCTGATCCACACCTTCACCCGCTGATGCCCGGCAGGAGTGGTGCCGTGCCCCAACTTCCAAAACCATTCGTCGGCGTGCAACGGTCCTACGTCCGTCACGCCATCCGGGCGCACTAGACGCCAATACATCTCTTCCTTCTCGATACCGTCTTCACCAGAAATCTCAAAAAGCCCAAATTCCGCTTCCAGCGTCTTGATCAGGGAGGTCTGGCGAATAGCCTTGACAGCATCTGGGCCCAGTATGCGTTTGGACTTGGGCCACATGTTTTTGTGATCAAGCATTTGGCACTGCTCGTGGTAATGGTTCATTTCAATGCCTTCAAACACCTTGGCACGACCTTCGCCAGATTCTTCAATACGCTGCAACCACTGCGATTTGATCAAGCCGCGCACCATGGCCAGCTCGTCCGGGGCAAACCGAACCTCCGTATTAAAACCCTCTGGGCCTTCCAGCATTTGTTTGATATTAGTCATACTTTTGAATGAAATCTTTGGGGTCCAACACCGTCATTCCCCGCTCTAGCGCAATGGAACACAATTTTTGTGTCCATCTCTCATAGCCAAAACCTGTTTTGAGAAGTGTGCCGCCGTTTGCAGACGCCTCAAACTGTTCGGAATTAAGTATAGCGTTGCGGGTTTCAGCCACCGGGGGAAACATACCCACTTTGGACGTGTCATCGTCAATGAAGAAATCTACCTGTTTACCCACCCCGGCGTAGTTCACCAGATTGGTCTGGGAGTGCGATGCACCTATCGCATACACCGGCCCGGGCGACTTGGACACAGCCTGCGTAAACCCCGCCTTGAGCGCCTCCCAACGCGCCGGCAAACTCTGCCAAAGCGCAACACAGGAAGCATCTTCTGGTCCGAGCGGCTGCACTGCAGCAGTCTTGGCCTTTTTGCACCAGGCCAGCAAATTGCGTGTTTCCAGGTGTGGTTGTATCGCTGTCTCCACCACTTCGAACCCCGCGGCCTGTAACAGCCTCACGAGATTGCTCTCCGAAAAATAAAAGAGGTGCTCATCCCAAAATTCGTAAACGTTTAGCAAATCGGGAATTGCTGCACCATCAGGGACTTCAACTAGTACCAATGCATCATCACCAACTAAACACTGTGACAACGCACTAGCAAAAACCTCGGGCATGGGAACATGTTCCAGTGTATGACGACAAATAACAGCCCGAGCTGCACCATATTTTTCTAAAAGTGTTGGAACCAATTTAGGACCAAAATAATCACAAACAACTTTATGCCCTTTAGTCCTAGCCACAGATGCCAACTCTTCCGAAGGCTCAACACCAAGAATATTGGTAAACCCAGCACTTCTAAGGGCCGACATGAACAATCCATCGTTGGATCCTACCTCCAGCACAAAATCGCCAAACCCAACACCAGCCGCAAATAATTTTTCAATAAGCGAATGAACATAAGCCGGAAATTGCAATGCTGTTGACCGCGTAACCTTCACATACTCCCTGTAGCCCAAACCCTCCGATTGGCGAACTAAACCACATTTACTGCAAAGTTCTAAACTCAAGCTAACTTGTACATCTTCTTTGACCGACGTATACCGGAATTGCCCAGAGACGGGCGCTTCAGGAAAACTCAAAAAAGGTAGCAAACCCAAATTATTGCAACAATTACAATCTATATTGATCATTGGAGACCTCTAAGATATAAAAAAATCAAGTCAAAAAAGAATTTAATTGAGGAGTAACATAGGAAACACTTTCTGATCCGTGCTTGCCTAAACGCTTTGCAATAAAATTACACCAAGGGTAAGGTATTGGAATTAATATAGAACCAAACTCAATCGAGGATGGGCTAAAAATAGTTTTACCCAATAGTATGCGACCAACCCTGCTAGTATCTTCATCTACAAAAAAATCAAAGCTGAAATCCATCTCACTCGCCAACCAAACTGCATTTATTGATGATCCAAGTATTCCAATATTACTAGCAATCAAAGCGCATGCCACCTGCCGAAAAGAATCAAGCCAATTAATTATATCTTCTGGATTTGGAACAAAAACATTATTTGCCGCAATTGAATTTCCTTCAACTCTTGCGATAGCAATTAGCTGTCTATCCATCATTAAATTGGTTAAATAAATATTTGAGTACCCACTTTTATGAAGAATATTATTCAACGAAAAGTTGCAAAAATGCGAACAGTGATCTGCAACAATAATATCAAAAGGGTTAGTTGCCAAATCAGGCACAACAATAAGCAAAATCCCGTCAGGACGAAGTAACCTTGAAATCTTTTCAAGAATCAATTGAGGATAAGATATGTGTTCTAGAACATGGACTAAAGTTATAACGTCGTAAAGCTCGCCCTCAGGAAGTACACCTCCAATATGCACCTTTTTAACGCCAACAATAGACTCAACTTCAGCCTTATATCTATCATCGATTTCTGTGCCTTCCAGACTCCAGTCAGGCAAAATTTTGCAAACCGATCTCAATATTGCACCATTCCCGCACCCAATATCCAGCAATCTTCCACTAGCATTTAGATTCAATTCACTAAATATTTTTTCTAGCATTTGGTTAGATCTGTAAACAACAATTCAAATCCTTTATATACCTTTGGTTCCTCGCCGCCACCTTGATAATAAATAGAGTAATCTGAATAAATCTTATTTGCCTCCTGGACCCAGTCATTAAAGATTGGCTTTTGAACGGTGGCACATACAGTACAAATACCTAGCAATCCGCCAGAGGGCCACGGCTTACAGTCAGAAGTCACCCTTTTAAAATTAGAAAATTTAGAAGCCAACTTTAAAGTATCTAATGAACCACATATATGACAATTCAATAATTCAGACATAAAAAACCAATCAAATTAATTATTAAATCTAGGCAAGACGCAAAAAGAGACACATAGGCTTCTATCTACCGTACACCATCCTAGCGAATCGTCTTATTATAATATCGATCAATGTATGCGCTACTGACAATATATTTCTCCAATTTAATGCCCGAGAGGGAGCGTGGTTTACTGCAAGCACACTCACCTCTTTGAATGTTGCTCCATTCTCTAGCAGCATGCATACAATGTCCGCCTGAAAACCAAAACCTCGGGTATTCGGATGCCAACGCATGATATTATATCGTCTGTGTAAATGCAATCCGTTATAGTATTTTAACCTGTTACCGCTTACCACATTTACCAGAAATGTATAGGTGTTTGATAGGAACAGTCTAAAACCTCGCTTTCCTTCAACGTTACTATAATTAGGTACAATTATGTCAGCCTTCCCTGCCAACTTACATATCGAAACTATACTTTCGACAGGTTCCGTATTATCGCCACAAAAAAGCTTGTAATATTCGCCTTTGCCTATAAATGCCCCATCAATATAGTTTTGAGCCAATCCCCGATTAACTAAATTTCTGCGAAAAATTATATTTTCCTGGGGGTGCTTCTCAATATATTTTTTTATGAACTGCGCAGATTGATCACTTGAGCAATCATCGATAATTATGACTTCGTAGCTGTCAACTGCTACGCGCATTGCTTTACAAATGTCTTCGAGGGTCTGGACAATGAAATCCTGCTCATTGAAGCACGACACAAAGGCTGTTAGCATAACAGAGTTAGACCCTGCATTTATTAATTCATTGACGCCATGATACTTTTCAGCCGCGTCAGATAAGACAATCTCGAACTCTTTTGAACACTCTGACTTCATACTTCCGCCCAATCATTAAAAACAGTTGTGCTATTTTCTAAATATTGGATAACTTTAAAAAACTATCCAACCCCTGGGTCGAGTTTGGCAAATTCGCAATAAAGAGAAATATCGTGAAACGATTCTTCCATGGCTGGGTCACTCAGTCCGAACCACTGTTGCAGAGAGTGGATGCGCAGCATGGTTTCCACGGCAAATGCAGGTCGCCCACCTTGAGATCCTGCAGCAGGCGCAAAAGGTTGAATCAGTTTGACCAGTTCAGCCCAAGGCACAACCAAGTTCATTTCATCAAGAAAAATGCGCTTGCGTGTCCTCTTGGTGGCAAATTCGAATCCTGTAGTAGCAAGGCTTATTTGCTTCATACTCGTAGTGTCACTCAATCAAAGCTCAGATTGATGGGTTGTGCAGAGTTTCCTTAACTTTTATTGTCTTCTGTGCGCAAGTCTTTGCAGTTAGTCTCTTTAATATTTCGATTAATCTAATTTAACCAAACCTGAACAGTGACTACACCAGGGAAGTTGAAAGGGGTCTAATTTATTTTCATGATTCTTTATGTGATTAAATATTTTATCAACAGCACGATTTATGTTAGGCAGCCTATTCTCCCAGTATTTTTCGTTAAATTTTTGAATGAATTCGTCAGTTACTTCATAACCACCATTACCCTTCCACGATAGTAAGTAATTGCTTTCATCTGACCATACTATCTCTAACTCGTTTTTTATCGACTCAGGATTAAAAAGTGAATTGGAATGTTGCTTCGCCCAAAATGGGATTTCAAAAGATATAAAGAAAAAATTTAGTCCTTCCGATTTCAAACTGGCCTTTACCTCTTCAACGGTTCCATTATTGAACACATAGAGTGTTTCCCAACTTTTTCCAAAACGGTGTGTTGTTGGACGTAAGACATTGCAATTTGGCATCATGCAGTAGTCGTGTATGTGAAATGACACAACAGCTGCATTTCCTACCCTCTTCCAGACTTCATACATTGGAGGGTAAATTCCACCAGTTGGATGCTTTCCTTCCCAACCTAGTTGATGTTGATATGCATCCTTGATGCTAAATTCGCCCGTAGCAAAGCGCAATCCATTGTTCACAATGTTCTTTAAGCCTACATCATTATTTCCCCTGTATTGACTTGCCCATTTTAGCTCTGGTCTCTCAGTTAATGTCAAACTTGCCAAGGGTAGAAGCGAGATGACGCTTACAAAAATTAATATTTTACCAACTAAGTCAGAGTTCTTGGTAGTTTTTATGTTTAGGTTTATAACCCATAGATAACCAATTATAATTAAGGGTATTGGATAGAAAAAGCCAAATAACCTATACAATGAAAAGCGCTGAGCTGTACCCGCCAGTAATATTATTGCCAATGTAGAAACAGTAAAACATACTATTAAAGTCAATCTTTGTATAATAATTTTTGGCACTTGATTTTTGTTCGAAAAAATTCGATACAAATAGAATGGAGCAGCTACAAAAAGGGGCCAAAAGAGGTCCAGTCGCATGAATTTAAATATCAGCATAAAATGACTTCTACTGAATTCTATAATATCACTGTATCCTGCAGAATTTACTATTTCAAAAATATAATGCGTCACAATGACTTGATGAATTATCCCCAATTCTAGAATTTTATTTAAATCCAAATACCTCCATAATAAGTTAATGTACTGCTCATGTGGAATCCCCGTAATTTTATAGTTAATAAAAAATATTAATAATGGTGTTGTTATGACCCACAACCCGATATATAAAATATCCTTTGCTGGATTGGTTTTTTGATACAGACAATAGAGATAGAAGAGAATAAAATATAATAGTATTAGAATCGCTATTTGGGGAGTAATTATTATTGTGACTATTACAACTAAGATAAGAGGCAGTTTTACACAACCAATATCTTTTTGAACATACTGGTCCAACAGCTTTGTTGATAGCCAAAATATACCAAGCATAAAAACGGCTAGTGGGGCATGCTGTTTCTCAAGTTCATCTATTCCAATGGTAAAAAGAGTTATGTATATTACCGAAATGATTAATGAGATTTTGCCACCGACCCCTGAATCCTTTATTATCTGATAAATGATGAGCATTCCCACTAAGGCAAGAAGACTAGTCATAACCGATGGTGCCAGTGGGTCTGTTAAGATTGAACCAAGAAAGAATAATGACATTCCTTTGAGATAATAAAAATGATTCCAAGAAATATTATTATTAAAGGAACCAGTTTTCACCGCTTCTTTCACGTAATCAAAATAGTGGGTGTAATAATCATGGCCTCCGAGTGGGTACTGACCCCTAATAGTTAGAAACGTGAGAAATGCCATTGCTGGTATTGTGTATATTAACCTGTTGCATCTTAAGTTTCGTATTGCAAAGTCAGTTAAATTGGTCAATGTTTGATGACAACTAATTAAAATTATTAATAGCGGGACTATTACAATATTCCATTTGAGGAGCCCCATTAAACCCAGCGCGAATGTTACAATTTGAATTAAAGAGATACCTATCATAAATGATTTTAGAAAATACTCTAATCCATGATTGGTTGAACTCTCCCGATGGGTTTTTCTTATTAAATAATGACCCATCTGGTAAGCAATAAGTAAAAATCCAAATATAATCAAAACCCTTGAGGCATTATATACAACCACAGAGATGCCCGTGAGTTCGAAATGATTTTCATAGTAATTAACCTGATGAAAAATGATAATTAATGCCGCATAGAATAATATAACTAACTTTGCCGAGAGAGAAGATATATTAATTTTCATAATATTAATTATATAGAATGCAGGCTTATTTTAGTGATGTTTTTTAATTAATCAGGAACTTGGGCTGTCAATCAAGGTGCGCCTTTGATTGACCGAAGATGATGAGGCTGAAGATGAATAGTATCCACGACTTCTAGACCTGCGCGCCGAACGTGCCCGAGTAGTATATACTTCTCATGCAAGATGAAAAATATCTGATTTCCAGCCTCATGAAAGCTTAACAAACTATATCGGCGATTGCTGAAATGCCTTGGCGCCGGAAATCCACGAGCAGTTCTACGCTGCGTCACACTGTGAATTCTTGTGGACGCCTTCCTTTTCAGGCAACTAGCCTGGTACTTCGACGCTTTGAATCCTGATTTCTCGCCAGTATCCATGCATGTTCGGTTAAAAAGCAAGCCACTGAACTGATCTAGCTTCAGTTGAGTCCTGATCATTTGTTTTGGAGAAATCGCCTTTTGGGCTCGACGCCTTACCTTCAAATCCATGCGAATAACTCCCATGGCGGCGAGAGGTTATTAAACTTGAGATTCTGAGAGTAAAAAAAAGAGCACTAGACCAGTGGGCCTGACGCAATCGGGTCAATCCACAACTGACGGCGTTTTAGCTTAGGTCTAACCTAACTCTAGAGCCTTAACCGTTTAATTATAGTAACACAACGCTGTGATTAGCGGCAACCAGAAGTAGAGGATTGTCATTGTGGTTGCTCGAAAGAGCGAGTTTTTCGTCATAGGCGAGGTTTCAAACAAAATATCCGAGCTTGTTGGCTCTGCATTAATCAATCTTCTTAATTTCTTCAAGGCCATGGTTGAATTACTTAGCTACAGCAACGGAGAAGTATTTTTTCGCGCACGTCAGTATCGCCAGGCTTTGCGCCGCAAAGGCTACTTTGGCAGACCCTTTGCAGGTTGGAAGCAGGTAATCGGCGACAACCTCAACGAGTTGTTGCGTTAATGTGTCCTCCATATTAGATTAGAGACGCCGCGCTCAAAGTCCAAGTGCAACAATTTTCTAAAGGAAATTGTTTATGCCAAG
>JBBAON010000020.1:0-25341 GCA_040401435.1 Candidatus Methylopumilus sp.
GCCAATGATAGTATGCTCTTCGCATGCGAAAGTAGGTCACCGCCAGACTCTTTATTCGGAGTGTTGCTATGTTCATAGCAACGCTACTTAAAAGCCCACAATCGTGGGCTTTTTTGTTTGTTATAAACGCAGGCCATTGCGCTAAATGGTTGATAATAAAAAAGAATGGGCATTAAGCCCATTTTTTGTTTCTAATGGTGAAGTGATTATTTGGAACAAGGTAGAATGCATTGGCAGACTTATACGGATTAATTGAAAAGACAGTAACGCAGTTAGGTTACGAGCTTGCGGACTTGGAAGTATCCAATCGTGGTAAGTTGTTGCGTCTATTTATTGATAAGCCTGAAGGCATCACGATAGATGACTGCGTCCTAGTGAGTAATCAATTAGGTAATGTATTGGCCGTTGAAAATGACATTGATTACGACAGATTGGAAGTGTCCTCGCCTGGTTTAGACCGTGCGCTTAAGAAAGAGGCTGATTTTACAAAGTTTCTAGAATCTAAAGCGAGTGTCAAAGTGAGAATGCCAATCGAAGGCAGAAAGAATTTTCTTGGGGTGTTAAAGGCTGTTGAAGATGGGGATTTGTTAATCGACGTTGAAGGTACTATATTCAAAATTGATCTGAATAACATCGACAAAGCACGTTTAGCACCTGAATTTTAATAGTTTGTATTGTTGTTGTTATATCGAATTTTTAAGCGGAGATTAAAATGAGTCGCGAAATTTTATTACTTGTAGATGTACTTGCACACGAAAAAAACGTAGACAAAGAGGTTGTATTTAGCGCCCTTGAATATGCGTTAGCATCTGCCACCAAAAAACGCTTTGCTGATGACGCAGATGTTCGCGTACAGATTGACCGTGAAACAGGTGAATATGATTCGTTTAGACGTTGGACATTGCTCACCGATGACGAAGCATTAGAAAATCCTGGCGCACAGATGTATGCAGATGACGAACGTGCTGAAGGTAAGGTTATTTCTGAAGTTAATACCTATGAAGATCCATTAGAGTCTGTTGAGTTCGGCCGAATTGGTGCGCAAGCAGCTAAACAAGTCATTTTGCAAAAAGTCCGAGAAGCTGAACGCGAGCAAATCCTAGAAGACTTCCTAGCAAGGAAAGAGTTTTTAGTAACCGGCGTCATTAAGCGTATGGAAAAAGGCAATGCGATTATTGAAGTCGGTCGTATTGAGTCACTATTGCCGCGTGATCAAATGATCCCTAAAGAGAACCTACGTGTTGGCGACCGAGTACGTGCGTACTTGTTGCGTGTTGAGCGCAGCGGTCGTGGCCCTCAATTAATCCTATCGCGCATAGCGCCAGAATTTATTATTCGCTTGTTTGAACTTGAAGTGCCAGAAATTGAAGATGGTTTGCTCGAAATTAGATCAGCAGCCCGAGATCCAGGTTTACGTTCGAAAATTGCGGTTAAAGCGAATGATCAACGTTTAGATCCAGTTGGAACCTGTGTTGGTATGCGTGGTTCACGCGTTCAAGCGGTTACAGGCGAGCTTGCGGGTGAACGGGTTGATATTGTTTTATGGTCAATGGAACCAGCGCAGTTTGTTATTAATGCAATGGCACCCGCTGAGGTTTCAAGTATCGTCGTTGATGAAGATGCGCACAGCATGGATGTGGTTGTTGATGAAGAGCAACTAGCACAAGCAATTGGCCGTATGGGCCAAAACGTTCGCCTTGCTTCAGAACTAACAGGATGGACACTAAACATCCTTACTATTGATGAAGCGGCGAAAAAGAGCGAGGAAGAATATACCAAGACACGTCAAATTTTCATTGAAAAACTCGATGTGGATGAAGAAGTGGCTGATATTTTAGTACAAGAAGGTTTTGGTACATTGGAAGAAATTGCCTACGTTCCGATGGCAGAAATGTCAGAAATTCAAGCATTTGATGAAGATACCATTAATGAACTTCGTAAACGCGCGCGCGCGGCATTGCTCACTGATGCAATTGCAAAAGAAGAGAACGTTGATGAAGCTTCAGCTGATTTGCTTGGTATGGAAGGCATGGATGATGAAACAGCCCATTTACTAGCCTCAAAGGGCGTTTCTACTATGGACGATTTAGCAGATTTAGCTGTGGATGATCTTGTTGAACTCACAAACATGGATGCAGAACGAGCAAAGACATTGATCATGACAGCACGTGCCCCTTGGTTTGCATAGCGCCAATGGCATAAGAAAGATTTTGGTAAACTTTAGATTAATAGATATAAAAATTTAATCATTGAAGTAATGGGTATCTTAAGAAGTTGCGTAAAGAATAGACTGGAGTAACAGATGGGACAGACAAGCGTATTACAATTTGCGAGTGAGTTAGGCTTGCCGGCCGAGCTACTGCTTGAGCAGTTGAAAAGTGCTGGCGTCAGCAAAGTTGCATCAAGCGATCAGTTGTCTGAACAAGATAAAACCTTGTTGCTGGATTACTTACGTAAAGAGCACGGTGCTCAAGAACCGAAAAATAAAATTACTTTAATGCGTAAACAAAATACTGAGATCAAAAAAACTGATAGTTCAGGCAAAGCGAGAACTATTCAAGTTGAAGTTAGAAAAAAACGCGTATTAGTTCGAACTGACGAAACAGCAGAGTTAGAAGTACCTGTTGTACAAGCGGCTGAAGAAATGCCTTTGGTTGCTGAATCAGTACTGATTGATCTGCCAGAAGTAATCGAAGAAATCACGGTAGTTAATGAAGCTGAAGTCATTGAAGAAACTTCTGTGGCTGTTGAAGAAGCGCCGCAAACAGTAAAATCAGTTAAGCCAAGCCTGCTTTCATCAGAACAAATCGCACAGCGCGCGAATGAAGCTAAACGTCACGCAACGCTGATGTCTATGCAAATGGACGATTTGCGTAAGAAGCAAGAGTTAACACAAAAACGTCTAGATGAAGAAGCTAAAAAAGTATCCGATGCAGCTGCTGCTGCGAAAAAGCTTTCTGAAGGCACTTTACATAAGCCAGCCCCAAAAGAAGGCGTAAAGACGGAAGATAAAACCGCTAAAAAAGGCAATAAGAACAAAGAATGGGCTGACGCCGAGAATAAAAAGCGTGGCATTAAAACACGCGGCGACACTGGCATGAATCAAGGTTGGCGTGGTCAAAAGAATAAGTCAAAATCACACAAAGATGATGATTCAGAGCATTCATTCAATGCACCAACCGAGCCTATCGTGCATAGGGTTTTGGTGCCTGAAACGATTACCGTTGCTGATTTAGCCCATAAAATGTCGGTTAAAGCTGGCGAAGTAATTAAATCACTCATGAAAATGGGCATGATGGTAACGATCAATCAAGTCCTAGATCAAGAAACAGCAATTATTATTGTTGAGGAAATGGGACACGTTGCTAAGGCTGCTGCAGCTAACGATCCAGAAACATTCTTGGATGATACCGAGCATGCTGAAGCTGTCTTGGAATCCCGCCCACCGGTTGTAACGGTCATGGGTCACGTTGACCATGGTAAAACCTCATTGCTGGATTATATTCGCAGCAGTCGCGTTGCTACGGGCGAAGCTGGCGGTATCACACAACATATTGGCGCTTATCACGTTGAAACAGAACGCGGAATGGTTACTTTCTTAGATACGCCTGGCCATGAAGCTTTTACGGCAATGCGTGCGCGTGGTGCTAAAGCAACTGACATCGTTATTTTAGTGGTAGCTGCCGATGACGGCGTGATGCCACAGACCATCGAAGCGGTTCACCATGCAAAAGCAGCTGGTGTGCCTTTAGTAGTGGCTGTAAACAAGATTGATAAGCCAGAGGCTAACTCTGAGCGCGTTAAACAAGAGCTTGTGGCCGAAGAAGTGGTCCCAGAGGATTGGGGTGGCGACACAATGTTCGTAGAGGTTTCTGCGAAAACAGGTAAAGGCATTGATGCCCTTTTAGAAGCGGTATTGTTGCAAGCCGAAGTGCTTGAACTCAGAGCGCCGAAGAATACGCCAGCAAAAGGCTTGGTCATCGAAGGTCGTTTGGATAAGGGTCGTGGCCCGGTTTCAACTATCTTAGTGCAATCAGGTATCTTAAAACGTGGTGACATGATCCTTGCAGGTAGCGCATTTGGTCGGGTTCGTGCGATGTTAGACGAATCAGGTAATGATATTAAAGAAGCGGGCCCATCTATTCCAGTTGAGATTTTAGGTCTGTCTGATGTGCCTAACTCAGGTGAAGAAGTGATCGTCTTGAACGACGAGCGTAAAGCCCGAGAAATTGCGATGTTCCGTCAAGGTAAATTCCGTGATGTGAAGTTAGCAAAGAAACAAGCAGCCAACCTTGAGAATATTTTTGAAAATATGGGTGAAGGCGAAGTGAAGAGCTTGCCATTGATCATCAAATCAGACGTTCAAGGCTCATACGAAGCGTTAGCAACTTCATTACAAAAACTATCGACCGAAGAAGTGAAAGTCAACATTATTCACACTGGCGTTGGTGCAGTGACTGAGTCTGATGTGAACTTAAGCGTAGCCTCTAAAGCGGTATTGATTGGCTTCAACGTGCGTGCCGATGCTGGCGCCCGTAAGTTAATCGAGAGCTCAGGCGTTGATGTACGTTACTACAATATTATCTACGAAGCAGTGGACGAAATTAAAGCAGCGCTTGGTGGCATGCTCGCACCAGAGAAGAAAGAAAGCGCCATTGGCTTGGTTGAAATACGTGAGGTTTACCGTATTTCTAAGGTTGGTGCGGTAGCTGGTTGTTACGTTCAAGATGGTGTCATTAAACGTAACTCTAAGATCCGCGTTCTTCGCGGCGATGTGATCATCCATACTGGTGAGCTTGATTCACTCAAACGCTTTAAAGATGATGTGAAAGAAGTTAAGTCAAACTTCGAGTGCGGTTTGTCATTAAAGAATTACAACGACATTGAAGTGGGCGACTTGTTAGAAGTTTATGAAGTAGTTGAAATCGCAAGAACGCTCTAATGGCTAAAGATTTTGCAAGAAGTGATCGTGTTGCTGAGCAAATGCGCCGTGAGTTGGCGGATTTGCTTCAGTTTGAAGTAAAGGATCCACGTGTCGGTATGGTCACTGTGACGGAAGTGGAAGTCACTGGTGACATGGCGCACGCTAAGATTTATTACAGCACGGCTGAACAAGATGCGAAGTCAGCGGCAGAACTGCAAGCAGGCTTAGAAAAAACAGCTGGGTTTCTGCGCAGTCAGCTTTCTAAGCGCATGTTGCTGCGCACAGTCCCGCAGCTTCATTTTGTCTACGATGCTTCGATTGATAATGGGATGAAGTTAACACGTCTGATCAATCAAGCCTTGGCAGATAGTCCTAAAGAATAACCCTCTTCAGAAGTTTAATCGGCCAAATGGCGCAATTTAAAAGAGTTAAACGCAATATTAACGGCGTGTTGTTGCTAGACAAGCCTATTGGTTTTTCATCTAATCAAGCGCTACAAAAAGTTAAGTGTCTATTTCAAGCCGCCAAAGCAGGTCACACAGGTACATTAGATCCCTTGGCAACGGGATTGCTTCCTATTTGCTTAGGGGAAGCGACCAAGTTTGCTCAATACGTCACTGATGCAGATAAAACCTATATTGCCACAGTTAAATTCGGTGCAACCACCACAACGGGTGATGCTGAAGGAGAAGTGATTGCAACGAGTAATGTAAACTTTACGCGCCAACAACTAGAAACTGCCTGTCAATCTTTCATAGGTGAAATTAGTCAGGTGCCGCCGATGTATTCAGCACTAAAATTTGAAGGCAAGGCCTTGTACGAATATGCACGTGAAGGTGTGGATATTGCGCGGCAGTCCCGCTTAGTGATGATTTCCAATATTACCATTACGCAGTTTGATCAAGAGGTCGCAGTAATTACCGTGAAATGTAGTAAGGGAACGTACATTCGCACTCTTGCCGAGGAAATTGGCAACACGCTTGGTTCTGGCGCGCATTTGATTGGTTTACGAAGAATTGAAACAGCTGGCTATGAATTAGCCGACGCCATGACGATAGAGCAATTAGAGCAGAAAATAAAAGACACGCCAATTGAGGCGTTACATTCATTGCTCTTGCCCATTGATTCTGCCATAGCTTACTTGCCAGCAGTGACACTCAATGTTGATGCAGCTCACTATTTGATGCAAGGTCAAGCCGTATGGCTTTCAGGAAAAATTCCTGACGGGGAAATACGTTTGTTTGACGAAAACTCACGTTTCTTGGGCTTAGGTTTTTTACAAGAAGATGGAAAAATCGCCCCTAAGCGATTAATGCGAGATTTTTCGTAATTCTGCTTGATAAATCACATGCTTACGGATAAAATGCGCATCCAAGTTGTAAATGAATGCATTCGCGGATTTTCTGCTTTTGCATTGACGCTAACTAAAAGGAAATAAAAGATGGCAATGACCACACAAGATACCGCGAAAGTTGTCGCAGACTTTCAACGTGCTCCAGCAGATACAGGTAGCCCAGAAGTGCAAGTTGCATTGTTAACTGCACGTATTACCTACCTAACAGAACATTTCAAATCTAACAAAAAAGACAACCACTCACGTCGTGGTTTGTTAGCGATGGTTAGTCAACGTCGTAGCTTGTTAGACTATTTAAAACGTAAAGATCTAAGCCGTTATCAAGTCTTGATTGAACGCTTAGGTATTCGTAAGTAAGTTTTTGCAAAAAGCGATACACGATTTTTGCAGTTGAATAAAAAGCCAGAAGCATTACGCACCAGCGTAGTGCTTTTGGCTTTTTTGTTGTACCAAAGTGGCATAGTGCCATCTATCGTTGTTCATTATTAGGGTTGTAAATAATGGACATTAATGTTAAAAAGGATGAAAAATGTTTAATAAAGTAAAAAAGAGTATTCAATTTGGTGCGCATGAGCTCACTCTAGAAACAGGTGAAATTGCACGCCAAGCAGACGGCGCTGTGATGGTTACCTATGGTGATACAGCGGTTTTGGTGACTGTTGTTGGTAAAACCGAAGTAAAAGCGGGTCAAGACTTCTTCCCCTTAACTGTTGATTACCAAGAGCGGGCATACGCTGCGGGTAAAATCCCAGGTGGTTTCTTTAAGCGTGAAGGCCGTCCTTCAGAAAAAGAAACGCTAACATCACGTCTAATTGACCGTCCACTGCGTCCATTATTCCCAGAAGCGTTTTATAACGAAGTACAAGTTGTCGCCACTGTAATGTCATCAGACAGCGAAATCGATCCAGACATTCCTGCCATTATAGGTGCATCAGCAGCGATGGCAATTTCAGGCATTCCTTTCTACGGCCCATTAGGTGCTGTGCGTGTTGGTTACATTGACGGTGAATACATTATCAATCCATCAGCCACACAAATGAAAGAAACAGAACTAGATTTAGTGGTTGCGGCAACAGCAAGCGCTGTCATGATGGTAGAGTCAGAAGCTGAAGAATTGCCAGAAGATGTAATGCTCGGCGCGGTTGTATTTGGCCATGAGCAAATGCAAGGTGTCATCAGCATGATTAACGAAATGGCTGCTGAAGTGGCTAAAGAAGCTTGGGACTGGACACCGCCAGCACCAAATACAGTCGTGATTGAAAAAGTAACAGCCTTGGCTAATGCGGATGTTAACGCTGCTTATCAAATCAAATCAAAAGGTGCACGTTCTACTAAGTTAGACGAAATTAAAAACCGTGTGATCTCAGAATTGATTACTGAAGAGACTTCTTCGCAAGAAGCAAACGAAATCAAATCAGCATTCTTTGATTTAGAAGCTAAAGTGGTTCGTAGCCAGATCTTGAACGGTGAGCCACGTATTGATGGCCGTGATACGCGCACAGTGCGTCCTATTACGATTCGCACCGGTGTATTGCCACGCACCCATGGTTCAGCATTGTTTACGCGTGGTGAGACGCAGGCATTGGTTGTAGCGACATTGGGCACAGGCCGCGATGAGCAAACAATTGATGCACTTGAGGGTGCTTATAACGACCGCTTCATGTTGCATTACAACATGCCACCATACGCAACTGGCGAAACGGGCCGCGTTGGTACACCAAAACGTCGTGAAATCGGTCATGGCCGTTTAGCTAAACGTGCTTTGATTGCTGCTTTGCCTTCACAAGAAGATTTCGGTTACACCATCCGTATCGTTTCTGAAATTACAGAATCAAATGGTTCGAGCTCCATGGCTTCAGTATGTGGCGGTTGCTTGGCATTGATGGATGCTGGTGTGCCTGTTAAATCGCACGTTGCTGGTATTGCAATGGGCTTGATTAAAGAAGGTAACCGCGTTGCTGTGTTAACAGATATCTTGGGTGATGAAGATCACTTGGGCGACATGGACTTTAAAGTAGCAGGGACAGAAGATGGTATTACTGCGCTTCAAATGGACATCAAGATTACAGGGATTACCGCTGAGATTATGCAAGTGGCATTGTCACAAGCAAAAGAAGGCCGTATGCACATCTTGGGCATCATGAAGTCATCAATGGATACTTCACGAACTGAATTGTCAGCATTTGCACCACGCATCATCACCATGAAGATCAACCCAGAGAAGATTCGTGATGTGATTGGTAAAGGCGGCGCTGTGATTCGTGCTTTAACTGAAGAAACTGGTGCGACCATCGATATTGAAGATGACGGCACAATCAAAATTGGTTGCGTAAGCGCTGAGGCAGGAGAAGAAGCGAAAAAACGCATCGAAGCGATTACTGCTGAAGTTGAAATCGGTCAAGTGTATGAAGGTCCAGTCATTAAGCTTTTAGACTTCGGCGCGATTGTTTCATTGCTACCGGGTAAAGATGGTTTGTTGCACATCTCACAAATTGCACACGAGCGTGTGAATGCTGTGGGCGACTTCTTAAAAGAAGGTCAAATTGTCAAAGTTAAAGTAGTTGAGGCTGATGAGAAAGGTCGCGTGCGTTTGAGCATAAAGGCTTTAATTGATGCGCCAGCTGCTTCAGAAACGCCAGCTGCCGAGTAATTAGCAATACGGCAGTCAATAAAAAAGGCCCGAGTAATCGGGCCTTTTATTTTTTAGCAGCTAATTACTTAGCCACTTGTTTTTCACGTATTTCATCTAATGTTTTACAATCGATACATAGCGTAGCAGTTGGGCGAGCTTCAAGACGCTTTAGTCCAATCTCAATTCCGCAGCCATTGCAGTAGCCATATTCATTCTCTTTAATCTTTCTCAAAGTGCTTTCGATTTTCTTAATAAGCTTGCGTTCACGGTCGCGGTTACGAAGCTCTAGAGTCATGTCTGACTCCTGGCTAGCGCGATCATTTGGGTCAGCAAACATAGTCACTTCTTCTTGCATCGTATGCACGGTGCGATCAATATCATGACTTAATTCGTTTTTCCAATCTGCCAGAATTGCCGTGAAGTGAGCTAGTTGCTTATCATTCATGTATTCCTCATTAGCAGTTGCTAGGTAAGGAACAAATTTTTTTGTGATTTCAGCCATGTGACCCTTGAAAATTTATATGACGGTTGACTTGATTGCCATTAACATCAAATTAAAGCGGTGCAAAGTGTACACGTAATGCTTAATGTATGCAAAGTTGTTAAATCAGTCGTAAATGTTATTTATACGCCACGTAACTCCATGGCTAATAGGGTATTTTCCATGAGCGTGGCAACCGTCATTGGCCCAACGCCGCCAGGCACTGGGGTGATCCACCCTGCGCGCTTTTTCGCCGCCTCAAAATCTACGTCACCGCATAGAGCACCGTCTTCTAAACGATTAATGCCAATGTCTACCACGATTGCGCCAGGCTTAATCCAGTCACCTTTAATCAGGCCTGCTTTGCCCGCCGCCGCAACCACTAAATCGGCGCGTGCGATCTTGCCTTGCAGGTCTTTTGTGTGGCGATGGCAAGATGTTACCGTGCAGCCAGCTAACAAAAGCTCTAGCGCCATTGGGCGGCCTACATGGTTAGAAACGCCAACAACGACAGCATCTAAGCCCTTCAGATCGATGTTTGCACTATTGAGCATCTTGATCACCCCAAAAGGTGTGCATGAGCGCAATGTCGGTTGGCGAACGGCTAGGCGACCGATGTTATAAGGATGGAAACCATCCACATCTTTACTTGCGCTGATGTGCTCAATAATGAGTTTTTCATCAATCTGTGGAGGTAGTGGAGACTGAACTAGAATGCCGTCAACCGACTCATCATCGTTTAATTTTTGGATGAGTGCTAGTAGCTCAGCCTCCTGAATGTCTGACGCTAAATCATAAGCGATCGAATGAATACCGACTTTTTCGCAAGCCCTTCGTTTATTGCGCACATAAATGCTGGATGCAGGGTCACCACCCACCAAAATAACAGCGAGAGAGGGTGCGCGCTTACCAGTGCTTGAGCGTTGGCTTATTTTTGATTGAATGCCCTTAAGCATATCCTCAGCAATTGCTTTGCCGTTAATAATTTGAGCAGACATAGATTTATAAGTGATTGCTTGGAAAAAGCACCATTTTAACAGGCTATTCGCAAATATTAGAATTGACCTTTAGAATAATATGCGAGATAATCTCGCCCCTCGGGGTGTAGCGTAGCCTGGTAGCGCGCCTGCTTTGGGAGCAGGATGTCGGGAGTTCAAATCTCTCCACCCCGACCAGTTTTTTGTCCCAATAGTTTGTATTAAGATTGTCCGACAATCTGCCCGTAGCTCAACCGGATAGAGCACCAGCCTTCTAAGCTGGGGGTTACAGGTTCGATTCCTGTCGGGCAGGCCATACAAATCTAGCTTTATGGTGGCTGTAGCTCAGTTGGTAGAGTCCCGGATTGTGATTCCGGTTGTCGTGGGTTCGAGCCCCATCAGTCACCCCAAAATCCTAATTTTTTCAATAACTTAATTCCATGTAGCTAGTTTATTACTGGATGCGACTTCCTCAATACTGATTCAATGAATTGATGGATGGCCAACGATTTTGCATATAGAATTTATTCTCATGAGTGTAAATAAATTTAACGATGAGGATGAGGTGGTTTGCATTTGCAGCGGGACCACGCGGGCAAAGGTCCGTCTCCTTTTTGAGCAGGGCCTCGATGCAGAGGCCATCTCTCGTCGGACGGGTGCGCTCTCGGGTTGCGGTGGCTGCGAGTGGGAGATCGCGGACATGCTAAAGGCGCTTGCAGAGGAAAAGGATGGCCTGCATTAAAAGGGTCAATTTAAAAAACGGACTAATTCTCATTTCTAAAACACTTAAAAAATAGTCCCTAAGAAAAAACAAAGTCAACTTTATGGAATCGAATGCTGGTATTGCCTTGTACGCATATTTTTTGTATCCGATGTATCTATATAAGGCGATTCTCCAAAACAAAGCCAATTGTGCTCTGAGCCATGCTTGGCTTGGCTTTCAGCGATATTTTTATGTCGTCAAAGATTAGTGCTTAGTATGGTTAACGCTTGCTGGTAAAATTCAGTAGATGAACGATAATCAGCTCCTGCGCTATAGCCGCCACATCCTGCTCCCTTCTATAGCTTATGAAGGCCAAGAAGCCCTGACTAAAAGCCACGGGCTAATAGTGGGCGCTGGTGGACTAGGCTCGCCAGCTGCTTTATATATGGCTGCGGGCGGTGTCGGAGCGCTAACCATTTGTGACTTTGATGAGGTGGATTTAACCAATTTGCAACGTCAAATCATCCACACAACGTCTTCAGTAGGTATCAATAAAGCCGTTTCTGCGCAGCAAACCATACAGGCGATTAACCCTGAAGTGGTTGTCCATACGGTGCAAAAGAAATCGACAGAGGAAAGCATGGCGGCTTTGATTAAAGCGGCTGATGTGGTGCTTGATTGCTCAGATAATTTTGCCACGCGCTATGTGCTTAATCGACTATGCCATCAATTTAAAAAGCCGTTGGTCTCCGGCGCGGCGATTGGTTTTGAGGGTCAAATTACCGTATTTGATTTTAAGCATGAAGCAAGCCCTTGTTACCATTGTTTGTTCCCAGATGATGGCTCTGATACCGAGATGCGTTGCTCTGAGAATGGCGTATTTGCTCCGCTGGTGGGCATGATCGGCACGGCGCAAGCCGCTGAGGCGATGAAGCTTTTAATGAACATTGGTAAGAGCCTGGAAGGCCGTTTGCTATTACTAGATGCGCTGGCGATGGAATGGCGCACCATTAAGCTTAATAAAGACTCAAAGTGCCAAGTCTGTGGCACAAAATCCTCAACCTAATTTTTGAAGACGGCTTTCATGCTGATATGGCTGACACAAGGCCTTATGTTAAAATTACGGCATGAATACAGACACCCAACAAAACAATACGGCGGCAGGTAGCGAACTTGCCAAGTCCTTTGACCCTAAAACCCTTGAGAGCAAGTGGTACGAATTCTGGGAAAGCCAAGGCTATTACGCTGCTGGTTTAGACACCACTAAGCAGGATAACTTCTGCATCTTGCTTCCACCACCTAATGTGACGGGCACCCTGCACATGGGGCATGGCTTTAACCAAACCATCATGGACGCGTTAACGCGTTACCACCGTATGCGCGGCGATAATACGCTTTGGCAGCCGGGCACTGACCACGCGGGGATTGCAACGCAAATCGTTGTTGAGCGTCAATTAGATGCGCAAGGTATTAGTCGGCATGACCTGGGCCGCGAGAAATTCCTAGAAAAAGTGTGGGAATGGAAAGAATACTCAGGCGGCACAATAACGAAGCAAATGCGACGCTTGGGCACATCACCTGACTGGTCGCGTGAGCGCTTCACGATGGATGCTGGCCTTAATAAAGTGGTGACTGAAAGTTTTGTGCGCCTATATAACGAAGGTTTGATTTACCGCGGTAAACGCTTGGTGAATTGGGACCCTAAACTCGGCACAGCCGTTTCAGATTTAGAAGTCATTTCTGAAGAAGAAGATGGCTCAATGTGGCATATCAACTATCCGTTGGCGGATGGCTCAGGTCAATTAACCGTTGCGACGACACGTCCAGAAACCATGTTAGGTGACGTTGCAGTGATGGTGCATCCTGAAGATGAGCGTTACAAGCACTTGATTGGCAAACATGTGAAATTACCATTGTGCGACCGTGAAATCCCGATTATCGCTGACGATTATGTGGATAAAGAGTTTGGCACAGGCGTGGTAAAAGTGACGCCAGCGCATGACTTTAACGATAATATGGTTGGCCAACGACAGGGTTTGGATAAGATCATTATCTTGAACCTTGAAGGTTTCGTACCAAGCACAGCAGAAGTTTATGCCGCTAACGGCGAAGCAAAACCATCGATCGATTTACCTAAAAACCTCGTTGGGTTAGAGCGCTTTGCTGCGCGAAAGCAAATCGTTGCAGATTTAGAAGCACAAGGTTATTTAGTCAAGATTGATAAACACAAACTCAAAGTGCCACGCGGTGACCGCACTGGCGTGGTGATTGAGCCTATGCTGACTGATCAATGGTTTGTGGGGATGAGCAAGCCAGCTGCTGATGGCAAGAGTATTACGCAAAAAGCGATTGATGTAGTGACCTCAGGTGAAATTAAGTTCTATCCAGAAAACTGGGTCAATACTTATAACCAATGGCTCAATAACATTCAAGATTGGTGTATTTCACGCCAGCTTTGGTGGGGGCATCAAATCCCAGCTTGGTATAGCGATGATGGCAAAGTGTATGTGGCACATGACGAAGCCGAAGCAAAAGCTTTGGCCGCGAAAGATGGCTATACAGGCAATCTAAAACGTGATGATGACGTACTCGACACTTGGTTTTCATCAGCGCTTTGGCCATTCTCTACCTTAGATTGGACGGGCGACGAAGCGAAAGATGCTGCTAATGTTGCCTTGCAACAGTTCTTGCCTTCATCTGTCCTGGTGACGGGCTTCGATATTATTTTCTTCTGGGTAGCGCGTATGGTCATGATGGCCAAGCACATCACAGGCAAAATTCCATTTAAAGATGTTTATGTTCATGGCTTAATCCGCGATGCGGAAGGCCAAAAAATGTCTAAATCAAAGGGCAACGTGCTTGATCCGATTGATTTGATAGATGGCATTTCGCTAGAAGATTTATTGAAGAAGCGCACCACTGGCTTGATGAATCCTAAACAAGCGGAAAGCATTGAAAAGAAAACACGCAAAGAATTCCCTGAAGGCATTTCGGCTTTTGGTACAGATGCCTTGCGCTTTACATTTGCGAGCCTTGCGAGCCCTGGTCGTGATATCAAGTTTGATATGCAACGCTGCGAAGGCTACCGTAATTTCTGCAATAAATTGTGGAACGCAACCCGCTTTGTCCTGATGAATACTGAAGGTCAAGATTGTGGCTTTGAGGAATGCAGCAGTCAGCCAGAAGGTTATTTAAGCTTCTCACAAGCGGATCGTTGGATTGTGAGTCTATTGCAACGTGTGGAAACTGATATTGAAAAAGGGTTTGCAGATTACCGTTTTGACAACGTCGCGCAAAGTATTTATAAGTTTGTGTGGGACGAGTATTGCGATTGGTATTTGGAGATTGCTAAGGTACAAATCCAGCAAGGTTCAGACGCTGAAAAACGGGCAACTCGCCGCACATTGCTGCGTGTTTTAGAAACCATTCTTCGTCTGGCACATCCAGTCATGCCATTTATCACGGAAGAGATTTGGCAAACGATAGGCAAAATGAGCGGACGTACTGGCCCAAGCATTATGTTGGAAGCCTACCCAAAAGCTCAGCCTGAGAAGATTGATGAGGCTGCAGAAGCTTGGGTGGCCTTGCTAAAAGAATCCGTTGACGCTTGCCGTAGCTTGCGTGGCGAAATGAATATTTCGCCTGCAACTAAAGTGCCTTTGATTGCGGCTGGTGATGTCACTAAGTTACAAGCCTATGCGCCACACCTAAAAGCCTTGGCTAAGTTGGCAGATGTCGAAATTGTGGCTGATTTGCCTGAGGCAGATGCACCAGTGGCATTAGCAGGTGATTTCAGACTCATGCTAAAAATCGAGATTGATGTTGCGTCTGAAAAAGATCGTTTGGGTAAAGAAATCACACGTTTGTCAGCTGAAATTTCGAAGGCAAATGGAAAGTTAACCAATGAGAGTTTTGTAGCGCGCGCACCAGCGGAGGTTGTGAGTCAAGAGAAAGCCCGGGTTGCGGAATTTACAGCGAGCTTAGATAAGCTAAATGCGCAATTGGCAAAACTAGCTAAATAAGTTTGATTCAGTGAACTTCAGAAAGGCGGCCAAGTAAAAAACTAAGCCGCCTTTTTTTGTATGTGAAAAACAAACACAATTGTATCTACTTCTTTAGTTTCCTCTAAAGAAAGCATCACGTGGCCCGTTTGTTTGCAAAACGCTTGAAAGTCATTTACAGCGCCAGGGTCAGTCGCATAAGCTTTGAGTACTTGGCCAGCTTCTAGCTCAGAAAGCGCTTTTTTGCAGCGCAAAATTGGGAGCGGGCATTTGAGGCCGCGTGTGTTCAGGTCTTGATCAAAATTCATCATGTGTTTACTTAAGTTCTATCAATCCAAAGCCGGCATTCGCCCAAGCTAAAACGCCACCGCGCAAATTATAAATGTTCGCTTCGACTTTTTCCGCTACAAAACCAGCGGCCTGTGCGGAGCGCACCCCTGCGTGGCAGTAAAACACCACGGTTTGATTTTCTAGCGGTGATAAATCAACGGAGGGGATAGAGGATAAGGTGATGTAAATGGCGCCTGGAATAACACCTCGCGCAACTTCATCGTCATTACGTACATCGATCAGATAAATTTTTTGTGTTTCGAGCAGTGAGTGAAGTGCAGCTGCTTCAATATCTTGAAATTTTTTCATAAGTACTTTGTGAATGTTAAGCGTTTGCGAGCGTTGATCTTCTGATGAGTTTTAATGCGATATTGAAAAGTATTAACGTTAATGCAATGCCCACTAAGTCACCCTCGAACATTTTAACGCAGTTTGCCCAGGAGGCTTTAAGTGCTGCCAAATGAAAGTATAAATGATGACTTAGAGTATTAAATGCTGCAGAAAATATAGCCATTAAAATCAGCTCTTTCGCACGTAGTTGAGAGAGGATATGGTCTACCTTGAGTAAATGTTTGGTGATGTGAACAGCAATGTAAGGATTTAGTGCCGAAATGAGACAAATGACTAAGGTTTCAGTCATGTTGATTGAAAATACAGGGCTCGTGATGATCGCGCCAATAAATAGTCCAACCACTGCAAGTTCATCCAACAAAAGCACGCTGACCAAACGAATGCCTGATGGTATAAAAATCCAATTAATAAACTGGGTTTCTTCAAGGTATGAAAAAATAAAGCTATTCAGTTTAAAAAAGCATACCCAAGCCAAAACAACGCCAAATATACAAAGCGCCGCTTTGCTTATGTGATTGAAAAACAAATGCATCGGAAGATCTCAGCAGTTTTTAGCTTGTAGCTTTCATCATGAGCTTGCCCGTTTTGTTGAAGTAACTATCCGTCTGTGCGGTCGCGGAAACATATTTTACGCGGTTGTCAAAATCATCTACCACCAACTCAATATAGCCTTTTTGGCGCAACTTTTTGAGGTAGCGGAAAATAGTAGAAGTAGAGATTTCATTGGTCATGTGCATTGCCTCAACCACAGTGATCTTTTGCTTTCCAGACCAATATTTGCTGAGCAGCGCCAACATTTTTTGCTCAACAGGATCCAATACTGGAAATTCTGCAAGCTCTTCAACTGCGTTTGCTAGATTGAGAAACCTCTGATAAATCTCTTTAAATTTGGCCATTACCTTACGCTTTCTATTCTTAATGAAAAATATAATTAATTTGTATTATATGGCAACCATTGCATTTTTATTACAAATTTATGTGAGCATAATCTACTCATGTTTTTTTATTAGAATGTTCAAGCTGGATTTACATCAATTTTCTTTGAACTTAGCATGGTAAAATGCAATCATAAAAAAAACTTTACTTCCCGCTAAGGAATCAAAATAATGAAAAGAATTCAGACCTTAATGATTGCAGTGACATTGACTGCAGCTGGTACAGCATTTGCTGATCATGACAGCATGGGCGAGCATTGCAAAATGCATTCAAAGGTTACTTTTGAGCAAGCTGATAAAGACAAAGATGGCACCCTAGATCGTGAAGAGGCCAAAGCGGTTTGTGGTGAGAATTTTGATGTGATGGACACGAATAAAGATGGCACACTGACGAAAAAAGAGGTCAATGCCTGTGGACGTAAACCGTACAACGAAAATGATCAACTGCATCAAAAACGCTCAAAATAATCAGTGACGACCCTTTTGCAAAAGGCAGCGTAGTCTGCCTTTTTGTTTAAAAAATAATCGAGACATACAATGCTATTATGGATCTTCACTTTACTTGTTTTCTCAAACACAGCCATGGCGACAGAAGAACCGAAATTTACGCTGCTCGAGAAAGACCAGTCTTTTGAGTTGCGTCTGTATGAGCCAAAAATCCTCGCTGAGGTCCTTGTAAGTGGCACAATGCGTGAGGCTTCAAGCAAGGGCTTTAAGCTGATTGCCGACTTTATTTTTGGCAACAATATTGCAACCTCTGGCAAGTCTGAAAAGATAAGTATGACGGCCCCAGTATTGATTGAGCCACATGCGGAGAAAATCTTCATGACGGCGCCAGTAAATGTTGAGCAGTCTGGTGCTGGCTGGAAAGTAAATTTTGTAATGCCTAGTCAATACACCTCAGAAACCTTGCCTAAGCCAAACAATCCAGTTGTTAAGATCAAACCCATTCCAGCAAAGAAGTTTGCAGTGATTCAATTTTCTGGCTTAGTGGATGAAGAGAAAATGGCTAAAAAAGTCAATGACCTAGAGCAATGGATAAGCACTAAACAGCTAAAGGTCCTTGGGAATGCTGAATTAGCAAGATACAATCCGCCTTGGACATTGCCTTTCTTGAGGCGAAATGAAGTGTTGATTGAAGTGGAGTAGGGCGTCATTATTGTGCAGTTGCATTTTTTCATCATGGAACAAAAAATGAAAAGATGTATTTGCTACTTAAACTTATAATAGTGTTATTAACTAAATAGAATTGTAGGTAGGCTAAATATGCGTAATTTTTTTCTGTCCAAAATATTTGTTTTAATGACATGCTTCCTTTGCATTTCGGGCGCGCAAGCTAACGATAAAATTGATCGTGACACAGAAACTGCAATTCCACGGAGTAGAAATCTTTATGGTGTTGGCTTAGCGGTGCTCCCTAAAACATCGGGTTCAGACGAGTTTAGGTTAATGGCATTGCCGATTATCAACGCCAATTATGCAGATCGTTTCTATATTAATGCCCTTCAAGCGGGTGTTTGGTTGCTAGATTCAGATGATAAGCGCATTCGTATTGGCTTGGCAGCGCAAGCCAGATTCGGTTGGGATGCTGGCGATGGAAGGATGACGCGCGGCATGCGAGATCGTGATTTCACTGTTGAAATTGGCCCTGCAATTCGCTGGCAAACTGATTTTGGAACAATTAATGCGCAATGGGGACTTGATGCGGGCGGTGCAAGTAATGGTCAAACGGTTGATTTGCAGTTTATTAAAAATCTATACCGCGACAACACCTTCAAGCTGAACGGCAGCCTTGGCTTAACATGGAGCGATCGCAAGTTTAATGACTATTACTTTGGCGTAAGTGCGAGTGAGGCTACGTTGCCTAGACCACAGTATTCGGCAGGCTCATGTGTGGAATATAAAGCCGGTATTAACGGATCATACTTAGTTGGAACAAACAGCTACATTTTGTTCGGTGCGGCGGTGACTAGATTAGGGGATCAACAGGCAAACAGTCCAATTGTGGAAACACGATTCCAGCCCTTTGCTTACCTTGGATACTCGATTGCTTACTAACAACGTCTCTATTTTTAAGGTTTACGAATCGACCCTTGGCACTTCCGCTATAGCGATATGCATATTGCAAAAATATGAGAGATAATTTTTTAATTGCTTTAATTACAATTTCTCAATATTGATAGAGAACTATTGCAAATAAGACAAGCTGATCTTGCAAAGCATTAAAATAATCTGTATTTAAACACTTAAAAGAGTACGTAATAACTAATTAAGTTAACAGCGTCGCAAAGTGATGGTTAACATTGCGGTGGTTCATTTCGTCATTTCTGACACCAATAATCACATCTGACAATCTTGCATCTTGGCCAAGATTCCAATAGGTAATGGCAATCTGGGGTGCAGCAATATTTTCATACTTTCCGCTCTCAACGCCATTCAAGTATTCGCTGTAGCTATAAACAGCTTCTTCATCAAAGTAACCTACTAGCCTGTGCGCGGTTTTTGCTGAGAATAAATAAAGCAAAAAGAAACGGTTATAAAATAAGCACTGTGCCACGACAATCATCAACCGTTCAAATGCATTGGGCTTTGCAATCTCAATAAAGGTCATCAAGTGCATACGCTCGTTTTCGGCTTCGTCTAAAAGGACTTTAATCCAGCCATCATCACTTTTCATGCATCTTAAAGATTTGAGATGTTGAAGCGCACCACCCACCATGCCAGGCACGGCGGCAACGGTTTCTAAAACGACAGCTCGGTGACCATACCTTCCCGCAAAAAAAGTATCGGCAAAGAACCTTAGGAACTTAGTGCAAGATAATGCGAAATAGTCCGAAAAGTTAACGGCTTGAAAGTGCGATATTTTTTCCATATTATCAAGAGAGGTTTTTATGTTAAGAGTTTCATTTTGTACCAGATCGTCATGGTTAATACATAATATTTTAAACTTTGCCCTTCATTGGTAGTCTTAAAAGCTAATTTTCCAGTGACTACAATCAAGGACCCTCATATGACTTATAAACTTCCAAGTAAGGCTGATCGAATGAGAGGCTTGTTATGGGGTTTGTTTGTTGGGGATTCTCTCTCAATGCCAGTGCATTGGTATTACGACATCTCTGCATTAGCAAAAGACTTTGGTCAGATACGTGATTATCACGCTCCCAAATCACATCATCCTAACTCGATTATGTCTTTAGCAAACACCGCAAAAGCTGGTCGCGGCTCTCAGGATGGGGATATTGTTGGCGATGTGATTCTTAAAGGAAAAAAACATCACTGGGGTCCAGCCAATCGCCATTATCACCAGGGAATGCATGCTGGTGATAACACCCTCAATTTGTTGTGTGCCCGAGTGTTGTTGCGCACGCTCAATGGCAAGGGTGCTTATAATCAAACAGACTTCTTGAACGGTTATATTCGTTTTATGACCACGCCGGATCAACATAACGATACCTACGCAGAATCCTATCATCGTGATTTTTTTGCCAACTACGCCAATGGCGTGGCACCAGAAAACTGCGCGGGTAATGAAGGCCACGACACAGCGTCTATCGGAGGCTTAGTCAGTTTGCCTTTGGTGATTCTCGCAAGCTTGGCAGAAAACAACCTTCAAGCCACCAACGAAGCTGCATTATCGCAACAAAGGCTGACGCATCGATCATCCGTGCTTGAACGGCATACCCTTGAACTAAGCAAGTTACTGTTTAATCTTTTCCAAGAAACGAATCCGGATTTAGAGCAGCTTGCCTATGCGGCAGCACAAAACTTGGGTTTTCCAGCGGATCAGGTGTTTGAGAATGTGCGCCTTCACCAAAGATCAGATTTGGAAGTCATTGGTGGGCTGCTAAGCCCCGCTTGTTACGTGGACCAAGCATTTCCTTCAGTACTTTATCTAGCTGCGCGTTACCATGATGACTTTGAGAGTGCTTTGGTAGCGAATACCAATGCCGGTGGTGATAACTGCCATCGTGGGGCTGTGTTGGGTGCAATACTGGGCGCGACTCTGGGGGTAAGCGCCATTCCTGAACGCTGGGTTAATGGGCTCACCGCACATGATGAAATTAACGACGAAATTGAACAGTTTGTTGCAAAATATGCATCAGATGGATTGATTGCCTAGGGAACTAGCCACTCCCAAGTGTCATTTGTTATCTTGGCGCGCCGATGTCCTTCTCTGGATAGCTCAAGCCAATCGATTTTTATGACTGCTGCCGTTAGCACAGTAAATTGATTGTTTTCGGTTGCAGGCGCTTGTCCAGTCGTAGCCTTTGTTAAAGCTGTCCCAGGTGCTTGTGCATGCAAGTAATCCATCGCACTTGGGCTATCTTTAACGGTTTGCCACAAAGTATTCATCATTGTTAAATTTTTCATCACTGACACTTCAACCTCAACACGTAGCTGCCAATTTAAACGTGGACTCCAAAATGCAAATACTGCTTTGGGTTTCTTGATGATTTCACGTACTTTAAGACTTCGCTGATCTGTGAAAATCATCAAAGATTGATTCAATCGATCCACTTTTCTGAGAACAACCGTTCTAGCATTCACCGAATCATCGCTTGAAGTCGTCGCCATGACTGGTGTTCTCCAAGCATGATGCCGATCAAGACAAGCTTTTTCTAGCTCTCGCCAAACTTGCTGACGAATGTCATTTGGATTTTCTAATCGCGGTTTTAACATGATGTGTGCAGACCTGAGCGACGTTTTTGCGCCATCATACAGCTAACACCGCAATGCAAAAAAAGTCACAATGACAGATGACACTAAAGGATGCCATTTCCATTGAAAATTTGATGGCATTCATTATTGATATTTGCGATGACACAAAATTTTACTTCACCGTAATCTGAATGCTTTTTCGCATCACTTCACCATAAGACTGATGTAAACCATTTGCAAACTGCAAAGTCATTGTGTAACTGCCGCTTGGTAAACTCACCAACGTTTCCGTTTGCCCCTTACCAAAATGAATATGCTTTTCATCCGCAGGCACTACCTCGCCAGCAGGAACGCCTTCGACATTAATTAACAAATGATGGTGCCCATGATTAGCGATTGGCTCACCAGCCGGCGCCACGACCATGCCAGTCACTGCAAACTTAACCTTAAATGGGCTAGTCACCACATCCCCATCTTTGAGATCAACAAAATCAACACCCTGTGTATCTGCAAATGTCATTGGCATGTACACAGAAAATAACACAATCAATAACACTCTTAGCGCCTTCATATTCTCACCTTATTAAGTTGATCAAATCAGTATATCTGACTTTCAGCATGGATTAAAAGCTGAGGGCGGCTGTTATTCGAGTAATTCAGAAATAGGGCTTTCCTGTCAAGATTAGCCAGCTTTAAACTGTCACTGCAGTAAAGTGTGTATAAGTTCTAGACATAAAAAAGCCCACATTGCTGTGAGCCTTTATAGGTGGCAGGGGCCGAATCGAATCGCCGATACGCGGATTTTAAAAGATACAAATGACTGTAAATAGACAGTTTTTCCATTGCATTAATTCTACGTCAATTTTCCCGTGATATATGCAGCGACTTCGATGGCTTGATCAAGTCGAGAATATTGAACTAAGCAAGATCGTGAGAGAACGTCGCGGTGGTAAAACAGTGAAAGTATCGCTTGATGATCTATGAGTTAGAGAGGAGTGATTTAGATAGATCTATTAACACACAGTTTAAATAGTGTATTATTAAATCTTGCCAAATTTTGCCAAAATCACTTTTGGGAGAGAACACAATGAGCACAATGAATATTTCATTACCAGATCAACTAAAGAGCTTTGTTGATGAGCGTGTATCGTCATCAGGTTATGGCACATCAAGCGAATACTTGCGTGAATTGATTCGTCGCGATCAAGATCGTTTAAGTCTTAGAGCAATAATGCTCGATGGCGCTTCGTCGCCTATCACTGGTAACGCTGACAAGAAATACTTTGATCATTTACGTTCAAAAGTTAATCAGTAATTAGCGAAATGAAAAAAATAGTTCGGCGTTCCATTGCTGATGCTGATGTTTTGTCAGCATTGGATTATTACATTGAAACTGCGCCTGACTATGCCTTAAGTTTCATTGATGATTTAGAACGCGCTTATGAGCATATTCAAAGCTTCCCTGACTCTGGTTCAACAAGATACGCCTTTGAATTAGATTTGCCTGATCTGCGTGTATGGCAATGCCATCAATTTCCTTATTTGATTTTCTACGTCAATCATCCCCAGCAAATTGAAGTTTGGCGAGTGTTACACAGCAAGAAAGATATTCCGCCTTCCCTCCAGACTGAGATGCTCTAAGCGTCGCGTTACGCGACGCTGTTCGCACATATTAGAGGTGAAAATAGCGCCAAGGGCATCCTGACTTAAAAGATTAGCTAGCTATTTGCTCTGTAAAATACGGTGAGAATATTGTGGAAGTTCTAGACGTAAAAAAAGCCCACATAAATGTGAGCTTGTTTAGTTTGGTGGCTGGGGGCGGAATCGAACCGCCGACACGCGGATTCGTGATTGGAAACCTGCGCTTAATAGATTTACAGTCATATTTGAGTTGAGGATGCCTCAGCATTGATTAACCGACGTTTACACAAAATTTAGGACACCCCCGTCATAAAGGTTTAATATTTTTAACTGATAATGAAAAAAAATTTTATATTAACAATTATGAATACCACCTCAAAAAAAATCTTTTTATTTCTCGCGTTATATATGTTGTCTTTGAGTGCTTTTGCTATAAATATATATCCAATTGATAGAGCACAAATTCTTTCAGGCTCTAAGTTTGATATAAAAGTTGAGCTTGATGAAGTTAATGAAAATGCTCTGAGTAAGATCACTATAAACGGCAAGCAATTATCACAATTAATTGGCAAGAGGCCTGAAGTGATAATAAATGAAGAAGGCAAAGGAAGTAGTTTCATCTGGAGAGATGTCAGTATCACTAGTCCCGGCACATATGAGCTCGTTTTTCAAAAAGATAATGAATCATTTCGGGTAAAGTGGGAGATTTATTCTACTGGACCCAGAAAAATTAAAAACATAGTTTTATTTATTGGCGATGGTATGACGATTGCCAACCGAACAGCAGCAAGGGTTTTATCCAAAGGTCTTAAAGAAGGGAAGTATTTAGACAAATTATCTATTGATAACATGCCTTATACAGCCTTAATTGGTACTTCTGGCGTGGACTCACTAATTACCGATTCAGCAAATTCTATGAGCGCTTATAGTACAGGCCACAAGTCAAGCGTTAATGCTATGGGTGTTTATGTTTCTCGCTCAAAAGATAATTTAGCTCATCCAAAAGTTGAAAATATTCTCGAGATTATTAAACGAAAAACAAATATGGCGGTTGGCATCGTTACTGATACTGAATTAGTAGATGCTACACCGGCTGCAATGGTAGCCCATACGCGTCGACGAGCAGAAAAGCAATATATTGCAGATCAATTATTATCTAGTAAAGCAGATGTCATATTAGGAGGAGGTGGTGCTTATTTTTACCCTCAATCTTCAAAAGGATCAAAGCGTCAAGATGAGAGTAATTTAGTAGATTTATTTAAAAAAGGAGGTTATGAATTTGTAACCTCTCGCGAAGGCTTAGTCGAAATTTCTAATAAAACTAATACTAAAAAATTATTTGGAATATTTCATCCGGACAATATGGATGGGGCGTTAGACCGTTTTGTTTTAAAAGCTAATACAGTCAAAGATTATCCAAATCAGCCAGATTTATCAGAAATGACTCAGTCTGCTATTAACACACTATCCAAAAATCCAAATGGGTTCTTCTTGATGGTGGAGGCAGGCTTAATTGATAAATTTAATCATTCTCTAGACTGGGAAAGAGCAGCTTTTGACACGATTATGCTAAGTAATGCTGTCGATGTTGCTAAAAAATTTGCTAGAAAAAATCCAAATACTCTTGTCATTGTTGTGCCTGATCATACACATAGCGGATCAATTAGTGGTGTTGTTAATGATCTTAAGTCTGGGGCTTTAAGGGAAAAAGTTGGTATATATGCTGATGCAGGATATCCAAACTATCCCAAGGCAAACGTTTTTGGTTATCCTGAAAAAATTGATGTTGAAAAGAGACTTGCTTTCTTTTATGGTAACTTTCCGGATCATTATGAAACAATGTATCCAAAACTTGATGGAACATTCGTTCCTGCTATTAAAAACGACCAACAACAATTTATTGCAAATCCAAAGTATAAACAATTGCAGGAAGATGCGATTCTTATAACTGGAAATTTACCTGCTCAACAAGAATATGGTGTTCACACTGCCGATGATGCTGTTTTGAATGCAGTTGGGCCAGGCGGGGATAAGTTTAAGGGTTTCATGGACAATACAGAGGTATTTAAAGTAATGGTTGATTTGCTGGGTTTAGGAAATAAATAAACGTAAAAATCTGAAGTTCGGTATATAAGCAAATTAAATGCACCAAATATGAATTTATTGTGGACTTCCCTTAATTAGTCGGCGCGAAAAAATACCTTATGGAATTGGGAATGTCTTTTGATTTTAGTACGAAGAAGTATTGAGGCTAAAAGTAACGGTTAAGCTAAATTTAATTTACATATTTCATTTTTCTGGACTTCCCACACTATGGTAGACACCGTTATAGTTTAATTAAACATAGCGGAGG
>JBBAON010000021.1:0-24206 GCA_040401435.1 Candidatus Methylopumilus sp.
AAATCTATACTTCAAACTAATCAACCCAATGTTGCACTTGGAACTTGAAACCACCGACTGTTACAGACTAGGAAATAAAATTTATTTAAAAAGATTAACCTGCCTCACCAAAGATTTGGGTTCAAAACACGCTCAGAGGAGTTTTATACTTTATTAACCCGTGTTGCACTTCGTTCCTAAATCCCCTATGCATTTTATGATGACGTTTCAACCAGCTTGACATATACACTTATAAAATTGCACAAACCGAGTTTTAGACGCGGTACCTACAGGGTAAATTTTGCTGCGAGAGCATCCTGATAAAACATTTTCACAGTTTCCAATGAATAGGCCTCTAAGTCATACCCCACCAGCGACAGCTTTTTTAGAATGTCATTGGTTACCGTGATGACCTGACAACCAAGATCATCAGCCTGGAAAATATTGAGAAGTTCACGTGGGCTGGCCCAAATCAGCTCGGCAGCTGGCGCCACTTTAAGCATCTCGACCGCTGCAGCCATCATCGGTAGGGGGTCTCGGCCGGTGTCAGCTACACGGCCTGCAAATACTGAAACATAGCTGGGAACAATGGGGTTCAGGGCTGCAACAACATCTCGAACCTGAGTGAGCGTCATGATGGCGGTCACGTTCATCTTCACTTTTTGAGCACCGAGTTTTTTCACCAATGCGTAGCAGGTTTCCTGCTTTGTATTGGTTACCGGGATCTTGACGTATACGTTTTCACCCCAACTGGCAATCTCCATCGCCTGACGCTCCATCTCTGCAAAGTCATCCGAGAACACTTCGAAAGAAAGCGGCTTGTCTTTTATATGGGTCAGGATGTCTTTACAGAACGCGCGGTAATCGGTGATGCCTACCTTCTTCATCAGGGTGGGGTTGGTGGTCAAACCTTTGATGTAGGGCTTGGCGTACATCTCAAGCATGCCCGCTTTGTCAGCACCATCCGCAAAAATTTGAACTTTAAGGTCTTCTACTTTTTTCATGTCATTTTCCTAAAATAATGTCTGCAGCTTCTGTAAGTGACTGCACACGGTTGTTAACGGTTTCGGGCTGCTTTTCAGCGTAGCCGTAGTCAATAAAAATGGTCTTGCATCCGGCGCGCTCACCCGCCTCCACATCACGCCAACGGTCGCCCACCATGTAACTGGAAGCCAGGTCAATATCAAAAGTCTTAGCTGCGGCCAATAGCGCCCCAGGCTGTGGCTTACGACACGCGCACCCGTCATCGCGGTCATGGTAACAAGTGCGAAAGTCATCAATTGGTAAGCACTCTTGCAGGTATTGATTAATCGCCTCCACATTTCCGCGCGAAGTTATACCCCGTGCAACATCTGGCTGGTTGGTCACAACGATAAGCAACCAGCCAGCATTGTGCAACGACTGCATAGCGCTGCCCACACCCGGCAGAATTTCCAAGGCAGCCAGGTTGGCCGGTGGATAGGGTTTGCCATCACGCACCACGGCGCGATTGATCACCCCATCTCTGTCCAGAAAAACCGCCTTTTGCATGATCGACTAAGCGTATTTCAAATTTACCTAACTGCGGATTCCCATTTGGTCTGGTTCACCTTGAGTTTTGGGTGCGATACAAGCAAGTGCCACACCACAGCTTGAAATGCTTCAGAGTGCGGGGTGATTGTGTCCGGATTGACAGTGGGAATGATGACGCAAGCATCTGACGCTTGCGCCGTATAACCGCCATCACGGCCCACCACGCCAGTCACCTTGGCGCCTACAGTCTTGGCCAGTTTGATGGCCTCTACCAGGTTAGGGCTGATATTTTTCTCAAGATTGCCACCACCCACAGAGAAGATGAACAGCGCGTCTTTGGCTTGCAGCCTGCTCACCTTGAGCCACTCCACAAACACACTGACCCAACCATCGTCATTGGTGCGTGCGGTAAGCTCCGACACGTTGTCGGTTGGTGCATAGCATTCAATGCCCACAATTTTGCGAAAGTCATTTACAGCGTGAGAGCAATTGCCTGCGCTGCCACCGACACCCAGAAAGAAAATGCGGCCACCTTCTATTTTAACGGTTGCCAATAAATCTGCCATTTTTTCAATAGCAGCCAAATCCATCTTCTGGATGATTTCGGCGGCTTCCTTCATGTGCTGCTCTGCGTAACTCATACCTGTTCCTTAGTTAAAAAAAATTCTTCCGCTTCTTTCAATCCGCTAAGTGAACCAATCTCATAAAAGCGATCATGTACTTCAAACCCAGCCAAATGCCCCTGCCTTGATAAGGATTGATAAGCATCCGCCAAATCAAAGGGTTCATCCGCGGGGTTTTGTGCAAACACTTCAGCTGCCACGACACTCAGCCCGTAATCGATATAGGTCATATCTGGACTAGGCGCACGCTTGTTGTACTCCACTAACCGGCCACCCCTAAACAAGACATTGCTTTTATCCCAACGGTTGCCGTTCTCCAACACCGTCATGAGCGCTTGTTGGCCACTTTGTTCATAAGCCCGCTGCACCTCAGAGAAATCAACCGGCAGATAAGAATCCCCATACAAAACAAAGAAGTGTCCACCCAGCAGCGGCAAAGCTTTTTTGAGCGCTCCCCCTGTTCCCAACAAGGTCGAACCATCGGGTGAGTAGCTTACCTGCAATCCAAACCGTTCCCCGGTGCCCACTAAGTCCTGAATCATTTCCCCCAGGTAACCAACGCACAGTACAACCTGTTGCAAACCCTGCCCCCGCAAATACTCCAACTGCCACACAATGAAGGGCTTGCCAGCGACCTCAACCAAGGCTTTGGGGATGGTTTGTGTAATAGGCCGCAAACGTGTGGCAAGCCCTCCGGCAAGAATGGCAACTTGAAACATTAGCAAAGTCGCTTTACGATGACATCACCAATTTGGTGCCTTCAAAGTCAAATTTGAAGCGGACTTCCTCTAAACCGGCACCCGCCATCGCGTGGCGCAGTTTGTTGCGGTCATTTGCCAGAAACATAAGAAATCCGCCTCCACCGGCCCCCACAAGCTTGCCCCCTACGGCACCACTCTTCAGTCCTAACTCATACCAATTGTCAATCTTGGGGTTGCTCATACCGCCTGAGCGCCGCTTCTTGTGTTCCCAGTGCTCGTGCATTAGTTCGCCAAACAAGACGGTCTTGCCGTCTAAGAGTGCATCTCTGCTACGGTAACCTAAATCTTTCACGTAATGCAGGTTCTTAATCATATCAGTATCGTTTTGCTGGGACTTGTCCTTCTGGTCCTTCAGGATGCCACTGGCACTGCGAGAAAAGCCTGTGAAGAAGAGGAGCAGGTTGTCTTCTAGGTCGAACATGGTGTTCATGCTGATGCCCAGCGGGGCGGCAGTTACCTTGTCGTCCTTGTGAAAAGTAAAGCATGTAATCCCACCCAACGCGGCAATGTACTGGTCTTGCTTGCCAATGGGCTCACCCAATCGTTCAATCTCGATGTGGCACGCCAATTCAGCTAATTCTTCCTGGTGCAAATGTCGTTTACGGTGGGTATATAAGGCTTTAAGTAGAGCCGTCGTAAAGCTGCCAGAGGAACCTAGTCCAGTTCCTGCAGGTATGTCTGCAAGTGTTGTAATTTCTATTTGCGGTGTTTTGAGTTCCTGGAGCCGCAGAGCCTCGCGTATTATTTTATGATCTACCTCTTCAACAGTTTTTTTTGATTCTAAGAATGTATATTTTAAATAGATACCCTCGATAAAAGGCCTGTTAATAGTAACGTAGACATATTTATCAATTGCCGCAGCAATTAAAAATCCCTCATGTTCTCTATAATAACTGGACAAGTCTGTGCCACCCCCTCCTAATGTAATGCGCAATGGACTACGAACTATAATCACTTCTCCTCCTTAAATACCCAATTGTTTAATAACGTATACCCAACCAATAGTGACAAAAGAATTGCAAAAAAAGCACTGGTGTAAATATTTATATTTATATATTCATATAACACTTTAATAGTGACTAACTGAATAAAATAATTAACCGCTGCCACTATAAAATAATACATCAACTGGCTCTTGTATTTTTCGCTCTTAATTTTAAATGTAAAAGCTCGATGAGAGAAAAAATGAAACGTGCTCGAGATTAAATAAGATAGGGTAACTGCAAAAGGATAATGAACCCCAATCAAATCAAATAGAATCCAAAGCACTATAAAATATAGAAGTAAGGCTACGCCCCCCACAGTTAGATAGGTCAAAATCTTCTTGAATTCTTTTTTCCTGAATCTACTAAGCAATTTTCAGCATACGCCTCTCTAAATCCAGAAGCAATGTAAAAGAAAATGTTTGAATTCCTAATATGATGAGTAAAAGCCCAAAAATTGCTGATTTTGATAAGCTAACTACATGAAATGAATTCTCCAAGTAGTTATTCATAAAGAAAAGATCAAGAAGGAATCCCGTCATAAACAAAAGAAATGAAACAAACATACCCCTGTTGTATGTAAGCATGTTAATTACCAACCCTTCCACTCCTGACCTTAATTTATGCCTAAATCTAGCTAAAATTCCAGCCTGAATCAAGGCATAACCCAGAACAGATAAAGTTGATGCAACCATTGCTGTGTATATCCCAAAGCCTACAGGCCCAACTGAAGCGGGTCCAATCAACGACATAATTGAGATAACGATACCCAAGAGAAAGAAAACTCCACCTGGTTTGAGTAAAAACGAGTCAGGGCTATAAACCAGCATCACTTTTAGATTAATCCATCCTGCAATCCATGGCGTCATAAAGCCACCACGCTTTAAATGACTCTCCCTTCCATCCCTATCCTTGTAAAATTTAACTGGCACCTCTGAGATATTCAAGCGCACCCTGGCGGCTTTAAGAACCATTTCTGATGCATACTCCCAGCCGGAAGAAGTCAATTGAATTTTTTGCAATCCAAGTTTAGTGATACCACGCATGCCACAGTGGATATCGCTATACTTCGTTCGATAAATTTTATTGAGTAACCATGTTGTCAGAGGTGTACCGAAATACCTATGTAACTTAGGCATCGCACCATCCTCAATGGATCCTAGAAATCTCGATCCCATTACAAACTCATTACCTGAATGATAGCTGTCCACAAAAACTTTGACATCTCTAAAATCATAGGTTAAGTCACAGTCTCCCATCACTATGAATTTTCCTCTTATATGAGGTATAGCATCTATATACGCTTGACCTAAACCACGCCTTGGAGTTCTAAGAACCCGTGCGCCATTTTGAAGGGCAATATTTGGCGTTTCATCAGTGGAGCTATCAACAATAATTAATTCACCTTTAACTCCGGCCTTCTCAAGCCCCAACCAGCACCATGCAACAAATTCACCTATAGTAATTTCCTCATTCAGCGAGGGAACAACAATGCTTATTTCCGGGCAATCTGAAGAGCGATCGTTCTCAGGGATGCTAAGTTGTATATCAATAAGAGCAATTGGTTTTGTCTCACTCTTATATTCTGCTTCAGTCATTTTCTTCCTTCTTAGCCGCATCATTTGATTGAAAACCAAGAGATCTGCTTCTCCAGTAATCAAGGATTTCATTTAGAGATTGTTCTATATTAATAATTGGATTCCAACCTATTCCCTTTAGTTTTGAATTATCTCCAACCTTAACTAGCTCCTCAATGGGTCTTCTTTTTGATTCATCAAAATAGATAGGTATTTCTATTGGTGAGGCATTGATTAAAATACTCAAAACATCGTCCAGCAATACGCCGATTCCAGAACAAATGTTATAAGACTCCCCAGGTTTTCCATGCGTCGCAATTCTCGCTAAACCTCGTATGCCTTCCTCAATTGATAAAAAATCCCTTATCACTCCACTTATTTCGCCAATCGATATGACCTTAGCGACTCCATTCTCTATATCAACAATATTTCTTGCCCAATCTGAACACACATCACCAAGTTTCATTGTCCCAATCAAGTAAAAAGGGCGCGCGCTAAAAACTTTAAGATTAAAGGCTTTGTGATAATTATGCGCCAGATGATCAACTGCTAGTTTGGATATTCCATAAGGGCTTGATGGACTGCACTCGCTATTTTCGGTGATTAATAAAGAATGTTTATCTTGTGCATAAATGGAACTTGAGCCAGCGAGTACGATTGCTGGATTTAATTTCGCATCAAGAACTCCATTTAGAACGTTAATAGAGCCTTCGTAGTTAACCCTCATTGTATGGGCAGGCCTTTCCCAAGAGACAGTGGGAGAACTCTGCCCAGCCAGGTGGTAAATTTCGTCAGGCTTATACTCTGAAATTACAGATTTTATTTTAGCTTCATCTAAGATATCAACTGGAATTTGTATCCGTGTGTTTGATTCATTCTTGAAACGTAACGTAGTCTCACCAGAGGATGCACATTTAGGTTTACATCTTGGGCTGGTTATTTCAATTACTTTGTCACCTCGTGCAATCAAGAAGTTGACGAGATGCGAGCCGATGAATCCATTAGCACCTGTCACTAAAGAAGTTATCATTTTTATTCGATCTCTAATACTCTTTTTTGTTTTTCTGCCTCATAGGCGGTAAGGGCAATTTTCATTGACTGATAACCATCCACGCCATTACCAATTGGCTGCCTGTTTTCTTTTATTGCTGAGGTAAACTCAAACCATTCATCACGCCAAGAGTTATCCGCGCCCCGATACTGAATTACATGATCCTGAAACGGTTGATCGAAGTCTCTTTTACCAAGGAATAATTTTTCTACACCATATCCTCCGCCCAGGCCCTCTATACGTGCGTATCCATCATCGCCAAAAACTTCAAACGAAAATAAATTTTGCCATTGCACTAAACTTGTGTGAAGTGAAGCCGTCCCACCGGACGCAGTCCTGAATATTGCAAAACCATCATCCTCTAAGGCTTGTTCTTTAAAGTAATGTGTTGAAGTCATACATGCCACTTCATTTATCTCACCCATAAACCATCTTATTAAATCAATAGCGTGAGTCCCTTGTTCTATAAACTGCCCACCAGCCGCTAACTCTGAATTTGCTCTCCACTCCTTCTCGTATCCTGGACGACCACAGATTCCATAACGACACCTTATGAATAGAGGCCTACCTAGCTCCCCCGCATCAGCCCTTTTTTTAGCTTCCCAGATTGCCGGGTGATGCCGATGATTAAAACCGCACTTTAGTGTCCGGTTTGTAGCAGATGCTACCTTTAACATTTCCTCTGCTTCTCGCAATGATTTACTTAAGGGTTTTTCACATAAAACATGTTTTCCCATCTTCATGGCTGTGATTGCAATTTCCGCATGAGAAGATGGTGGCGTGCAAATAATCACAGCGTCAATATCAGCTCTAGAAACTGTGATGCCCCAGTCCTCGTCTGCCTGACAAGAAAAAAGTTTAGCCATGGCTTGCGCATGCTTAGACTCCAAACTCGAGATAGAAACAAGTTCGTCATTGACAGAGCTAATTAAGACAGGCGCCCGTCTGCGGCACTGTAGTCCGGCACCAATAATTGATACTCTCATGATTCTTTTCCAAATAATTTCCCACCACCAATATTCATATATTCCAATCCTGACTCAGCGATATCAGCCTCTTTCCAAATACTAGCAGTATCAAAAACAAGATTACCACTCATATTTTTTTTAATTTCAACAAAGTTAAGGTTCTTATACTGAATCCAAGGCGTTATCAACAAGAGGGCATCCGCGCCAGACCAAGCACCAGACGCCGTCTCAAAAAATTCAAATTGTTTGTAAGACTTTAGCTCCTCTCTATCTGCCATCGGGTCGCTGGCCACAACAATAGCACCTTCGGACACCAGTTCATCAATGATTTGTATTGCAGCAGAGCGCCTAAGGGTGCTTGTATCTGGCTTATATGTTAGACCCAAAACACAGATTTTTTTACCTTTAATTGAACCTTCAAAGTAGTCCTTCAATCGTCGAGGTACCAATTTATTCTGAAGTTGATTGGCCGACCAAAGCGCATCTAGAAGTCCAGTATCAATAGAAACCCTTTCACCTACCGCCCTTAAAGTTTGAACATCCCGGGCTAAAGTCCCCCCGGAAAACCCCAAACCAGGCATTAGCATAGCTTTAGTTCCAATTCGTGGCTCAAGCCTCAATAGTTTGCCCAATCTGTGACCATCAACTCCAATCTTGTCGCATAAATTCCCCAATTCATTCGCAAAGGTAATAGACAGGGCCAAAAAAGTATTTAAAGCATGCTTTAACATTTCAGCTGTTTTTATTGTACAAAATTGCCATTCAACATTTGCCTTTGAGTAAAAACGTTCCAAGATTTTAAATGTCTCAGAATCATCTGACCCAATAACTGGAAGCATAGGCGTGCGGTACAAATTAATCGCCTGACCCAACCTTAAATTTTCTGGTGAATAGGCAAGATGGAACTTTAAATTGGGCCTTATGTGACTTATTAATGTAGCGATTTGATCACATGTACCAACAGGGACTTGTGCGGTAACATGGATAACGATACGATCCTGAAGATGAGGCACTAAATCCTCCACGGATTTAAAAACACTTGATAAATCGCTAACATCATTCTCATCAACGGGTGTATCGTGCGCAATAAGAACAATATCAGGATTTTCAATTTTGGAGTTATATTCAGTATAAAACTCCAATTTTTTATTTCGGATTCCCTGCTGAATTAAATCATCCAAACCAGGCTCAAAAATTGGAGCATTTCCTTTATTTAATCTAGAAATCCTTCCCAGTCCATTATCAAGACCAGTAACTTTGTAGCCCCAATCCGCAAGACACGCAGCCGCCACCACACCTTGATGCCATAAACCAACTACTAATACATTTTTCATGTTACGAAGTCTTAGATAAAATCCGTCTAACGGCTGTTCTTACTGCTTCACTTGAGCTATTTTTACAACTCCAACCCTCTTCATTAATTTTATCGATACTTAAATGGACTTTCGGCTGATCACCCAACCATGCATATTTTTTACCTTCTATCGAAATTTTTGTTCTTTTACTTAGGCCCATTTCTTCTACGACGATTTTCGCTATCTCAGTCACCGGAGTTACAGAAGCTGTTCCTAAGTTATATACAGCGCAAGGGTTCCGTTCATCAAGCTTGGAGTTGAGAAAAGACCATGCCATGCCTTCAATACACTCTTCAGTTAAAAAATAGTTTTTTTCCTGAGTGCCGTCGCCAAGTATTAAAAGCTCATCAGGATTTTCGCGAAGGCGATTTATAAAGTCAAAAAGCACTCCATGAGTTACTCTAGCACCAATAACATTTCCAAATCTAAACATCCATCCACGGAGCCCATACAAATGGCAGTAACAATAAATAAACGCTTCGCTGCCAATCTTTCCAGCCGCATACGTGCTCATGGGGGATAATGAGCCAGCAGTTTCGGCTACGTGATCTTCAAGGCATAACTTCCCATAAACTGCACCAGATGAAGCAAATAGGATAGGGTTAATTTTATTTTGTCGCATTCCCTCAAGCACATTAAAAGTTGCTATGACACAATCTTTTAGATCTCTATCAGGCTGCTCATGGCTGCCAACAATATCAGTATTAGCCGCCATATGCCAAACCAGATCGTGCCCTTTCATCTCTGAAATAATTCGCTTCGAGTCTAAACAATCAGCCTCTACAAGATTAAACTTAGGATTTTCTAAGTGACTGCTTGTGAACTCCCTTCTTCCATTTGAAAAATTATCATATACAGTGACAATATAGTCTTGCGCCAAGAGCAAATCACAAATATGACTACCAATAAAGCCAGATCCTCCAGTGATAAAAATTTTATTTACCGTATCGCCAAGAATTCTTTTTGTTGATTTTTTCATGTTTACTATTTTTTTACTTTAATTTTATCAGCCTTGATATCTAAAATCATGCTATCTACTGCATCTAAAACAGCTGCACGCGAAACATATTTACTGATCCATCCTTTTGATCTAATCTTGGAAGTATCAAGGCGATAAAGAGGAACATCTGCCTTCCAGCCCCGAGAACCACCTGAATACTCATATTTGACATCTGCAAGACCCATCCGACTAATTACCAATTCTGCAATCTGATTTACAGTTAAAAAATCGGTCGAAGCGACGTTGTAGTACTCAAACCCCATTTGTTTAGAATTATCACTTTGAACAATTATCATAAATGCGCTTATGACATCGCTCACATGGATATATGGTTTACTTTGTGTACCGTCGCCCATTATCTTTAACAGCTTTGGTGTTTGTGTAAGTTTCAATAAAAAGTCATATGCTACGCCATGAGTTTGCTGTGGGCCAACTACATTTGCAAATCTGAATACCATGCCACGCATATCAAACATAAAACTATATGCAGATATCAGCGCTTCACTAGCTAGTTTTTGGGCACCATATGTAGAGACAGGAATCATTGGGCTAAAATCTTCAGTAACAGGAGTGTCTGCCACTTCACCGTAGACTCCACTGCCTGATGTAAAAACAATCTGTCTAACATTTTTTTTCCGCATTGCTTCTAAGACACAACGCGTAAGAAGGGTGCCGTTTGAAAAATCAATATCGGGCTCGTTAATAGCCCGAGCAATATCGGCGTTAGAAGCCAAATGAAAAACTAGATCCTGACCCTCCATTGACTCGTTTAGGGAGTTCTCATCACGAACATCTGCATCAACGATTGTTAGTCTGGGGTTGTGTATATTTGCCCCGAAATGCCATCGCTGCCCATTACTAAAGTTATCATAAGCAGTAACGGAATGTCCCGAAAATAACAGAAAGTTTGCGAGGTGAGAGCCGATGAAACCCGCTCCTCCTGTAATTAAGTATTTTTTCATAGCGTCATTTTCTGGAGTTTTTACATATATTCATTGTTGCAATCTGCTTTCAACTCTTCAGATTACCCCTTAATATTTTATTACTTACCAACAAGAAATTAAGGGCGTAGCCACATAATATTATGCGAAATAGTTCTGTAAAGTGAAAATAGCGCATATGTGGGCCCGCGAGTATCCCATCCAGAGCAACTTCATATAGCAAGAATATGGAAATAACAAAGGACGAGCTACAGAGACTTTTCACTTGCTCCGGGAAGTATGTTCTAATTCCCCTTAGATAATAATAAATTAAACAAACCCAACAAATAATGATGAATATGTTAGATATGCTGACCCAACTCCGATAGTTTTCAACATAATAGCGCTCGGACGCTAAAAATATGCTTTTGACATATCCCGGCAAATGTTCTAGCGGCCTGTAGTCAATTTCTCTAACTAATTTTTCACCATAAGGAGTCGCATCTTGCATCCCGGCCCCGCCCGCACCATTGGTACCTTGGGCTGGCAAAAAGTCGACGCCAGAATGACCCCTTCTTCCTGAGACATCGTAACGTCCGAAATTTAAACCCGGATCAAAGAGCATAGAGTATAGATTTATAGCTATATGCCTAAGAAATACCGCAGGATACTCTTTTATTATCTCCAAAGAGACATTCCTATATACGGCATCGTTTCCAGGAAATACACCATATAACATCCACATATACTCTTCGCATGGTTCATTTAATATAGCATAATTTAGTTGCTCCGGCGTTTTGTTGTAAATGTTTTTTTCTAAAAAGTCTTTAGGGCCAGAAGAGTAATCCTTAATTAATCTTGAGCTTTTAATGTCTTCGCCAATATACTCTTTCAAGCCACTAATTAATTTGGCCGTGTTCTCTCCCATTTCAGGCCTTAAGGCAAATTTAACTTCAGCATCGCCCAAGGGAATATAAGTCGAATAGAAGCTTTGAAGTCCTATCCCCGATCTATCACCCCCGTAACCAAACATTTCTTTTCTGTGCGCCATATAAATCGAAAATCCGACCCCGAATATAATCAACGAGATAAGGTAGTATTTAACATTATTTCTTTTTAAGAGATAGGTGAACAATAATAACAACGGATATATATAATTTCCCGCACTTCTTGAGTAGGATGCAAATAGAATTGCTATTGTGAATGAGTACAGGTATATGTTTTTATCTTCTGTTTTAATATATTTCAGCAAAAGATAAGACGATAACAACATAAAGAATATATATGTTTGATCGTGGTAAACGAATTTTATGAGCACGAATGGGGAGAGGGTAAGTATTGTTGCCAAAGATGCAATAAATGCAACCTTTCTATTCAAGTCGAACAATATAAGAAATACTATTATTGGCATAAGTATTGCAAATACTAGTTGTACTCCTATTACTCCATCGAAAGATTTGGTTATCGTGAATGCAGATAGTAGCAAAATCAAGCTAAATCCAATATCTCTTTGCGCCAAATCGTCGGGATTGAAATTTCTATCGCCAACCAGAGCCAAAGCCCAATCCAGAAAATGTGACCCCCCCCCTGCAAAATGAATTGATGACGTAAAAAAGTAAAAAGATCCCACGCCTATACTCATTAGTAATATTACTGCAAAGTAATAGTTTCGTATTGCATTCACTTTTCCATCTCCTTACAAATGATTGATTTATGAGTGTGTTGGTGGGTGGTTGCACTTGATTTCAAGCCCAAAAATCTCTTTATGTCGCAAGATGAATGAATCACTTATTTTCGCCCCTTTATAGCTATTTGCCTTCTGTATCAACTTATCGATCGCTGACGATTCAATGGTGGAAATTGACTTGCTTTCATCTGACTCCATCATCTCAATCACTAATTGTTTTATTTCTTCAGGAGAGTTATCTACAGAGCGCATGCCAGCCTCAGCCAAAGGCTTTTCAAATTGCAACCAGCCTGCTTCAGAAAAGAGCATCTCTGGAAACGTCATTATTCGACCTAATTTAGAGGAGTAAACTAACTTAGGTATGTAGGAATCACTCGGATACCATTGCGGAAGACCTACGGGCGACCAATTAGTCATTGCACATGGAACTCCAAAAATTGGAGGGACTAGACCTAACCCAGAATTAGTACCAATAAAGAACTTGCATGTTGCGCAAAGAAACACATCCATAAAATCTGATTTTGAATCGCTCAAGGCGTAATCCACTACACCCTTCTCTTTCGGAAGCGGACGCATGGATGAGTCGCCCAAGCGGATAACATAACCACCTCTTGCTATGACTTCGCGAATTGCTGGCAAATATGTCATTACATCGGCATTGCGGGTACCTGGGTTCGATTTATGCCACTTGCGGTGGAACCCTGGCTCTCTAACGTGAAGGCAGACATACCAACTGCCTTTAGGGACACCTAACTTTCCAAGCACCAACTCTCCCTTGGCAACATCTAAATCAGTACTTTTAACTAGAGGCGCTCGACCCTCGTTTACCCAACGGTGCTGCACAATGGAGCCCGCGTGACTAAACATGCGTGATTTGCCGTCCTCAAACTGCAAAAACCAAAACTCGTCTTGCAATAGAGAGACTTCCACAGGACTTAAATTCCTTAGGATACTTCTATTCGGAGATTTGATGTATTTTGACCAGAGATTAAAAATCTCATTATTCGTGATTTTAAATCCGGCTGATTGTGAATCATATGTTATGTGGTCTTCATTGCCATTCAGTATTTTGTGTTTCAGATAAATATCCAGATGCGCCAGATGGCCAATAGCCAGGTACCATGACGACCCTAAAAATCTTACTTTCAATTTATCCAGACCTAGCTGCTTTATGAGTTGTTCACGATGCTGGCTGCATTGCGTCCAGATAGTCTCTGCCAAGGTATATTTTCCCAATAAGAACGCCTTAACCCCAATTTGCTGTTGAGGAGACACTTCCATGGGATAGCGGGCTATAAGTTCATTGAGCAACTGCAATGCCTGCTCATTTTTTCCTAAGTAGATCGCCAAGCCTGCAGTGCTCGATATTAGTTGGGCTGGGGCTTTCGGGTTTGCGCATTCATTTAGAAAATAATTAAAAAATTTCTCTTGAATAAAAGACTGTTCAAAACTGGTAAACATTTGACCAGTCGCCCTCGCATAAAAAAGGCATTGCATCTCCTTAATACGCACCCACAAAGATGGTTTTTTGCTTTCATTCTTTATCTTTCTTGAAATTATTTTAATTATTGCCTTGTAGATGGCGATTACTTTATTCTTAAATATCGCTGGGATTTTTAGCAGGGCATAGATGTATGAGGCCAATAAAAACCACGAAAATAGCAATGCAATCTGAATGCGAATAATGTAATCCATCTTTGATTTTCTTTTTTATGAATGTGCAAACTCAACCAGCACCCGCCCGCTCATCGCGCCTGAACGCATATTGGCAATGGCGTCATTGATTCCTCCCAACGGCACTTTCTCCGTGATGAGTTCAGAGAGCTTGATGCGCCCAACGTTAAACAGGTTGTGATAGCGGGGGATGTCCTCATGCGGGACGGCCTCTCCACCTTGTGAACCCGCCATACGTTTGCCAAAGTGCAGCGGCAGCGAGTAGATGTTGATATTGTTGCCCTTGAGCGGCACACCCACCAGGGTGACCTTGCCCTGAGGCTTAGTTATCTGGTAGCCCAGCTCTATCATGGCGGGCTGGCCGGTGTTGTCAATGAAATGGTCCAGGTTGTTGACGCCAATGATTTTTTCAATCTCGGCTTTGGCGTCCTGCGTCTTGGCGTTAATCAGGTGGGTGGCGCCCAATGCCTTTGCCAGGGTGAGGCGGTTGTCAAACAAGTCTACAGCAATGACCGGGTAGGCGCCTACAAGGTTGGCGGCCTGCACAATGTTCAGGCCCACGCCACCGGCGCCAAATACCACCACCGATTGCCCGATGCGTACTTGGGCGTTGTTTTCGATCACACCAAAACCGGTGGTGACTGCGCAGCCAAACAGGGCTGCCACTTCCATATTGCTGCCCTGGGGGATGGCGGTAACGCGGTTTTCGGCCACGATGGCGTATTCATTAAAGGTGGCTATCCAGCCGGCGTTCAGCTTTTGGCTGCGCCACTGGTAGCTTGGTGGTGCGCCTTCTATGCCTAGCCCTTTGCGCCAGTGCATGACCACGGCGTCGCCGGGTTTCACGTGCTTGACGCCCGGGCCGATGGCCTCTACGGTGCCAGAAGCTTCATGGCCTAGCAGGTGGGGCAGAAATTTGTCTTCGCCCTTGGCGCCGTCAATCTCACCCAGTTGCGAGCCGCAGATGCCGCTGAAATGCACCTTTACCAGCACTTGGCCGACCTCAAGCGCTTGGGGTAGCTGCACTTCGTCAATCACCAGGGGTTTGCGCTGCTCGACCAGAATGGCCGCTTTCATGGTTTGGGGAATAGCCATGGGGTGTTACTCAAAGTAAATAAAAGAATGGTCGCCGGTGTAGCCTGTTTGTTTGAACCACCAGTTCCATTCCTCGGGCGTGCAGAAGACCTCGCATGTTACCTGCCAGTAAAGCAGGTTGGCTTTTTCCACTTCGTTTCGGTAAGACTCTACACAAAGATACTTATTCTTCTGACCTACACGCTCCATTTCGCGCAACGACTTATCAAGGTCGTAGTTGTGTAAGTTGTGTAGGGTGTTGATGGAAAAAACAAAATCAAAGTGCTTGTCTGGAAAAGGCAAGCTGTTGGCATTGGCTACCTGCAGCCGATCCTTGATCTCCGGTTTGGCGTTTTCAATGGCATATGCCGAAATGTCAATGCCGCACACCTCCACCTCGGGAACCAATTGCGTGAGTTCATACAACTGAAAACCTTTGCCGCAACCGATATCAAGAATTTTGTCCCCGGGTTTGATCCCGTAGTGGTCGACCATTGCCTGGCCCACAGGAGCCCAGCGCCCGGGCATGTACTTGTAGCCGCCGTAGCAAATGCGGCGGTCGCCGTCCCAATACTCGTAACCAAATTGCTTTGCCAGAGCCGCGGCCTTGGCCTTGGGGTATTCAGGCTCATTCACCCGGGCCAGGTAATCGCGTGTGGTGCTTTTGTGAACTATTGACAGAAAATCGATATAAGCCAAGATACTTCCTTTAGTGCTGGAGTGATTCAAAAAGCTGGGTTGCCTTGTCCAACTGTTTATGCTTGCGCACATGGGCGTCGGCCTCTGGGTTGGCAAAATTGCGACGCCGTGCGGCTGCGGGTAGAAATTCATTCAGGATGATGCAGCACCATTTCACCTGCGATATGGGCTCTAGCAGGCGAACACGAGCCGCCATGCGCTGCGGCTCATCAAAGGGCGCCAGCGCCTGCGCCAGAAACGGCTCAAATTGAGCGTGCGGCACCGCTACTCCGGGGTGCGAGAAAAAGTCGCCCACGGCCTTGGCGGGGTCATCCCAGCCGGCGTATTCAAAATCGATAAAGCACAGGCTGCCGTCTGGGCGCACCAGCGCATTGTGGAAGCCGAAGTCTGAGGGTGACAGGCAACGGTCATCGGCTGTTAGCACAGCATCCGGGTTGAGTCCAAATTTAGCGCAGCCCTGCAGCAGACGCGCTTTGGTGCCTTGCCAGTACGCGTTAACGCGGCTGACAAACTCAGCGGCAGTCCTATCAACGTCAGATTCCAGCGGCATGCTGTCCAGTCGAGCAAGGCGTGCATCGACCATTGCAAAATGTGCGGCTATGCTGAAGCAGGCCTCTGAGGCTTGAGGCAAAGCCGTTGCAGCGGCACGGCTTTGCTGTGAGTTCAACTGGGCCAAAAACTCTGCAGCCTGCTTAATGGCGGGTTCATCCACCTGCTTGGCTTCAAGTTTGTGACCTTCCACAAACTCATAGAGCGCCAGATGGGTGCTTAGGTCTTTGCCCAGGGGTTGGGGGATGCAGCGCAAGCCCATGTTCCAGGCGTGCGCCAAAAACGCGTACTCAGCACCCAGCCGGTCTCGGGTATCAGAGTCGTCATAAAAATACCACTTTAGGACCAGTGTTTCACCATCGCAATGCACGGTAAAAACGCGATTGTTACCGCTTGCGGAGAGCGGCTCCAGGCGAAAACCTGCAGCTCCACGCTTTAGCGTGGCCAGCAATGCGGCAACCGCGGGTTCTAAGGTGTCGCTCGCCATTGCGTTTTCAGGCAGCTGCTCACCTCTGACCAGTGCGCCGCACGCGGCATGGTTTGCGCTGGGTGGTGGTTGTCGGGATCAAACAAAATTTGTGTGGTTGCAGCCGGAAACCCGGGGGCCAGTAAGATCTCTGGCAGGTCGTCCACATAGACGGTGCAAGCAATGTCTGCAATGCGCTGGACCTTGGATTCTTTGGCCAATTCAAAGTACACATGCGCTGGCGCCACCAGCGGGCCGACTGCATCTGTTAAGTGCAGGCTAATCCAGTGGCGAGCTGCTGCGTGAAGGTCATATTGTTTGCCCAGAAACGGGTGCCGGGTTTTGTGACTAACAATGGAAACCTTAATGCCCTGCTCCCTGGCCCACAGGAGGCAGTCCACCACACCCGGGTAGGCTGCCGCCTCGTCCATGCGGGCACCGTAAACATAGCCCTGCATTTCGGTCCATACTGGTTCATGGCCGATGGCACGCAGATGATCGCGCACGCTCACTTTGGAGACAGGTACATCATCAGTAATCCACCCCCCCTCCAGCGCCACCTTGTGGAAAAGGCCGTCGTAGCTGACGATGGTGTTGTCAAAGTCCAGGCCGATGTGCATCAAAGCTCACGCTTGCAGTGCGGCCAGGGTGGTGGCAGCGATATTATCAGCCGTGAGGCCGTATTTCTTGCGGGCATAGGCCTGGCTGCCCACTTCGTGCATGAACACGTCCTCCGTGCCAAAGCCCAGTTGGGCCACGTTGCGCGGTTGTGCCATGCGCCATTCAGCCACCGCACTGCCAAAGCCGCCGATACGGCTGTGCTCCTCCACCGTAACGAGTAGCTTGAAGCGCGAGGCAGCCTGTTGTAAATAATCAGCATCTAGCGGTTTTACCGTATGAAAACTCACCACTTCGGCAGAGATGCCGCTAGCAGCCAGCAAGTCTGCCGCCTTGAGGGTGTCGGCCATCATGTTGCCAGCGCACAGGAGCGCCACGTCGGCGCCGGGGCGGATGACCAACACTTTGCCGAGCTTCAGGTCCGGTAGCGTTGCATGGATGTCTGCCTCGCCCTTTTTGCCGATGCGGATATACGTGGGGCTGTCGTCCTTGAGAACTTCATGCAGCGCCTGGCGCAGCTCGGAGGCATCGCAAGGTGCCAACACACGCATGCCCGGCAGGGTTCGCAAAATAGCCATGTCTTCCAGGGAGTGGTGTGTGGGGCCCAACTCGGAATACGACAGGCCGGAGCCGGTGCCCACAATCACCACGGGGGCATGGTGGTAGCACACGTCCACCCGGATCTGCTCAAAACAGCGTGTGGTGGTAAATGGGGTGATGGTGTAGACAAAGGGGCGCATACCGGACATGGCCATGCCAGCAGCCACGCCCATCATGTTGGCTTCTGCGATACCGCAGTTGTAAAAACGCTGTTCGTCCACCAATTTGAGTTTGTCAAACAGCTTGTTGCCAATGTCCCCGGACAACACGACCACGCGCTTGTCCGTGGTTGCAAGGCGCGTCATTTCTTCTGCAAACGCGTTTCTCACAATGCCACTCCCAGTTCAACCTTGGATTTGACCACTTCTTCTGCGGTGGGAATGCGGTAGTGCCAGTTGTTGTCGTCTTCCATGAAGGAGGCACCTTTGCCTTTTACGGTGTGGGCAATGATGGCAGTGGGTTGACCGTTGGCGTTGGGAAACTGCGCCAGGGCAGCCAGCAGCTCTTCAAAGCTGTGGCCGTTCACCTCGACGGCATTCCAGCCAAATGCGCGCCACTTGTCAGCAAGCGGGTCCAACGCCATGACTTCGCGGCTGCGGCCGGTGGCCTGCCATTTGTTGAAGTCGATGATGACGCACACATTGGCAACCTTTTGGGCGGCTGCCAACATGGCTGCTTCCCACACGGAGCCTTCATTGCATTCACCGTCACCCAGGACGGCGTATACGTTGTAGCTCTGGCCCTGAATGCGCCCGGCCAGCGCCATGCCCAAGCCCATAGGCAAGCCATGCCCCAGGGAGCCGGTGGCGGCCTCAATGCCAGCAAGGTGGGCGGGGGTGGGCGGGTGCTCGGCGAACACGCCACCGTCTTCGCCGTAAGTGTCGAGGTCTGAGAGTGGGTAAAAGCCCCGCTCGGCCAATACATGAAACAGGCCCATGGCGCCATGGCCTTTGCTGAGAATGCAGCGGTCGCGGTCTGAAGCGCGCGGTTTGCTGGCGTCTATGCGCAGCACGCTGAAGTAAAGCGCAGTAAGAATATCCACACATGACAGGCAGGAGCCTAGGTGGGGCGTACCGGTTTTTGAAGACGTTTCAATGATGCGGGCGCGCAGGGTGGCGGCCAAACCGGCAAGTTGGGTGGTGTCTTGGGTAAGCTTCACGGTTTGTGGGTGTAGTCGTAGTTGGAAGCCTTGAGTGATTCAAAGTTGTTGCGCACCCAGGCTATGCATTCATCAAGCCCCTGATCAAGGGTAACGCGGTCGGCCCAGCCCAACTCAGTTCGAACCTTGGTGCTGTCGAGGTGGTAGGCAGAATCTTTACCCATGCGCTCGCCCACCACTTCCACGTGATCCTGAAAAGGTACGCCCAGCTTGACACAGATGCGCTCCACCAGTTCACGGATGGAAACCACTTCGCTGGTGGAGATGTGATAAGTGTCGCCATTGTGGCCCTTTTGCATGATTCTCCAGGTGGCATCAGACACGTCGGCCATGTGGATGAAGGAGCGGGTGGAGACACCGCCCCCGTGCAGTTGCAGCTTGCGGCCCAGCAGGATGAACAAAATGGTGCGGGGAATGATGCGGTACAACTGCTGGCCCGGGCCGTACACATTGGCGGCGCGGGTGGTGACCACCGGGAAGTTGTAGGCCGTATGAAAGGTGCGCAGGCTCATGTCGGCAGCGGCACGCGATACGGCATAAGGGGTGCTGGGGTTGAACGGAAAATTCTCATCCACAAAGCCGGAGCAGCTGCCGTACACCTCTGGCGTGGAGACATGGACATAGCGCTCCAGAAAATCGCACCTACGCAAAACATCATGCAGCTTGATGGTGGACACCACATTGGTCATGAACCAGTCTTGCGGGTTTTGCCAGCTCTCACCCACCATGCTCTGGGCCGCAAAGTTGACCACATGCTTGGGCTTGACTGCATGAAGCAGGTCGGTGATGCCTTGCAGATCCTTGTTAAGGTCCAGCATATGGAAGGCAAACTTGCTGTGGTCTCGCCACTTGTAGGGGAGCATGGCATTGATGGGCTCGGCTGAGCGGCTGGTGCCGATGACGCTTACTCCTTGCTGAAGCGCAAAGTCCACAAAACTTGCTCCCGAGAATGAGTTACTGCCAATGACGAATACGGTTTCCATGAAGTGTCTTTTTTTAGAAATTAGGGGGCCGGAGGGCGGCTCTCATACAGCCACTGCATCAGCATGTGGCCCACGACTAGTTGGAGGTCTTCTGCAATCTGCATGTCGTTCACCGGAAAATGTAGGGCCACATCGGCCAGCGCTTTGGCCTTGCCACCGGTGTACCCCAGGATGGCGTAGCTTTTGACCTTCATGGTCTTGGCCTGCTCCAGCACTTTTAGGATGTTAGGCGAATTGCCGCTGCCGGACAGGGTGACCAGCACATCGCCTTCATTGGCCAGCACGGCGAGTTGCTCGCTGTAAATATGGTCATACCCTACGTCATTGGCAAGGCAGGTCATGACGGCAGGGTTGGCCGACAGCGCAACGGCGCGTATGCCGCCGCCTGTGCGTTTGGCCACACCGTAGATATAGTCATTGGCCAAGTGCACGGCATTGCCGGCGCTACCACCGTTGCCACAGAAAAAAACCTGGTGGCCTGTATTCCAGGCCTCGAGCATGTCACGCGCCAGATGGGATACGCCCGACCAGTCGGCGCTGGCTAGCACCTCAGAGAGGCGGCTGGCGTAGCCGGTAAAAAAACCTTCAATAGGGGCTTTGAGCTCCATAAATAATCCCTGAATGCGTTACTAAGGCCTGGGTTTGGCCGTTGATTTCTAACCCTGTTAGGCCTGTTTGGAAAGGACAGTTTTTTCCATCCATTTGAGGTTGTAGAAACGGTCGTCGTCCTGCAGATCGCCAGCGCGGTACTGGGCGATGATTTCAGTAACCGCATCTTCTACGCTCTTTTTGGGCTTGTAGCCGGTGGCCAGCAGCTTTTCGGAGTTGACGCGGTAAGAGCGCGGGTCGTTGGACTCCGTTACCACAATCTCAACCGGCACATGCTTGGTCACAATTTTGGCGATATCCAGAATGGAGATGTTCTCGAAACCTGCGTTGTACACGCCGGTTACTTCCGGGTGGTCAATGAGGTGCAGGTAAACGTCGGTAATGTCGTCAATATGGATGTTGGGACGGGTTTGCGCGCCACCGAACACGGTGATCTTGCCCTTGGAGAGCGCCTGCATGGTGAGCATGTTGACCGACACATCAAGCCGCATGCGGGGCGATACACCACACACCGTGGCCGGGCGAACGATTTGCACCACCATGTCATCGGAGTAGCTCAGCAGCACGCGCTCGCCCACCATCTTGGTTTTGTTGTACTCCGAAATGGGTTTGAGCTCCAGATCTTCCGTCACCTGCAGTTCATCCTTTACGCCGTAGACGCTGCCGGACGAGGCGTATATGAAACGCTTGACACCCTTGCGACGCGCTTTATCTGCCAACTGCATGGTGGCCAGGGCGCTGACCTCCCAGGTGAGCTTGGGGTCGAGGTCACCACAAGGGTCGTTGGCGATGGAGGAGAGGTGAATGATGCCATCTATGCCGTCCAGGTTGATGGCTTCGACGTCGCGCACATCACCTTTGATCACTTGCAGTTTGGGGTGCGGCACCAGGAAATTGCCGAACCAGGCGGTGTCCAGAACGACGACGTTATAACCGCGCTTGAGCAGCTTGGGAACCAAAACATGGCCTTTGTAGCCGCAGCCACCGGTAACAAGAAATTTCATGGTCAAGTATTTTAAATATAGGGTTAAAAGGGATTTATGAAAAAATCAAGTTTTTAGAATGGATATCATCTTGCCATGTTCCATAGTAACAACAATGTTGCACTGGTCTTGGATCATCCCGTGATCATGAGAAGCAATAACAACGAGTCGCGCGTTATTGACTAGGCGATTAAGGCGTTCTTTGGCTTTGTGAACGAATTCGGCGTCACCTACGCTCATCCATTCGTCCATGAGAATAATGTCGGCATCCGTGCTGGTGGCAATCGCAAACGCCAAACGCATGGCCATGCCAGTGGAGTAGGTGCGCATTGGAAGGTGCAGATAGTCCCCAATGCCCGCAAAGTCGGCAATACCATCCACCATTAGATCAATCTGGCGACGCTGCAGACCCATCAGCCGGCCTCGCAAGTAGATGTTTTCCAGCCCGGTCATCTCTCCGTCCATGCCCAAAGTGATGCCCAACATTGAAGTAATCTTGCCGTTGACCATCAATTCTCCGCCGGCAGGTTCGAAAATGCCAGCAAGCACTTGTAGAAGCGTGCTTTTGCCACTTCCATTATGCCCGATCAGACCGACTCGGTCACCCTCATGAAATTCAAAATTCAGCCCGTCAAGTGCGCGCACCAGAACACGATTTGAGGCATCCTTGGCTAGAATTCCACCAGTGGCAATGTTCATCAGGCTCTTTTTGAAAGAGCGGTTACCAGTCATCCCGTAAATTGGAAACTCTACCACCAGATTGCTTGCCCGAATAATTGTCATGGTCTTAAAGCCAGTAAGGAACGCGTGAACGCAGCCGCAAAAACACGTAAAAGGTCAGGGAGCCGCCAACAACGAGAAGGCCAGAAGAAACAAGCCAGCTTAATCCTCGGATAGTCTCGCCCAAGAGAGGGGCACGAACAATTTCCATGAAGTGATACAAGGGATTGAAATCAGCCACAAAACGGGCTTGTGGGCTTAGCATCTCCGCCTTCCAGATGATGGGCGACAGAAAAAACGCCACCTGTACAAAATTGTTAATCAGCTGAGGTATATCGCGAAAACGAGTGCTTATTAGTCCTAGGAGTAATACAAGCCACGTTAGGTTGGCGATCACCAAAGCGAAACCGAAAGGAAGCAGCCAAATGTTTTGAAAGGTAGCGGGTGGCAAAAACACCAACACCACAAGCAAAATCATCAGGTTGTGAGCAAGCATGATTATATTTTTGGCCATCAAACGAAATACATGAACTGAAAGCGGGAGTGCAATCTGCTTGATAAAACCTTCAGCACTAATAAAAACAGTCCCTGCTTCGTTAACCGTTGTTGAAATGAACATCCACAAAATAATGCTGACCGCAAGGTGTTGGGTGTAATTTGATACGTTTTGACCCAGTAATGCGCCATAAAGGGGCCCCATCGCGGCCACCATAACGCCAGTGCTAAGCGAGATCCAGAATGGGCCTAAAACTGAGCGTCGATAACGCTGCCTGATTTCCTGCCAAGCCAAAGCCCACCAAAGGGAGAACATTGCAAGCCCCTTTTTGAGATCTTCTAGGGCTTTATATATAAGCATTAGGTTGCTCTTATTTACTATAAAAACCATAATTTTAACCCCTAGATTTTTTAATACCTAAGCAGCTTGCAACAAGGCGCAAATTTTAACAAAATGGTTAGTTTTCTGGGAAATGACTTTTGGCAGAAAAGTTGCCAGATTGAGGAGGCCACAAAGCCCAGCGCGGCTAGTTCAAAAATCAGAAAGCCTACCTTAGTGCCAGCAAGGCAAAGCACCAAGAATGCCAATTTGCCGCCGATTAGTGGCATAACCGTTGTCGCCATCAATTATGTTGCAGGCGTGAGGCAGTCGGCAGGTGGAAACAAAGGCTCGCCCATCTCTCAGCCAGGGCTGGCAAGCACGAGGCCCTCAAACACACAGGCGATTTAGGTAGATGCCGTCTTGAGCACTTATTTTGCAACTTACTCCCATGATTTAATTGAATTCCTTGATTTAGCTATTTTGAATTAGTCTACCGAACCGCCTCTGCCGACCCTGATACCAAATCAATGCCAACTCCAATTGCGCCGCATCAAACTCCGGCCACAACACATCGGTGAAATACAACTCCGCATAAGCCACTTGCCACAGCAGGAAGTTGCTGATGCGTTGCTCGCCGCCAGTACGAATCAGCAAGTCTGGGTCTGGCATGTGGGCAGTGCTCAAATACTGCGCCAACTGTTCTTGGGTAAGGCTTCGCGCATCAGCCTCCGGGTGCGCCGCTTGCCAACGCTGCACGGCTTGCACGATATCCCACTGCCCGCCGTAGTTGGCGGCGACTGTCAGCACAATACCGTCGTTACCCGCCGTGGCTTTGACGG
>JBBAON010000022.1:0-18833 GCA_040401435.1 Candidatus Methylopumilus sp.
CAAGTTTCAGGTTAGAGGGTATGGGTTATTAGGTTATGGGTTATTAGGTTATAGGTTGATGGTTGATGGTTTCAAGTTGGAGTTAATAATCGTTCATACACTATCCATACACTATCCATACACTATCCATACACTATCCATACTGTATCTATACTTGAACTCCTTTTTTAGGTTAGAGGCTATGGGTTATTAGGTTGTTGGTTGATGGTTGTCGGTTGTTGGTTGTTGGTTGTTGGTTGTCGGTTACTGGTTGATGGTTCCAAGTTTCAAGTTTCAAGTTCCAGCATTCAATGAAAAATCTTTGAATCTTTAAATTTTCAAATTCTCTCATTATCCCATTCTCCAATTTTTATGTTTCCAGAGGTTCTCGATACAATTTTTGTTCCGATGCTCTACACAAAAATCACTCGAAATGACGGTCGGGTGGGTTTGGTGATTTGTCTTTAAATTGCTACCGTCTGTTCGAGTGATTTCATAAAATAAAAATGCTAATTTTTGTTTTATGAAATAGTATCGAGAACCATGTTAAGGTATTTTTTTTTCAGGTTATGGGTTAGAGGTTGATGGTTGTCAGTTGTCGGTTACTGGTTGATGGTTCCAAGTTTCAAGTTTCAAGTTCCAGCAGATAATGAAAAATCTTTAAATTTTCAAATTACCTCATTCTCTCATTCTCCCTCTTCATATTTCCAAAGGTGCTCGATGCACTTTTTTGAGGCATATATATATAGGTATAAAAAAAACAAAATATCAAATAGGAAACAGTTGCGCATATTCGAATAAGCCATGGGGAAATAAAATAAGAAAACCCTTCTATAAGTTCCTTATCCAAAACAAAAAAAACAATCTCAACCAATCTGCGCGATCTACAGGATTTCTACAACTAAACGAACCTATTTTAAAAACAACCTAATCGTTGTTAAAAAATGATTGTTTTTATGTAAACCAACGACTTTTTTGATTTTCTTCAAAGTTTTTCATTCAATTGCAATTAATGTGTTATAAAAGCCAGTAAAATTTGACATTATGCCGTTTTTTTTTAGTTGTTTGTTATGTTTTTAATAGAAAATACAACAATATACAGAAAACATATCTGTTTGTATTTGTGGTATTTACGGTAATTTGAATTACTTTTTTATCAATTTTAACATTATTTTTATACAAACATTATGTTTATGTTAACTTTTTTTATAACTTTACGGGCTAATAATTTACTTATTAAACTATGAATAAAAATTACATCACGTTGGGTACTAGTGGGAGTGCTGCACTCAATGACAAAGGAAATTCTAACATTTCAACAATGTTTAGTAGTCTTGCTGCTTGGCAGAAGAAAGCTTTTATGGTATTGCTATTTGCAATTACCATTTTTAGTGGGCAGCAGTCAATGGCGCAATCAACCGCAAACTATGCTTTTGCAACAAATGCAACGGGGTCGTTAGCGCTGGATGCAAATGGAAACGCTATCAGCTTTACAACGGGTGCTACAGCCTTGGTTTTGACTGCAACCGACGAAGGTGCTTCAGTTGTTAATAACATCGGCTTCAATTTTGTTTTAATGGGCAATACCTATACGCAGTTCTCTGCGTCTTCCAATGGAACAATGGCTTTAGGTGGCACCGCAATTGGAAGCGCTGTTTATGCTGCCTCCGGTGGTTCAACAACCACCCCTTTAATTGCTCCTTGGGGTTCAGACGGAATAACAACTACTGGTGGTGTTCGTTCAAAGGTATTTGGTAGTTCGCCAAACCGTTGTTTGGTAATAGAGTTTAATATGGGATTATACTACCTAGGTAGTGCTCCTGCTTCCCAAATGCAAGTGAGGCTTTACGAAACCTCAGGTGTGATTGAATTCGTTTATGGTGCTATGGCATTAGGGACCTTGGCAAATCCTGGTGCAATTGGGTTTGCTGTTGGTTCTGCAGCCAATACATTAGCTTCAATTACCAATACCTCAAATACAGTTAGTACATCTACTTGGACTTCTAATAGCACAACAGCTAGTTCGGCGGTTGAAAATCTAAATTCATCAGCAAATGGTTCAAGAAGAGTATATGTATTCACTCCACCTTCTGCAGCAAGTTTAGTTGCTCCAACTGCAAATAATGTTACCGCTATTTCTGCCGGAGGAATGACTTTAAATTGGAATGCGTCTTCGCCTACTACCGGCGTAAGTTATTATACAGTGCAGCGTTCAACCGATAACGTAACTTTTACTACTCTTGGTAATGTACCAGTAGGAACAAATACATATGTGGCTACAGGCCTAAATCAAACCACAACCCATTACTGGAAAGTATTTGCAGGTTCTGAAGCAGGATTGAGTACATCCTTCGCTACTTTTACTGCAACAACCATTGCTCCACAATCATACACTTGGAACCAAACTGGAACTGGTGCTTTTACTACTGCTACTAACTGGACACCTAATGGCGTGCCCGCTTCGGGAGACAGTATCACTTTTTCGAACGGTGCAACAACAACAGTAACCTCTATGCCTACGGCAATATTTGGTAATTTAATCATATCTGGTAATACCAATGTTACCCTACAAACTGCAGCTGCTAATACGCTTTCTGTTTCCACAGCACTTTCTATTGCAAGTGGTTCAACTTTAAATTTAAACAGTACCTCTGCTATCGGCCTTACACTTGCCAGTGGCGGTGTGGGTACAATCGCCGGAACATTTAATATAAGTAATACGAATGCTACCTACACGACTACTGGAAATACAACAGTTGCTTCAACTGGGATAATTAACAATAGCGGAACGATATCAGGTGGTACAGCCACCACATTAACTTTTGCAGCTTCGGCTGTTTACAATCACCTTAGAGATGGTGGAGTGATTCCAACCGGAACATACAATGCCACATCTACAATTAATGTTACTGGTATTATTGGTACTACACCTTCCGCTTCTGGTGGTGTAGGTAATTTTGTTTGGAACTGTCCAAACCAAACAGTGGGGGCAACTTTAAGTTCTTTCTTAACGAGTGTAACTGGAACTGCGACCATTACAAATACGGGTGTGGGGACTTTTACTTTTTCATTTCCAACATTAGCCATAACTGGACTTTATACTATAGGTAGTGCTGCGAATGTTATAGGTGGTGGTACAATGAATTGTAACGGAGGCTTTACAATGCTTTCAGGTGCAATATTGAGTGGAACATCTACAACTACCTTTAATATAGGTACAGGTAGCAACTTAACTTTGAACAGTGGTGCTACAATTTCTGCTACCTCTGCCCAGACATTTGTAATGAATGGTACTGGTGCGCAAAATGCTACAATGGCATGTACCATTTCAGGGTCAGTAAACTTTACCATTGCGGCAACTAGTAACACTACATTAGTAGGTACTGACATCAATGTTAATTTAAATAACCTTTCTATTTTAGCAACAAGCGGTACTGTTTTTGGTACTTTAGCTACCTCTGCTGGTCAAACTTTAACTGTTAATGCAACAGCAACTATTGGTACTGGTGGTTTCAACGGTACTTTGTCTGGAGCGGGTAACCTTAATGTTACAGCGAATGGTTCATTGGTAATCAACGGGACAGGTCCTGCTATCCAAAGTGGAGGAGCTGCGGTTGGTTTATCTGGAACAGTAGCGGTGGCTTCTGGAAACATTACCCTAAGTGGTACGAGTGGAACAACTGCTCAAACTTTTGGTTCTAATTTTCCAACGCCACTAACTATCGGAACAGTTACACTGAACAATGGTACCGCAGGTGGAAAATTCACCATAGACAAAGACGTGACTTTAAACAACTTTACATTAACAGCAAGTCCTGGATTTACAACCGTAAATAGTATAATAACTTTAACTGTTAATGGTATTACAACAATTACACCAACTACGGCCGGAATCATGGTTGTTACTGGAAACTTTGTGCAAGATTTTGTAGCGGGTAAAATAAGTACAATTACTTTTAACGCTACTGCTACAATGACAGGTGCTGGTAGGTTCACCATTAATAGTGGAGCGACCTTGGTAACTGCTAACATTGCGGGGATATCTGCAAGTGGTGCAACGGGTTCTGTACAAACTACTACTCGTAATTTTGACACTGGTGCCAACTATACATTTACAGGTGGTGCAACAGGAACTGGTATGCCAGCAACTGTGGCGGGTAATGTATCTATTGGTACTGCAACAACCGCTATAGGCGCATCCCATACTTTCAATGGATTGTTTACAAGTACTGTAAGTTTAACTATAGGTACAGGAATAACAGCAACAATAGGTGCAACAGGTACTGCCAATTTAACTAGTCTTACTACTATTACAGGATTAGGAACTTTTGGTACATTAAGTGGTGCTATATTAAACACGGCAACAGCGTCAGTGACGAATGGAATATTTCCTAGTTCATCTGCTGGTAGCGGTTTATTTCAAACAACTGGATTATCTATTCATGCGGGAACTAATATATTTTATGCAGGTTCATTTGCTGCAGTACCGTTGGGAACAAGATGTCCTGCGACTTTTAATACTTTAGGTATTACTGGTACAGGATCATTAACACTAGCCGCTCCTTATTCTGTGACCAATTTATCATTTACTTCAACAGGATTTATAAACACAACTGCTACTAACCTTTTAACGGTTACTGGTACTACGGCGGATGCTGTAGTACGTACTACAACAAGCATCTCTGGTGGTTTTGTTGTTGGTCCATTAGCACGTACTTATCCTGCTAGTTTAAGTGGTGGTTCTTATTTATATCCAATCGGTAAATCAACTACTTATGAGGGTTTTGAATTAATCAACCCTACTTTTGGTTCAGGTGGTGCATATACTATCAGAATGGAAGGCTTCACTTCTGGGCCTGCTTCCGCTACGGTTACTTCTCCGCTTACGGGTTCTCCTGCTTTATTTTATTGGCAAGCTGTTGTATCGGGCGCGGGTAGTTTGACCTCAGTGGGTAACGTTCGTGTTACACAAGGCGCAATCCTTTCAACACAGAAATTAGGGCAGTCAGCGACACTTGCTGGTCCATATACTTCTATTGGAGGTACTTTCACTTCTAGTGCAGGTTCTATTGGTTTGTTGAGTGGTGGCACAATTGATACATTTGCTGCAGGTAGTTTTTTCTGCGTGGCAACAGGTACGGCAACCGGTACTTTCACCGCCGGAACTTTTGCTGTAGGTCCTGGTACTTACAGTGGTTATGATGGTACTTATTTTAGTATTACTTCTGCTTTAGCCGCTATGGCGGAAACCACTGCTTTAGGCGGTGCTGTTACACTAGAATTACAAGGTGATTATGTTTCTTCAGTGGAGGCGTATCCATTAAACGTTACGGGTGGTGTTCCAACTACTGCTGTAAATACGGTAACTATTCGTCCTGCTGCTGGTGTAAGTTCAGTAATTAACTTTAATCCTGCGGGGGGTATCAATACCACTGCATTGTGGGATTTTAATGGCGGTAAATACTTTATAATAGACGGTCGTAATGGCGGTACAGGTACCAACCGTTATATTGCTATTAATAATTTAGGTAATGCTCCTGCAATACGATTAATTAATAATGCCCAAAATAATAACTTTAAATACTTGTCGCTTGCTTCGTCTAATACTTCTACTACTAGTGGAGTGGTATCTTTCTTAAACACAACTGGGGCTACTGCTGGTGATGGTAACAATAACAATACAATTGACAATTGCTTTATTGATGCAAAAGGAATTTCTCCAAATGGTATTTATGCTTTAGGAACAACTGGCTTAGCTGATAATAAATCTAATATTATAACTAATAATAGAATTTATGATTTTTATTTAAATGGAAGTACTTCTAATGGAATTAATATTTTAGGAGGTAACACTTTATGGTCTGTGGGTACCGCGGGTAATGGTAACGCTATTTATCAAACTGCGAATAGAATTCCAACTATTGCTGCAACAATTTTACGTGGTATTACGATAAATAACACCTCTGGTAATGGTTTTTCAGTGGTAGGAAACACAATTGGTGGTGCTATTTCTGGTATAGCCGGTTCAGTGTTTAATATTGGTAGTAGTTCCCAAATAAATACTTTAAGCAATCAAATCAATGGAATTGTTGCTTCTGTAGGAACTACTACTGCTAGTTCAATACAAGGCAATACTATTGGGAATATGAATATTTTCAGTTCTAATACTTCAGGAACAGTAACAGCTTTTAATGGTATTAATGTTGCAGCAGGTTTAGCTAATATTGGAGATGTTAGCGGTAATACTATTGGTTCAACTTCAGCGAATAATAACATTAATTTTACCTTTAGAGGTACAACAACAGGAGCAGCGCAATTGACTGGAATCACTACTACTTTTTCTGGTGGTAATGTCAATAACAATAGTATTGGTGGTATTACCACTAGTGCCGATTTTGCTTTAATATTGGCGGTTACTGTTGTTGGTATGAATATTACAGGTACTACTTATACGACAGCGGTGCAGGTTAACAATAACACAGTTGGTAGTACATCCTTAGCTAACAGTATACAACACCTTTCTACCGCAAAAATGCCAGCGACACAAATTGGTCTGATTTTTAATGGTTCAACAGCATTAGCTGCTGCCGGTGCGACAGTTAACAACAATACTGTAGCCAATATTACTAATGCGACTAGTTTTGCATATGCAAACAATACATTGGAAGGTATTAGGCTAAGTTCTACAGTTGTGACTGCTGGTCCACTAAGCGTAACAGGAAATACAGTTAGAAATTTAAGTACTTCAAGCAACAATTCAAATTTGCTTTCAAATGCGGTAAGTGTTTGTGGTATTAGTGCATTCTCTACTGTTACTGGTACAAACACGTTCACATTTGGGACAAATACTGTTCGCAGCCTTTCGAATAACAACAATAGTACTGCACCATTGGCAGTAACTGGTCTTTTCTTTAACTCTGCTAACACTAGTACTGTTGTCGAGAGAAACCTTATTCACTCTTTATCAACAAGTAATAATACTTCTGCCTCTCAATTTGGTATTTTAGCGGCAGGGTCAGGAGCGGGCGCGACTTTCCGTAACAACATGGTTCGTTTAGGTATCAACTCAGACGGAACTTCAAATGCAGTTGCGGCGCAGATATTGGGTATCTATAAATTTTCTGGAACAGCATATAACTTTTGGCATAACTCAGTGTATGTAGGTGGTTCAAGTGTTGCAAGTGGTGCTATGAATACTGCTGCTTTCTACAAATCGGCTACCTCAGGTGCTGATGTTATTCAAAACAACATATTTTTCAATGCCCGTTCTAACGCAAGTGGAACAGGTAAGCATTATGCCACTGCTTTTGCATCTTTAACCGGTTTAACGGCTGCAAATGTTAATTTTAATGATATTTTTGTTAGTGGTACTGGTGGTGTTTTAGCAGCCAACGGGGCTACTGGTTACAGTACGCTAAAAACTTGGAGAACTGCTTCAACCTTAGACGCAAACAGTGTAAGTGGTAATCCACAATTTATCGCTGCGAATGGTACTAGTGTAACCGTTGATCTTCATATAGACCCAGTGGTGGCTACACAAATAGAAAGTGCTGGTATGACCGGTCTAACAGTAACCAACGATTTTGATGGTACGACTAGGGCTGGATTGAGTCCTGTAGATATGGGAGCACACGCAGGTAATTTTACACCACAAGATGTAACTCCACCTTCAATTGCATTAGGTACTGTAATTAATACAAGTTGTACTGCAACACGAACTTTAGCTTCATTAGCTACCACTACGGATGCAAGTCCTATCAATGTAACAACGGCTAAGCCAAGGTTATATTTCAAAAAATCAACAGACGCTGATACTTTTGTTGACAATACTAATACAACAAACGGTTGGAAATACAGCGAGGCTACAAATGCTGTCGCTCCGTATAGTTTTGCTATTGATGCTACTTTAATAAATGGCGGTACCGTTGCCATTGGTGATATTATTCAATATTTTGTTGTTGCGCAAGACGTACCAACTGATGCACCAAATGTTGGTATTTCTAACGGACTTAGTTTTACGGATACTCCTGCTTCAGTTGATTTGACTTCTGCGGCTTTCCCTTTAACCGGAACCCCAGTTAGTTATACCATAATCGCTGGCGGTTTAAGTAATACAGTTACAATTGGTGCAACTGGTCGTGATTATACTTCTTTAACTGGTACAGCTGGTTTATTTAACGCAATTAATAATTCAAGTTTATCTGGTAACCTTGTTGCAAATATTATGGATGCCTCTGTTACAGAAACGGGTGCGGTTGCTTTAAACGCTGTTACTTATTCTTCTTGTGTAACTGGAACAACATTTACGGTTACAATTAAACCAAATGCCGCCGGAACAACCTTAACTGGATCAGTAGCTGGTGGTGTAATTAAGTTAAATGGTGCAGACAATGTAATTATTGATGGTAGCATTGCAGGTGGTACAGACAAGAGTTTGACCATTACCAATACAAACGCCTCTACATCTAGTGCTGTGGTATGGATTGGTAGCGCGAGCGCAAGTGATGGTGCTAATAATATTACAATTAAGAATACCAATATTGTTGGTAGTGGTCCTACTACTACTGGCTTCGGGATTATTTCTGGTAGCGGTGCAACGATTGGATCTTTTGCTCAGGCAGCCAACAATAATGTTCAAATTACGAATAATACTTTAATGAAATCGCAATATGGTATAGTTGTAGCTGGGTTTTCAACTGCGCAAACTGGAAATGTCATTTCTGGTAACGTAATTGGTTCTGATACAGCGACAGATTATATCGGATTTACTGGAATATTTGCAAGTAATAATACGGGCATGCAAATCACTGATAACACTATTTTTAATATTATTACGGCATTTCCAAATCCAATTGGGATGTCAATTAGTACTGGTGTTATTAACTCTAGTATCCTAAGAAACAATATATCGAACATAAGATATAATAGTACTGCTGCATCTGGTGGAAAAGGGATGGACATCAATACCGGTAATGTTGCAAGTAATCTTACCGTGGCTAATAATATGATTTATCGTATTAGAGGAGATGGAGCAAATGTCCTTACCGCGGGTTCAATCGTAGGTCTTCGTATTGGTGGAACAACGGGTGGTGTTAAACTTTATCACAATTCTGTCGCTTTAAACAGTGCAAGTTTCGTTGGTAATGCTGCGGGTACTGCCTCAGCGGCACTTTACATTAGTAGCACTGCCACAGCGCTTGATATCAGAAATAATATATTTACAACAAACCTCGAGAATTCAAATGCTGCTACTGCTAAGACTTATGCATTCTATTCTGCTGCTGCAAATACTGCGTTCACTCACTTGAATTATAATGATTATTATGTAAGTGGTACACAAGGAGTTCTTGGATTCCTTGGCTCTGACCGTGCTACGCTCGCAGCGTTGAGTACTGCTACAGGAAAAGACGGTAATTCTGTTGTTGGTGATCCTAAATTCACTAGCAATGCAGATTTACATATACAAACAGATGTTGCTTCTATCGCTGAGTCAAGAGGTGCTGCAATTGCAGGTTTTGATACCGATTTGGATAATAACCCACGCTTTGGCAATAGCACATACACAGGTACTGGTACTAACCCAGATTTGGGTGCGGATGAATTTGAGGGAATTATTGCTAATCCAACAATCACGGAAATATCATCATTAACTGTATGTCCAAATACCTCTTTTACCATTACGGGTAGCAACTTTACTACAGGTATAACAGCAGTTGCGGTAGGTGGAACTGCCGTGACTTCATTTACGGTGGACTCTGCAACGCAGATAACTGCTGTTGTAGGTGTTGGTACCACTGGTGTGGTTTCAGTTACATTTGGTGGTACTATTTATTCTGGTTCGCAAACAATCACAATACCTACGCTTCCTCCAGCTCCAACGGTTACTGCTTCTATTCCTAAGTTTTGTGGGGTAGGTGGAGTTACAGCGTTAAGCGTTGCACCATACAATGATGCACTATTATATACGTGGACTGCTTTGACTCCTAGCGCGACTTTAAGTGCTTTAACTGGACAATCAGTTGATGCAACTATTACAGAAACATCAGATTTCAGTCTTGTTGTTTCGAGCAATGGTTGTGCCTCAAATCCAATATTTACTTCTGTAAGCGTCTATCCACTGCCAAGTGCTCAAGTAACTACTTCAGCATCTGGTGTATGTCCTGGTACACAGGCGACAATTAATTCAGGTCTTACTGCAGATAACTTTACAGCTTCTTGTATTAACGCACCAGGTGCGCTTGCTACACCTCCTGCTAGTGCAACAACCATTTTTTATGGATCAGGATCAACATTAAATACACCCGTATCAGGCGGAACCTTGGACGATGGTGGCTGGGCTGATATTCCAATCGGCTTCGATTTCAAGTATTTTGGGGTGACTTTCCCAAAGGTAGCTGTTAGTACAAATGGTACGATCACCTTAGGGACACCTACCTGTTATGGAACAGGTTCTGGATGTTCAGGACAGTTTAGTTTTACCGGTGGTTTTCCAAATGCTTCAAATCCTGCAAATACTATTGCAGCTTGTGCAAGAGACTTAGATTGGAGAACTGCTACTACTGCAACACTTAAATATTGGACAGAGGGATATACTCCAAACAGAAAGTTTGTAGTTCAATTTGCTGATGTACCTACTTATGCTACTGCAAGTCAAACTGGAGCTAACAGAGGAACAAATAATGTGGAAGTTGTTCTTTATGAAACATTGGGAACTGTCGAAATTCGTGTGATAAACGCCACTAACGGTAATGATACTGGCCCAACTTCAACTTCAAATGTTAGGTATATTGGTTTGCAAGACAGTACAAAATTAATTGGAGCTACGTCGCCTAATTGTCTGGTAACTCCAAATACACAAAACTACTGGAATGGAAGAGCAAATGAAATAATTAACCCTCAAGCATGGCGATTTGACCCTGCAGATACTTATTCTACAGTTTGGTACAATACGCCTAGTGGTGGAGCGAGAACTTCGTTCGCTTCGGGGACTAATTTATTTACTCAAGCGGTATCTCCAGCAGTAACTACTTCATACGAAATAACTTATACCAACCAAACAACAGGTTGTAGCAACGCAGACGGTTCTGCGAAAGTTACTATGCTTGTTCTTGGTCAACAGGCGCCTTCTGGTGTGGTAGCAGTATCTAATTTTAACCCAATTTGTGGTGCTGTGCCGATTAATTTAAGTTTAGATTTCTCTAATGCTGTTAATTATGGTGGTAACTTAGATGGTCTTACTTTTCAATGGCAATCATCTGTTGACGGTGGTACTACATGGATTGACGTAGATGCAGCTACTAGTGCAACATTAACAACTACACCTGCACAACCAACTAGCTATAAATGTGTAATCAAGTCATGCGGTGGAACGGCGATTGATACTGCACCGGTAAATGTTAAATATACCAATACCCTAACAGGGGTAACGCAGCCTGAGGCAGCGTGTGGAGTTGTTCCTACTGATATAGTTTTGTCAGGATTAATTCCGAACACAACTTTTATTGTATCTTATAATATAAATGGTGGAGCGACAAGAACCGCTGAAGTTACTTCTGATGCTTCAGGCGCAGGGACATTTGATACCTCTATTGGTTCAGCTGTTGCACCGATAGTCTTAACAATAACAAAATTGGATGCAGGCACTTGTGCCCAAACCATAACTGCTAACAACACGGTTACCCTTGTTGTGAGTTCCGCAACGGTGGCAACTTCTCCAACGCTTAGCAACCCATCTGTTTCGGTATTACCTAACAGTCCAGCTGTTTTGTCAGCTACACCTTCAGTTGGGACTTATACACTTCGTTGGTATAATGCACCATCAAAAGGTACGCTTTTAGCAACTGGTAATGATTATACTACTCCTTTATTATGTACGCCAGGTGCCGCTATTTCTTACTATGTGGAGGAATTCAACGGTACATGTCCTGGTAGTAGAGCTGTAGCGGTTGTCAACGTGCAACCATTGATTGTTTCTGACCCAGCAAATGGATTAATTTGTTCTGAGGGGGGAAGTGTTCAGTTATCTGCCAATGTTGCCAATACATCTAACTTTGTTTGGTCAGGATCTCCTTTAAGCAGCACAACTGCTGCAGTGGTAACTGCTGAACCAACCACAACAACCCAGTATGGTTTAAGTGTTGGAACTTCTGGTGTTTGTGGTACCATAACATCTACTTTTAATGTAGGTGTTATCCAAGGTGCCAATTTTACACCTTCTACGTCTTTAACTACTGCTTGTGCTGATCAAAACGTGCAGTTAAATGCGAATCTTTCTTCGTCTAACTTCTCTGTTGGTTCAATTCCTTTTGTTGATGTAACTGTGCCAAGCACTGGTGTTACATATTTAGTGACCAATGGTATTACAGTAGCGCCAAGTGGTGTTGCGCTTACGGGAGGTACATTGGATGACGGTGGATGGAATGGTATTCCAATTGGTTTTACTTACAACTTCTTTGGTGCTGATTATACAAATCTTGCTGTAGGTACGAATGGTGTACTTGGTTTAGGAAACTGGACCGATTTTAGTACAACAACTGGATTAGGTAAATACGCCTACTCAGTAGATGCAAACGGTAAGGTTTTCCCTTTAGCATCAAATCCAAAGAACGTTATCGCCTTGATGGCCTCCGATTTAATACAATCAGTGAGTGGTACTGCTTCAGGTTCGATTCGTTATTGGACCGAAGGTATTGCGCCAACACGTAAGTTTGTTATTCAATATTTAAATGTGCGTCAGTTTAATAACACAAATACTTATACATTCCATTGTGTGCTCAGTGAAACTACAGGTACAGTAGAAATATTTATTAAAAATGCTCCCGCAGGTACAGGAAATAATGCGCCAACTATTGGTTTGCAAAATTTTGATGCCACTATCGGTGCAACTGCGCCAGGAAGAACTAAATTCACAGGTGCTATAACAACCCCAGAAGGATGGAACTTCAGTCCAGCGGCAAACTATAGCTTTGAGTGGAAATCATCTAATAATTTAAGTGATGCTTATATCGTAAATCCTGTTTTTGCGGCAGGTAGTTCAGCGGGTTCTTATACATATACTGTAGATGCAACAAATCCGAACACGGGTTGTGTAACTACAAAAGCGGCACCAAGTTTTACAGTGGTAGCATTACCAGCTGCACCTGCTGCTACAACGGCTTACAGTTATTGTCAAAATGCAACTGCTGCGGCTTTAACTGCAGCTGCTACTGGAACAAATACACTTATGTGGTACACTGTTGCGACAGGAGGAACTGGAACTGCTACAGCGCCGACACCTTCAACTGCTATAGTTGGTACTTTCTCTCGTTGGGTGGCACAAAAATCTGCTGAGGGTTGTATCGGTGACCGTACTGAAATAGTAATTACAATCAATGCATTGCCTAGCACACCGAGCGTAACTACGCCAGTGAGCTACTGTCAAAATGCAATAGCTGCTCCATTAACAGTAACGTCAAGTACGGTTGGTAATGGTCTTAATTGGTACTACGCTTCAAGTGGAGGAAATGCCGAGACTGCTATTACACCTTCTACTGCAACTGCTGGTGCATCGAATTATTATGTATCGGAAGAAGATGCTGCGGGTTGTGAAAGCATTAGGGCTTCAATAACTGTAAATGTAAACACGCCTCCTGCAGCGCCTAGTGTGGTAGGAAGTAATGTTACTTACTGTCAGAATGAGACTGCTTCAGCTTTAACGGCTATAGAAACCGGTGCAGGTTATGTTCTAAATTGGTATACTGCTGCAACAGGTGGAAGTAGTACTTCAAGTATTACTCCTTCTACAACTGCGGTTGGTACTACTAATTATTTTGTAAGTCAATCAAATACTAATTTTGCAACAAATTGTGAAGGTCCAAGAGCGATGGTAACAGTAACGGTTAATTCGTTGCCTACTGTATTTATATCTGCTCCTTCAACGACAACATGTAATAATACAGACCCAATTACTTTTACAGCAACGCCAAGTAATGCTGGTACGCCTAGCAATTACGAATGGCATGTAAATGATGGAACTGACACGATCGTTCAAACAAGTGCATCGAATCAGTTTGTCTACAGCACACCAGCTACTGGTGATAATGTATACGTAGTAATGACATCAGTAACTTCTTGTAGTAACAATGCGATAAGTAGCAATACTGTAACTTTATCGGGTGATCCTGTTACGCCATCGATTGTTATCAATGCAGTGCCGCCAACAAATATTTGCCCAGGTGGTTCAGTTACTTTTACTTCATCTATCGCAAATGGTGGGGCTAGTCCAACTTACAATTGGTACGTTGATGGGGTAGCTCAAAATGTTAATAGTGCGACATTCACTTATACTCCTGCTACAGGGGCATCAGTTTATGCTACATTGCAATCGGGTCTTGGGGCTTCTTGTTTGACCAGTACAGCGGCTGTTTCAAGTAATACTGTTGGCATCACTTATAAAACAGCAACTTCAATTGTTAGCACTCCTTCAAGTCTTTTACAATGCGCTGGAACTACAGCACAATTCAGTGTGGGTGCATTAGGTACTAATTTAACTTACCAATGGTTGTTAAATGGTAATCCTATAACAGGAAATACTACTGCAACTTCTAATACATTGATTGTAAACAGTATTACTTCTAGTAACGCTGGTAATTATACAGTAACTGTAACAGGTGAGTGTGGTGTTCTTACTACTACTCCAGCGGCTGCTCTTTCTGTATATGATGCGACTAGTTTTGTTACGCAACCGGTAGGTCAAACTGTTTGTGCAACAAGTAACGTTACTTTTACTGCCGGTGCAACAGGCGGTAACGGTTCATATACTTATATTTGGAAGAAAAATGGTGTAACTATTAATGGCCAAGCTTCATCTTCTCTAGTTTTGAACAACGTGTCTGTTGCTAGTGCAGGTTCTTATACTGTAACTGTGACGGGTAATTGTAATAATGTTGTTTCTGCTCCTGCTGTTTTAGTAGTTAATGCAGCCAATAGCATTATTTCCCCACCTGTGGGATCTACACAATGTCCTGGTTCAACAATAAATCTTGCTGTTAGTGCATCAGGTTCAGGAACACTTTCATACAAATGGAAATTTGGAACTACTAGTACTAATGGTACTTATATTACAGGCGCTACTGCTTCTTCTTATTCAGTTGCTAACGTAACTGCTGCTAACCAAGGTTATTACTCGGTAGAAGTTAGTTCTAGTACCAATTGCGGTACGGTGACATCTACTCCTGTACTTGTAAATATTCTTAACACAACAGTGATTATAAATCAACCTGCCCCGCGTACTGTTTGTGAAGCTGGTACAGCAACGTTCACAGTTACAGCAATAGGAACTAACTTGTCTTATCAGTGGAGAAAAGGTACAAGTGCGATTGCTGGAGCTACTGCTGCTGCATTCACGCTCAATCCGGTATTAGTTAACGATGGAGGGTCTTATTCGGCAGTAGTCAGTGGTTCATGTGGTACGCTTACTAGTAATGCCGCTGCACTTTCTGTAAATGCTAAGCCTGTTGTTGATAACAACACGGTCAACAGTTGTACGGGTACTCCTTTTAATGGTACACCGCCTTCTGCACCGGCTAACACAACTTACACTTGGACAACGCCTACTTACTCATCACCAAGTGTTACAGGTGGTAGTAGCCAAACTTCAGGTATTGCTACAATTAGCCAGACCCTTACAAACAGTTCTACCGCTACAGAAACGGCAACCTATACGGTAACGCCTACAGCTGCTAGTTGTGCGGGTAATCCTTTTACATTAACCGTAACGGCTGATGCCATTCCTTCATTATCTTCTACAATAACTCCTGCTGCGATTTGTAGCGGAGCAACTTTTAGTTATACGGCTACAAGTTTAACAACAACGGCAACATTTGCGTGGACAAGGGCTGTTGTAACCGGTATAACTGCAATCGCTGGTAGCGGTAACAGCGCAGTTGTTTCAGAAGTACTTACTAATACCACTGCTGCACCTATTGATGTTGCATATGTCTTTACGTTAACCAATGGAGGTTGTACTAAAACTGCTACCGTGACAGTAAAAGTTAATCCTACACCAATTTTAAGTAGCGCATTGACTGCTTCAACTTGTAGCAACAGTGCATTGGCTTACACGGCAACTAGTGCAACGACTGGAACAACTTTTAGTTGGTCAAGGAGTGCGGTTGCAGGAATAAGCAATGGTGGTAGTTCTAATACAACAAATCCGCTTACTGAAACATTAATTAATACTTCAACAGCTACTGTGCCAGTTACTTATGGTTATATTTTGACCGCTAACGGTTGTAGCTCTGCAGTTCAAAATGTCGTTGTATCTGTTTATCCATTGCCATTATTAAGTAACGCTGTTAAAACAGCCACACTTTGCAGTGGAAATCTATTGACTTATACTGGAACAACGGCGACTGGTGGAACTACATTTAGTTGGTCAAGAGCTGCTGTTACGGGAATAAGTAACGCTGCAGGTAGTGGAACGGCAGCATTGATTTCTGAGACACTCATCAACACAACAACACTGCCTATAAACGTAGTTTATTCCTACACATTAACAGCAAACGGTTGTAGTAAATCAGCACAAAATGTAACGGTTACTGTTAATCCTTCACCAGCAATTGCTGCCAAAACAGTGGCGATTTGTGTAAGTGGAAGCTTTAGTGTAGCTCCAGTTCACGGAACAGATGTAGTGCCAGCAGGAACTACTTATTCTTGGTCAGCACCAGTTATATCTGGAACTCCTTCTAATGTAACAGGTGGAGCAGCAGGATCTGGAGCAACTAGTATTACTGGAACGCTTGTTAATACAACGGCCTCTGCTCAAACAGCAACTTATACTGTTACACCTATTTCAGGTGCTGTAGGAAGTTGTACAGGAAGTACATTTACTGTTACTGTAACATTAAGTCCAACATCTGTTGGAGGAAGCGTTGCAGGAAGTACAACAGTGTGTACAGGAACAAACAGTACTACTTTAACATTAAGTGGCCATACAGGTGCAATCACACGTTGGGAAAGATCTTTAGATAACTTCGCAACTGCTGGAACAACCATTAATAATACAACAACTTCATTAATTGCGAGTAACCTAACAGCTACTTCTTATTACAGAGCGGTTATCACGAGCGGTACATGTACTGCAGCAAATAGTGCAGTAGCAACATTAACTGTAAGTCCAACATCTGTTGGAGGAGCAGTTGCTGGAAGCGCAACAGTTTGTACTGGTACCAATAGTACTACTTTAACATTAAGTGGTCATACAGGTAATATCACACGTTGGGAATCTTCGGCTTCAAGCACTTTTGCTGCAGGAGTTACTAGTATTGCTAATACTTCTGATACATTTACAGCGACTGACTTAACAGCTACTACTTATTACAGAGCGGTTTTAACAAGCAGTCCATGTAGTTCAGCAAACAGCGCAATAGCAACAGTAACAGTAAGTCCAGCATCAGTTGGAGGTACAGTTGCAGGAAGCACAAACGTTTGTACAGGAACTAGCAGTACGACTTTAACATTAAGCGGTCATACAGGTGCTGTTACAGGTTGGGAGTATTCTTTAGATAACTTTGCTACTGCTGGTACAAGTATAGCCAATACGACTACTTCATTAGTAGTAACGAACATAACTGAGACTACTTATTACAGAGCTATCATAACTAGTAGCCCTTGTAGTGCAGCAAATAGTGCAGTAGCAACATTAACAGTAATTCCTACATCTGTTGGAGGATCTGTTGCTGGAAGCGCAACTGTTTGTACAGGAACAAATAGCACTGTTTTAACATTAAGTGGTCACACAGGTGAGATTACACGTTGGGAATCTTCAGCTTCAAGCACTTTTGCTTCTGGAGTTACTAATATTGCCAATACTACTGATACATTTACAGCGACTGATTTAACAGCGACTACTTATTACAGAGCTGTCGTAACAAGCAGTCCATGTAGTGCGGCAAACAGTGAAATAGCAACAGTAACAGTAACGCCAGCTTCAGTTGGAGGAACAGTAGCTGGAAGCACAACAGTTTGTACTGGAACAAATACTGCTACTTTAACAGTAAGTGGTTATACTGGTACTATCACAAATTGGGAATCATCACTTGACAATTTTGCTACAGCAGGAACAAGTATTGCCAATACTACTGATACATTAATTGCAACTGACTTAACAGAGACTTCTTATTATAGAGCAGTAGTTACAAACAGTCCTTGTGGATCAGCAAACAGTGCAATAGCGACTGTAACGGTAAGTCCAACATCAGTTGGAGGAACAGTTGCCGGAAGCGCAACAGTTTGTGCAGTATCAGATAGTGCTACATTGACACTAAGCGGTCATACAGGTGCTGTTACACGTTGGGAGTCATCAATTTCAAGTGATTTCTCTTCAGCTGTGACTAGCATTAATAATACAACAACTACGTTGATAGTAAGTGGCTTACCAGAAACAACTTATTACAGAGCGGTTGTAACAAGCGGTGCATGTGCTGCAGCTAATAGTGACACGGCAACTGTAACAGTTAATCCGACGCCAGTGATTCCTGCGCAAACAGCAAGTATTTGTACAGGTGGTACGTTTACAATTACACCAACGAACGGTGTACCAACTGCAGCAACGATAGTGCCTTCAGGTACAATGTACACTTGGACAGTGGCAGAAAATGCTAATGTTACAGGTGATGTAGCGGAAGAAACTCCTCAAACGGGAATTTCACAAACGTTGACCAATGGTACAAATGTGCCTCAACAAGTTGTTTATACTGTTACACCTACATCAGGTGTTGTAGGAAGTTGTGTTGGAGCTACGTTCACCATTACTGTAACGGTTGATCCTATTTTAACCCCAACGTTCACGCCAGTAGCGTCTATATGTGCAGGTG
>JBBAON010000023.1:0-18123 GCA_040401435.1 Candidatus Methylopumilus sp.
CTTTTTTACCTCAATTATGAGGCTAAAAAGTATCTACTGCATCCGGGTCGATTCAAGCAGTGTCTAAATTGGCAATGGCTCGACGGTTATTTAGCTCCTCACTCATCAACGTCATTCTATTGCTGAAGCTAAAACACTATATAGAATGATTTTTGTTACATTGTGGTGAATTTTTTTAAAGAAAGCAGTCGAGAAGAAAACTTTTTAACACTGATCAAATCAGCGAGTAAAGCATCGCTTCTCTATACATGAGGCATCCAATTGAAACAAGGAAAATGCCTAGTGAACATAGCGCAATGAAGCCACCAGCGGTTTTTGCCAGGGTTTTAAAGCCAAACAATTTGTAATGGCTGGAGTAGCTTACAAATAGTAAAGCGGAGATGATCCAACTGATAAAAAACAGCTTCATTTAATCTGCTTAATTAAAAGATAAAATATAGAGCGATCTTAAGCGCTCTAATAAAACTAGGAGATTAATACTAGGTAGACTTTGCGTTAATCAGTACCTATTTTAATTGTTGATTGTTGCAATAATAAGACAATTAATGCATTAAGTAATTTTGCAGGGAATTAATGCATCCTCATCAAAGTGATACACCGCACAAAGCCGATGATAGCCATCCGCGATCGTGAGTTTGCCATTCGCTTGGTCTCTAATAAGCAATAGAGGTGAAAGGAGTTCGCCAGATTTTATTTTTTTGATGTCACGCCTGACATGGAGATTACTGACACCAAGTAGCGAAAGACTAGAGGCTCTAAAAATATCTTTAGCTTTAAACTCAACAAGTGGGGCATCTTTAAGTTTGACAACAAAGGACGTTGCGTTTTTGTCATCGTAAATGAGGCTTAAGTATGAGGACGCGGCAGGGTAGTCGTGCTCTTGTGGTTTGTTAAGCCAATGAATTTCTATTTTGTCCTTCTTAGCCATTTCAGTCACTCCTTGTGCTATCTCACTCTAAGATCAGAGTTGCTAGTCAAACACGAGAATGTGAACTTTTGATGACAATGAAGAGATAACTCAATCAATATACTGATGATCAACACTTAACTTTATAGGTCGATTTAGCGATGACCTTCTTTTGCCATATTGATAGAATATTTTGGGATTTCTACTACCAAATCAATACTGCCAACAATGGCTTGGCATGATAGCCTTGAATTGGGCTCTAAGCCCCAAGCTTTATCCAGCAAGTCTTCTTCTTGGTCTTCAGCTGGGTTAAGCGTTTTATAGCCTTCACGCACTATGACGTGGCAAGTGGTACATGCACATACTTTGTCACAAGCGTGGTCAATATCAATGTCCTGGTTGAGTAGGCTATCGCAAATCGATACCCCCGACTTGGCTTCAAATGCCATGCCTTCAGGGCAGAGTTCTTCATGGGGCAGTACGATAATTTGTGGCATGTTGTTTTGTCTTTTAAAGTTCTAATTTGTTTAAGTCTTGCCCAGCAAACGCTTCTTTCACCGAAGCATCCATGCGTCTTCCGGCAAAGTTTTCTGTGGCCTCGTTAAGCGCTTCTACCGCTTGAATAATACTGTCTTTATCATTGCCTTGGCGTGTCGCTTCTAATGCAATCAAAAGTGCTTCAATAGGCTTCTTTTCATCACCGCTTAATAAATGGCCATCTTGTTCAAGTGCTGCATTAATCGCTTCGATTAAACGTTCGGCGTCTACTATCGCTTCTCTTAACGCGCGGGCTTGTTTGTCTTGTTCTGCAGCACCAAAAGAGGATTTTAGCATGTGAATGATTTGATCTTCAGATAATCCATAAGAGGGTTTGACGACAATATCAGCCACTACGCCGCTTGATTGCTCCCTAGCGGTCACCGATAGTAAGCCATCGGCATCTACTTGGAAGGTGACGCGAATTCGTGCCGCGCCAGCTACCATCGGAGGAATGCCACGCAACTCAAATTTAGCTAATGAGCGGCAATCTGATACTAATTCACGCTCACCTTGAAGCACGTGAATACTCATGGCTGTTTGGCCATCTTTGAAGGTGGTAAAGTCTTGCGCGCGCGCAACAGGTAAGGTGGCATTGCGAGGAATGACGCGCTCTACTAAGCCACCCATGGTTTCAAGGCCAAGTGAGAGTGGAATGACGTCTAGCAACAATAAATCATCATCGCTACTATTTCCCGCCAATACATTGGCTTGAATTGCCGCACCCAGTGCAACAACTTTATCTGGGTCCAAATTTGTAAGAGGTTCTTGCTTGAAAAATTCAGCCACGGCCTGGCGAATTTGCGGCATACGTGTCGCACCGCCCACCATGACCACGCCTTTAATATCTCCAATGTTTAACTCTGCATCACGCATCGCTTTGCGTGTTGGGTTAAGTGTTTTAGTCACTAAGGTTTGTGTGAGTTCAACTAGCTTTTCAGCGGTCAGCTTAATATTCACAAGCTGACCTGTGCTTAATATACTGGTGATTTGTGCTTCAGTATTTTCACTTAACCACTCTTTCACTTCGCGTGATTTGGTGAGCAGTAGCCTTGTATCTTCTTGGCTTAGTGGAGGCAATTGCGCTTCTAACAATATCCAGCAAAAAATACGGTGATCAAAATCATCACCACCCAATGCCGAGTCACCATTGGTGGCAAGCACCTCAAAAATACCTTTTGATAAGCGCAGAACGGACACGTCAAATGTGCCGCCGCCTAAGTCGTAAATTACATACACGCCCTCGGCGGCATTATCTAATCCATAAGCAACGGCGGCAGCCGTTGGCTCATTAAGCAATCTTAAAACAGTTAAGCCTGCTAAACGGGCCGCATCTTTTGTGGCTTGGCGCTGTGCATCATCAAAGTAGGCTGGTACGGTGATTACTGCGCCAGTTAGTTCGCCACCTAAGGCTTTTTCAGCGCGAATTTTGAGCGCACGCAAAATTTCAGCGGAGATTTCAACAGGACTTTTAATTCCGCTACGTGTTTCAATCTGGACCATTCCAATACCGGTGTCGCGAAAGACATAAGGGATATGAGTCGTATCAGGAATGTCATTGATCCCTCGTCCCATAAAGCGTTTCACTGAGCTAATGGTATTTTTAGGGTCCGCGCTTTGTGCAGCCTGTGCAATATGGCCAATCGCGACTTGGCCATCGTCTAAATAACGCACCACGGAAGGAAGGAGGGCATGGCCATGTTCATCTTGTAAGACCGTGCTCATGCCACTTTGCACAGTTGCCACCAATGAGTTGGTCGTGCCTAGGTCAATGCCAATTGTCAGCTTGTGCTGATGAGGGGCTGCACTCATGCCTGGTTCTGCGATTTGTAATAAGGCCATCTGGGTTTCGTTATTTCTTGGGATTAATTTTCTAGTTGTTCGATTGCGCGGTTAATATCAGCAGTGATTTTATCAATAAAACTTAGCTTTCTGACGCTTTCGCTAGCTAGGGGATAAGCTTTTTCTGAAAATTGTCTACTCAAGCTTTGTGATAATGATTTTGCCATTTGCCTAATCTCAGAAAGCAGATGATCGAGAGCTGAAATATCTTTAGCACTATTTGCATCATCAATTGCCTCACGCCATTCCATTTGTAACATCAAAAAATCGGTAGGCATGGCCGTATTGCTTTCTTCGAGCGTTTCGATGCCATTAAGTTGTAATAGGTAACGCGCGCGTGCCGTTGTGTTTTTTAAGGTTTGATAAGCCTCATTGGCTTGTGTGGCCACTTGCATAGACTGCATACGATCGTTGGCTGAAGCGGTGACAAAGCGATCCGGATGGACTTCGGATTGAAGTGTGCGGTAATGTTGATCAAGTAACGTTAGGTCAACTTCAAACTGCGTGGGCAAGCCCAGTAACTCAAAATAATTTCTTTGCAGCAGTTCCATCGTCTGACTTAAATAGTAAAGCTCTCACCGCAACCGCATTCATCTTTCACATTGGGGTTGTTGAACTTAAAACCTTCGTTTAAGCCTTCTTTGGTGAAGTCCAATTCAGTACCGTCGATATATACCAAGCTTTTTGGATCAACAATTACTTTTACACCGTGGCTTTCAAAAGCGGCGTCTTCAGGCTGCATGTCGTCTACAAACTCTAATGTATAAGCCATGCCAGAGCAGCCTGTGGTTTTAACGCCAAGCCTTAATCCGACACCCTTGCCACGGTTAGCTAAAAATTTCTCAACGCGCAGGGCGGCTGTTTCTGTGAGGGTAATTGCCATCAGTCTTTACGCCTTGTTAAGCAGGTTGTTTTGATTTTAAATCAGCCACGGCAGCTTTAATAGCATCCTCTGCTAACACTGAGCAGTGGATCTTCACCGGCGGCAAGGCCAGTTCTTCTGCAATTGCTGAGTTTTTGATTTCTGCCGCTTGATCTAGTGTTTTGCCTTTAAGCCACTCGGTGACGAGAGAACTTGAAGCAATCGCAGAGCCGCAACCGTAGGTTTTGAATTTAGCATCTTCAATGATGCCGCTATCATTCACCTTGATTTGTAATTTCATTACGTCTCCACAAGCTGGCGCGCCAACCATTCCCGTGCCAACATGCGGGTCATTTTTGTCTAAGGTACCCACGTTCCGTGGATTTTCGTAGTGGTCTAATACTTTATCTGAATATGCCATTTTATTTCTCCTTTAGTAAGGCAATTGAATTCGTTGAAAAAATCTACGTTATCCCCGCCAAGCAGAAGTTAACCTGCTGTCTTTGGCTCGCCGCTTTGATTTTTATCTCTATTTCAATTACTTTTAAAACCTTGTTTTCATTCAAATCACTTCAGATTGCACTGACTTATTAATGTGCAGCCCATTCAACTTTACTTAAATCAACCCCATCTAAATGCATATCCCAAAGCGGAGATAATTCGCGTAATTTATCAATTTTGCTCTTCATTAACGAAACAGTGTAATCAATGTCTTCTTCGGTAGTGAAACGGCCGATAGAAAAGCGAATCGAGCTATGTGCAAGTTCGTCAGAGCGACCTAAAGCCCGTAATACATAACTTGGCTCAAGGCTTGCAGAGGTACATGCTGAGCCGCTGGAAACCGCAATATCTTTTACAGCCATAATAAGTGATTCACCTTCAACAAAATTAAAGCTGATGTTGAGGTTGTGAGGCACACGGTGATCCATATCACCATTCACATAAACCTCATCAATTTCTTCTAAGCCAGCCAACAAGCGATCGCGTAAGCGACGCACCTCTAGGTTTTCTGCTTTCATTTCCAAACGAGCAAGACGGAAAGCTTCACCCATGCCGACGATTTGGTGGGTTGCTAAAGTGCCTGAACGCATGCCGCGCTCATGACCACCGCCATGCATTTGCGCTTCAATACGGATGCGAGGTTTACGGCGCACATATAATGCACCGACGCCTTTAGGGCCGTAAGTTTTGTGAGCACAAAAGCTCATTAAATCAACCGGTAACTTTTCTAAATCAATTTCCACTTTTCCTGTGGCCTGCGCAGCATCCACGTGAAAAATGATATTATTTTCGCGGCAGATATTACCGATCGCAGTAATGTCTTGAATCACGCCAATTTCGTTATTGACGAACATCACAGATGCTAAAACAGTATCAGGTTGAATAGCTGCTTTAAACTTATCTAAATCGATTAAGCCGTTTGGCTCAGGCGCTAAATAGGTCGCCGCAAAGCCCTGGCGCTCCAAGTCGCGCACCGCATCAATCACGGCCTTATGTTCCGTTTGGACAGTGATGATATGCTTGCCTTTAGTGCCACTATAGAAATTAGCTGCACCCTTGATGGCGAGGTTGTTTGATTCGGTTGCGCCCGATGTCCACACAATTTCACGAGGATCAGCGTTGACTAGTTTTGCGACTTCATCACGCGCTTCTTCAACAGCCTCTTCCGCAGTCCAGCCAAACGAGTGACTACGTGAAGCAGGATTACCAAAATGCTCTGTAATGTAGGGAATCATTTTTTCAGCAACTCGAGGATCCACTGGTGTGGTTGATGAGTAATCAAGATAAATAGGTGTTTTTTTGGTCATATATTTCCCGAAAGTCTTTTAAGTAGCTAATACTAATATTTAAAGCTGGTCATTCAATTAAGCACTCACAGCGGTGAGCTGTCGCAAACGCTGCACTTCACCTTGTAAGGCCATTAAAAACCGATTGAGTTCATCATGCGTATTTTTTGCACCAAAACTAACACGCACTGCGCCGCGCGCTAAGTCAGATGGTATGCCCATTGCCATTAAGACATGACTAGGCTCGGCGCTGTCGCTGGAACATGCTGAGCCACTCGCGACTGCAAAACCTTTGCGATCAAGCGCCATGACTAATGTTTCACCTTCAATTTCATTAAAAGCAAAAAAACTTGTATTAGGTAAGCGATTGGATTTTTCACCAAAAATGGTGGCATCTAAATTTTTTAGGCCGATATTTAAAGCGTCACGTAATTGATGAGTAATTGCTGCTCGCGATTCGAGCGAATGTTTAATTTGTGCACATGCTGCGCCAAAACCGACGATTGCGGCCACATTTTCAGTACCGCTTCGTAAACCTTTTTCTTGTCCTCCCCCATGAAGCAGGGGCTTGATATCAATTCGCTTGTCTAAAATTAACGCGCCTGCACCTTGCGGACCATTGATCTTGTGAGAAGAAATCGTCATTGCATTAACGCCAAGCGATTCAAAATTGAGAGGAATTTTCCCAAGCGCCTGCACGGCATCTGTATGAAATAGCGCCCCCTTAGTCTTTGCAATTTCTGCGAGTGAGGCAATATCTTGAATCACGCCAGTTTCATTATTGGCAAGCATCACAGAAACTAAGCTAGTCGGATTCTCTAAAGCAACCTCTAAACTTAATGGGTTAATTTGACCAAAGTGATCCGACGCAATCACAGCCACTCGGTAGCCATGCTCACGAAGGGCAAAAGCAGGGCGAGTTACGGCTGGATGTTCAATGGCGCTTAAAGCAATTTGATTCGCATCTTCACGCGTACCGGCCATGCCAAGCATTGCAAAATTGTTCGCTTCAGTCCCGCTGGCAGTGAATATTACTTGAGATGGGTGTGCGCCACATGCATCAGCCACTTGTTCACGCGCCTGATCTAATGCTTGGCGTGCCGCGCGGCCAAATGAATGGCGACTCGTGGCGCTGCCGTATTGATGCTGCATATAGGGCAACATCAGTTCGTGCACACCCTCGTCTAAAAGTGTGGTGCTGTTGTTATCAAAGAAAATGGGCTGATTTGACATGAGTATCTAGATAACTATGGCTTCTGAAGCAGAAGCTTTTTTTAAGTTAAAAGCGATAGGCTTGCTTTGTCCCTTTGACCTTGCTTCATTGCTAGCAACTAAGTCAGCTAAGCTCACGCCAGAAAGATATTCTAGTATTTTTACATTTAAACTCGACCATAAGTCATGCGTCATGCATCGACCCTCATCATGACAGTTTTCTTGGCCACCACATTGGGTGGCATCAATTAACTCATCAACTGCGCTGATAATTTCGGAGACAGAGATTTGGTCTAGCTTTTTTGCAATACGGTAACCACCGCCCGGACCGCGCACGCTTTTAACAAGACCGCTGCGGCGAAGACGACTAAATAACTGCTCTAAATAAGACAAGGAAATACTTTGTCGCTCGCTAATGCCGGCAAGCGTAACAGGCTTACCAGCCTCATTCATTGCGAGGTCTAGCATGGCAGTCACTGCAAATCGACCTTTTGTGGTTAATCGCATTGCTTAAATTCCTAGTGGTTTTGGGTAATGGCTCATGATGTTTAGAGAGCCTTCAATAATTATAAACTTTATAATAACCCAATACTTTAGTCAAGTATTATTTTGCTCTTCAAATGAGAGGTGTTATGCAGATTTTATAGCTTGATCAGGTTATTTTTTTTGTGAAGCGCCAAGCGGATGGCTCTTTGGCGAACCCGCTTACTTTTTGCAGGTTTACTTTTAGGTCGGTTAGCTTTGGTTAATCTAGTCGATTTAAAGCCGTTTGCTGTTGCATAAATCAGCCTTTCAAGTTCTTCAATCACACTATCCCAGCGGAAGTTAACAATGCTAGCTACGGCATGTTTTTTGCATTGGTTCAGCAAGGTTGCGTTTTGCGCTGCATCAAGCGCTGTCTGAATTAAATCCTGGCTTTGGTTGAAGGGGGCCAATAACCCATTATTGCCATGCTTGATAATTTCCCCTGCGGCAGCATAGTCGTAAGCTACCACGCATAAGCCGCTTGCCAAGGCCTCAGGCACCACGTTACCAAAAGTTTCTGTAATGCTAGGAAAAATAAATAAATCAGCTGAAGCATAATGTTCTGCCAGCGCTTTTCCTTGCTGACTCCCGCTAAAAATTGCTTGCGGGCAAGCTTGAGAAAGTTCTTCTCGCATTGGGCCGTCGCCCACAAATACAAGTTTTGTGTTCGGGTTGAATTTTTGGATGGCTTTAAAGGCATCTAGCACTAAAAAAATATTTTTTTCTTTGGCGAGTCGGCCAACATGAATCACGACTAATTCGTCATTGTGCGCTCCCCAGTGTTTTCGTAACTTAGCTTTGCGATTTGCAGGGGAGAATTGGCTTGTATCGACTCCCCTTGCCATGATTGAGACATTTTTATAGCCAGTAACTTCCAGTGCATTGACTACTTTTTGAGTGGGCGCGAGTGTCGCCAAAGTTTGGTTGTGAAAGTATCTTAAATAGCTTTCAATCGGTTTCATTAAGAAGCTCGCACCGTAATGCTTGGAGTATTGATGGAAGTTGGTGTGGTATGAACTAATTACAGGAATATTGAGCTTTTTGGCCGCTTGCAGTGCGGACCAGCCCAAAGGCCCCTCGGTTGCAATATGTACTACATCAGGTTTGTTACCAGCCCATAATTTGATTAAGAGGTTTTTAGCGGGTAAGCCGAATTTAAGGTGTTTGTAAAAGGGAATTGGCATTCCTGTTACTAAATGCTCTTTGAAGTGTTGCGTATCAGCAGGAATGTCTAAATTATTTTGCTTGGGGCGAATGACTTGAACTTGATGCTGATTGATTGACAAGTGGTCGGCTATTTTGCCAAGCGTCATCGCGACACCATTAATTTCTGGTTTGAATGTTTCAGTTACTAAGGCAAACTTTAGTCGGTGAGCTTGCTTAACATCTGCTTGTTTGGGCATGTCCATATCCATCAAACTTTTAAAAATTCTATGCTGGTTTTTCAGGACTTTTATGAAAATTTGATGAAATCTTTTGATTTTTATTTGGCCTTTGTTTTTTCCTAGTAAATTCTACTCAGAATTATAATAATTTTAATAATACATATTAATAATCAATTAATTAAAATGTACATAAGAATATTTTTCTAAATAAACGTTTTAGTTTCCTGTCTTTTTGTATTATTGTCATTAAACCGTAACATTTATGTGATTTTAAATAACGTATAATGATTTTAGTTTAAAAATAAAAGGAAAAAATGCTGTGAAAAATATTAATATTGATTACATTACACAAGCTAAAAATTTAAGTGAAGAAGATCACGAACGCTTGTTGTCACGCATGGGCGGAAAATTACCTAAACGTCTGCACAAAGAAAAATTAACGGTTGAAGAAGCGATTGCGATTCAGTTGGAGTTGGAGGATGAGCAACTTCAAGAGTGGCGCGCTAACATGGCTGTAATAGAAGAGAAAGCAGCGAAAGCAAAAACAAAGGCTGATGAAAAAGCAGCGAAAGCCAAGACAAAAGAAGTGCTAACAAATGTAACTAAGACTGCAGCTGCTAAAGTCGCACCAGCTCAAAAACTTAGTCCTCCAGCTAAGCCAGAGGCAACAACTAAAGCGCCTGTAATCCCAGCTTCTAAGAAGTAATGAAAACTTTTCTAGTCGCCAATCCCAAAGGCGGGAGTGGTAAAACAACCCTTGCGACGAATTTGGCTGGTTATTTTGCCAGCCGAGGTCGCCACGTGGTCTTGTCGGACATGGATAGACAAGAGTCTTCTCTTGGCTGGCTTGATCGTCGCCCAGCTAGCTTACCCCACATTCATGCACAAAATGGTAGAACAGGGCATTTGAGTAGCTTGAGTGCGGATATTAATGTGATTGATTCTCCAGCTGGTCTGCGGGGCGATAAGCTCAGCGATGCGGTGAAAACTGCGGACTGGGTGATTGTGCCAATGCAGTCATCTAGTTTTGATATAAATGCAACGCAGGATTTCTTAGAAGTGTTAAGGGAAGAAAAGGCTGTTCGTAAAGAGCGTACTTTTGTCGCAATGGTTGGCATGCGCGTCAATGCGAGAACAAAAGCGGCGCTTAATTTAGAAGAGTACTTGGCACAGAGTGGTTTCCCTGTGATGGGTCATTTGCGCAGTGCACAGGCTTATGTGCACGCTGCTGAAGCCGGTTTAAGCTTGTTTGACATGAGCCCTTCTCGCGTCAAACAAGATATTCAGCAGTGGTCTAATTTATTGCAGTGGATACGTGCGGGAGAAAATAGAAGCGTTTGAGTAGCATTGAAGTTTTGTTTTCTTACTTTTTTCTCAAAGCTCTTTAAAAGCATCTACATCAAAGGCTTTTCCAACTTCAGCATCTGATTCAACATCAGCACCTAGCTTGTTCAGTTGCGCCATAACCTCCTGCAATTTCAGATCTTGTGCCGCGGCATGGTCAAGCAGAGCATGTATCGCTTTGGTCATAGGGTCATTTGCGTTATCACTCACCGCATAAGCTGAAAAACCAATTTTCTCTGCCATCTGATCACGCTGTTTATTGGATTCTTGTTCGAGTATGCGGGCAGGGATGCCAACAGCGGTTGCATTCTCGGGAACGTCTTTGACGACCACTGCATTAGAACCTATCTTTGCACCTTTACCGATGGTAATCGGGCCAAGAACTTTTGCACCAGCGCCAATGACCACGCCTTGCTCAAGTGTCGGATGTCTTTTTCCCTTGTTCCAGGATGTACCCCCAAGGGTTACTCCATGATAAAGCGTGCAACCATCCCCAATCACCGCGGTTTCTCCAATCACCACGCCCATCCCGTGGTCGATAAACACGCGGTGACCAATAGTTGCGCCTGGATGTATTTCAATGCCGGTTAACCCGCGACCAATATGCGAAATAAAGCGCGCAATCCAAAAGAAACGTTTACGCCAAATCCAATGGGATAGGCGATGAATCAGGAGCGCATGTACGCCAGGGTAAGTGGTGATGATTTCCCAATGCGTCCTTGCCGCGGGGTCCCGCTCGAACACTACAGAAATGTCTTCTTTAATATGCTTAAACATCATTGATTATTCTTTATCGCTTTTGTCTGTTGATCTTTAAAGCTTTTAATCTTCAAAGCTTCTAGGATTTTGTGTGAGTTTTAATATACCACGCAAAATATTTACTTCTTCTTTTTCTAAGTTCGCCCGAGCATAAATACGGCGCACGCGTTGCATTAGTTTTTTAGGTTCTTTAGGATTTAAAAAGCCCACTTTGATCAACGTTTCCTCCAGGTGCTGATAAAAGCCTTCAATTTCTTCACTCTTTGCTAGCGGTACTTTCTTTGCTAGCGGTACTTTATTAATAGGGTTTTCAATATCACCTTCACCTGCTGCCATGCGTAATTCATAGCACATCACTTGCACAGCCGCAGCAACGTTGAGTGATGAAAAATCTGGATTAGTTGGAATCATCGCCAATAGTTGGCAAAGGTCTAACTCTCGATTTGAAAGGCCGCTCATCTCTGTGCCAAACACTAAGGCAACGAATTGCTCGCCATTTGCAATAACGGCTGCTCTGGTCGCAGCCTCTCGTGATGAAATTAGTTCGTGTGACAGCTGGCGTTTGCGCGCGCTCATGCCTATTGCCACAGCGCAACCTTTTAAAGCCTCTTCTAGGGTATCGCAAACAACAGCGTTCTCGAGCAGATCAACGGCGCCACAAGCAAGCGCATTCGCTTCTTTATCTGGGAAGTGTTTAGGTTGCACCAAATAGAGCTGAGTGAGGCCCATGGTTTTCATTGCACGGGCGGTTGAGCCAATATTGCCTGGGTGGCTGGTTTGGCAGAGCACGATGCGGAAATTATTTAGTAAGTTAAGTTTGGAAGTCATGGCATAAAGCATTAAAATGTTATTTTAACAGCTCTTTAATCATGCCTCATGTAGTTTTACACATAAGTTTTACTACGCAGATGTTGAATCTAACATCGGGCAACAATGGAAAATACACATGCATCCAATGCTTACGAATGCCGTAAAAGCCGCGCGCCGTGCTGGCACCATCATCAATCGCGCCTCTCAAGATGTGGGTTCAATTAAAGTACATAGTAAAAACTACAACGACTTTGTCAGTGAAGTCGACCATGCAGCAGAACGTGAGATCATTGAAACGCTTCAAGAGGTTTATCCAGATCACGGCTTTATTGGAGAAGAGAGTGGTAACGACCGCATGGATGCTGAGCACGTTTGGATTATTGATCCATTAGATGGCACCACCAACTTCTTGCATGGTTTTGAGCAGTATTCGGTTTCAATCGCTCTAATGAGCCGAGGTCAATTGGAACAAGCGGTTGTGTATGATCCAAGTCGTAATAATTTATTTACTGCAACGCGAGGTCGTGGTGCATTTCTAAACGACAAGCGTATTCGCGTAAGTAATCGCGCTAAGCTTCAGAGTGCAATGATAGGCACCGGTTTTCCATTCCGTGATTTTAAACATCTTGATACTTATCTTGGTATGTTTAAAGATATGATTAAAAATACTGCAGGTATTCGTCGTCCTGGTTCAGCAGCGCTGGATTTAGCTTATGTTGCTGCTGGATGGTTTGATGGCTTTTGGGAAATCGGTTTGTCTAAATGGGACATCGCAGCGGGCGCTTTGTTAGTGCAAGAAGCGGGCGGCATTGTTGGTGATTTTGAAGGCAATGAAACTTGGATAGACACCGGCAATATCGTGGCGGGCAATCCAAAAGTGTTCGCGCAAATGCTACAAGTGATAGCGCCTCACTTAACCGATGATTTGAAGTCGAAGTATCAAGCAATGATTACTGAATAATTTGCAATGAACACCAAAGGTAACGCTATGAAGAAAGTGACGAAAGCTGTTTTCCCTGTTGCAGGTCTTGGTACACGTTTTTTACCAGCGACCAAAGCCAATCCAAAGGAAATGTTGCCGATTATCGACAAGCCTCTGATTCAGTATGCGGTGGAAGAAGCAATCGATGCTGGCATTACTGATCTAATTTTTATTATCGGTCGTAATAAACGCGCGATTCCAGACCATTTTGACATGGCTTATGAGCTTGAAAATGAGCTTGAGCGTAATGGTAAACATGAACTGCTTAAGATTGTGCAAAATATTATTCCTAAGCATGTGAACTGTATTTATATTCGCCAAGCCCAAGCGCTCGGTTTGGGTCATGCGGTGCGCATCGCAAGGCCTGTTGTAAATGATGAGCCTTTTGCTGTGCTATTAGCAGATGACTTACTTGATGGTAATGTACCTGTGATGAAGCAAATGGTCGATGCTTATGATTATTATCGTTGTTCATTGCTAGGGGTGCAGAATGTGCCACGTGAGCTAACTAAGAGCTACGGAATCGTCGCAACGACGCCAGTCAATGAACAAATTGAGCAGGTATCAGGCATTGTAGAAAAACCAAAGCCAGAAGATGCGCCATCCACACTGGGCGTGGTAGGCCGTTATATCTTAACGCCAAGAATTTTCCATCATTTAGATAAAGTAAAACCAGGTGCTGGTGGTGAAATTCAATTGACTGATGGCATTTCAGCATTGTTAGCCGAAGAGCAAATCTTGGCCTACCGATACGACGGAGTTCGTTATGATTGCGGCTCCAAAGCGGGCTACATGGAAGCGACTGTGCGTTTAGGTTTGCGTCATCCTGAAGTTGGCCCGGAATTTAAAAAGCTACTTGAGAAAATTGTGAACGAAGAGAAGTTCAACTAGGTACAAACAAAAAAGCCCAGAAATTCTGGGTTTTTTTGTGCTTATTTCTTAAGTCCTAGGGTTTGTAGTGTGCTGGTTCTGACTTCTTTGAGAAGCTGAGCATCGTCAATAAGCGACTGCCCATATGAAGGCACCATTGTCCGCATTTTTACTTTCCACTCTTGCGTTTGAACGCGGTCACTAAAGCAGCGCTTGATGACATCTGTCATAGCTTGAACAGAGGTTGATGCACCAGGAGATGCACCTAAAAGCGCTGCAATCGAGCCATCCTTAGCTGTGACAATCTCAGTGCCAAACTCCAGTTTTCCACCTTTTTTGTGACAGTTTTTAATGATTTGCACGCGTTGACCAGCAGTCATTAAATGCCAATCTTCAGGCTTGGCATTCGGAAAATATTCCTGCAGTGACTTCATGCGGCTTTCATGAGATTGCACCACTTCCCCTATCAAGTAGCCAGTCAAGCCAATGTTACGAAGGCTGGCGAACATCATAGACTTGAAATTATTTAATTTAAATGACTTAATCAAATCCAAGAACGAACCTTTTTTGAGGAACTTGGTAGTAAAGCCCGCGTAAGGGCCGAACAACAATGCAGGCTCGCCATCAATGATACGCGTATCTAAGTGGGGTACAGACATAGGCGGTGCGCCAATCGCGGCTTTACCATATACCTTTGCATTATGTTTTTTGATAATCTCCGGATTTTTGCATACGAGCCACAAGCCGCTCACAGGGAATCCGCCATAGCCTTTGCTTTCAGGAATGCGAGATTTTTGTAATAGCGGTAATGCGCCGCCACCTGCACCTAAGAATACAAACTTAGCGTTAATCGTATGTAATTTTTTGCTGGTAAGGTCTTGGATGTTGACGTGCCAAATACCGCGTTTATCTTGCTTTAAGCGCCGCACGTTTTGATTGAGCTGAAGCTCAAAATCATTTTGTTTTTGCAAGTGTGAAATCAAGCCGCGAGTTAGGGAGCCAAAGTCCACATCAGTGCCGTAATCTACGCGTGTTGCCGCAACTGCTTGATCGTCGCGACCTTCCATAGTGAGTGGCATCCATTCTCTAAGGTCGCTTACATCCTCGCTATATTCCATGTCCTGAAATAATGGATGTTGGCTTAAACTTTCAAAACGCTTTTTAAGGAATGAGACGTTATCCTGCCCCCAGACAAAGCTAAGATGAGGTGTTGGATTGATAAAGTCTTTCGCTTTTAAAATGTTTTGTTCTACCAAGTAAGACCAAAACTGAAGCGACTCTTCAAACGCGGCATTTATTTGAAGTGCGCGGTAAATCTCCACGCTACCATCTGAATTTTGTGGGGTGTAATTGAGCTCGCAGAAGCCTGCATGGCCTGTGCCAGCGTTATTCCAGCCATCTGAGCTTTCGCCAGCAACATTGGGCAGGCGCTCAATTATCTTAATAGACAGGTTAGGATCCAGTTCTTTTAGCATAACCGATAGCGTTGCGCTCATCACACCTGCGCCCACTAATAAAACATCGACTTGCTGATTAAACATGAATGCCTTGCCTATTTTTTGTTAAAAATCACTTTCGCATCAAATAAAGACGCGGACTTACATGATAAGCGTGAATGCGATTGATGTAAATTCTCTGAGATTAAACATGGCTGTTTAGATTGTGTGTTTTTAAAGTAAAGAATAGCTGGATTATTAAAATTTAAAATGTCAAAATTCAGACATTCATTGTTTTTTCACAAAAAAATCAGTTGTGTTTCTCGCCACTTATTTACTTATATCGAGAGTTAAATAATTAGAAATGGCAGAGCCAAAAATATCACAGAGTAGGCCTCAGAATTTGGATCTAAGGACCGCACTTTCCTATGCCCGCCATAGTTTCAATTATCTTGCGAGCTTTGGCTGCTCATCAAAACGACTAAACGCATACAAAGTGTTAAAGTAGTTTATATTGCTGAGCAATTTATCAAGAATGCAGAAAAAATTAATCTAAATACATGAGCCTAATCAAGCCAATCATCACTAAAACGGACTTTGTTGCGAGCGTAGCAGATTCTCTTCAATTCATGTCTTACTACCATCCTGTGGATTTTATTAAAGCAATGGGTGATGCCTATGAAATCGAAGAATCCCCAGCAGCAAAAGATGCGATTGCGCAGATTTTAACTAACTCTCGTATGTGTGCTGAGGGTAAACGTCCTATCTGCCAAGATACAGGTATTGTGGTAGCGTTTGTGAATGTAGGAACAGATGTGCAATGGGAGCAGGGCGCTGATGTTGAAGCCTGGGTGAATGAAGGTGTGCGTCAGGCTTATATGTTGCCTGAGAATCCACTGAGAGCCTCAATTGTGGCTGACCCTGCTGGTAAGCGTGCTAATACCAAAGACAATACGCCAGCTATCGTGCATGTGCGATTGATTCCAGGCAATACAGTTGAAGTGAATATTGCCGCTAAAGGTGGTGGGTCAGAGAACAAAGCAAAACTAGCGATGCTTAATCCATCCGATAGCATAGTGGATTGGATTTTAAGCGTGGTGCAAGACATGGGTGCTGGTTGGTGTCCGCCAGGTGTGTTGGGTGTGGGGATCGGGGGTACCGCTGAAAAAGCAGTGTTGCTTGCTAAAGAATCGCTTATGCAGCCGCTTGATTTGGCGGCTTTACGCAAACGTGGCCCAAGTAATCGCATTGAAGAGCTTCGATTAGAGCTTGCCGATAAGATTAACGCGCTTGGGATAGGTGCGCAAGGTTTGGGTGGCTTAACGACGCTTCTCGATGTGAAGATCTTAGATTATCCAACGCATGCGGCGTCACTGCCTGTGGCGGTTATTCCCAACTGCGCGGCAACGCGTCATGCGCACTTTGTACTTAACGGCTCTGGCGCTTTCAAGCAAACGCCGCCTAACCTCAATGATTGGCCGAAAGTCACTTGGGCGCCTAATCAGGATTCACGTCGTGTTGATTTAAATACGGTCACTGCGGCTGATATTCAAACTTGGCAACCAGGCGAGACATTACTTCTAAGCGGTAAACTTCTTACTGGTCGTGACGCTGCGCATAAGCGGATAGCTGAGATTTTAGCGCGCGGCGAATCACTGCCTGAGGGCCTTGATTTTACGAATCGCTTTATCTATTACGTTGGCCCTGTTGATCCTGTTCGTGGTGAAGCGGTTGGCCCTGCTGGCCCAACCACAGCGACGCGTATGGATAAATTCACCGACATGATGCTGGACAAAACTGGACTGCTTGGCATGGTAGGCAAGGCTGAGCGTGGCGAGGAAGCCATTGCAAGCATTAAAAAACATAACTCAGTCTATTTAATCGCTGTAGGTGGTGCGGCTTATTTGGTCTCTCAATCGATTCGGTCAGCTCGTGTCGTAGCTTTTGCTGACTTAGGCATGGAAGCCATATATGAGTTCGATGTAAAAGATATGCCAGTGACCGTTGCTGTTGATGCAAAAGGGACTTCAGTTCATGTGACTGGTCCAGCAAAGTGGCATAAGTTATTGGCTAAGAGAGATTGAGTATCTCTTAAGATATCAATTATCTCTTCATGCTAGCCCACTTTTCCATTATTTTGAGTTGTTGTTTGTGGGTGCCATAATTAAACCTAAATTCACACTCTTTAAGAAACAATGAAAAATTAGATTTTGGTATCCCGTTATATTTTCTTAATATTTCTTTAGATCGAACCCAAAATGCCTCAACTTGAGGCTTGGCATCTTCCAAGATAATATCCTGGCTTAATTCATTCACATCTATAACTACATTATGATTGCCCTTAGCGTAAAAGATGGAGTCAGGGATGATTGAGCTTGTAGTTTTCTGGTTGCCATGGCTTGTCATTTTAGTAAACAACTTGCCATTTTTTGAAAAGACAGCGAAAACGATATATTTTTCTTGGTTTTCATGAGGCGTTAAGATTTTCTCATTGATTAAGAACTTTCCCCCAAATGTTTCATAGGACTCTTGATCTAGATGAATTGAAATTAATTCACGTAACTTGCGATAAAATAGTGCCGCTGTATTGGGTTGTATTTTCATAATGTCAGCAGCAGACCTTGCTGTTTCGCCACGTGAAAAAAAGTCAATCATTTGCAACTGCTCTTTCCGGGAAAGTTTGCAACGCTTTATTCTAAGAAGCCTTTTCTGTTGGATTTTTGGTACCATTTCTATTACTCCATGGTGCTTCTTTTGATTTCTCAAGTATATATTATCTTTTATAAATCTTAAGCGAACTTCTCGTCTTACTATCAAGTAAGCTCCACAGCGCGACCTTCTCATCGTTCTCTAACATCTCGCAGC
>JBBAON010000024.1:0-17750 GCA_040401435.1 Candidatus Methylopumilus sp.
GATTAACGCCATTGTTTTGGAACTGCAACTGACCTGACAAGTCAGAAGTCATTACAAGACCTGAAGTGGTTGAGGCATTTATTGTGACAGCCATATTATGTCCCTGACGTAGAAGCTAATAAATAATAAACTGTGCCACCAATGTTAATAGCCACTTTATTAGTTACGGTTGATGAAACTGAGCTAGACACCGCAGTAGAAACAATTACTGTACCTGTAGACGCAGGAATAGTTACTGTATTTGTACCAGCAACAGCAGGTACGTTTACTGTTACACTTCCGCTAGTATCGCCTGTAAGAACTAAAGCACCCATAATTTATCCTTTACTTTTATATATTTTACTTTGTTTCATGTCTAAAGCACAACCCATCTTTGTCCTGATGGTATCGTGACTGTAGCACCACTATTTACTGTGATTGGGCCAACACTCATAGCGTTCTTGCTTGCAGTAAGTGTATAGCTTGTCGTTACAGTTACACCGTTCTCGACGAATACCTGATCTCCACCACTACCTGTTGCACCACCACCGACTTGTGACCATGTGCCACCACTATAGCCTTCAAACTGTGCAAATGTCGTGTTATAACGCATCATGCCTGAGTATGGTGTAGCACTACGTTGTCCTGTTGTACCGACTGGTAAAGTAATCTGACCAGTACCACCGAATGTTACCGTATTATCTACGCCTACTAATGGGCCTGTAATCGTTGTCTGACCATCTGCTGCTATCGACTGTGATAATGCATTAGCAATGTCGCTTAACGTATTATTAGCCCATGTTGAGCTGATCGTAGTGCCTGTTACTACAGGATTACCAGCGACTAGTGTAAATGTTCCTGCACCGTTTCTACTCATTAGTAACTCCTTGCGTTGTTTGTTGTAGCATTAATGCTTTTGCCAAGCCTTTAGGTGGCATTAATCCTGAAGCCTTACCTGTGTAATATGCAGCCTCACCCATTAAACGAGGCGATGCCATTAAAGCAGCAGGTGCAGCCATAGGATTTGTCAAAGCTGCGCCACCTAAATAACCAACACCACCTAATTGACCGCCTAATCCTCTTGGCATTGCAGAATTTAACGCTTGACCAGCAAGTGCTGGCATGATTTCTGCGCCACCTTGAGTTTCTAATGTATTCATCTGATTTAAACGACTGCCGTAATTAGTGCTTACATTATTTCTAGTTAAAGACTGTAATTTACGCAATTGTGTATCTGTAGCTGCTTTACCTGTTTGGCTAAATGTACGCTTAATTTCATTAATAGTATCTAAGCCTTCGTGATAGTCTTTCATCACTCTTGAATATTCAGGTGCTTGCTTATTGATTGTTGTTTTTATTGATGAATAAATATCACCAACGGCTTTTCTTGCTGCCGTATTTTTAAAATCAATGTTTTCTAAAATACCACCAATTTGTTGCTTTAAAGCGTCTAATCCTTCTGGGGTGTGATACTCAGCAGGATTTAATTTACTCCATTGAGTAATAGCTTTATTTGCCTCATCTATTTGTTGAGAAGCTACCGCATTTTTAGTCTGACCTTTAAACTTAAATGCATCATTTACATCTTTTAAAGTTTGCTGAATCGGTGCTAAATCTAAAACAGTTTTGTCATTTTTAATGTTGCCCATGCCACTACGATATGCAGAAGATAAATCTTGGCCCATTTTAGTTAAATTAGAAGATACGCTTTCTAGTACGTCAGATTGTGGTACTTGTTTACGCAAGTTTTCAGCAAACATTTTGCCTATATCGCCACCTTCTTTGCCTGATCTAAATGCCTGCTTGATAGACTCAGCACCTGCGCCTGTAGTTAAACCAAGTATTTCAGGTGTAATTGCTTTAAGTCCTGCACCGACTACTGGTATTGCACCACCAATTCCTGCATTAATTGCTGCTTCTTTTAGTCGTTCTTCTTGTGAGCCGGGCGTAAGTCCATAACCCAAAACACCACCACCAACGACATTTGATGCAACTCTACCTACTAAACTTGGGCCAAAGCGTAATAACTTAGCCATTGCTGTGCCAGGTAATAAATAAGAACCTATTTGTCCTGCTGTTGCAGTAAAAGGTTCAATTTCTTTCATCTTTGAAACTATGTTCTGCCCACCTTTTACAATTTCGCCACCAGTTTCAGGTGCAACTAACTCTGTTAATGCGCCTACGCCTTTACCTAATTCACCTACTGCACTTATAAGAGGAACACCAGCAACAGTCGCCAATAAAGGATTCATTTTAGGTACTTCAAATGATCTATTTCCTATTTGAAAAGGAACAGTTTTTAATGGTTCTGCAACAGTTTCAGGTGTTTGTGTACTTAAATACGCATCAGGATCAAAAGTTGATGGCGTTTGTAAGTATTTGTCAGGATCAAATGCCATATTACTGTCCTAGTCTTTTCTTAATATCGGCAGAACGTGAGTCTTTTGGATTTGCATTAGCCCACGCAAGTGCCTCTTGATCTTGTTGACTTAATTGTGTAGGCGTTTTAGGTTGCATTGGGTTTGCATTACCGTACCAATTCATGCTTCCATATTTTTGTTCGTAATTACCGACCTTTTGCGATAACAAAGTTTCTGTGTTATCAATCCACGCTTGTAGTGCTTTAGCATTACCATAGCCTGGAAATGAACTTCTAGCCATTGCAATATCTTTATCAGAAGCAGGACCAGGTGGAAGATTATTAAGAATTTGCATAACACCAGCAGCATTAATCTTGTTTTGTGCAGCAACAACTTTATCTAAACCTGCTTGTTTAGCAACATAACTTTTAAATCCACCTTCACTTACATTGCCTAAAACAGTATCAGAAGCAGCAACATCTTCTTTACTAATTTTTTTGACACTTTGTAAAGCATTAATTAATGAGCCAACTTCTTCTCTGTCTTTTCTTATTTCTGTTGGCGTAAACAATGCACCAGATGGAGAAACAAAATTACCTTTTTTATCAAAATTACCTTCAGTCCCACCCATGTTTAGATTACCTGACGATGGGCCACCAACGCTAATGCGTACACGTTGCTCTTTCATGTTAGCAACATCTCTTTGGTAATCTACAAAACTGCCAGGGTAACCTTGTTGTCTTGCTAAACCGTAATTTCTTTGCATTTCAGTAGGAGATAACTTTTCAGGTGCAGTAAATACAGCTTCTGTTTTGCCATCTTTTGTACGAACAAGTGAAGCGCCCGGCGCAACATTTGTTAATTCAGGTTCTTTAATCATATTATTAATTAATGAGCCGCCAATTTGTCTTAACATTGGATTGTAAGAATTAGATGCAAACATTGCTGCTGCTTGTGGGTTTGGTGCTTGACCTACTTGTTGCTCCACAGGTGGCATTAAACTACCTTGATCGTCACGCAATAATGGTGGCATAACAGCAGGCTTGTAATTAGCAGTACCTTTTTGTAAATCAAAGAACTTCTGCATATCTGCTGAGTTTCTACCTCTAATTGCCTCTGCAAGTTTAGCCGTATTGACATCGCCTTCTTCTTGCAATTGTTTGCCAAAATAAGCGTTTACTAATGGCGTAATGTTTTGAAAAAAACTAGGCGCAACATAACGACCACTAATCATTTGACCTTGTGGCTGTGCAGTATTCTGCATCAGCATAGTCGCTAGTCGTTGTTGACGAGTAATCGCTTGCTGTTGTGCAAAATCTTCAGGTGATAAGTTTCCGAACTGATCTGCCATGATTTATCCTGCGTTATAGTCAGTTACATAATTAGGCACAGTACCGCCACCACCATATGGTGAGTACACATTACCTGCGCCATACTGTTTATTCGCCATCGCTGTTTGTGCGTATGGATCAGTATTTCTGTTACGCAGTGCATTAGCCAATGCTTGTTGTTGTGCATTACCGCGTTGTTGACCTATCATGCCTGCTTGTTGCACTTGATTGTTCTGTTCTTGCATTGCAGCGTTTTGCATTGCTGATTGTGCGCCTGTATTCTGGTAAGTCGGCTGCATATTCATGCCTTGACCGTAATCTAATGGCGCACCCATGTAAGGATTGTTCATCATGTAAGGATTCATCATATAACTCCGTAGTTAACCATCTTGTAACCGTCTTGACCTGTAATCACAGCATAAGGCATGACTTTCTCAACGTCTTGCGCCATTACGCCAACAAACTTACCATGACCTGCTTCTGCCTTAAATTCAGTCTTATATTCAAACTCATAGACAGGCAATCCTTTGTATTCATAGCCTAAAGACTTAATATTATCTTTCATACGAATATCTGAAGCCATAATACCTGCTGCGCCCAATCCCATTAATCCTGCATTAAAATTAGCCTGTTGTGCTTGCCTACTATTAAAGTCACCCATCTGTGCGTTATAACGCATTTGTGCTGCGCCTAAAGCGTCTGCACCAGTCGTTGTTGCTTGTTGAGGTATGCTATTGCTAAACGTAGGATTAGTTGTCTGGGAGCCTGATCTAATTGCATTTAACGTGTTAATAGGTTCGTTACGAATGTAACCTGCTTGCTCAAAGCCTTGACGATTTGCTGCCAAGCCTGCTTGAAAGCCTGCTGTCGTATTAGACGCTAGTAAGTCGTTTTCACGCTGTGCTTGATTCATCATTGCACGATCATAGGCTTTTGAACCTAGTGCGATGCCTTGATTCGCTAATTGATTGTTTAATGTGTCACGACTTTGAGCAATCTGTGGCTGTAAGCGTTGCATTGCTGCATCGTAGTACGTCTGACCGGGATTGTAGCCAGTCTGAGGCAGATTATCAGTTCTGAATGGCGTACTAATCATGTTCTTCACATAATCTAAGCCTTGATTTTGAAGATTACCCAAACCTAAACTTGTCTGATTCTGTATGTCAAATAATCTTTTTTGATCAGGTGCAAGATTCGTTGTTGCTGACCATGTTGGATTACCGTACTGATCTGTGCCTGACTGCGTGTACTCTAATGAGCCGTATGGTGTGTACTGGTTGACACGATTAGCAGCAGTTGCAGCTCTAGCAGCGTCTAAGTTGCCTTGTGCTGTTTGTTGTGCTGCTGCTGCGTAGTCTGGAGGAGGAGGCGCACTCTTTGCTGGCCCTAATCCTAGAAATCCACCACCACCCATGTCATTCTCCTCTGTTTAGAGGACATCGGATGTCTAAAAACCGACATTCCTCTTTCCTCATAGTCATAATTACTAAATCGCCATCCATGTGACCATCTGGTATTTCAGCTACAATCTTGAAGCCTAAGTGTCGGTTTAACCTTAGAGCATCTGTGTTATTAGCACATATTTGTCCTATTATAACTTGTAAATTTAATTTTTTAAATGGGTAATCAAACGTAGCCCATAATAAATCTTTACTCATCCAGTTACAATCTGTTGCACCTATGTGAATCTGACACGCGCGAGGCATAAAATTGTTAAAACCGACTACTGCTGCTATTTCACCATCTATTTCTTGACCTATACACATCGTATCTACAGGAAGTGGATGATTCATAATTCTAACTAGCCAATCACCCAAATACTTCTGATTCTCTGTAGTAACTTTTCTCAAAGAATTCCCCCAGCCTCAAGGACAAAATCGGTAGATGCCCAATGAAAGTCAATGTTTTGTGATGCTACGTTTAAGTTAATAGACGCTGAGAATCCTAGTCCTGTTACGCCTTGCCAATACTTTGTAACGACTAAGCCACCACCCCACAGTTTTTCATCCCATCTTGCTGTATCCCAAACACCTGTATTGTTAGATGCAGGATTAAATGCAAGCTGATTAGTTAGTGGCTGTGTGTCGTAGTCAGTAGAAATACCACATAAGACTGTCGGTAAGCCTCGATCTGTCAAAAAGATAGGTCTAACAAGCGTAAAACGCTTTAATTGACCTCTAGCATTAAAATAGTTATATGCTTGTTGCGTACTTCCAACAATATTTGTATTGTTATCGCTATATCCTGTAAAAAATTGACCTACATAGCCGTTGCCACCAAAGTACATTCCTACAGCACCTGCTACTTCAAAGCAATATGCTTCTATTCCTGTAAATCTTGCCCACGACTTATTAATCGTGTTCATTACATACTGTTCAATACCTTCATTTGTAGGTACGTTAATGATCAACATATTAGCTTCTGCTAAAAAGTTAATTTGCCAGCCAAAACTACTACCAAACTGACTTGCTGCTAATGAAATTGCATAAAATATCTTGTCAGTTAAATTAATTCTAGGATCAAGCCTTGAAGATTGAAGTGCAGCAGTTAAAGGCACTAAGCCATCTTGCGTTAAAAGCAGTAAATCACCACCAAATTTAAAGAAACACCTACGGCTGAATGTTTGACCCATTTGCCATAATCCGACCATTGCCCATTCACCAGGATCGTTAGGATTAGTGCCTTTATAGACTATAATTTCGCCATAAGACGTAACAAAAACGATGAAATCATCAACGCCATAACCTGCATCTAGTGTCCATGTACCTGCTGCTTGTAAGTAGCCACCATTTCTGTAAAAAGCACCTAGTGGAAATTCTTCAGCGATGCCACTAATTGCTTGTACGTCTAAGTACCAAAAACTTAGACTATTATTTTGACAAAAATACAGTCTATTCTTGAATAAGTTGACGTTTACAAATGTATTGCTATTTGTGCCTGTGATACCGTTTACTGTATATGTTCCTACTACTGTTGCATTACCACTTGGCGCAGTTGCCATTGTGTATGTAAATGTTGTTGCACCTGTCACAGTTATTCGGTACACGCCATTAAACTGGCTAGGCGTTGCACCTGATATTGTAACTCGATTACCTGTAACCAAGCCATGTGCTGAAGCTGTTGTTAGCGTAGCTGTTAGATTGCCTGTACCACCACGAGTAATTGTTGATATTGTTTGTGCTGTTGACGTTGTTGCCATAAATGACCAGAACGAGCCATCATAGATTAAGACTGGGTCAACGCCATTACACGCTATAACAAAGTCACCACCTGAATTTGAGATATTGACAAATTGCCACTTAGCGTTAGATAAGCCTGAGAAAACGGATACTGCTGTTGTTGCTGTTGCATCGTATATTTGTGAGCCTGCAAATGCAAACAACTTATAGCCTGTCGTTGTAGGATAGTTAATTAGCGTTTGTACTTGACCTGATATACCTGTGCTTGTCTTTACCCAGCCTTTTCTTAGCTGTACGTCAGTAGGCGTAGGATAAAAGTTATTCATCACTACAGCATCAAGTGCTGGCATTTCAGCTAATGAATCTCGGTTATTCCACCCACCGATAGGCGATGGAAACGAAGTAGTAACAGCTTTCATCGTTAACTACCGTAGTTAGAGTCAGGAATGTTCGCCCAGCCTATCAATACAGCACTAGGTTGTGGCGCAAATGACAATGTTGCTGATCCTTTATCGTTTGCTTTAGCAATACTCAGATAACGATTGTAGTCTGCTCTCAGCGACGTTGTATCAAACGACTTAATCTGGAAATACTTGAGTTTAGTCAGTAAGACCATGATTGTATCGTCAAATACTGTTGTATCTGTATCTGCTTGAAAGTTATTTAAGACTGTACCTGTTGCACTTCTAACAAAGCCTTTTGATCTGTATTCAAAGCCTAGATACTCTTGCGTATTGTACGGTGGCCATATTTGAAACGTATTGCCTAAAATTCGCCAACGTACTCGTGGGCCTGTTGAAATATACCCAGACTTTAGCCATTGCCATTGCTGTGCATCGACTGGCCCGAGCATTTGCCAATGCTTAGTTTTGTCCCAATGCGTATTATCTGTGATAGTTTCGTAATCAGGTGGTAATGGATAAATTGTCTTACTAAAAGTAACTGAGCCACCTACGCTTGTTGCAGAAGATTGCTGTGTCGTAGTCACAATAGTAGGACTAGGTACAGTATCTATATAAGTGTCTTGGGGTACATTAGTGCCGACAATGGAATAAGTATTGTCTAGACCTGTAGTGCTAGGAATAGCAGTCAATGTCTGAGTGCCTTCTGTCGTATTACAGGTCGTAGTGATTGCTTCAGTATAAAAACGATATTCTAGTTCTAGTGCTTGCCAATTATGCTCTTTAATTAAGTCATAACCTGCTCGATTCATCAAAGCTAAAACTTGTTGTACGTCTTGATTAGGATTACCCACTACATAAGTAGGAATCGCAAGATTAAGCTCTGATGTTACTTGCTGTACAAGTTGCAATAAGTTATAACTCATTTTTAGTCCTTTTACTTGGTTTATTTACCCAAGTAGTTGGGTTATAATGGTGGGAACAAAAGATAATTTGCGTTATCTTTGTCCCTAAACAACACAACTTACAGGAGTTGGTATGTCTGTTAATGATTTTACTCTAACACAAGAATATTTACACGAAATATTTAACTATAAAGATGGTGAGCTATTTTGGAGGAAAAATGGCAAAAAAGCTGGCACTTTAGATAGTCCCAACAATCGCTATCAAGTGCAAATAAACCGAAAATTTTATAAACTACACCGTATTATTTTTATAATGTTTTATGGTTATATGCCAAAAGAAATAGATCATATTGACGGAAATCCATCAAACAATAAAATTAATAACTTAAGACAAGCTACAAGTAGTCAAAATAACTATAACCAAAAAATACCTAAAACAAATACATCAGGCATAAAAGGTGTTTCTTGGGATAAAAATAGGAATAAATGGCACGTTCAAGTAATTAGTGAAAAAAAAGTTGTTTTTCAAAAAAGATTTGACGATATTGAACTTGCCGAGTTTGTCGCTATAGAAGCTAGAAACAAATATCACGGCAAGTTTGCCAGACATAATTAATCTACAATTTCTTCTTCTTTAGGTCTGCGAGTTCTAGTCTTTTTCTCGCCTACTGCTGCCAAGATTTGTTGCATCTGCTCTTGCATTAATGCTAATTTTTGATCAGTTTCAGTTTTAATTCGTGCAGATTCATCTCTTATAGCTTCATTTTCTTTGCGTAAAGATTCAAGTTCTTGCTCTCGCTGGTCATTTTCACTTGATTTTTTTGCGAGATTTAAAAAAGACTTGGCTTTATCTCTAAAAGAGTATGGGCTTTGTCCTGCAGCCATACCCATGCGTTGTAATTGCAGATCAGATGCACTTGCAATTGCTTCTACTGTGTGAAACTTCAATGCTCTGAGTTCTTCAGCTTGGCTTTTAGAGATTAATGGCCATTCAGATAGTGGTGTACCAACAACTTCTTGGTCATCTCGACCTATTCTGTTTTGATAATTTGCCCATTGAATAGGAAATCTAGTCTTATGACTGTTAAGCACATAAGTATCAATTTCAGTTAAAGTATCGCCTGCTACACAGATGTGTACGAAATCAAATTCTTTGTAGATTGGTCTGCCTTCAGCTAATGTTTCTTGCTCTTGCTGAACAGGTCTTTTGTAAAATCTTACTTGCAGTCTTGAATCTGCGTTGTTTTCGTCTGATGGTAAGCCCATATTTAAATCTCCTAAGTGGTTAGGTAAAGTTAAAGAAAAAAGAGGAAGCCGAAGCCTCCTCTCTATTATGCTACAAAACTACTTAAAATCAAACACTTGCTGCTGCGAACCATGCAACATCACCTGCAACTAAAGCAACAGCAGGACTTAGATAAGTACCACCTGTCGCAGTAGCAGCAAAAGTTGATGCATTTACTGAACAAACATTTGTAGAAGCAGGAATTGTTGCAGAGGAAGCGACTTTAGCTAGTACATAACGCTTACCATCTGAACCAAATACTTGCGTTCCTAATGGGCCTACAGTTGGAATTGCTACACCAGCAGAATTTAAATTAGTATTAACTATGTCATTAAAATTAATGCCCGAGGTTGGGGTTACTGAATATGCCATGATATTTCCTTTTCTTTATTAAGTTTAAGCAGTACCAGTCAAGATACCTTGTAATGACGCATTTGAACAAGTTAAATTACCCGCCCAGCCATACAATTTAACGATGGCATCTTGGTTAATAGACTGACGTTCGCCACCAATCGGAACGAAGTTACGTTCTTTGTGTGGTCTAAAGAAGATGTAATTGGTGTTAAGCATATACATATACAATGCATTTTCTTGTGCGCCAATACCACCGCCTAAGATAACGTCGGCAGACATACCACCACCGTAGAACTTCAAAGATGCAAAACCTGCTGCGCCTTCTTCTACGCCTGCAATACGCTGAATCGCTTGTAACGATGCAACATAACGCTGATACAAGGTGTTACCTGCAATAATCAAATCAGTCTTATCAGTACCACGAACAGACTTGATAGCAGCAGTAGTCATAGCAGCTTGGATTAGTAAAGATGAGTCAGCGCCAGTTGTTGCTTGGTTCTGCCAGAAAGCCCAGTTGGCACGGTTAATACCACCATATGTACCGCTTGATGGTGAAGTTGAAACAGCAGCAGCCAATCCTGTAATGTTCTTGCCGCCATTACCTGTACCATCGCCATAAATGTCAGCAGAGATACGATTGAGCAAACGTGCTTCAGAAACTTGCATACGACCATCTAACAAGTCGATGATTGCTTCTTTAGAACTGTTCTGCAACATTTCTAGACCACTCATTGTTACTGAATCAGCGTACTGAGTAATAGAGTACTGAGCAGCACTAATTGGTGAGTCAGGAGTAATATCTAATACTTCATATCCTGAATAAGAATTAGCGTTGTTGGTTGCTGGATCGTTGTACATGATCTCTTCCAAGATTACGTTACCGCCTGAAAATGGGCGTACATTACCTTTGGAATTAAGACGCTGTAGAACTGCGTTATTTTGTGTCAGATTGTCCGCTAAGACGCCACTACGACTTTGAATCGTTGTAGCGATAATATCGGTGATTGCACTATTAGCAAAAGCCATGATATTTCCTTTATTAAATTAAGTTAAGTTTTAAACCCGACCATCCATTGCTTGACCAATCTGGTCAGCTAACAATGAACGTCTATCTTTCGCATCGCTTTTACTCACTTGACCACTAGGTGTAGATGATCTTGGACTAACAGCAGTTGCTTTAGCTCGTGCCACTTGTTGCGCTTTAGATGCTTGTGTACTTGTTGTTCTTAGGAGTTTTTCCGTCTCCAACTTGTACGCTTCATCATTCATTCGCACAGCTTTGGCATAAGCCGATTCTAGGTCTTGGGCTAAACCTCTCTCAAGTAATTGAGCCATGTCTTCCCGTACCATGTCAAAGTGAGGAAACCTCTCTCTGTCACTACTTACACGATTGATTTCATTGTTCAATCTTGCATTTTCTTCTTGATCTCGTATTTGCGCTAGTTGCTGAACTTGTTGCTGTGTTGCTTGAAGTTGTTGCATTAACTGCGTTTGATACGGATCATTGTATTGCTGATCAGGCATTTGTATGCCGTCTTGATTTAATTGTATGCCATAATCTTGTGCAAGTCTATGGAACATCTGCACTTTCTCAGCGTATGGTGCTTTAGTTAACACCATATGCGCCCGACCTAAGTTATTAATCCAAGCTACAGGATGAATATTCTGTGCTTGTAACTCAGGAATGAATGGCCCAAGTGCCTCAGTTAACTGTCTAGCATTGTCAGCTTCAGCTTTGTAGGCAGATACGCCACGCTTGTACTCTGCCTCTCTTTGATTAGCATATTCAGCAAACTTAGCAAATTCTTCTTTGTCTAATGGCTTACCTTCTTGCATCTTATCCCAAACATCTCGGTATTCTTTCTTCCAAGTTGTCGGTCTTTTAACTTCTTCTTCAATAGGTTCTTCAGTCGTTTCTTCTGCAAGTTCTTCAGTTGCTTCTTCAGCAGTTTCTACAACTTCCTCAACGACTTCTTCAACGACTTCTTCAACAGCTTCTTCTTTAACTTCAGCTTCTTCAAATGCTTGTTCTAGCATTTCTAGTCTTGATTCTTCTGCCATGTGATTCTCCTATCGGTAGTTAAGTTTTGCGTAAGTGATTTCAGCAATTTGACGTTTTCTAGCATCTTTTTCTCTTGTGCTAAATTCGTGACTTTTTTGCTGTGTAGGTACGTCATTGCCTACTTCTACGCAATGATTACGCTTGAGATTCTCACGATGCTTTGATCTGCTTGATACCCAAGTGCCATCTGCCATTGAGATATGACCGCCTATGTCAGGTATAACGTCTGGTGCTTTTCTAGGTGTCATGGCTTCTTTTTCAGACCATGCTTTTTCTGCTTCTGCTGTACCTAACTCGTAATTCCAGTACATCAGATATTTTTCTTTGTCACTAAGTTGTGCCTCGTCAACTGCTTGATAGTCGCTTTTACAGAGTGGGCAACACTTTTGCACTTTTACTACAGTCATACATTCTCCTTACATGAAAAGTAATAACGCTTCTTCGTCATCTAACTCAGCAAGGCGCATAGCTTCTAAGTTTTGTAAGTGTGCTTGTAATCGTGCATACTCTTTTCTATTAGCCATCGCCTGTTGGATGTTATCCAGTTGACGTTCAAGGTAGCTAATAGACTGTAGTAGATCGACTGACGGTATATCAGCTTTAACCTCTTGTTTTGATTGTACTTTAGATTTTTTAACCTGTACAGGTCTAGGATCAACTAAGTTTTTAATTGCTTGCTTACGACTAGCGTTAGCATCTTTCTGTTCTTGCTCTAGCTTGCGTTGTCTAATCGCTATCTTTTGCTGAATCTTTTGTATTCTTTTGAATTCTTCTGCTGTGTACCATGCATCATCGCCACCTGACTTACTGCCTGACGGTGGTGGCGGAATGTATACCTGAAATGCATTGACTTGAAACGCATTAGACTGAAATGCTGTTGCAAACATTACAGAACTACCCAGCGACTTCCACTTGCAACTGTGACTGTTTGACCACTTGCTACTGTGACTGGCCCGACTGACATACCTGAGTCACCACTTGCAATTGTATAGCTTGCAGATACAGTCTTGCTGTTAACCATAATGCCGTTACTTGCACGTTGTATCGGTGCAGTCTGCGTTGTGCCGTCAAATGTAAAGTTAGCATTTTGGTTAGGTGTTGTTGTACCTTGACCGTAAGGAATGTAATTAGTCGTATAAGTAAATGCGCTCGCTTTATTGTTAAATGTTGTCCAATCTGCTGAAGATAATGCACCACGATTAGCTGCTGAAGCAGTCGGTACTTGCAAGCTAATGACAGGCGTTGTTGTGCCATTTGCGACTGTAGAACTAAGATCAGTACCTGTTGTACCTATCGTTAACGCAGCGACACTTGTGACTGTACCGTTTGTATTTGACTTGTTGTTAAACGTAGTCCAATCTGTACTTGTTAGATAACCACTTACTGAACTTGTAGCTGCTGGCATACTAATTGCAGGCGTTGCACCGCCACTTGAAACTACAGGACTTGTACCTGTTACGCTTGTGACTGTGCCTACGTTGATTGAGCCACCTAGACTTGTGCTTGTGCCATTAATCGTAATTGCTGAATTTGCTAATTGTGCGTTTGTTACTGTTCCTGATAAGTCCGTAGTAGGAATTGTGCTTGATGCAGTTAATGCACTTGTTCCGCTACCCTTTACATAACCTGTGAGTGTTGTTGCGCCAGTACCGCCATTGGGTACACTTAAAGTGCCTGTAATAATTGAAGCAGGCACAGATAATGGCGTAGTCTGTTTTACATAAATATGACCTGTTGAACTGTTAACAAACGTAACCACACCGACTTGAACAGTTATTCCTGTTGGTGGCAATGTATTCATTAACTGACCTGCGGAGTACGGACTCAAATATAAGACTTGTCCTACTGTAAATGAGCCTGTATTAACATTATCAATGATGCCTTGACTGGTTACATAACCAAAAGCACCACTCGCTATTGCACCGTTTGTAAGCCCAATAATTGCTGAAGTAGCTGCTACATCCGCCTTTGCAAGTGCAATATTAGGATAAGTTTGACCGCTAGAAGTGCTTGTAATGTAAACAGGACTGCCATTTGCAATCGTTGAGCCTGTGTTATTAATAACTTTAACGATTAAATCTTGTCCAACATGGACTGCTATTGAAGATGAATCATTGTAAAAAGCTAAAGCCTTTTCTGTGCTGTCATACCAAACTCTGCCTTCTGAATAAGTAGGCGCAGTAGTTGGTGTAAAGTTTTCGTAATTGCTAATGGTAGGATTAGCTTGTGTTGCGCCTGTTGCTAATACAACATTACCTGTTCCTGTTGTTGTAGTAGCAGGAAATGCGCCAACGTCTGCGTAACCTAATACGACTGCGCCTGTTTGACCATTAACGCTTGTAACTGTTTCTGTGTTATCTACTTTTTGCCATACCGAGCCATTAAATACTGCCCAATCGCCAATAAGCCAGTCAGTAATGCCATTAAGATTTGTATTACCAGATACATTGACAACATAATAATAGCCTTTAGTGCCCACGCTAGAAGTAAGAGTAGGATTATTAGTCGTTGCATCCCATGTTCCTTGATAACTTAAAGCACCTAGAACGGCAGCAGGAAGTTCAGAAACAGGTACTTTTCCACCTGCATCAAGTGTTGCTACACCATTGGCTGTGCCTTTTTGTGTTGTGGGTATGTAGCCTGTAATGGCTACACCTGACATTGTGCCACCTGTGATATTGACGTTATTAGCGTTTTGCTCTGCCATTGTGCCTAGACCGACTAATGTATGATCAGCGTTCCAGTTACTAGGTTGGACAATTGTAATATCACCCGAATCGGGGATGGCACTAACAAAGTTATGTTTAACGGTTATAGGCATTATTGAACACCGATAATACGACCATCAGGGCCTCGTAATACTTGTTTAGGTTGGTTCATCTTGTCAATCAAAATAGCAAGCATTTGTGTTAACTGAGCATTGCTTTCCTGCATTTGGTCAAGTGCTGGTTTTAGTGGATGATCTGCCATTTGTGAATACCCCATTTGATCTTGTAAAATTCGTGCTTGTTCAATACTCTCAATATACGCTGCTGATCCGTCATCTAATCCTGCGCCAATACGTGCAGTTTCTAGTTTAGTAGCGTTATCTAAGTATGTCACCAAGATAGCCTTATTGTTTTCAGTTGTAGATTTCAGCTTCTCTAGTTCCATCTGCATTTCAGCTTCTTTCATATTACGCTGATCTTCAAGTTCAAACTTGAGTCTGTTTTCTTGTGCTTGGTACTCTTGTTTAGCCTTCTCTAACTCCATCTGCATTGCAATCTTCTGCTGTTCTAGCTGTGCATCCATCTGTGCTTGCTGTTGCTCTGCTTGCATCTTCGCTTGAGCCATCTGCATATCAAGTTGCATTTTCTGTTGCTCTGGTGATGGTGGCTTAGGCTGTCCTTCTGCTTGTTTAGCTTGTTCTCTAAACTTATCAGCAGTTTCATCAATAATACCTTCAAGTCCTTTACCTGCCTTATACGCTGTAACGGCAAACTTGACCATTTCCATGAGCATGGGTGTGAGTTCAGGCACAGACTGAGCAGCAGGTATGACTTGTTGCATAAAACCACCGATAGATTGCAAGAACTCCATGCGATTCTGCTTTTCTGCTTGTTCATCTTGGTAAATCATCGAGTCAGATGTCACTTCTACTCTGAAATTCTTAGCAGGTTCGTCTTTAAGTAACGCTAAAGCCTGTGGGATGTACTGTTTATCGCTGTCAGACAGTTGCATTGCACCTGAAATCTTGATAATTGTTTCTTCTGTGAAGTGATTACAGATAATCTGGGCCTTGATCTGCAATAAGCTAGTCGCAAAGTTAACAACATCGTTCTGCATCGTCTTTAAACGACCAGATGCATTGTTAGACTTGATAATCTGTGCGCCTAGTGTTTCATTAGGATCAGTTTGACCACGCTGAATGTCTGCAATACCCATAATCTCGTAGATTTGACCTTTAACTTGATCCATTGCTGCATAACTTGACTGAAGTGCAGACGCAATGGGCTGTATATCGACTAGATTAATCGCACCTGCCATACCCTGCTTCTCAGAAAATGCACCCCAATTCTTGATAGGTAGCAAGCTGTTGTTTTCGCCTTCAGTAAATAGACGCTGTAAGCTAGGTTCTGACGCATCGTACACGCCACGCACCTTTAACGCTTGAATAAAACCGTCAATTCTATCTGCTAGTGTGTCTAACTGTCTAGCCTGATCTTGATAAAGTGCGTAATCAGGCACAGGAATCAATGAATCAGTTGTTATAGTCGCGAATAGTGGCTTAGGACATGGCCAAAAGTTCTCTAGCTTCAATGGATCAGGTCTAGTATCTAGAATCTTACCCATTGACTTAGATATCCAAATGACTTCGCCTGTTGTCTTATCCCAAATTTCATAGACACACGCTTCACTTGCGCCTTCGCCCATCTTCTCGTTAAATGTCTTAGAGTTTTCAGGCTTAGTATCTAACGGTATCTTGCCACCAAGTTCTTCGCCAAAGCGTTCAACTAAAGCAGGTCTGCCTAAATAAACTTTACGCCAGACTGCTGTAACTTCTTCCCATGTCCTTGCGATTGTGTGACCAAAGTCACGCCAGTACACATAGTCAACTGGCGCACATTCGTACTCAATACGCTCTTGATCTTCACGATAAATACCGCCTTCTGTCTCAGCTTCGTCAATATCTTCTGTAATCTGAAAGCCATCGTCAGGCTCGCCTTCTGTCTTTTCGCCTGTAATGTGGGGCTCATATCTTACCCATGACGTGCCACGACCACCTAGAAGTCTATCCTGTACGCTTGATTTCATCGCACTTCTGTAGTCATCATAATGCTCAATCTCGTACTCTAAAGCACGTTCTAGCATCATTGAAGCTACTCTAGCGACTGGATCATTGTCCTTAAATCTACGAGAAATGTCAGGTCTAGGCAAACGAGCAAAGATAGCAGGTGTGATTGTTTGTACGTTTGACCACAATATATTGAATTTAGCGTTAGGATTGTTTCTAGTGCGACTATCGTCACGATACTTCTTAACGATTCTGTCGGCTCGATCTTCCCAAGACTTATAAGAACGTTCGTAACTTGCTATTGTTTTGTACCATTCTTGGTATGTATGTTCCATGCTTTATATCCGTCTGTTGATTATCTTAGGTGTTTCATCCCATAACTCTTTAAGCGTTACTTCAGTCTTGCCGACACGTAGGCCTCTAATGCTGTCATCATCTTTGATAGCCTTGTCTTCGTCTTTCCATACAATTGACAGATACCTAAACGCATCTGCACTATGGCTTGTCCAGTCGTGCTTTGGGCGATCTCTAAATACTTTCTTATCATCATCCCACTCTCTCTGATATTGACGTAAACATTCTATGCCTTCTTCACATCTATTATCGAACCAAGTCCGAGTTAATGCAAGTCGTGTTGCTTGTATTCCGTCTTGTAATGATAGATTAGGCACGATTTTTATCTGTTTTATGTCGATTTTTGTCGCAATTTGCTCGATTATGCTCTTGCCACCACTTGCCAATGTTTTTGCTCTAGCGTCATGGGGTAGCCAATGGATGCCATATCTATACCCAAATTCTTCTTCTTTTTGTTTTAGCAATCCTGTGTAATACGGTATTGCTTGCCCATTAGAGCTGTGATGATCTAGCACTCGTATCTCACCATGTATGACTTGATACCACCATATACTTGTGCTGTCATTAAAACCTAAGTCCCACACAGTATTAACTACAAACATAGGATCATACTCAATACCTGTGATTCTATCTAAGTCTGTAATCCTACGCATCTCCTGACCGTAGTATGCGCCTAAGATTGCAGCTTCAAATGAGCATAGGAACTCTTGTTCATACTGATTAGTGGACATGGACTGTTGAGCATCGAGTAATTCAGCTAATGGTA
>JBBAON010000025.1:0-16962 GCA_040401435.1 Candidatus Methylopumilus sp.
ACCGTGGGAAGTCCATTGGAAGTTAAGAAACGTCTACGAAAGTAGGGGAAGTCCAAATGCCCAAAACAATTTCAAGCGCTGCAAGTGTTAAAAATGCAATGATTGTGTTTGGGTCAAGTATGAATTCAAGCATTTTGTACCTATCGTTTTTGTAATGATTTCAAATTGATTGTATTGGTGTTTCGATTGTCGTTTTGCGCGAGAAGGCTCTAAGCCAAGTCTTTATAAAATGAATATCTTACAGTATTTCATTGGGTTTTTGAGAGCCTAGATAGTTCAAAAAGTATTGGTTGAATAGCACTGTGTTGGATAATTAAAGAAACTTACATCGGCTACTCATTTTTTTTAGAAATAATTGCATTTAGAATGCTTGTGGAAGCCTCTTTGATATTGGTAGGTTCATAACCGCCTTCTAATACAAATAATAGGCGATTAGATGCATATTTTTGCGCGATGGTAGATAAGATATCTGTAGCTTGTTTGTAACCATTATTTGAATATTTTAACTGGCCTAGTAGATCATTTTCATGCGCATCAAATCCCGTAGATATCAATATAAATTCGGGCTTGAATTTATCCATTGCAGGAATTAATTGGCTTTTTAAGCCATGAATGAATTCTTCATCGCCGGCCCCTTTGGGAAGGTCAATATTTAACGTGTACCCATAACCTTCGCCACTCCCTTTTTCATTGGGGCGGCCACTGCCAGGGTAGAAGGGATGTTGATGGATGCTGAAGTAGAAAACGGTCTTATCGCTATAAAAAATATCTTGCGTTCCGTTGCCGTGATGTACATCAAAATCAACAATTAAAATTCGCTTGATACCATATTTGTTTTGTAAATACTTTGCTGCAATTGCTACATTATTAAAAATACAGAATCCCATCCCTCTGTCCTTAGTAGCATGATGTCCTGGTGGTCTTGAGAATGCGAAGGCACTTGAAACTTTACCCCTCATTATTTGATCAACACCTTCAGTCACTGCCCCGACAGATTTTCTGGCAACTTGATATGATAGTTTTGATAACACAGTATCACCTGTGCTTAGTATTGCAGTAGATTCAGTCAGTTTTTCAGACTCTTGTTTAACTAAATGAATATATTCTTTTGAATGAACAAGGTTGATGACATCTATGGACGCATAACCAAAGGCAGGCCAAATTAAACTAGGTTTTAATTTAGAATCGTTTTTGAGAAAGTTGATTGTGCTTAAAATTCTATCAGCATTTTCTGGATGGCCGGGTCCGGTATGATGAAGAAGAAATTCATCATCATAAAGAACTGCAATTTTTATTGCACCTCTATCGGATTCTGCAATTAAATTGATAGGGTGAAAAAGCGATATGAAAAGTAAACAGTTAAAAAAATATTTCATTTAAATAAGTCGTAATAATGCATGAGTCTATTTTATCGACTTCTCGAAACTTAGAAGACATTAACATCGTTTATTAATCTAAATTTTTTCTCTTAAAGATCGGGGAAATTATTAATGGAAATGTGTGCCGTTGAATTGTATTGTATTGTTTTTAGCAACACTTAATGTTGCCAGTTATTTAACTAATGGTCTGATTGATGAAAAGCCACCATCAATTGACCAAATTTGACCTGTAACTCTTTGAGCATTTTCAGACAGCAGCCAAGCCATCAAATCAGCCACATCATCTGCATTTCCAATCCCTTTAATAGGATATTGTTTTGCAGCTATTTCTCTCATGAGCTCACTACTCAAAAGATTTGCCGATGCAGGAGTGTTCAATATTCCAGGAGAAACTGCATTAATACGAATATTTGATGAGGCATAGGTTGCGGCGGCGCTTCTAACTAAGGCCTCTAGCCCTCCCTTTGCAGCAGATATTATCTCGTGATTAGGAATTCCTATGCTGGCTGCAGCAGATGAAACAAAAACTGCCGCGCCATTACTAGAGGATTTTTTTAAGTGTGCAACAAAAGATGACAAGTTAAAAATTGCACTATATAAATTTGTTGAAAGACAATCTAAAATATCAGCTTCAGATGTTCTATGAAGCGCACCTAGCCTTATATTGCCAACACAATGTGCCAGGCTATTCAATGTGATATTTCTTTTTTCAATCTCATCAAAGATGTATTTAACACCATCATTGGTTGAGCAGTCTGCGCCAATTTGGGTGTGCTGATCGCCGTAAGTCTCTTCAAGTTTTTTTGAGTCTCTGCTCACCAATACTAATTGATGGTTATCTGTCATTAATCGTTTAACTAATGATTGAGCTAATCCGCCTGTTGCGCCAGTAATTAATACTGTTTTGTTCATATTAATATCCATTATTTTAAATTAAGTTTTCTTGCTGCGTTCTGCGAATGTTAATTTACTTGAATAGCCTGAGTTTAATCAGGTACGTTCTCTGGGTTTCCTACAATAGCCGTAGGAAGATCACCTAAAGCCGCTAGGGCTAGGGCATTAAGTACCGAGGCAGAAATGAATTCACCAGTGACTTTATAAGGCAGTGCTCTTGTTGCGGTAGCAGAAGCGACTACCGTTGAATTTAACCCCAGGCTAAATGCGCCTCTAGCAGTTGAGTTCACACACATGTGCGACATAAACCCAACGAGAATAAGATTTTTAGTCTCGGCTTTTTTAACCAATGTCTCTAATTCTGTTCCAGCAAAAGCGTTTAGGTAATTTTTGGTAATGACTGGCTCACCTTTTGCTGGCGAAAGGAGATCAACAATCTGCCCGATTGGGTTATTGATATCGTAGGGTGAGCCATGACCGGCATCGTGACGAATATGAAATACAGGACGGCCAGCTTTTCTGAAGCGATCTAATAAAACGCGACATTCTTGTAATGCTTTTTCCATCCCTTCCAGCTTCATTATCCCTTCACAATAGGTATTTTGAGCATCAATAATGACTAATGCCGAATCGGATATTGCAGTGGATGCATCACCGAGGCCAGCAATATCTCGAATTGTTTTTAATTGACTCATATAAACCCCTTATTAAATTTTAGTAACGCTTACTGTGTGCTTGAAAATTTGACTGCTTTAAGACCCAAGCGTGAGGAACAGTGAGCGCGGCAAGACCAACAAAAATAATGCGTATCATGTCGATTTCGAGTGGTTTTTTTGGGCCTATCCACCAAATGATTAGCCCCATTAAGATTACTGCAATGGTTGGAAATATTAGTGCGTTTAAAAATGCTTGTCTGGTAAATTTACGCAAAAAAAATCGGCTTCTGATGAGGTGTCGTGCGCTATGCATCAAACAGAAATAAACCCCAAATGCTAGTATTGGGCTGAGTAATAAAAATAGGGCACAGGTACAAAGTAACTCAAGTTTAGTCCGCACGTCTATTTTTTGGTTCACGAGATAAAAAGCCATGATTATCCCAGCAGGCATGCTGATGAATTGAGAAGCTTTAACAATGCTGGCGGCGGTACCAGTCTGAATGATCATTGCGTATAAGTTAATCAATTCATGACTAAAGAACAGACTTGGAAAACTAATAATAGCAGTGCCATAACTCAATTTTAGGACTGCAAAATCTGATAGATTGAGATCATCTGAAAAGTGCATGGCTGACAATATTAAGAAGATGATAAAGAAAGCGTTTGGCAAAAGAAACCACACTAAAATCACGGCCAATGCCGCTGCCAGATAATAAGCAATGAATTTCAGCCAGTGGCTAATGTTTTGAAGATTATAGGTTTGGCTTGCAAATAATACATCTAGCGAACCATGCGGAACGCCAAGAAGAACTACAAAGATCAGGATCATCAAAAAACCATAGAGATTTGCATTGATATCAAACCCTAATCCCAAAGTCAAAGCGAGGCTTGTCATTATGATGAATAGATTGCTTTGAAGCCCCATCAGCCTCATCATCATTTCCATCCTAGATGATGACAAGTCTTTTCGATAATAAAGCCTGGTAGCGCCTTTATGAAAGGGGTAGTCGGTAGTGATTTTATGATCCGAAAGTAATCGCTGAATGTTGCCTTGTCTGACATGAACTTGATGACCGTATTTAAATCACATCGATTAAATAGATCCCCAAACAGAGAGGCTGCGCCTATTGGGTTATTTTTGATTACAGTTAAGAAAAGCCCATCCATGAAAGACTGCACTCTGTTTTCTTTAGGGAATGGGTAAAGCGTATGATCGTTCACAATAGATTGCGCACATTTTTTTGCCCAGGATTGAATCCTTTGAAACGCATAGCCTGAACTCGGTCTTGCGGCTCCTGCAAACAAGCCCCCAGTTAAATAAGTTGGGTCTTTGTTTTGTTTAGTTAATTGATTACCCATGGGCAGAGTACCATGTTCAACTCTTAAAATTTCATATGGTTCGCTATCGATCTTTTGCGCTATCGATTTTTTTAGGCGTGTAATTAATTGTTGCTTAGGAATAATATTTTCAGAAAAAATGGTGTACTCAATAAGTGCTTTTTTTGGCGTTGTTGGCAAAATATAGATAAATGCTAAGCCATTTTTAAAAGCAGGATCAAAGTCCATGAGCACCAACTTTTCTGGTGAAAAATAATCTGCTTGTGTTTGGATTTCATAGCCTACAAATGATTGCCAAAGCACTGAGTCATCATGATGTATTTTTTTAGGGGGTCTGGTGTCGACCACTCTTGTTGCAGTGAACTCGGAAAGCTGCGTTTTAACATGCCAGCCTTGTTCAGTTTTGATGGGGGCTAATAGCACTTCTTGGCCGAGCTTTAATTGTATATGCGGATTAGATCCAATTTGTGTCATTGCCATTTCATAAAAGTGCTGACTTTCCAACATGAGGTATCGGTGTTGGCTGCAATTGAAATGGTGTACGCGTTGATGATGAATCAGTTCAAATGCTGACCATGCTTTATTAACAAGTGATTGATATTCAGGATGATCGATATCCCAAAAACACCAGGTCTTGTCATTGGTATAGTTTTTTCGTTGTTCGATGATCAGTACTTTAGGTGCTTTTTTACCATACTCAGACAGCTTGCTTGCTAGGCTCAGTCCAGCACAGCCGCCTCCTAAAATTACTAAATCATAATGCGTATGCTCAGCCATTGAGATGTGTTACTTCATTAATCGCATTATGCAAACGCTGATTGTGCGACTTAGTGTAAAAATAGAAAGACTTTTCGAAAAGGCTTTGCATTAATATTTTGATGGTTAACCAAGCTTTTGAAGGTTTATTCACCACTGATCTAAATGTCCAACAAGCATAGTTGTTGTTGGCAAGATGTGTGCCAATGTGACGGTACAAGCCGGATGCGATGACAATCCCAAAACGCGCGCGTATGGGTAAAAAGCACAGTCCATCATGCCCACTTTGGTAATACACATCTGCATTATCTAGCATTTTAATTAAAGTATTTTTTATTTTACTTTGTGTTTGTTCATTAGGATTAATAAGCGCTGCTGAATCCATATCCCCAATGAGCGATGCGGGCAGGTATCTTCTGTTCATCAAGGCATCTTCAGCAACATCTCGACAGATGTTAGTTAATTGCATTGCCATACCCAAATCAATGGCATGGGTGAAAGCGCGCTTATCTTTGACGTCTAAAACCTGACTCATCATCAAGCCAACCGTTCCCGCGACTTGATAACAGTAAACCATTAGTGCCGATTCGTCTTTGACTCTCACAAGATCCAAGTCTGACATCACGCCTTGAATCAGCGAAATAGGAATGTTGATGTTGATTTGAGATTCATGAAAGAGGGCAATTGAATCATTGATAATTGGATGGTTTGAACGACCGGCTTTTAATTCCTCAATCATCTTGAACAGCATATGGCGTGCTAAAGACTTATCCACGGTATCATCACCAACATCATCTACGTGCCGGCAAAATCGATATAGCCTAACCGCTTGCGTGGCATGCTTTTGATTGAGTAAAAACTTAGCCCAAAAAAAGGTTTTACCTTTTTGAGCTAAAACCAAATTAGACTCTTTAATATATTCTGCTTGATGAAGCTTAGCTTGACTCATTTAAAATCAGCGGCGGGCGGTATCAACTGATCAATTACTTTTGCTGAGCATAATACGCCTGGCAATCCAGCTCCTGGATGCGTGCCAGCGCCAGTGATGTATAAGTTCTTAATACCTTCAGCTTTATTATGAAATCTAAACCAAGCCGACTGCCTAAACAATGGAGCAACAGAAAAACCTGCACCATGCATGCTTAAATAGTCTGCTTTAAAATCACTAGGCGTCATAAAAAAATCATCAATAATATGCTTTTTTAAGTACGGTAGGATGGTTTGATCGAGGGCCTCGATGATTTTATTCTTCAAGATTTCGCCTTCAATAGACCAATCAATATTAGCTTTTAAATTAGGCACGGGACAAAGTACATAAAAGCTATCACACCCACTTGGCGCAAAACTCTCATCAGTGGCGGTTGGTCGATGAATATAAAGTGAGAAGTCATCTGATAATATTTTTTTGTCGAAAATGTTGGATAGTAGCTCTTTGTAGGTTTTACCTAGCCAAATAGTATGGTGAACAACTTCTGGGTATTGCTTGGTGGTGCCAAAATAAATAACAAACAAGCCCATCGAATAATGCGCTACTTTTATTTTTAGTTTTGAAGATAGGGCGACCTGATTTGCATCAATCATGTTTTGGTAAAGGAAGGCAGCATCCACATTTGACACAATAATATCTGCATTCAGTTTTGTTCCGTCTTCAAGTGTTAGCCCAGTTGCTTTACCATCATCGATGACGATATTCTTTACTGTCGTACTTAGATAAATTTCAATCCCGTTTCTTTCCATGAGGTTTTTAAGCGCATTCACAATGGCCCCCGTTCCACCCATTGCAAAAAATACACCGTATGCACGCTCAAGATAGTGTATCAAACCATAAATACTAGTTGTCGAGAATGGATTGCCGCCAACTAGCAAAGGCTGGATTGAAAAAGCTTGGCGCAGTTTTGGGCTGATCAGGTGCCTTGATACTGTCCCCCACACTGTCTCATAGCTCCTCAATATAATGAGCTTTGGAATTAAAGAAAGCATCAAAAAAAATCGATGAAAAGGGATGGAGGAGAGCTGGGTAAAGGCAATATCAAAAATATTTTTTGAATGCTTGAGTAGTTTTAAATAGCCAGCTTTATCTTTTGGCTCAATCCTATCGATTTCTGTAAGCGTTTGCTCGAGTGAGCCACCGTAATCAAATGTTGATTTGTCAGAAAAGTAAAAGCGATACCAGGGTGTTAAGGGAACGAGCTTGATGTGATCTTCAAGTTTTTCTTGGTATAGCTCAAAGAGCTCTTCAAATAAAAAAGGGGCTGTGATAACTGTTGGCCCTGCATCATGTGTGTATCCATTTCTGGAAAACACTTGCGCTCGACCACCTAGCATTGGAGCTCTATCAATCACTTTGACTGCATAACCTTTGGCTCTGAGTCTTAATGCTGAAGCGATTCCTCCGAAACCAGATCCAATAACGATCGCTTGTTTAACATCCAATTTCATGTTTTGTTTGTCCTTGAAGCTGTTGTGCAAGTGATATTAGCAAAGTCCCTAAGGAGAAGGGAAGTTGTTCTGCTAATTCGACCGCTTCGGACAAAGATTGTTCTGCAAGGATTGTGGCATCCGCTATCGGGTTACTTGAATGCGCATCTGCTAATACAAAGACGATATTTAATGATTTTGAGCGCCCGTTTTGAGATGCATCTTTTGCAATGTCGTGTAAGTCATCTACTACTTGATAACCCACAGCGAAAGCACCGGTTGCTTTTTGTGCTAAGTGTAAATATTCGCTTTTGCCAGAAACTGTTAAAGCAAGCTCAATTGGGAGTCCTAGTAATGCGCCAGATTTTGATTTAGCTATATTTTTGTAGTTTTCAATTGAATTAATTGGTTTGTTTTTGTACTCAATATCATCGCATTGTCCTTTTATGACAGAGGCGGTTCTTTCAGATATGAGCTTAATAAGTGCGGGTAATAGTTTGGGGTCGCTGATTTCTGCTAGGACCCCGTACGCGCTAGACAACAATAAGTCGCCGGCACATATTGCAACGCTGCTCCCAAATTTTTTCCATACGGTTTCTACACCGCGACGAGTTTCATCCATGTCTTGGATGTCGTCATGAATAAGGGAGGCGTTATGAAGCAATTCTGAGACTGCTGAAATAATCAGCATGTCATTATATTTTATTTGAAGATCAAGACAAGCTGAGATACAAAGTCTTGCTCTTACTTTATGTCCTGGAGTTGCCAAATGATACTTCGCTGCATACTCGGCAGCATTAATGGTCGATTGGTTTGAATCTGAGTGCGCTGACAAGTGCTTTGTAACAAAATCATCAACTTGAGATAAGAGGTCATCAAGCGATGTTTTAGACGATAGTAATTCGTTTGGTAAGTTAACTAATGCTTGTGCTGACATCTTTTAACCTCAATAAATACGGACACATTCTTAAAGGACTGCTTTTACTTTGTAATAAAAATGTGTCCGCTTGGTTAATATTTAATTAACTAATAATTATTTCTTTTCGCTTTCTGATACAGCTACAGACCAAATGATCACACCGAAAGCAATTTTGTTTAGAACGTCAGCAAGGTTATAAACAATGTTTAGTGCTTTCATGCTATCAGCAGGATCTGAACCTGTTAGGTAGCCGAAGTAATAACCAATTGGGTAAATTGCCCAGCCGATTGTTACAATCCAACGCATCAAGTTAAATGCTGATTGAACATTTTTTGGTGCTTGGCCAGCATTGATCTTGCTTGCTTCGCCAGCGAAAATTTCCCAAAGAATATAGAACCAACCCAACATGCCGATAATGAATGCTGGCATTACAGAAAGGTAACCTGCTTCACCTGCGTAACCACCAACTAACATTACCAATGTACCGATCATTAGACGCCAAAATACGCCAACTGGCACTTTTGCAATTGCAGCAAGGATTAAGTAAAACTCAATCATTAGCAATGGCACTGTAATTAGCCAATCGATATAGCGATAAACGGTTGGTGTTGAACCTGTTGCAACCCATACATCACGCATATAGAAGTAGTGAACAGCTGCAATAAGCGTCACAAGGCCAGAAACAGTTAATGAAGTTTTCCACTTGCCTGCAACGCGATCGCGCTCAAGAAAGAAGAAAGCAGTTGAAGCAACTAACGCCATTGAGATTAACCAAAATGAAATACCAACGAAGTCGCTTGATTGAAGCACAGTGCTATTTGCAGAAGCAGTTGCTGAAAAACCAAGCAATGCTACTAAGCCTAACCACATACTTTTACTCGAAATTTTTGAATCTTTAATCATTTAATTCTCCTAAAGGATAATTTGGTGTAGTTACAACTTTTAACACTTTTTACAGCCTTGATACAATACCCCCAAAATTGGACTAATAACAACCTTTTTTTATAAATGGTCATATGAGAATTATTGATGTGCGATTTTTAGTAGGGTCAGGAAATAGATTGCGTAACGAATAGTTTCGGAGTGAAAGGGGCTACTTGATGAGCACTCAATACCTCACTTCCAGTTTGTTTAACTGGATTTTTTATAGTTGTCCTTACTTTACCTCTCTGCCTTCAACATAAAGTATTTTATACTTAGGAGTGCCATCGATATTCCAAGCAGTTTCTTCGCCTTCTTTTTTACCGAAAATAAGTTTGCTTTGAACGCGGATTTGGCCATTTTCGTACCACAAAGTGAAAGTACCATGTTCTAAACCCCCTTTATAGTTGGCTTCTAGTTTGATTTGGCCACTTTCGTACCACTGCTTCCAAACGCCATCCTCTTTGTCATTTACATAATTTGTTTGAATATAAAGACTACCGCTGGGGTACCAAAATGTCTCCAACCCCTGTTTTTTACCCTTAACAACATTCACTTCATATTTTGGCTTGCCATCTGCATACTGCTCTTTTTGGACGCCAGTGTAATTTTTATCAAAAATTGTTTGCGCAAAGCTGCTACTGATAGAAACTGTGCTGCAAAAATAAGCAAAAAATAAGTTAAATATAAAAAGATTGAGTGTTTTCATTATAAGATTTTTGGGTAAATAAGCTTTTAATATAATCTACAAAAATATTTGTTCCAAGTTTTCTGCTATAAAAAATATTTAGCAAAATACATATATACAGGTATACCAATCAAAATGTTCAGTGGAAAGGTAATGCCAAGTGACATCCCCATATAAAGAGCTGGTTTAACTTCTGGGAGTGCGTGCCTGAGAACTGCTGGCACGGCAATGTAAGAAGCGCTCGCTGCAAGCACCATTAATAAGATCGTCTCACCCAATTCGAATCCCAGCAGCTTGGAAATAATCAGTGCGATTGAAGCATGAAGAAAAGGTGCAACTATGCCGTAAATCAATGTGAGCTTTGGAATATTCTTTAAATAGCCAAAACTTTTGGCGGCCTGTAAGCCCATATCCAGCAAAAAGAATGACAACATGCCCTTAAACAAATCAATTGAGAATGGCGCCATCACTTTATGACCCGTATCACCGCTTAAATAGCCCACGACCATAGAGCCAAGCAATAAAATTTGTCCGCCATCCGTAAATGATTCATGGAGTATTTTTGAGAGGCTTTTTCCTTGGCTAACACTGCCTGAAATTGATAACCTAGCTTTGTTTGCGAGGATAATCGCTAGAATAATCGCAGGCGACTCCATTAACGCCATCGCTGCTGCCATGTAACCACCATATTCAATACCAGCAATGTCTAGCGTTTGAGTGGCTGTAATAAAGGTAACGGCACTAATAGAACCATAAGTGGCCGCAATCGCTGCCGCATCTAATTTGTTTAAGCGATGACTTAGCAGAAAGTAAGCAATTATAGGAACCAATACGGCTAGAAATATTGCACTGCCAAGTACGAGCGTGATTTGTGAAATGATGCCTGAGTGATGAAGTGCAAATCCGCCTTTTAGACCAAGTGCCATCAATAAATAAAGAGATAAGAACCTTGTGACTGGTTATGGAATTTCTAAGTTTGATTTAAGCAGCCCAGCGCTCAAGCCAAAGATAAAGAAAAGGATTGCGGGATCTAAAAGGTTATTCATATTCTGCTTTTATTTAATATAAGTAAAACGAATTTTAAATTCAAATTGAAATATAGTAAAATTGATATTTATTCAGTTAAGTATAGATAAAAACCTATGAATATAACTTTTAGACAACTTAGACTCTTTAAAGCGTTAGCTGAAACTGGCAGCGTGACAGCCGCTGCTAGACTAATGCATGTGACACAGCCTACTGCTTCCATGCAATTGAAGGAGTTGAGTAATACTATTGGTCTGCAACTGTATGAAATAGTTGGTAAAAAAATTTACTTAACCGAGGCCGGCAAAAATTTAGCATCAACAGCACAATCTATTTCTAAAGAATGGGAAAACTTTGATCAAACGATTTCCTCAATAAAGGGGTTTGAAACAGGTGTGCTCAAAATTTCGGTGGTAAGTACTGCAAAATACTTCATACCAAGATTAGTAGGAAATTTTTGTGCAGATCATCCAGGTGTTGATATTGCCTTAGAAGTACTGAATCGAGATGCAGTAATTTCTAGATTGGAGAGTAATTTAGACGACATGGCTATTATGACTCAGCCACCTGCACACTTAAAAATTCAGGATGAAATTTTTTTAGATAATCCCTTGGTGTGCATTGCGAAGAAATCTCACCCGCTTATAGGTAAAAAAATAAATATCAATGATATCGCCAATGAGTTTTTTGTAATGCGAGAGGTTGGATCTGGCACAAGAATGTCTTGCGATTTATTCTTTAAAGAGAACAAAATTACACCTAACGTCAGACTTACATTAGGCAGTAATGAAGCGATAAAGCATGCGGTTGGAAGTGGATTGGGGCTATCAATTGTCTCAATGCATTCATTGACTGAATACGACCTAAAGTCGTTGGTTTCAATCATGACAATCAATTACTTTCCAATAAAATCTCAATGGCATATTGTAAGTTTGAAAGGTAAGAAATTTAGTCCAGTTGCCCAGATATTTCATGATCATTTGCTAGAAAAAGTGAGCGAGATTAATCAGATTCTAGCACACATTTACTAAAGGCTACTTTCAATTAAGCATTTAGACTTAGATACAATTTAGCGGCTTTTAATAAATGTTATTTTTTCAACTTTTAGCTGTCTTGTGATTGTCCTGACCTCTAATATTTGGTTCTTTTTTGCATAGTAAAACCAGCAGCCGTCCAATTCCATCGAAACACAGTCAACAACCTCCAGCATTCCTTGCTCATAGAGCTCTTGGGCATATAAACTACTGTTCGAAATTTTTAGATTGTTAACGGGTTTCCATTGATGCTCAATTAATGCCTTTTTGAATTCTTCATAGGACATACCTTTATCAAAACTAGGAAGCCCTGTTTTAGCCTGCGCAACTACATTTAGAAAAATACCTATCAATAATGTAAGCGTTTTAATCATCTTTAATCGCCTTTTAAGATATTTATTTTTTCTTCGGTAGTTTTGCCACAAGATCATCAATAATTTGACCTTGTTGTTGCGTTTTAATAATGAGATCTGCAGTTAATGCTGCCGCCGCGGCACTTTTAGTTTCTTGTTCAACCTCATGCGTTTTAATAGCGGTAATTGATGAATTAATTTTGTCGACCGCATTAGATGAATCTAACAACCGGCTATCAAGTTGCTGTTTCATATCATAGGCATTAATTGTTAATGCGATGACAGCGATTGCTAAAACAACATTAATTGCCGTACTGATTTTAGTTTGCATGCTTATTCCTTACTAGTTTGAATGAGATTGTGTGCTTTAGCATAGATAATATTTTACTTGATACAGGCAGTAAGATGTAATGCATTACGATAAATTCATCGCGCAATCTTACGGTTAACAATACCCAACCAAAATAGTAAACTATACCAATATGAACCCGCTAAATAATATTATTCCCGATCCGTATGGTTTTTGTTTCGACCACTCCTATTCGACGCTGCCGAAAATTTTGTTTGCGCGCATAAATCCCAAACAATTTAGCAATCCAAGCTTAGTGATTTTTAACGCGTCCCTAGCGATGAGGCTTGGCTTAAATGCACCCGCGATTGAAGCATCAAACTGGGCTTGCTTTTCAGGTCGAGAAATTCCTGTTTCAGCTTACCCAATTGCACAAGCTTATGCAGGTCATCAGTTTGGCGGCTTTAATAATTTGGGAGACGGACGAGCAATCTTATTGGGGGAGCACATCTCGCCAGATGCGAACCGTGTTGATATTCAGTTGAAGGGATCGGGCCCAACCCCATATTCGCGATCTGGGGATGGCCTAGCTGGTTTGAAGCCAATGTTACGTGAGTATTTAATGAGCGAGGCTATGCAGGCGCTAGGAGTGCCAACCACGCTGAGCTTGGCGGTACTGACTACCGGAGAAACAATATATAGAGCTGCTCCACAAAGTGGCGCAGTGCTAACCAGAGTGGCAGCAAGCCATATTCGAGTCGGGACGTTTCAGTATGCCTCAGCAATCAATCAGGTTGATGTATTAAGGGAATTGGCTGATTACACGATCAATCGTCATTATCCTGCCATTAAAGATCACCCGAGCCCATATATTGCATTGCTTGATACAGTCATTGACGCGCAAGCCTCATTGATTGCTAAGTGGATGAAGTTTGGCTTCATTCATGGTGTGATGAATACGGACAATATGAGCGTTGCCGGAGAAACAATTGATTATGGCCCATGCGCTTTTGTAAATGCATATTCGCCCAATGCTGTATTTAGTTCGATAGACCAAAACGGGCGCTACGCATTTGGCAATCAGCCAAAGATGGCTGAGTGGAATCTTACCCGCTTTGCTGAAAGTCTTTTGCCTTTGCTTGATGAAAATCGTGAGGAAGCCATTCTTATTGCTACGAAAAGCTTGAATGTATATCAAACCAAATATAGAGATTATTGGTGCGATGCGATGCGAAAAAAATTGGGTCTTTTTAACGACGAGCCTAGCGATTTAATGTTAGCCGAAGATTTATTGATGCTGATGTATAAGCATCAAGCGGATTTCACGAATACATTCCGCCAGCTCAATACACCAAGTCAATTAGACGAGGGCCTTGTCAGTGATGTCAGCTTCCAGCATTGGCAAGTACTCTGGAAAGAGCGCCTGTCGAGACAAACACAATGCATGGATAAGGTAATGGTGTTGATGAATGCACACAATCCTCAGGTGATTCCAAGAAACCATTTAGTAGAGGATGTGTTGGAGTTCGCGGCTCAAGGCAATATGACGCCATTTCAAGAGTTTCTAGAAGTCATACAGAAGCCATACAGCAAGCCGACGCATGACGAATATTTATTAGGTGCAGGTGCTGGTTTTGATGAAAGCTATCAAACCTTTTGTGGGACCTAATAGCATTCAAAATTGGTTAATAATGCTTGGTTTTTGTTAGCAAATATCATCACAGAAATCATTTTATACAGGGCACTCAATGGTGCCATTTTTTTGTATCTTTCAATTAATTTTTGATACCATATAAATTATCTTTTTATCAATAAACGTACCTTGAGAAATCTTATGTTTTTGAGTAATCATAAGATCATCAGCTAAGCTATTTTTTTCTCTAGATCAATAATAGTTTGCTGAAGACCCTTTAAAAAGGCTTCTCAAATTTATCTTCCAGTACATAGTATATTTCAAGCGACTTTTTCCCGATGTCATCTTGAATGGTATGCACAGGATATTGATTGAATTTTGTAAGATCAGATTGGTATTGAAAATTTGGAGTCATTGATCATGTTTAAAACTAAGAAAAAATCTTCGCTGGGACGCTCTGTTGAGAGTTTTGAGTCAATTATTGGAAAGTCTTTACGTATTGATGGTAATTTGATTATTTCTCAAGGTCTCCGCATTGATGGTGTTTTAAATGGCAATATTTTTCAAGAGGATGGTAATACGGCATCAGTCGCAATCTCGGAAAGTGGGACTGTTAACGGTAATATTCAGGCGCAACATGTCATTGTATCGGGTCGAGTTAAAGGTAATATTTATTCATTAGATCGGGAGGAGTTATTAGCGATCGCCCAGGTGGAGGGCGAAATTACTTATGGAAGCATTGGAATTGAGGTGGGCGCAAACATTCTAGGTAAACTTAATCAGCTTAACGCACAAAATGCCGGCGATGCTGCCGATATACTAATCTCTTAAGTCAAACAGAAAACCAACGTTTAAGTTGTAAGTTTAATCGATGCAGATTTTTTGGATTTCAGGCGCAGTCGGTAAAATTAAGACAGTTAATTTGACCCTCAAAACCCTCGGTATTGGTTTTTGTGTATTTTCGCTTTTGTTAATCACGCTTGGGAGTGCATTGCAGTTTTTTGGCTTTCGTATGGCCATTGAATATGACCCTGCCATCGCTAGAAGCTTAGGAAATTTGCATACTGCAGTAGAACTTGAAAATTTGCATGCACTTTACGAAGTAAAATTGAATGAAGTGAATGCGCAGATTTCAGCGAACCGCGTTAAAATTAAACAACTTGAAGTGCTTAATCAGCAATTGGCCTTGTCAGCTACCCCTGCAGTGATTCGAAAAGATAAATCTATCTCGCCAGGCCTAGGTGGTCGTTTTGAACCAATCGAGCAGATTAAATCTGCGAGTCCTTTGGCTCTTTTTTCGCACGCTCATGGTGATATTAAATTACTCAATCAACAATTAGATCGGGCGGTCACTGGTTCCAGTCGTTTTGTAAACTGGCTGAAATCAAAACCTATTGGTATTCCTTTACAAGGCTCCCTTTCTCTTGCCAGCGGATTTGGCTCTCGAACAGACCCTTTTACTTTTAAGCCGAGCTTTCATGCTGGTCTAGATTTTGATGCTGTAACAGGTACTCCATTTTTTGCAACGGCAAGTGGACGAGTGATTGAGGCTGGTTGGCAACAAGGCTATGGTAATCAAATATTAATTGACCATGGAGACGGTTTTAATACACGTTATGCTCATGCAGAGCGAGTTTATGTGAAGCAAGGGACAAATGTTGAACAAGGGACAGTATTGGGTGCAATCGGAAGCACGGGGATGTCAACTGGACCTCACTTGCATTACGAAGTGATTCACAACGGCAGTAAAAAAGACCCCTTGGTGTTTATGAACATTCAATCATCAGCTCGAAATTAATTTTCACTCAGTCAAATATATTTTGCAACGCCAATCATCGCGCCTTTGGGTGTTTTCGAGTGTTATAATCTTAAAAAAAGACTTTAAAATTAAATCATTTTAACAAGTGATGGCTTGCGCAAACTCACTCCAACAATCCCATTATCAATAATGAATAAGGTTTTCACAAAGGAAAAAAATGAAGTTTATTGAGCATGCCTTAGAAGTTATTATGTTCCGGAGCCGTTGGCTTTTAGCGCCAATGTACGTTGGATTGATTGGTGGTTTGCTTCTTATGTTAGTGAAGTTTGTTCAGGAATTTTTACATCTATTTTCTCACATTGTGGATACCCCTGAGAAAGAGGTTGTGTTGTCTATTTTGGGTTTGGTGGATATTACTTTAGTGGCTAATTTGCTCATTATGGTGATTTTCAGTGGGTATGAAAACTTTGTATCTAAAATTGATGTCGCGACACACGAAGATAGACCTAGTTGGATGGGTCATGTTGATTATTCCGGTCTTAAATTGAAGCTAATTGGTTCTATCGTGGCGATTTCTGCTATTGATTTATTAAAAGCATTTATGCATCAATCTCAGATTGGCATCGAGCATCTCAGCAACACCCAAATGGCATGGATGGTCGGCATTCACTTCACCTTGATATTGTCAGGTGTATTATTTGCGGTGATGGATAAAATTTCTGAATCAACGCATCATTAATTTGTTTAAATCAGCTTCCGGATCAAGTTAATGTTGGACATGTTAAATTGTCAGAATTTTTGAAGAAGGCATAGAGTTATAAGGTTGCGGAATAAAGAAGCTGTGTGTCGTAAAGACCACGGCTTTTTTATTTTCAGATGAATGGTGCGCCCGGCGGGAG
>JBBAON010000026.1:0-16575 GCA_040401435.1 Candidatus Methylopumilus sp.
GCCTTCACATGCCACCGTTGCCCACTCGTAGTTCCTTGTTCGACTATTACCCATCTCGTTCTCCTTGGTTATAGAAGTTAATTTATGGATTTAGTTTATGATCATAAACAATATATGTCAATGGACATAAACAATAATTTTTAGAAATACATATAAAAGAGGGTGTTTAATTAATAAAAAAGCCACGACTGGCGTGGCTTTTAGATGGTTTAAATTTATTTAACTATTTTTTGGGATTGCCTTCGCCGAGAATAATCCAGCGGGCAGTGAAGGGTGTCGAGTCTTCCAGCTTGAATCCATAGCGTGGATCAATTTTCTTAATATTGCCTGATAACCATTGGTTTACAGTACTGCGAGATGCGCCACATAAAAGCCCAAACTCAGTTTGCTCTTTTATGTTCATTGCATCCATCATGTGCTTTACGCGTTCTGCTGTGGTCTTCACAGGGTGCTGATCCAATCGTTGGGACGAATGAAATTATAAACTTTATTGCGCTGTTGATGGCTGATTAAGTAGCAACAGTCCATCCATCGTTTTTAAAAGTATCATTTTACAAAACGAACTAGTTATCATTTGGAAAACACCCAAAAAACAGCCCTTTTTACAAAACAAACCCAATCCTTTGGAATCGAGCACTGATACTGGCTTACAGCGATATTTTTCATATTAATTAATCGTCAAAATATACTTTTTGCCAAACAAACCCAACTGTGAACTAAGCCCTGCTGGATATGCCTTGTAGCAATATTTTTAATCATTGAAGCTTTTAAAAAGAATATCGGGGCTGATACCGAACTAAATAAGAGGGGCTTTGGTCTGAAAAAGTAGACTGCAAGTAAGGTGATTAATGGCAATCGCCAGCTATAATGAGATGCATTACAGGAGAATAATAATATGCATATGTTCAAAATAAGAAGCTTGCGATGGTGTGTATTGGCAAGCTTGTGTTTCTCATCTTTGGCGTTATCGGCTGAAGTCCAAGAATTCAAATTAGAGAATGGCTTAAAAATTGTGGTGCAAGAAGACCATAGAGCACCTGTAGTGGTGTCCCAAGTCTGGTATCGCGCTGGTGCCTTAGATGAGGTCAACGGGAAAACAGGTGTTGCGCATGTGCTCGAGCATATGATGTTTAAGGGCACCAAAGCCGTTCATGCTGGAAAATTCTCACGTTTAATTGCGGCGGCAGGCGGTAAAGAAAATGCTTTTACTGCGCAAGACCAAACGACTTACTTTCAGCAACTAGAAAAGTCGAATTTGCCGCTTTCAATGAAGCTTGAAGCTGATCGTATGGCGAACTTGAATTTAACGGATGAAGAGTTCGCAAAAGAGATTAATGTGGTGATGGAAGAACGTCGCTGGCGCACGGAGGACAAGCCACAATCTAAAGTGAATGAGCAATTTAATTCAACGATTTACCATGTGCATCCTTACGGCCGTCCTGTAGTTGGTTGGATGAACGATTTGGAAAACATGACGGCTGCGGATGCGCGTGAATGGTACAAAACTTGGTATGCGCCAAATAATGCGACCTTAGTAGTGGTGGGCGATGTCAATGCACAAGATGTTCTCAAGCTCGCCAAGCAGTATTTTGGCCCATTAAAATCGCAAGTACTTCCATCACGGAAACCTCAAGTAGAGCCTGAGCAAAAAGGCGAGCGTCGGGTATTAGTAAAAGCGCAAGCTAAACTGCCTTATGTGTTGATGGGCTTTCATGTGCCATCACTTCAAGATGCGGATAAAGACGTTGAGCCTTATGCGCTGGAGATTTTGGCTGGAGTGCTTAACGGTAACGCTTCTGCACGCTTAAATCAAAACCTAGTACGCCAAAGCCAAATTGCGGTAGACGTGGATGCGGCATATGACATGGTGCAACGCGGCCGTCAGTCGATTTTCGTGCTGGACGCTACGCCTTCAGAAGGTAAGTCTGTGGCTGAGCTGGAAGCCGCGATTTTGAATGAGATTGAAAAAATTAAAACGGGTGGTGTGACAGAAGAGGAGTTGCAGCGCGTTAAAGCCCAAGTCATTGCGGCAGATGTTTATCAACGAGACTCGATGTTTTATCAAGCAATGCAAATTGGTAGTTTAGAAACTGCTGGATTCTCATGGCGCATTTTGAAGGGCTACCCTGCAAAACTCCAAGCAGTGACTGCTGAGCAAGTACAAGCTGTCGCAAAGAAGTACTTTAACAAAGATAATTTAACGGTCGCGACGCTTGATCCACAGCCTATCGACCCTAATGACAACACCCCGAAAGGAAAGCCACATGTTCACTAAATCGCTTACTCGTGGCTTAGGTATTACGCTAATTGGTCTTTTGGCTTCTCTGCAAGCACATGCAGGCTTAAAAATACAGCAATGGCAAACTAGTCGTGGTACTGATGTTTATTTTGTAGAAAATCATGATTTGCCGATTATTGATATCAGCACCAATTTTTATGCGGGCAGTGCGCGTGATGATAAGGCTAGGATTGGTGTAGCTGGTATCACTCGCCGTTTAATGACCCTTGGCGCTGCCGGGTTGTCAGATGAAAAGATTTCTAAACAGTTTGCCGACGTTGGGGCGCAGTTGGGCGGGGGTGTTGATGATGACAAATCTAGCTTAAAGTTAAGAACGTTAAGCAGTGCGCTTGAGCGAGATAAAGCGCTGGATTTGTATATCAAGATTTTGCAAAAACCAGATTTTCCTGTCGATGTGTTAGCGCGTGAAAAAGCGCGCGTGATTGCGGGGCTAAAAGAGGGTGCAACGCAACCAGAAACCATCGCAGATAAAGCATTTAGTAAAGCGCTATTTGGAATACATCCTTATGGTTTCAATTCAGAGCCTGAGCAAGTTGAACAAGTTACGCGCGATGATGTGCAGAAATTTTATCGCACCTATTACGGCGCTCAGGGGTCGGTGATAGCCTTGATTGGTGACATGAGTCGCGAACAGGCTGCACAAATAGCAGAGAAAATCTCTTCAGATTTACCCAAGGCAGATAAACCTGCGCCACTTGCTAGTGTGGCTTATCCTGATGCCGCCAATGAGCAACGCATTGCTCATCCCGCGACGCAAGCACATATTTTGTTAGGTTACCCTGGCATGAAACGTGGTGATACCGACTTTTTCCCGCTTTATGTTGGCAATTATGTGTTGGGGGGCGGTGGATTTGTTTCACGCTTGACTGAAGAAGTGCGTGAGAAACGTGGTTTAGTTTATAGTGTTTACAGCTACTTCATGCCAATGGCAGAAGTAGGTCAATTTCAGATTGGTCTGCAAACCAAGCGTGAGCAAGCAGATGCTGCTTTGGCTTTGGTGCGGGAAACCTTGGATAAATTTATCAAAGATGGGGTGACGGATGCTGAGTTAAAAGCAGCTAAACAAAACCTCATTGGCGGTTTCCCGATGCGGATTGATAGCAATGGCAAGATTTTGGACTATCTAGCTTTGATTGGTTTTTATCATTTGCCGATCACGTATTTGGATGACTTTAATGAAAACCTAAACAAGGTCTCGAAAGCACAAATTAAAGACGCATTTAATCGCCGCATCAAGCCCAACAACATGGTGACGGTGGTGGTGGGTGGCGACACACAAAGTAAATAATACCGTTCGGATTAGTGCGGGTGAGTGGCGCAGTCGCTTGCTCAAGTTCCCCGATGTGGACGGCTTACGCCCAACTCCTGACCGTGTGCGCCAAACCGTGTTTAATTGGTTGGGGCAAGAGCTGCATGGCTTGATCTGTTTGGACCTATTTGCAGGCACAGGCGTTATGGGTTTTGAAGCGCTATCGCGCGGTGCTTCTCAAGTGGTGCTGATAGAAAAATCACGCGCCGCTTATCAGGCCATGGTCGATAACAAGTCGGCCCTGAAGGCCACAAACGCCCAAGTGCTTAATCTAGATGCTTTGCAGTTTCTCAAGCAAAACCAGCAAGTGTTTGACTTGATTTTTGTAGATCCGCCGTATCATCAAGGATTAGTAGATCAAGCATTGCCTTTTATCAAAACGGCCTTGTCTGAAGATGGGTTGGTTTATGTTGAGGCTGAATTTGCTTTTGAAGATGCCGCAGACTGGCAAGTCTACAAAGCAGGCAAAGCGGGCAATGTTTTCTATCATTTATTAAAAGCCTCCATTTAGTAAAATCTGCAGAGCCTGTTAGAATTGGGCTATTGACCTAGCAAGCGGGGGTCGCAATTTGGCTGACACCATGCAAAACAATCTAAAAGTCGTTTATCCAGGCACTTTTGACCCGATTACTATGGGGCATGAGGACATCGTGCGCCGTGCCGCAAGCTTATTTTCTGAAGTGATTGTGGCGGTAGCGAGCAACCCGGGTAAAAAGCCATTTTTTGATTTAAATGAACGCGTTGAAATGGCAAGTCATGTGCTTAAAGATTGCCCTAACGTCAAAGTCGTTGGATTTTCAGGTTTACTGATGCAGTTTGTGCAAGACCAAGGTGCGCGGGTAGTGATTCGTGGCCTGCGTGCAGCATCCGACTTTGAATATGAGTTTCAGTTGGCAGGCATGAATCGCAAATTATTTCCTCAAGTTGAATCCGTGTTTTTAACGCCATCTGAGCAGTTCATGTTTATCTCATCAAGTTTGGTGCGTGAGGTGGCGATGTTGGGCGGCGATGTGGCGCAATTCGTTTCACCTTATATCCAGGCAGGCATTAATACCAAGTTGAAAAAGTAAAAGAAAGTTATTAGGTTTAGCGTATGGCGTTAATGATTACTGATGAATGCATCAACTGCGATGTGTGTGAGCCAGAGTGCCCAAATGATGCCATTTATCAAGGCGAGTCTATCTACGAGATCGACCCTAATTTATGTACTGAATGTGTTGGGCATTTTGATAAGCCGCAGTGCCAAAAAGTTTGCCCGATCGACTGCATCCCTTTTAACCCAGAGATGGTTGAAACCAAAGATCAGTTACAAGCAAAATACCAACGCCTGATGGCGGCCAAATAGTTTTCATTTAAGAGGAGGTAACCATGCGCATGCTGCATACCATGTTACGTGTCGGTCACTTAGAAAAGTCCATCAAGTTCTATACTGAAATTTTGGGCATGCAGGTGCTGCGTCAGCATGACTTTCCTGATGGCAAATTCACGCTGGCCTTCTTAGGTTACGGCGATGAAAAAGACCACACAGTGTTAGAGCTTACCTACAACTACAGCGTGGAAAGCTACGATATGGGCAAGGCCTATGGCCATGTAGCAATTGAAGTGGATGATGCCTATGCAACCTGTGAACAAGTGAAAAAAGCGGGTGGCAAGGTGGTGCGTGAGGCTGGACCCATGATGCACGGCACGACTGTGATTGCTTTTGTTGAAGATCCGGATGGCTATAGAGTGGAGTTTATTCAAAAAGGGACGTATTAAGATTGTTCACATTAAAAAAGCCGACATCAGGTTTTGATGTCGGCTTTTTGTAAGTGCTAACTTTGATTACTCAAAGAAATCTTTCACTTTATCTAACCAACCTTTAGCACGAGGGCTATGCTTGCTAGAATCTTGTTGGTTAATCGCTTCTAATTCACGCAATAATTCACGCTGTTTTTCATTCAGTTTCACTGGTGTTTCAACAACAACATGTACCATTAAATCGCCATTTTGATTGCTTCGTAGCGGCTTGATGCCTTTGCCGCGTAGTCTAAATGTTGCACCAGTTTGTGTTTCTGCAGGAATCTTCATTTTTGCATGACCATCTAGCGTCGGTATTTCAATCTCGCCACCAAGCGCTGCAGTTGTGAAGCTAATCGGCATTTCACAATGTAAATCGCCGCCTTCACGTTGGAAGATTTCGTGTTGTTTGAGGTGCACAACCACATACAAGTCACCTGTTGGACCGCCATTCACTCCGGCCTCACCCTCGCCCGTAAGTCGTATGCGATCTCCCTCATCCACCCCTGATGGTATCTTAACGGATAAGGTTTTGTGCTCTTTAATGCGGCCATCACCATGACAGCTTGGGCAAGGGTCTTTAACCATGCGACCGCTACCATGACATTTCGGACAGGTTTGTTGCACAGAGAAGAAACCTTGTTGCATGCGCACTTGGCCGTGACCTTGGCAGGTGGAACACGTAACCGGTGATGTGCCAGTTTTTGCGCCTGTGCCATTACAAGGTGAACATTTAGACATCACTGGAATGCGGATTTTGGTTTCTGTGCCACGGGCTGCATCTTCAAGCGAGATTTCCATGTTGTATCGTAAATCAGCGCCACGATAGATATTAGCGCGGCGACCCCCGCCCCCGCCAGCACCACCAAAGATATCGCCGAAAATATCACCAAAGGCATCGCCGAAGTTGCCAAAGCCAGCACCGCCAGGACCAGGCCCTGCACTTGGATCTACGCCAGCATGACCGTATTGATCATAAGCGCCACGTTTTTGATCATCAGAAAGCGTTTCGTAAGCTTCTTTCGCTTCTTTGAATTGCTCTTCCGCTTTTGGATTGTCTGGGTTGCGGTCAGGGTGATGCTTCATCGCAAGCTTGCGATAAGCCTTTTTAATCTCTTCTTCAGAAGCATCTCGGTTGATGCCAAGTACTTCGTAATAATCTCGTTTTGCCATAATGTTGTCGCTTATCAGGTTGGGCTATAAATGCAAGAAAGCACATCCAAGTTCTTGACGAGGATGTGCTTAATCTTAACTAACAAAAAAGATTATTTTTTATCAGATTTAACTTCTTCAAACTCTGCATCGACCACTTCAGCATCGACTGTTTTTTCTGCTTGTGGTTGCGCTTCAGCGCCGCCAGATTGTTGCGCTTGTTGCTCAGCGTAAACTTTCTCACCTAGCTTTTGTGAGGCTTCCATCAATGCATTCGTTTTAGCTTCAATCATATCTTTGTCGCCATCTTTTAGCACATCTTCAACCTCTTTAATGGCCGCTTCAATGTTCGCTTTTTCGTCAGCATCCAATTTATCGCCGTGCTCAGTTAATGATTTCTTCACGCTGTGAATCATGCCATCTGCTGCGTTACGTGCATCCACTACCTCACGCAGTGCCTTGTCTTCATCCGCATGGGCTGCTGCATCTTCTTCCATGCGTTTGATTTCTTCTTCAGACAAGCCTGAGTTGGCCTTAATTGTGATCTTGTTTTCTTTGCCAGTCGCTTTATCTTTTGCAGATACGTGCAAGATACCGTTAGCATCAATATCAAAAGTCACTTCAATTTGTGGCATGCCACGCGGCGCTGGAGGGATATCGCTCAGGTTAAATTGACCTAGGCTCTTATTGCCAGATGCCATTTCGCGCTCACCCTGCAGCACTTGAATGGTGACTGCATTTTGGTTGTCTTCAGCAGTTGAGAACACTTGTGATGCCTTGGTAGGAATCGTAGTATTCTTCTTGATGAGTTTCGTCATCACGCCGCCCATTGTCTCAATACCAAGTGACAATGGAGACACATCTAAGAGCAACACGTCTTTCACGTCGCCTTGCAATACGCCGCCTTGAATTGCAGCGCCAACTGCCACAGCTTCATCAGGGTTGACGTCCTTACGTGCTTCTTTGCCGAAAATCTCTTTTACTTTTTCTTGTACTTTTGGCATACGGCTTTGACCGCCCACCAAAATCACATCGCCAATTTCATCGATGCTCACGCCAGCGTCTTTAAGTGCTGTGCGGCAAGGTGCAATCGTACGCTCGATCAAATCTTCAACTAAAGATTCGAACTTGGTACGTGTAATTTTCACGACCAAATGTTTAGGGCCAGAAGCATCTGCAGTGATGTAAGGCAAATTCACTTCAGTTTGCTGGGCTGAAGATAATTCAATCTTCGCTTTTTCAGCCGCTTCCTTGAGACGTTGCTTAGCAAGCAAGTCGTTACGCAAATCAAGACCGTTTTCTTTCTTGAACTCATCCGCCAAGAAATCAATCATGCGATTATCAAAGTCTTCGCCACCAAGGAAGGTATCGCCGTTGGTCGAAAGCACTTCAAATTGATGTTCGCCATCAATGCTTGAAATCTCAATAATAGAAACGTCAAAGGTTCCGCCACCCAAGTCATAAACTGCAATCTTGCGGTCACCTTCTTGTTTGTCTAGGCCAAATGCTAATGCCGCTGCAGTTGGTTCATTGATGATTCGTTTTACATCTAACCCAGCAATACGGCCAGCATCTTTAGTCGCTTGACGTTGGCTGTCGTTGAAGTAAGCAGGCACTGTAATCACAGCCTCAGTGACTTCTTCACCCAAGTAGTCTTCTGCAGTTTTTTTCATTTTGCGTAAAACTTCAGCAGAGATTTGTGGTGGCGCCATTTTGTTGCCGCGCACTTCCACCCATGCATCGCCGTTATCTGCTTTAGCAATGGTGTAAGGCATTAGGTTGATGTCTTTTTGCACTTCTTTTTCGTCAAAACGGCGACCGATTAAACGCTTAACCGCATACAAAGTGTTTTTAGGGTTAGTCACTGCTTGGCGCTTAGCAGGTGCACCAGTTAAGATTTCACCATCATCTTGGTAAGCGATAATAGATGGTGTAGTGCGGCCGCCCTCTGCATTTTCAATCACGCGTGGTTTGCCACCTTCCATGACGGCAACGCAAGAGTTGGTGGTGCCTAAGTCAATACCGATAATTTTACCCATGAGATATTCCTCTTTAAATAATTAGTTAATTCAAAATTTCTATGTACTGTTAATGGGGCTAAGTTTTTATCTTTCAAGTCCCCATTCAAATTAGATTTATTCTTTTGCTTTGACGACCATCACCAAGGCAGGGCGAAGCACGCGTTCATTGAGCGTGTAGCCTTTTTGTAAAACGCTATGCACAGTGTTAGGTTCACCTTCAGCTTCGATCGCGCTAATCGCTTGATGTTTGTTCGGATCAAATTTCTCGCCAACAGGATTAACTTCTGCGATGTTGAATTTTTCAAATACGCTGAGTAATTGTTTTGATGTCAATTCAACGCCATCTTTGTAGCTTTCAACGGTTGCATTTGAAACGCCCAGCGCCGCATCCAAGCTATCTTTCACCGCTAAAAGTTCACCTGAGAACTTCTCAAGGGCATATTTACGGGCTTTGTCGATATCGTCACTTGCACGTCTGCGGATGTTTTCGCCTTCAGCTTTTGCATAAAGCACTGCCGCTTGTTGTTCAGAAAGCTGTGCTTCTAATTCTGAAATGCGTTCTTCAGCCGTTTGCTCCGTTTCTAAAGATGCATCAGTTGTATCTTCAGTTTCAGGTGTTTGGTTTTGTTCTTCTTGCTGCATAAAAATCCCCTACGTTTAGTGATTTGTTTTAACAATGACTGCTAAATGGGGATGGCGCGGATGATTACAAGAGTAAAAACTAAATTTTGTTGAATTTTTTAAGCGGGATTAGTTGCGGACTTTATAGCGGTCGTAAATCCACATGTACTGGGAAGGACACTGCGCGATGGCTTTCTCGATTTCTTGATTGAGTAAAGCCGGGGTATTGATGCCACCTTGTTCTATAGGCTTAATATGGATGTGGTAGCCACGCCCATTATCTAATCTTTCCCCAAATGCCATGAGCACCTGCGCGCCCGTTTTTTCGGCAAGCTTAGAAGCAAGGGTCATCGTATAAGCAGGGCGGTCAAAGAATGATACCCATTCGCCTTCGCCCTCATGCGGTGCTTGGTCTGGCAATATACCGATCGCTTCACCACGTTTTAGGGCTTGTAATAACAATTTAACGCCTTGCGCATTTGCTGGGGCAAGATTGACTTTGCCGCGCTGACGACCTTGGCTAATCAGTGGCATTAGCCAATCCTGTCTAGGCGGTCGAAATAGTACAGTGATGGGATTAAACTGCCCGTAATAGAGAGAGGTAATTTCAAAGCATCCCAAATGAGGGGTTAAAAAAATAATCCCTTTGCCTTTTGCTAAAGCAGATTCAACATACTCCCATCCCGTGCAGCCTTGATACCAATTTTTGAGTTTCGAATAATCCTTAAACCAAATTGCAAAAATCTCTAAAAAGGCTTTGCCGGTTTCGCTAATGTTTCGATGTAGCGTTTTTTTAAAGTGCACTTCGTTTGTGGCTAGCTTAGAAAGCTTTAAGTTTTGATTGATTAGTTTTGCGTATTTTTTATAACTTAAATAGCTTACCCAGCCCAATGCGGCCCCAAGGAAATGCACAACACATAATGGCAGTTTTGCTAATAGTTTCATCATGAACACTAATGTTTTTTGTTTAAACATTAGAACGTTCCTAGCCGATCAAACGCACTAAATACTTCGTTAGGCTCAGGCATTCGGCCCTTACCCCCCAAGTTAATCGCGAGGGCATCAGTGCCACCATAAGTGCCATTTAAATCAGGATGCGTGTCTGTATAGATAGCAATCGAAGGCACGTCCATTGCAACTGCTAAATGAATAAGCCCTGTATCAACACCCACAGCCGCTTGCGCACCAGCGGTGATGTATGCAAGCTCTGTAATACTGGACTTCGGCAACACAATGGCTTTTGGAACATGCGTAGCAATAATATTTGCGCGGCTTTTTTCAGTTTCGTTCGCCCAGGGCAAGCAGAGGGTTACACCTTGTTTTGCTAACAATATTCCTAAAGAAACCCAATGCCCCATTGGCCAAAGCTTTGAGTCTCGGCTAGTCGCATGAAAAGCCATGACGTATTTTTCCGGTAAAGCGATATCAGCTTTTTTTAAAAGATCTGATCTTAGCAAGCCGTAATCTGGCGCACTGGTTGGCGCTCTGTAATTAAGTGCTAGAGCGCTTAATTGGCGGTTTTGATCAACCGCATGCTGATCTCGTGAAACAGAAAAACGACGTTGGTTAAATAAGCCAGCCAGCCATTCTCGCGAGGTGTTCGGCCCTTGGCCATAACGCTTGCCATTTGCCAAGCAGGCAATTAAAGCGCTCTTGAGCAAGGTTTGCGTGTCAATAACGTAATCGTAATGCTCCGCTTGTAGCTGAGTTTTGAAACTTTTAATCTCTTGCCAAGTTTTTTGGCTAAACAAATGCTTGCGCCAACGGCGAATGGCAACTGGAATCACTTTATGGATATGAGAGTTAAGTCTGAGCATGTTTGCAAAGCCCTCTTCAACCACCCAATCAATTTGCACATGAGGAAACTCGGCATGAATATCTGCAATGATGGGGAGGTTGTGAATCACATCGCCCATGGATGAGGTTTTGACTATGAGGATACGCAAATCGAGTATTTTCTTATAAAAATAAGGCTATTTTAACGCTTAAGAAGATAGCGTTGTTTAAGTCTAAACTTTTTCAAAGTGTCTTTTGCTTAAGTCAACATTCAAAGTTTTCTCAACCCACATTGCCAAGCGATGTTTCCTTTCACGCTTGGTAAGTTTATGGTTTGGATTTGGAATAAAGTCCTTTTCAGCTTCATTATTTAGCCACATCTGTATTAGTTTTGGATGTGTGCCAGCAAAAGATGCCAATGATTTTGGGTCTATTTGATAACCATTGAATAATGGGTGATCTTGGTTCCAGTATTTGCCAATACGTTTATTTTTTTCACGCATCGATTGTGTGCTTCGTACATGGCCGTAATGATAAATAGGGGCTTCAACTAGCGCAGCCTTAGGATGCCGGCCTTTCTTATTTCTATCCATCACAACAAAAAACAGGCCATCAGGTGCCCAACTGCGAATTGTGTTTCGAATGATGCGACATTCTTGTCGATACCATCTTGGACTAATGGCTAACCAATGAGGGCTACCAAAAAAGTGGTAATAATCAAACGCAAGTGCCTCCACTTCAGCATTGTTGAGATGTTTCTCCATTGAAGCTAGGATTTTTGGAAGGTCATCTTCGTGTAATACTTCATCACCTTCAAGATAGAACGCCCAGTCGCCTGTGCAGTTGTAGTGTGCAATCATTTTTTGCTGAGCATAAACAAAACCGCGATCTTGCATTTTTTCATTCCACTGGGTCTGAATGATGCGAATTTTGTTTGATTTTATGGCTTTAATGCGCTCGAGCGTGTCATCCTCGCTGTCGCCCAAAGCTACGATAAATTCGTCACAAATAGGAAGAGCGGAGCAAATGCTTTCAATAAAAGGGTAGCCTAACATGCTCCCGTTTCTTATAAATGTAAAGCCGCTGACTTTCATTGCATTGAGATGTCCTGATGGTTGGAACTTATGAAACTTTAATTAAGTATACTTAAAAATAAGACTCCCTGGTACCTGATAAAATGCTTCTTATCCCTTATTTTAATTGAGTCGTTTTATATTTTTGAACTATAGTACATAAGTCTACTGAAATATTTATTAAGAAAATGAATCAAAATATCAACATCCCGCCCGGTAATTCTGAACTTACAATTTTTGTAAACACTTCTGATAATTTTGAGGATTGTTGGGATCCATTTTTTAAGCTTTTTAATGAGTATTGGCCTGACTGTCCCTACCCAATAGTTCTGAATACAGAAACAAAAGATTACTCTTATCCGGGCTTAGATATCATTTGTTCAAAAGTGGCAGAACTTGAGGATCGTAGGTTGGGATGGAGCGAATGTCTCATTCGTGCACTAGATAAAATACAGACACCATATATTCTCTATGTTCAGGAAGACTATTTTCTAGAGGCCCCTGTAAAAGTCTCTGTTGTAAATAATCTGCTAGATGAAATGAGAAGTGGAATGGCAGAAGTCATTCAATTACAACAAGCGTCTCAACTTAATAGGAAGCTAGGGGACAGCCAAAATCTCATTCTTGAAGTGAGTCAAAAAGCCAAATGGCGTTTATCTTTGCAAGCAGCCATTTGGAAAAAATCTATATTGAGGTCTCAGGTGAGAGTCCATGAGGATCCTTGGCAGTTTGAATCTTATGGGGCATTTAGATCTAGAAGAATGCAAGAGCGCATCTATTCAATTAATGGGGCGTTATTTAGCGGTCTCGAGAATGAAGTTTTTCCTTATAAAGTTACTGGAATTATTGGGGGGAAGTGGGTTGGTGAAATTGTCAAACCTCTTTTTAGTAAGCATGACATTAATGTAGATTTTTCAAAACGAGGATTTTACGAAAAAGGCCGCAGAAAAAAAAGAAAATCTTTCGTCTTTAGAGTTGTTGATAGATTAAGATCCTTATTTTAATAGACTTTAAGATACCCCTATGAAATTGAAAAGTAAGTAAAAAATATCAGATGAATACTTATTAGAACTTGATTTTCGATGTTGCTTTTGAAAGACATAAATAAAGGATCAATTACATCAAATTGGATTTATCTAAGCATAAAATTTTTTCGGGAGCATTTCTCATCCAGATTCAGAACGGGACATAAAAGACAAACTTAATCCTCATTCGAAGTTTATAAATAAAGTTAATTTGCTTCAACATGTCTTTCATGTTGAAAGATGAAGTAAAGAATAACTACCAAAGAATTTAGCTCAGTATGTTTTTTGTGTTTTTTATAATTGCTCTGTTTTCAATATTTTCAATACTTTTTATACAAACTATGTTGATATGTTTTGATGACAAAGAGCCCCATGAGACTATCGTTTTCTCTGAAATATAAATAGCCAGTGTAGGAGTGTTAAAAGCAGAGCCAAAATGGATAGCAGAGGTATTTGGGGATATCAATAGGTCGGCATCTTTTATTAATGCGGCAATGTCTAAAACGCTTTTCCTAAATTCAATTATTTTTATTAATTTTTCTTTGCCAAAAGCCTTTTTTAGGTCTTTATGATTAGCACTATTTTTTGAAATGATATGTATTTCGATATTGTTCATTTCAAAGAGAATGTCATAACAAATCCCCTTTATTTTTGGTATTGACCATTGATGGTCTGCGGTGCTTCCTGAAGTGTTTAAGATGATTTTTTTTGACCCGCTGACATGATTTAACATCCAATAACTGTATGCAAAAAGCTCGGACGCTCTAGGCAAGTATATTTCAGGGTAAGATTTTACCCCTAAGCCAGTCAATTGATTAATTGCTTCCCAGCATCTTTCTAAGTAGTGTTTTGAGCCCCAGTCCCCCAGTTGTATCGAGTCATCTTTAAGCTTTTTAAACTCTGGAGGTTCAGTTCCGACCCAAATTAGATTCTCTACTCTAGCAACTTTTCTCATCAATGAGAAACTTTTCCCTTGATTCTCCCCACTCGTTACAATGCCGTATGTTGGGTGAAGATGTCTTATGAAAAGACTAAAAATAAGACGAGTTAAAATATTTCTGCTATGTAATGTATAGGTCTTATCAATGAGCGGATGGTTTTTCCAAATGACGCTATTGTCCCTTCCAGCCATCACGATTATTTTTGTTTTTGGGAAAGCACTTTTAATGGGGGATACTAAGCTAGTTAATAAAACAGCATCACCGATTTTGTTGTCGTGACTAAAAATTAATATGACTGATGGAGTAATATTTTTCATTGATAATATGCTTAAATATTTTCAAAACTAATACAAAAAGTATGCAAAGAACTAAAACTCAACTTAGGGAGGGGTATTTTGTTTGATAACATCACAGCCGTTATTGTGACATACAACAGCGTTCATCTTGTCTCTAAAATTATAAGCACACTATCTCTTTTTGAGCATGTTGTGGTTGTAGATAACTCAACCAATCCATCTATGAGAGTAACAGCACTGTTAAAGGAAGTCTTTCCTGATGGGGTATTTATAAATGCACCAAAAAACTTGGGGTATGGCGCTGGAAACAACCTAGGTCTTGATCATGTTAAAACCGAATATGCACTTATTTTAAATCCTGATGTTACGATTGATGACAAAAACCTTAGCGCCATGCTCCAAACAATTCAGGATTATCCGAAAGCCATGGTGGTGGGTGCTAACATTTATGACACAAGACTTGAGAGATTTGAGCGGTCATATGACTGGACATGGAAATATAGAGGCGTTCTAAATAATATAGGCCCTGAGGGTGATGTCTCTGCGATGTGGTTGTTTGGTTGTTGCCTTCTTTTTCGCAAGTCTTTATTTGAAAGTATTGGCCGCTTTGATGAACGACTTTTTATGTACTACGAAGAGTTTGATATATGTAAGCGAGCGGTTGAAAAAGGATGCGATGTTATCTTGTCGAAAAATGCTGTTGTTTTTCACGAGAGTCAATCATCCTCAATTGAGTCATTTAGTGTGTATTTTATAAAGACGGTTCATTGGTCGAGGTCTAAAAGAATTTTTGCTGTAAAGCATGGGTATGCTAATTATGGATATCTAAAAAGAGCTTGGTTTTTTTCATATAATCTTTTGTTATCGGGCTTATTTATTTTGTTTGTTCGACCTAAAAGAGCATTAAAGTATTTCGCCCAATGTATTTCTGCACTTTAAGATTACTAAACCAATGAACCTAAACCATTAAAGATTTAAACATATCTAAGCAATGTGAGTGATGCTGAAGTCGCAAGTTTTCCTTTCTGCAGAGGGTAAACGATAACTATTGCAGCCGAGATGAAAGTGTAAAATCCTCCACTGTACAAATTTCATCGTGTTCCTTGAAGTAATTTAAGTCTCTTACATTTACAGAGTAATAAGAATCTCCGCGGGTCATTTTAATTTTTGTAAAGTAATCTAGGCTTTGAATTCTATAATGATTAAGTTGAAACCTCTCATTTAAAGTAAATGTTTTTGACGAGCAAGCTCCAAATACTCGATGTATGCCTAGATTCTTTTTTCGATGTAAAATTTTCGTTTTACAAATCCACTTGGTGTATAGATAGCTGTCTAGTGCATCCTGTTTTTTTGTAAATGCTTTTCTAATGCTAGGTGGATGTTTTATATATCCGTTGCTTCCAAAGTTTGTCCAGTTAGCATAAATGACATCAATTGTACGATATCCAATTAATGCATCTGAAAGCGCTAGACCATCTTTACAAAACCAGAATTCGTCAATATCAGCAACTAGTAGCCATTCACAATGTTCACAAATATCAAATTTTTGGAGGGCATTGCAGTAGTGATCTAGCTGTTTATGTTGCTCAGGAAACTCAATCATTTTAACTTTTTTAGCTTTAATGTATGGTGCGACTTTTTGAATTGTGTCATCTGTGCTACCGTTGTCGATTAGATAAATTTGATCTGCACCCTGCCATAGATAATGCTCTACCCACTCAATAATATTTATGGATTCATTTTTCATAATCCCCATAACACCTAATTTATATAGATATGTGTTTGACCGACTAAGCCTTCGCCTCTCTATTTTTCTTTGAAGAGATTGATGAATATTCGAAATTACTTGATAAGTTTTGATTAGCAGTTTTAGATAAAACATTTTAAGTTTGAATTCTTTTTAATTTATATTATTAATATATGACTTATATAGGACAGGTTCTTTCTCAGATTCAGTATATTAAGCTAATGCAATTAGAGCTAACATGAAACTATAACTTCATTTTCAGACAAAATTGTTTAATTAAGCGACCATACTTTGATAAAGTTAAATTATTCCCACTAATGACCTACTTCATGTCAGATCTTAATAAGATGCAAGAAAAATATTTATCCATTTAGTTTTTCCTATAAGGATTTTCCTCATTACTTAAAAAATGTAGAGAGTTGATTATATTTTTAGCGCAACTGTGCTGCTTATTCCTGAATCGCCACTAATTTAGTAGACGCCTTTGAGCCATAATTGGACTTCCCACGGTTTTGTAGACACCTAGCCTTGTTTGC
>JBBAON010000027.1:0-16064 GCA_040401435.1 Candidatus Methylopumilus sp.
TTACCCCACCGACCCCTCCGATTTTGAAACCGAGCTTGGCCAAGAGATTGGCAATACAGTGCGTCACGATACGCCGCACGCTGTGGATAAATTTCACCCCCTATCTGGCTTGGTCTTGCAACGGCAACTGGAAGCGATCGCCTACACATTAGGCGGCAAGAACTACGAAGCGCCTGCGCAACTGGTGGGAGATTTCATAGCGAACAGAGCATCTACTGCGTTAGCTAGCGTCGAGCCCTCCTATAAACCAGGGGTAAAGATGGTTCATCTCAATGATGCACTTCCTAGTTTTGTTACTAATGCGATGCGCGAAGCATTGCCACTCTTTGGACAAAAAATAAAAGGCTTTGATATGCATGATGCGGTGATGACGGGCGTTGAAACACGCACATCTTCTCCGCTAAGAATTGATCGTGACGATGTCAGCTTGCAAAGTCCAAGCATTGCTGGGCTATATCCAGCGGGTGAAGGAGCTGGATATGCGGGCGGTATTTTGTCAGCGGGAGTCGATGGCATCAAAGTAGGGGAGGCTGTTGCAAGAGCAATACTTTCTTTTCATGCAGCTAAAGCCTAAGCAGTAGCTACGCTGAAACAGAAAATCAAGCAAAATCGAAGGCTAACGAGGAAACAAGCATGAAAGCACATAACGTTTTAGAGACCATTGGCAATACGCCACACATTCGTATCAACCGATTGTTTGGCAATACACATCAGGTGTGGATCAAGTCAGAGCGTTCCAATCCAGGCGGTTCGATCAAAGACCGAATCGCATTAGCAATGGTCGAGGCTGCAGAAAAATCTGGCGTTCTCAAACCCGGCGGCACCATCATCGAGCCAACTTCTGGCAACACAGGCGTCGGCCTAGCCATGGTCGCGGCGGTCAAAGGCTACAAACTAATTTTGGTAATGCCCGACAGCATGTCAATCGAGCGCAGACGTTTGATGTTGGCTTATGGCGCGAGCTTTGACTTAACACCTCGCGAAAAAGGTATGAAAGGCGCCATTGCCCGCGCTGAAGAACTGGCCGCGCAAACACCTGGCGCGTGGATTCCTCAACAGTTTGAGAACCCAGCAAATATCGATGTGCATGTACACACCACTGCGCAAGAAATCTTGGCAGACTTTCCCGAAGGCTTAGACGTCATCATCACGGGCGTTGGTACTGGCGGACACTTAACAGGCGTTGCCCAAGTGCTCAAAGCCAAGTGGCCCAATTTAAAAGTATTTGCAGTTGAACCTACTGCGTCTCCCGTCATTTCTGGCGGTGCGCCCGCGCCCCACCCCATTCAAGGCATTGGTGCTGGGTTTATCCCCAAAAACCTGCACACCGATTTGCTTGACGGTGTCATCCAAGTCGACGCAGAAGTCGCGCGTGAATTTGGAAGACGAAGTGCGAAAGAAGAAGGTTTGTTAGTCGGCATTTCTTCTGGTGCGACATTGGCTGCTATTTCACAAAAGCTTGCTGATATTCCACACGGTGCCAAGATACTTGGATTTAACTACGACACGGGTGAGCGTTATTTGTCAGTTGAAGGCTATTTGCCTGCTTGATGCTTTCTTAATGCATGCTTAATTGCTTCTTACAGACAAAAGATTTTTGGGGCGCTAAGCAACTCTAAACACTTGCGTGTCTGAATAAAAACTTAAATCTTCGTTTTCTGGCCACCACCCTGGAATGCCCAATACTGGCAAAGGCAAATAGGGCTTGGTGGCCAAGTAGTCTGGTTGTAAGTTAGTGGCTAACCAATCGTCTAATGCTTGGTCATCTTTTGCATCTACATCTGATGCAATGCGAAACACGTGTGCCGTGATGGATTTGTAGGGAGCCACAAGTTTTTCTAGCAAAGCATGTCCAAAGATAACAATATGCGCGCTTTGCCATTCATCTCGGAATTCACCAAATAGTTTTGTCCAGTCACGGTCTTGCAAGGCCTGCCACAACTCATCAGAAGATTGCAGTAACAAAACGTTTTCATCAAACAAGGTCAAAGCGTCACGCAAAGATCCGCGTGTAGCACTAACGCCCTGCGAAGCAATTTCCTGCGCCTGCAAAAAATTCAAACGCGACTTAGTCTGCGGAAATCGCAACCAACACAACCCATTAAAAAAGTCATGCAGATTGTTCCGAGTAGGAATGCGCTTGTGAGAAAAAATAAACGCCTCATAAGCAATATCAGTAGGCAGTTCACTCTGAGAAACAAACTCCACCGCACGCCCAGAGCCAAGAGTGAGGGTGGCACTGGCTCGGGCGATTTGGTGAGCGAAGCGAGTATGAGCCCGAACAGTGTCACCCTCGCTCTTGGCGCTTGTCCTCGAAGAAATATCTTCACTTAGACCAAAAGAACCTTGCGCACCCTTTGCAAATTCAGAATCAGAAATAGCGTTCAATGCGGAACAAACACTACCCTGCCCATCAATAAGTTCAGAAGTAAAAGCCCCTAGCTCTCGCCATCCAGCAAACCAAGGCTGAGCCCAATCAATACGCTCTAAACCAAACGCCAAGGCAAAGACTCACCACTGCGAAGCGGCTTTAACTGCGCATCGCCAAACGCAAAACTCTCTGGCGGCGTCCAACTCTCCCTGCGCAAAGTAATCGTGCTCGTATTACGCGGTAAACCATAAAAATCAGCGCCATAAAAACTAGAAAATCCTTCCAGCATATCTAAGGCGTTAACTTGATCAAACGCCTCCGCATACATAGGCATAGCAGCATGCGCGGTATAGCAACCTGCACATCCACTGGCATGCTCTTTTAAATGCGCAGCATGCGGCGCGCTGTCTGTGCCTAAAAAGAACTGTGGCAAACCACTGGTAGCTGCTTTGACCAAAGCCAGGCGATGTTTCTCGCGCTTCAATACCGGCAAGCAATAAAAGTGCGGGCGTACACCGCCCGTAAAAATAGCATTGCGGTTGTAGAGCAAATGGTGCGCGGTAATCGTGGCGCCCGTATGCGTTGCACAACTCTCTACATATTGCGTCGCCTCTTTGGTAGTGATGTGCTCAAACACAATTTTGAGTTCAGGAAAATCTTTGCGCAATGGAATAAGCTGTGTATCGATAAATACCGCTTCGCGGTCGAACAAATCGATGTCTGGTGAAGTGACTTCTCCGTGCACCAATAGCAACATACCGGCCTTTTGCATGGCTTCTAGCGTTTTGTAGATGAGGCGCATCTTCGTCACTCCTGCATCGCTGTTGGTCGTGGCACCTGCGGGGTACAACTTGGCGGCGACCACACCGGCTTCCTTGGCGCGGTAAATTTCGTCTGGCGCTAAGTTGTCTGTCAAATAGAGCGTCATCAAGGGCTCAAAGTTCACGCCCTTTGGAATTGCGGCCTGAATACGCGCTTTGTAGGCAGCAGATTGCGTAGCAGTCGTGACTGGCGGCTTGAGATTGGGCATGACTATGGCGCGGGCAAATTCGGCGGCGGTATGGGGGACGACTGTTTTTAATACATCGCCATCACGCAAATGCACGTGCCAATCGTCTGGGCGGGTAATTGTTATTTCATTCATTTGAAGTTAGTTTGATGAACTGCTTGGTGCTTTGAAACATAAACCGTCAATGCAAAGTCAATGCTGCAAGATTTTGTTTAAAAATTCTTTAGTGCGCGGTTGGCGATTTTCTGGATGGTTAAAGAACTCATCTTTGGTACAGTCTTCCAAAATCTTGCCGCCAACATCCATAAAAATCACGCGGCTTCCCACCTTGCGGGCAAATCCCATTTCATGTGTGACGCACATCATTGTCATGCCTTCATTGGCGAGATCGACCATGACGTCTAACACTTCACCAACCATTTCGGGGTCTAGGGCAGATGTGGGTTCGTCAAACAACATCACGATAGGGTCCATGCTCAATGCACGCGCAATTGCGACGCGTTGTTGTTGGCCGCCCGATAGTTGACCCGGGAATTTGTCTTTGTGGGCCATCAAACCCACACGGTCCAAATATTTCAAACCACGTGCTTTGGCATCATCCATCGTGCGACCCAACACTTTGATTTGCGCCATGGTGAGGTTTTCAGTGACGGAGAGGTGTGGAAACAATTCGAAATTTTGAAACACCATGCCAACACGGCAGCGCAACTTGGGCAAGTCGGTACGCGGGTCGTGCACTGCCACGCCATCTACAAAAATCTCGCCTTGCTGAAAAGGCTCCAACGCGTTGATGGTTTTGATGAGTGTGGATTTGCCTGAACCTGAGGGGCCGCAGATCACCACTACTTCACCCTTTTGGATGGTAGTGGAGCAATTGGTCAGCACCTGCACAGGGCCATACCATTTTGAGACATTTTTTAATTCAATCACAGAAATCTCCTAAACCCTAACGAACAATCGCTATGCGCGATTGAAGGCGCTTCACGATCGTTGAGAGGCTGAAACAAATCACAAAATACACAATGGCCGCCAAGATGTAAACCTCTTCCACACGGCCATAAATTTTTCCTGCGATCACAAAGCCTTTGAGCAAATCGTAAGCGCCAATCGCATAGACCAGCGATGTGTCTTGGAACAACACAATGGTTTGGGTCAACAAAACCGGAATCATGTTACGAAACGCTTGGGGCAAGATGATGTATCGCATGTTTTGGCTATAGGTCAAGCCTAAGGCTTGACCGGCCATCACTTGCGAACGCGAAATAGATTGAATACCCGCGCGCATGATTTCACTAAAAAATGCTGCTTCAAACACGATGAAAGTGACCAAGGCGGATATCTCGGCACCAATCGAGCGGCCAATCAAAAACGGCATGAGTAAGAACACCCACAAGATCACCATCACCAAGGGGATAGAACGCATACCGTTCACATAAATCTGTGCAGGCCAGACTAAAGCCGAACGGCCAGACAAACGCATAAGCGCCAAGATCGTTCCAAAGACGATGCCGCCAATCGTGGCGACTACTGTCAACTCAATACTGAACAACAGGCCTTTGAGGACAAACTTGTTAAAGATGTCCCAATCTAGAAAAGCAAAATCTAGGGCGCTCACGCTCAGTGCCCCCCGCCACTTTGACGCGCAACCACCGTGCCTGGGATTTGCATGCGCTTTTCCAAAAACGCCATCACGCGGTTCACTGTGAGTGCAGAGATGGCATAAAGCGCAGTCACTACCAAATAGACTTCAATCCCGCGCGATGTTTCTTCTTGCACCTGCATGGCGTACATGGTGAGTTCGGCAATCGATACCGCAAACGCAACCGAAGAGTTTTTCAGCAAGTTCATCGACTCACTGGTCAATGGTGGCCAAATCATGCGAAACGCCATAGGCCAGAGCACATAGCGGTAACTTTGAAATGTGGTGAGGCCCATTGCCATCGCAGCATAACGTTGCCCGCGCGGTAAGGCTTGGATACCCGCGCGCACTTGTTCGGCAATACGTGCGGAAGTGAAAAAACCTAAACCCAACACGACCAAGGTAAACCCGGGCACTTGTTGAAAAGCAGGAATCACTTTGGGTACCACGAAGTACCAAAGGAATATTTGAACCAATACGGGGATGTTGCGAAACAACTCGACCCATGCAGTGGCGAATTTAATGAAGAATCGGTTGAATGCCCTGTCAGCTGGCAAGGTGCGCAAGGTACCCATCAACGCGCCTACGACCATCGCAACTACCCAAGCGCAGGCAGCAACGGAGAGCGTCCAGCCCCAGGCCTCGAACATCCACTCAAGGTAAGTTCTTCCGCCACCGTCGTCTTCTAAAAAAACCTGCCAGTCGAGTGCCATCTATGACCATTTATGCATGTGCAGTAACAGCGTGATGCCGGTTAACAGATGCCCTACTTGAAACCGCGCGCTTAATTCGAGGCTTGCTAACACTGACCTCTGGCCTCATGCCGGCAGTACTTGCCATATCCATCAACATGTCCAGAGAGAACAAATGAATCTTGCCGCGCATGAGGTCAGATATGCGGGGTTGGGTTACGCCAAACAATTCAGCGGCTTTTTTTTGGCGCAGCTTTCGCGTGCTGATGATCTCACTCAACTCCATCATGAGTTTTGATCTCGCTTTCATGCTGGCTGCTTCTTGTGGCGTGTCAGCAATGGCGTCCCAAACGCTTTCATATAGTACAGGTTTCATAAGTTTTGTCCTTGTAGTAGTTCACGTAAGCGTTTGTTGGATAGTTCCAAATCTTTTTGTGAAGTCTTTTGAGTTTTCTTTTGGAAACAATGCAAGACATACACAACATCTTTTAGCTTTGCAATGTAGAGGACGCGAAATTGACCCACTTCATCTCTTATGCGTATTTCCCACACGCCCTTGCCAACGGTGGGCATAGGTTTGAAATCATCAGGTTCAAAGCCACTTTGAACTTTTTCAAGCTGATAGCCCGCCTCACCCTTAACCGATTTAGGGAATTCACGCAAATCTTCCAGCGAACTGCCTAAAAAGGATAATTTCTTCATGAACTAATTATATAAGTATTTATATAAATTTATATTTTTTTAAGTAACAGTCAAGGACACGCTTGCACTTAATTCATCCCAGGGTGCAGACAACTTCCGGCCGTCACGGATTAATAGACCAGCCGACTCAAGAACGCTCACATCATGGTGCACATTTTTATAGTCACGCTGAAGTGCCAGCGCCAAGGATTTCACACTTTCTGCACCATGTTGACGGACAAATTTGAGCAAATCTAAGCGACGTGGCGACAACGTTTCCAACATAGTTTGGACATTCAAGAAAGTGATGTGAGATTCGTCAACTTTCTTGCCCGCAACAGCACGATTCCAAGCACCTGCAAAGCGGGTGCCCATCGCTGCAAGGCCATCCACATGGATTTGTACTTTATTTGTTTTGCTCATTTCTTACCCTTTCTACGTCTGAAAGAAAGTCAGACACTAGTTTTTCAATCGAGGTGAACTTGTATCGCTTCTCGATATCCAGAATATGCTTATGGTCCCCTTTGCCACGCTCGTTGTCGTAACCAACAAGGCGTTGACCACCGCGACCAAAAAACAACCTGTATTTCAGACCATGCGGCCTTTCGATACTTACTTGGGGAAGTTGCCAAATAACCATTTCAACAATAAATCCGTCTGGCAATAAGGTCTTGTCATGGAAAATTCTTATCGCCTTCATATGGTCAGTCTAGCCATATTATTTTAAGGTGTCAATCACTATATTTTATATCTTTGCTTTAGCGACGCATTAATCAACAATTACCATTACCCCTTAAACGCATACTTTGGTTTTGAAGAGTTAGATAGGTACTTTAAGTAAGAATGGGGAACATACGGCAAAAAATCCATCCCGTACGGCTAAAATGTCGACTAGATATTTGTAAAATAAACATCAAATAAGTCCATCTCTGCTTCAAGAAATTAGCCCATTTTTCTCAAACTATTTAAAGACGGATATAAATTGCATGTTACTGATTACTTCTTTTAATGCTAATTTATATGAGCAATATGCTAAAAGAATGATTCATGAATTTTCCGAAAAATCAGATCAATCAGTAAAATTGCTGGTTATATTCGAAGGAGAATGGCAACCTAGAGTCAATATTCCTAATGTTGAATTAGTATCTTTTAATCATCCTGGACACAAAGAGTTCATTAAAAAATTTGGACATTTGTACGAGGCGCGCGGTTATAAAATTACTAAGGATACTAATAATCAGTTACATTTTTCCTACGATTTAAACTTTGATGCTGTAAAGTTTTCTTTTAAAGTTTTTGCTTTACTACAAGCTTTATCGATCATAGGACATGATATTGATTTTGCATGGATAGATGCAGACATTCGCTGTTTACGAATTTTTGGAAACGATGATTTAATTCGATTTTTTCCAGATAATGATCAATTGATGAGTTATCTAGGTAGGAATAACTTCCCTCCTAAAGGCGCTTATTCTGAGTGTGGGTTCCTAGCCTTTAATCCTAAGCACTCTAGTACTTTGCTATTTTTAGAGCGTGTGGCCTCAATTTATCTGTCGGGTGAGATATTCACTTTTGAACAATGGCATGACTCATGGATATGGGATAGGGTCAGGATTGATTTTGAAAAAGAGGGCGTTAGTTTCAAAAATATATCTGGATCCGCCGCCGATACTCAACATCCCTTTATAAATTGTGATTTAGGGAAATTTTTCGATCATTTAAAGGGGCCAACCAGAAAAAAAAATGGAGTCTCTTTTGACGATGACTATCGGTTGAGAGAAAGAAATGACTATTAATTTGCATGCGTACGGATGCGGAAGCCCTATTAGGTTATCTGTAATTCAAGCTATGGCGAAAGGCTCAGGCGCGGTTTATTTCTCCCCTAATGCAAATCCTAACTATTTAGGGGGCGACTCGATTGTTTGGGGTCTAATACGTGGGGCTGATAAATTGATGCAGAGCACCCGGGTCAACGGTTGTAATTTTTATCAAGTAGATAATGCATATTTTGGTAGAAATATTTTTTACAGAGTAACGCCTAATGCCCTCCAGTTTACAGGGCTGCCTCGGGGAGTGATCAATAATCGCTATGAACAGATTTTAAAGATTTTGGGGAGAAGTATTTTGCCTTGGAATAGGTCGCGTAATGGGCCTATCGTCATATGTCCATCAAGCGATATGTTGCATCGCTTTTACGGTAGCACACTTTCCCAATGGATTGAAGCAGTTATGCGAGAGATCCGGAAACACACAGAAAGGCCTATTTTTATCAGACACAAAGAATTATCCCCAAAAGACGATATTGATGAATTGATTTATCAGGCTTGGTGTGTGGTGACGCATGTTTCAGCCGCTGCGCTCGATTCACTAAGGCTGGGAGTCCCCGTTATCACAACTGGGACATGTGCGGCAAGCGCCTTGGCAACTCCGATTAATGAAATAGAAAAACCTGTCATGGCGGATGGGAGAGAGGCTTTATTCTCATTGCTTGCAAATGCCCAATTCACCTTAGAAGAAATGAACAACAATAATATTATCGATATTGTTACTAGTTTATCTGCTGATTATTTAAATACAACAGTAGCAAAGTGAAAAACCTCTCTAGAGCATATATGAATCACCCGGAGTTGGTTTGGGTATTTTTTACGATTCTATTACTCTCTATGTTTTTACTGCCTATGTTGCAATGTCATCATTACCGAAAAAAACAAAACAAATTAAAAAAACTTACTGAGTTAAGCGAAACCGTTTACAGCGATTCGACTAAAAGTAAAGTATCATGTACCTTTTGTAATTCCAAAAGAACTATCGAGGAAGTTATATTTGTCAGCCCTTTGAACGTCAAATACAGATTCTTTTTTCCAAAGATTTCAGGCACAACCTCACTTGTACAATTAAGATGTGGAGTATGTGGGACTAGATTGGTTTCATATTTACATAATACACTTTAATTAATTAGTGCTCCAACTTTTCCACATCAGGTCTTCGTGAGTTAATGATTTATCTTGGTTTTTCACTATTTTTGTCTATTCTCGATTTGAACTTCGATTCCATCACTTATGGTCTTTTGCGTCTGTGTAATGACCCACTAGAAACCTGCACAGGCATCCCTATATTATCACGTCTATAAGGATACAAATTGATTATTATTTAAAATTTTTTAAATTAGCTTGTATGAATAATTCATTTTCCTATAGAAGAAACTCGGTGTTTTACTTGCCTGACTAAAAGGCTTCAATCCAGTCACTCTCATATCTCGAGGTTCCCTTAGCTTGTACTGGGCCGCCTCTTGCTTGATATTTGCAAGTCCACAAGTTTTCAAAAATAAAGCCAGTGAATTTGGTGTTTACCCCCAGCGGTGAACCATTAATGTATCTTGCCATCTTGGGTCCCCATAGAATACCCACATTGTTCTTTGTCCTTCGAGCCCAGGTTGAGAAGATTTGTCTGGATCTTTGAGAAACTCTTCGCAGGCTGTCATCAGATTGGGGCATTCTAAAATCATTTTGCCTCCAGGCTTAAGTACGCGAATCCACTCCTTTAAGACAGCTTCCACAACCCAGCGCCAAAAATGTTCAATAACATGCACTGCAAGTATTTCATCGCAATAATTGTCTGAAAATACATCTAGTTTTCTAATGTCGCAATTTATGTCTGGGTGTCTTCCAGCTCGTTCTTGAACAACGTCAACGTTGACATAGCCATCTAATATCTTGTCACCGCATCCTAAATTTAATTTAATCATTTTTCTGCTCCATATAAACTTTTCATTGAATTTTACAGTACATCAGATTAATCGTAGATAAGACTGGTCACCAGTTCCGAATAGTTAGTCAATTTTTCATTAATGAAATTGAAATAAGCAGTTCCTACTCTACACTTTATGGTTAATAGTATCTTGAAAATATAATTCTGTCGAAGCTGACACCACCGCACCCTTAGCAGACAAGAAAATCCCAAAAAATGATTGACTAATAACTCAATAAGCATCTAAAAATATTTTTTATCTTGCTCATGCCCTAATTGACACTAAACGAAGTGTACGAGAATGACTAACATGAATATTCATTACTACCTGCCTTTACAAACTTCATTTGACGAACTTCAAAAAAACGAACTAGCAAGCATACGACTCAGGGCCGCTCCAGCCATTGCTGGTTTTTTGAATAAAGGGCATGCCGTTACATTTGGTAGTTATTGCCCGAACAATAATAATTTAGATATAGCAATATTTGGTAAGTTAGGTTCGCCTGAAAATGTGCCTCAAAGAGTAAATTTATGGAGCAATGAAATTAGATTTCTCAAGAATATAGGAACAAGAATTGTTATGGATTACAGTGACCATCATTTAGGTATTGTTTCCAACCAGACGAATTTTTATAAGAAGAATATTAATTTAGCTGATTTTGTCACTGTACCCTCAAAAAAAATGGCTGAATTGGTAGAGCCATTCTCTAAAGCTATTATTCAACACATCCCTGATGCTATTGAGTTTGATACATTACCACCCCGCAAATTAAACAAAACCCCGAAGAAAATACTATGGTTTGGTGCAAAATCAAATTTAAAATATCTTTTCACATTTATCGAGAAGTTGAAATTTGATGATCCTATAACTATAGATGTGTTAACTGATGCAAAAGGTATAGCTATCTTTAAATCAACAAGTCTTCAATCTAAATCAAAAATACATATAAATTTAAACTTATGGTCATTACACAAAATGGTGGAGACTGCTTTAATAAGTGATATATGCATTATCCCTTCTGATCCATTAGATATCCGTAAAAATGGCGTTGGGGCAAACCGGCTAATTACAGCACTCGCACTTGGACTTCCTGTAGCCGCTTCCAATGTAAATTCATATGCAGAATTTTCAAAACATTTTGTGGACATAAACTCATCCGACCTTATCTCTCTACTAAAGAATCCTAATTTGTTTCATGAGAGCGTTCTTTCGGCACAGAAAACCATTGTTACCCAATTTAATTTTTCAAATATTGAACGGATTTGGTGTGAATTCATAGAGCGGCTTGTACTTCGCGATGCGTCCGCAAACTAACATGATGGGTACGCCTTTCAATTTATGGAAATTTCAGAATCAACCCCTTGTACCCGCACCTGAAATAACCCATCATTTTCTGCTAAGGTCAAGCTTCTAATCTAAGTATTTCAAATGCCTGATTAGGTTCAGCGCCTGAAGTGGGCGCTTCTGGTTCTAGGGGACGATTACCGTCACTTTAATGTCTTTAAAACACAACTAACAAACCATCTACACAAATTGTTCAGATGACAGATGACTTGTAAAGATCATTACTTCTTAGCGTATTCCTCAACAGGCTTGTCGTTAGGCGTGGCCCAAGCAGCCTTGGTGAAGTCAGTTGCTGGCAAACCTACACGCGTATTTTTTGGAGGAATGGGTTGAACAAACCACTTGTCGTACAACTTAGCAAGCTCACCAGACTTGGCCAAGGCGTTAACTGTGTCGTCCGCTAATTTCTTGAATGCTGGGTCGTCCTTGCGGATCATGATGGCGATGGGCTCAACGCTCAACACTTCGCCCACAATTTTGTAGTCAGCGGGCGCCTTAGACAAGGCAATATTGCCCGCCAAAATTTGTCCGTCCATCACGAAGGCATCTGCACGGCCAGACTCGAGCAACAAAAAGCTGTCAGCGTGGTCTTTGCCGAAGATCTCTTTGAAGTCGACACCAGTTGCGCGCTCGTGCTTGCGCAAGAGTTGAACAGAGGTAGTGCCTGTTGTAGTGGCTACGTTTTTACCGTTCAGCTGGCCAATGGTTGTAATGCCTGAGTTGGCTTTGACGGCAATGCGCACTTCTTCTACATAGGTGGTGTTTACAAACGCTACGTCTTTTTGGCGGGCGGTGTTGTTAGTGGTGGATCCGCACTCAATGTCGACCGTACCGTTTTGAGTGAGGGGAATGCGGTTTTGTGAGGTGACGGATATGTATTTCACCTCTGACTTCTTGCCGATAGCTTTGTCGAGGTTGTCGATGATGCGTTGGCAGATTTCGACGTGGTAGCCGGCGTATTTTCCGTCGCCTAAGGTGTAGGAGAGAGCGCCTGAGGAGTCTCGTACACCCATGGTGATGGCGCCTGAGGATTTGACTTTGGCTGTGGTGTCGTTGGATTGGGTGAAGGCGGAGTTAGCTAGGGTTGTTGCGATGGCTAATGCTGTTAACTGTTTTTTCATTTGCTTTTCCTGTTAGGTTGATTTAAAAATATTTAAAAGTATAAAATTTTAATCTATTTGCATAAAAAAATCACATAGAAAGTTTAATAAAAAACGAAGGCGTTTAATTAAATAAACATTTAATCATCAATCTTCGGACTTACTATCATCCAAATACCATTACCCATAATTCGATGGCTCATTAACTGTACTATTTCAAAATGCTCAACAATTTTAGCAAGCCACCACGAGCATGGCTTTTGAATTAAATGTGCATTTCTTCCATCAGCAAGAATTTTCTTAGCGGGCCCCATATGTATTGAGAAATAACCTAAATTAGTGACAATGCCAGCCAAATCTTTGATTACGTTATCAATAAGTTCAGGCTCAATATGCTCAAGTACATCTATGCAGCATACAAGTTGTGAAGCAACTGGTCCGCCATATTCTGGAAATGCAGGATCGTAAGGAAAATATTCGATATCTTTTATACCATTATTATTAAGTCCTAAAAGTAAATTCTTTTTGCCTGCACCATAATCAGATAAGGATTTTATATTTGCCTTCTTGATTATTTCAGCAATAATTGGCGCAAAAGATAATGACGCTATACCATAATCTGGATTAAGATGAAGTTGTTTTTGTAATTCTAAATATTCATTAGTTATTGTTTTCATATTCATTTCATTATATCTATTTTACTTTTTGTTTAATAACTGCGCATTTCGTTGCAAACAATATTGCATTTTTTCTCGTTGAGCAAACCACTCACTTGAAAAATCAGAATTTTCATATTCATGGAAATATGGTCCACCAACAGTCCAATGTACGTTTTTAACATCATCGGGCGGATCATCATACTCACCTACAAGCCAATTCCATCTAATATCAAGATCGCCAATATCATTGTCATCAAGCCAAGTAAATCTGTGGAGCTTCAATCCTTCAGAATTATTTACAAATTCAGGCGTAACAACTCGGTTTTTCTCGTGATCACAATTCCAAAGTACAACAGATGACCAGTTCTTGCGAGGATATTTATATTGAACAGTATTCAAATACTTAATATCATCCCTTGGCTCGTAAGTATGTTTAACAACATAAACCGCTTTAGCTGGCTGTTCATCAATGGCTGTAAATATTTCAGCAATATCAGTTCTTAGCATTTGATCACAATCAAAGAAGATTGCTTGTCCTTCGAAGTTACAAAGGTAAGGCACTAAGAACCGCGAAAAAGAAAATTCGTTTGATTGTTTTGTGTCCCTTGGCCTAGTAAAAATTCCATTCAAATTTTGTAAATTAATAGGCACAATAGCAACAGGCCTACTACTCTGCCTATAAATTGAGGCCGCCATTGTATGCCAGGCAACACTTTCAACGGGGTCGTAGCCTATGAATACTTTAATTACATTTTGATGCATGAACTATTTCCACTTTTAGAGTTAGATTAATATAAAATAAATTAATTATATTGATCAATGTAGATATGATTCGGTAAAACACCATTTAAATAATTTTCGTAAATAAGTGTATAAGCTGTTTCAATATTTTTAACATATAGCTTTGCATCGAATAAAGGCAATATAAATTTATTAAGATTGATGTGGTTTTTTGCTTTCAGAATTAATTCAGGGTTATTAGATAACTCAATAGCTTTGCTTTCATACTCATTAAATGTATTTGTGATGAAATCAGATAAACCACATGATGATAAAAGACTTGCTGCAACTCTACTTGCAAAAGAATTTCCTTTACACGTTAGTACTGGTAGTCCAGACCATAATGAATCGCTTGCTGTTGTATGCGCATTATAAGGGAAAGTATCAAGAAATAAATCCGCATGTTTATGCCTAGCCAAATGCTCTGATAAATTAGTTCTTTTAGCGAAAATGAGCCTATCTGGATTTACTTTATTTTTAGCAGCAAAATTTTTCAAATTTAAAACTGCGATAGGGTTGTCATCTATTAACCAAAGTACGCTATTTGGTTTTTTGATTAATATATTCAACCATATCTTAAATAAATCGGGCTGAATTTTATATGTATTATTGAATGAACAAAATACAAAAGAGTTTAAGGGTAAATTAAAATCTTCCTTTGTTGTTTTACAATCGGAAATTATTTTATTGGAATCATTTGGTTGATAGCAATTAGGTAAAAAGATAATTTTTTCTGAATAATTATCAAATTCATTTTCGGATATCAATACCTTATCTGCAATAATGTAATCATAAAGTTTGGATCCCATAGTTCCAGGATATCCAAGATAATTAATTTGAATTGGCGCGCACCTTTTTGCAAAGATACCACATCTTTGTCCACCAGTATAACCTTTTAAATCAATTCCTATATTTATATTCAATTGCCTTGCTAATGATGAAATTTCAAGATCACTCATAATTGTAACATCTATAAATTTATAAAATGCATTTTTAAGCCTTTGTCGCATTTCATCTTCATGATTAGGACCATATGAAAAGGCGTAAATTTCAAATTTATCGCTATTGTGCAACTCAAAAATCTCTGCCATTAAATAACTTGTAGCGTGATTATGAAAATCCGAAGAAAAATAACCAATTTTAATTTTTGTATTACTTCTTGTGAAAATTATATTTCCAAGTATATTATCGTATGGAATTTCTGCTTCGGCATAGTTTTCTGCAGTCTTTAAATGTAGTTTTGGACAATCAAAAAAAGAGAGTATTCGAAAAGGGGATGTCACAATGTTATTTTTTAGAATTTTATTTTTTAATATTTCTATATCTTCATTATAATTTTCCCAATCACAAACTTGCATTTTGGCTCCCATACAGCAAGCCGTTATGTCTTGATAATTTGGATTTATCTCTAAGCCCCTATTAAAGTCACACAATGCTTTTACGTTGTCACCTAATTTTACAAAAAGATTACCTCTTTTATATAGTGCTTCAATAAAATATGGATTGATATCAAGAGTTTTGTTGTAACTCTGCATTGCTTTAATTGGTTCATTTAATAACTCATAAACAAAACCTATATTAGAATATGCTTCACAATAAAGTGGGTTGACGAATATTGCTTTGTTAAAAGAAATTAAAGCTGACTCCAAATTTTTAACTTTTAGATTGTATACTCCTTCATTCAATAACAGTACATCATCATTTTTATTTATCGTTAATCCGATATTAATATAATATTTAGCACTTTTGAGTTTACCTATTTTAAAAAAAGATGCAATCAAATTATTTAATGTGCTAAGTCTGTCTGGGACAATTTCCAGTGATTTCTTGTAATTTTCTATTGCGAATAAATAGTTTCCGTTTTCATATTCTTGCAATCCTTTTAGAAAATAAATTTTTGCAACTTCCATTTGGTTGTTTGAAGTATTACTATTCATCTTAAAATCTCATTTTAAATTATTAATCATGAAAATATATATTTGGCGGATTCAAGTTCGAAGCGCAACGCGCTTGAGTGATTGATGGAACACCTCTGCGGGTG